>NZ_CP013111.1:6008869-6608869 GCF_001433395.1 Bordetella sp. N
GCCTGTCCATGGTGCCCGCGTTGCGGGCGCAGTCCCTGGATGCGTTCGATGATGGTTTGATGCTGCCTGTGCCTACGTTCGTCGCGGCACCGGTGGTGGTCGCGGCTGAGGAGCCTGTCGTTGCCGTGGAGGAAAGCGCCACCGTCGCCGTCGCGGGTGCAGCTTTGGGTGTGGAAGCTGCACGGGTTGCTGCCGCCGGTGCACCAGTTGTCGCCGCGCCTGCCGCCGTAGCGCCCGTGGCCGCGCCTGCGCCCGCAGCTACTGCCACGCCAGTGCCTGCATCCCGGCCTGCTCCTGTTCCCAAGGAGGGTGCCGCGGCCACGCCTGCCGCCGCCGCTTCGAAAACTCCGCTTCCGCCGTCGGGCGATAAATCGCGCCGCGCGTCCGGCTTCGGTATTGCCTTCGTTGTGGCAATCCTTGCGGTTGCCGGCTTTCTTTGGTTCAACAAGGGCGACGAGCCTTCTACCAAGGTCGCGAGCACCACGGCAGCGTCACAGCCCGCAGCGCCGCCGATGGCTGCGTCGTCGGGGCAGCCGTCCACACCGACGGCCCCCGCTGGATCTGGCGCGTCTGGTGCATCGCCCGCGCCTGCCGCATCGGACACTTCTGTCGCCCCGAACGCGGCTGCCGGATCGAATGCGCCTGTCGCATCAAGCGCGGCTGTCGGAGCAAATGCACCTGCGGCATCCAACGCACCTGCCGCAGCCAATGCACCCACTGCTTCACCTTCAGATGCAGGGCAGCCAGCGGCGTCCACCACCACGCCCGCCGCGGGAGGCAGCAGTACGGACTTGCCTGCCGCGCCCAGCGCATCTCAACCCGTGATCGCGACATCGACCCTGAACGGCGCCAAACCTATCCCCGATCGTCGCACCGCGCCCGAGGCGGCGACGGTACATGATCCGCTCGCCACGCTGTCGACAGCGACCCCGGCAGCAACCTCGACAGCGGCCCCAACAGTGGCGCCAGCCGCCCCCGCACCGGCGGCACCAGCCCCGGCCACCAAGGCCCCCGTCACAGTCAAAGTGAACGTACTCCCCTGGGGCGAGGTCATCGTCGATGGAAAATCCCGTGGCATCAGCCCGCCACTGCGGGAATTGAAACTGCCCCCGGGCAAGCATTCCGTCCTGGTGAAGAATGCCGACCTGCCCCCCTACCGTGTCACCGTCGACCTGACCGAAGGCCGCGGCGCATCGATCTCACACTCTTTCCAATAGCGCGTCAGCGATCAACCGCCGCGAGCAGGGACACTCTTCCAGGACTTACGGCTCCGCGCGGCGCCAGTGCGTCTTGCTGCCGAACTTCACCCGGTTGTCCGTGAGCTTCATCACGTCCAGGGTAGCTACCCATACCGGGGACGAAACCGAGCGGGTTTCGGGGAAGCGGTCGTGATACAGCGCGAGTATCCGCGCTTGCTCGTCCTGGTCTTCCACCAGGCGCGCGCGACCAGAGAACTGCAGGCCGAGGATCTGGGAAATGTCCCTGGGCTGGCCCGCCACGCATCCGGCGACACGCGGATCGGCCCGGATGGCCCGTGCGTGCCGGGTATCCAGGCTGCCCAGGAAAACCAAAGCAACTTCCCGCGGGTCGTAAACGAAGAACGCGCTCGACGCCCACGGCCCCTGCGCATCCTGGACGGACAGGGTCAACACGTGGTGGTCGGCAAGCAAGGCAAGTATGGCGGAGGGGACGGGCTGCATGGGCGCCATCATAGGCCAGCTTCGCGCCGCAGTCGTGCCTCGGTCAGCGCATCCACCTGGCCCCCGAAATACTTGCGCAGGCACTCCTGGAACGCCTGCTCACCGGGATCGGCGTAAGAGAACAGCGTCATGCAGGAGCGGAACTTCATATCGTCGGGTGAGCCGAATATCGCGTGGATGCCGCTGCCCTGCACGGCGGCCACCAGGGTCGCGCATTCGCGCAGCCTGGCGCCCAGCACGGGATGCGCCAGATAGGCGCGCGCCTCGTCCAGGCCAGTGATGCCATAGGCCTGCGCCATGGCGCTGTGGCCCAGCCCGCGCAACTGGGGAAAGACGTACCACATCCAATGACTGCGCTTCCTGCCATCGCGCAGCTCCTCCAATACCTGGTCGATGACCGGCGCCTGGGCGTCGACGAAGCGTTGCAGATTGTGCGTATCGCTCATGGCATGCCTCCTGCATGACGACGATGACCCTCCAGCGTCGCGGGAAGCCGGCGATCTGTCAATCCGCCGCCCGGGCGGGCACCGTGGCGTTCAACGCCGTTTCGGCTCCGCCCGCTTGCCGCCAAGACGCTCTATGACCTCGCGCGCCACCACGTGCAGGGGCTGGCCGGTGTTCATCGCCGCCTTCTGAAGCTGGTCGTGGGCATCCTTTTCCGTGACGCCAAGGGTGGCGACCAGCACCCACTTGGCGCGTTCGACATACTTGCGCTCTTCCAAAGCCTTGCGGGCCTGCGCCAGCTGGTGTTCGGAATCGGCCAGCCGCGCGGTCTGGCGCGCCAGCATGTCCAGCACCGACGCCTGCAGGCCGGTGCCCAGATTGTCCTCGGGCGGCGCATTCAACGGCCGCGCCTGCACGCTGAAGACGCGGCCCGAGCCGTCGCCGGTCTCCGCGGTGGAAAGCTGATCCAGCAGCACGCGATGGTCAGCCAGCTCTTCGCGGGTGGAGGAGATGCGCGCCTGGCACAGCCGCGCCAGCGCTTCGATCAGTTCGCGCTCGACCAGGTGCATGGCGTCGATGCGCGCGGTGGCGGCGGCGAACCACGCCGCGCTCAACTGGCGGTCGACCTGCTGCTCGACGCTGGTGCGCGCGGCGATCGTGCGCAGGCGCGCCAGGGTTTCCGTCAGCTCACGCACGCTTTGCCAGGCCGGGGCATCGGCCTGGCCATTGTCCGCGCCGCCATGGGCCCGGAACGCATCGAAGCAACGCTCCTGCGCCTGCACCAGGGTCTGCATCTGCGCCTTGCGCTCTTCGGTGAAATAGCCGTTCAGGAAACCCACTACGCCACAGGCGCGTTCCTGTCCGCACAGTTCCTTGCCCTGGATGAAATTGAGCAGCGCCACCAGCGCGCGCGTGACATCGGCATCGATGGCGGAGTCCGCCAGTTCGAATACGATGGCCAGCAAGGCGCCGATCAGGCCGATATAGCGCCCCGTGGCGGTTTCGGCGGCGATCGCGCGCCGTTGCACCTGCTCGCGCAGGGTTTCCAGCTGCTCCAGCTGTTGCAAGGCATGGGCGATGGACGACAGCAGGCGCACGCTGGCGTGCTCGGCCGGGCCTGCCGGATCGACCAGCAGGTCCCAGGCCTCGCGCACGTGCTTTTCGATGGCGCTGCTGTCGCGGGTCTGCGCCGTGACCTCCGCGAGCAAAGTGTCGCCGACATCACAGAGCAGGGCATTCGACAAGCCGCGTTCTTTTTGCAGGCTGTGCACCAGCTGGCTGATCAGGTCGACCAGCCGCGAGAGGTCCGTCAATGCCTCCAGCCGGCCCAATTCCCGCTGGCGGGCCGCCATCAGAAAGCGCAACGGTGGCGCGAGTTTTTTCTTTTGCATGAAACCGATCCCCAATACCTCGTCATGCTAACGCAGGCCGGGGCATTCGGGGCGGTTCGGCTCAGCCGATGAGAATGTCGACGTCGTCGCCCTCCAGTCTTGCTGGCCACACGCGCAGGACCTGCCCGGCGTCTTCCACGCAATGCCCATCGCGCAAGCGGAAGTGCTGCTTGTACATGGGCGACGCCACGACCAGCTCTCCGCCCAGGTGACCGACGATGCCACGGCCGATGACATTCGCGCCGGACTGGGGGTCCTTGTTGGCCAGGGCGTAGACCGCGGCTCCGGCAGGGGCAGCGTCCGGGATATAAAACAGGGCAATCTGCTCGCCGTCGACCAGCGCGACGACGCCCGAGCCGGCTACCAAATCGGCGCGCTTGCAGACCCGGCGCCAGCCGGCGGCGGCAGAAACAGGCAGGGCGCTCACGATACGGACTCCTCGATCAAGGGAATGACTTTCTTGCCGCCGGTGCCGGCCGCCGCATCCGGCTCCGCGGTGGCCGCGGCAGGCAGCAGCATGTCGGCCGGCCGCTTCTGGCCGCGTTCATCGACAAAGACGATGTCCGGATCGCCCCCTTTTTGATTGACGAAGGTGCGGAAGCGCTTGAGTTTCTCAGGGTCGGACAGGGCGTTGGCCCACTCGCATTCGTAGTTGTCGACAACGACCTGCATCTGCGCTTCCAGTTCGGCGCCCAGGCCCAGGCTGTCTTCCAGGATCACTTCTTTCAGGTAATCCAGGCCGCCCTCAAGCGATTCGCGCCACACCGACGTTCTTTGCAGCTTGTCGGCGGTGCGGATGTAGAACATGAGCAGGCGGTCGATGGTGCTGAGCAGACCGGCGTCGTCGAGGTCGGTGGCGAACAGCTCCGCGTGGCGCGGCCGCATGCCGCCGTTGCCGCACACATACAGATTCCAGCCGCGTTCCGTGGCGATGACCCCGATGTCCTTGCTCTGCGCTTCGGCGCATTCGCGGGTGCAGCCGGACACGGCGAACTTCAGCTTGTGAGGCGCGCGCAGGCCCTTGTAGCGATTCTCCAGGGTCAGGGCCATCTTGACGCTGTCCTGCACGCCATAGCGGCACCAGGTGCTGCCGACGCAGGATTTCACGGTGCGGGTGGACTTGCCGTAGGCGTGGCCGGTTTCGAAGCCGGCCTCGATCAGTTCGCTCCAGATGTCGGGCAGCTCATGCAATTGCGCGCCGAAGAAGTCGATGCGCTGGCCGCCGGTGATCTTGGTGTAGAGGCCGTATTTCTGGCCTATCCGGCCCAGGGCCACCAGCTTGTCGGGCGTGATCTCGCCTCCGGCGATGCGCGGCACTACGGAGTAAGTGCCGTTCTTCTGCATGTTCGCCATGAACATGTCGTTGGTGTCTTGCAGGACCACGCGTTTGGGATCCTGGATCGCCTTGTTCCAGCACGACGCCAGAATGGACGCCACCACGGGTTTGCAGATGTCGCAGCCTATGCTGCCGCGCCCATGCCGGTGCAGCAGTTCATCGAAGGAATCGATGGCGCCGACGCGGACCAGGCTGTAGAGCTCCTGGCGGGTGTAGGCGAAGTGTTCGCACAAGCTCTTGTCGACCTTGACGCCACGGCGGGTCAGCTCGTGCTCGAAGACCTGCTTGAGCAGGGCGGTGCAACCGCCACAACCCGTCGACGCCTTGGTGCAGGACTTGACGTCGCCCAAGGTGGCGCAGCCGGCGTCGATGGCGCCGCACACCGCGCCCTTGCTGACGTTGTGGCAGGAGCAGATGGTGGCGCTGTCCGGGAGGGCATCTGCGCCAAGAAGGGGCGCGCCGCCGGTGCTGGGCAGGATCAGGCTGGCCGGTTCGGCCGGCGCGGCCATGCTGTTGACCGTGTATTGCAGCAGCGTGTCGTAGTAGCTGTTGTCGCCGACCAGGATGGCGCCCAGGATGCGTTTGCCGTCCTCGGACACCACCACGCGCCGATAGCTGGCGCCCGCTTCGTCAACGTAGCGATAGCTGCGCGCGCCCGGCGTGACGCCATGCGCGTCGCCGATGGAACCCACGTCCACGCCCAGCAGCTTTAATTTTGTCGACATGTCGGCGCCCTGGAAGCGCACGCTGCCGTCGCCGCACAGCTGCGAGGCCGCCGCGCGCGCCATCTGGTAACCCGGCGCCACCAGGCCGAAGACCTGGCCTTCCCAGACGGCGCACTCGCCGATGGCGTAGATGTCGGGGTCGCTGCTGCGGCAGGACCCATCGATGGCCACGCCGCCGCGCGCGCCCATGGCCAGGCCGCTCAGCTTGGGCAATTCATCACGCGGCCGGATGCCGGCGGAGAACACCACCAGGTCCGTTTCCAGCGCTTCGCCGCCGACGAAGTTCATGCGATGGCGATAGCGCTGCCCGGCCTTGATCGACTCGGTGGCACAGGACAGGTGCACATGCACGCCCAGGGCTTCGATGCGGGCGCGCAGCGCGGCGCTGCCTTCCGCATCGAGCTGTGCGGGCATCAGCCGTGGGGCAAACTCGACCACGTGTGCCTCCAGTCCCAGCTGGCGCAGCGCGTTGGCGGCTTCCAGGCCCAGCAGGCCGCCGCCCACCACCACGCCACGGCGCGCGCCCGCCGCGGCGGCGCGAATCTCGTCCAGGTCCGCCAGGGTGCGATAGACCAGGCGCGAGGTATCCGCCGCGCCGTCGACCGGCGGGACGAAGGGATAGGAGCCCGTGGCCAGGATCAGCTTGTCATAGCGGCGGGGGCCGGCGCTGGTGACCAGCGTATGTGCCGCGCGATCCAGTGCCGTAACCTTCACGCCAAGGTGCAGGGCCAGGCCCTCGTGTTGATAATCGGCCTCGCTGCCCAGGCGCAGTGACGCGGCATCGCGGCCGGCGAAGTATTCGGACAGGTGCACGCGATCGTAGGCGGGCAGGGACTCTTCGCCGTAGATGTCGATGCGGTATCGCGCCAGCGCGCCATTGGCCACCAATTGCTCGATGCAGTGGTGCGCCACCATGCCGTGGCCGACGATGGCCAGGATGGGACGGTCTGGGTCAGTAGATGGTGCTGTCATGAATCGCTCGCCTTTCTGATGTTGCCCAAGCCGCAAACACAAAACAAAAAGGCACCTCGAACCACGTGGGTCCAAGGCGCCTTTGCCTGTCTTGCTTGTCGTTGCGGATAGCCGGCACGAGCCGGCATGTGTTTGGATAAAAGCAATGTCCATGCCAATTGCCGGGCATGGGGGCCGGCGCAAGGGCGTTTCCCTGGGGAAATGGACGTGGCAAGCCGCACGCACGGCGGCAAGGAAGCCCCCCTCGTGCAGTCCGGGCGCGTGTGCGTGGCACGCACTGGTGCACGGGTGCCCCACGCTGTGCACTAATCGAGGGCGGACCCGTCTTTTGATTTTCACCGTGGTGCGTTTAAACCACGCCAAATCCGCGTGCGGGTGTGTCGAGCTTGGTCACCCCCGGGCCGCGTGCGAAGATAGCCACAGGTGCCGCGTCAGACGGAACCGTCCTTATCCGCTAAATTGCTTTACCCGAACATGACGACTCACCCCTTGGTAATCCGGTCCATGCGCTTCGCGCGCCGGATGGTCCGCCCGCTGATGGATCCCCATCGGCGCTATCAGTACGCCAAACTCATCCACGCCATCCGCGTCGCGGTGGGTATCCTGCTCACCATCATCTTCAATTCCATCGCGCAGCTGCCGCACGGGGAATGGTCGACCATCTCTCTGATCATCGTGATCGGCGGCCTGCAGCACCACGGCAACATCCGCAAGCGGGCGGCGGAACGCGCGCTGGGCACCATCATCGGCGCCGTCTACGGCCTGCTGATCATCCTGCAACAGTCCTATCTGGGGCTGTTCCCCCTGACCTATCTGCTGATGGCGGTGGGCTGCGGCGTCTGCGCGTATCACGCCATCGGCAAGGGCGGCTATATCGCGCTGCTGTCGGCGGTGACCCTGGTCATCGTGGCCGGCCACGGCGAGAATCAATTCGACGAAGGCCTCTGGCGCGCGATCAATGTGTTCATCGGCATCGTGGTGGCGCTGTTGCTGTCCTTCGCCCTGCCGCTCTATGCCACCTACTCGTGGCGCTTCAAGCTGGCCGACGCCCTGCGGGGCTCCGCAAGGGTCTACGAACGCATCACGCTGCAAGAGCCGATCTCCAACGAAGAGCACCTGAAGGAAATGGCGCGCCTGGGCAGCGCCCTGGTGCAGCTGCGTTCGATGATTCCCTCCGTGTCCAAGGAGGTGCACATGCCGGTGGCCAAGCTGGAGAGCGTGCAGCGCAGCTTACGGATCGTCATCAGCTGCCTGGAGATCCTGTCCACCGCCACGGTAGACCGTCCGGTCGACGCGGCGGGTGCGCCGGTGGTGCCGCCGGCCGGCTTGCGGCCCGCCAGTGGCGGACGCATCAGCGACACGCTGTACGGCATGGCGCGGGCGCTCAAGTCAGGATCGGTGCGGCGCCTGGCGCCCTATGCGCGCGGCGGCCCCCAGGACTACGCGGGGCTGTCGGGCGGCGGCACGGTGGCCAATATGCTGGCTTCCGAGGTCGAACAGATCCGGGCGACGCTGGCGGGCACCGCATCGCGCTGGGCGGTCTGACCGTTCCAGGCGCAGTCTGCGTGTTTAGCGAGCACCATGTTTCAAGTCATTGATCGGTAACGGTTAATCCAGGCTCTCACCAGGCTATCCCTAAGCTTGTCCACATTAATTGTTGATAAGCCGGACTGGTGCGCATTTTTTGACCGATTGCGTCGCGATGTGCCTGCCCGCCGGGCTTCCATCGCCAACTTGGGACGTTTTCGAGCATATGGAATCAAGTCCTTGATGCGCAAGGCATTTTGGGGCTTGTCCCAAAGCTGTCCCATACATATCCCTGGGCTTTTCCACACAAAGTGTTGATAACCTTGTGACGGCCCGTCGACTGGGCTGGGGATAAGCCCCATTTTCAGGCGAAGTGGGGACAAGTGCTCGACGAACGGTCCGATCCGGGCTCAAGCTACCGGATTCGGCCACTCGGAGGCGTTTGTGTGCCCACTTGCGACGTTTTCGAGCAGCGCATCCCAAGTCCTTGAACGGCAAGGCTATTTCCGCTTTCTCCCCTGGCTGTCCCATGGATATCCCGGGGCTTTTCCACACAAAGTGTTGATAACCCTGACGCGGCCGCGTTATCCCCAGGCATGGAACGCCTTCGCTTATAAGATGGCGGGTCGGGGTCGTTCGATCCACACAGACAGGAGACCACAATGCCCACACCCATTCAGGCTCGTCGCATCGTTCTGGCCGCTCGCCCGCAAGGCGAGCCCAAGGACTCGGACTTCCGCAGTGAAAGCTTCGCGCCGGGCGAACCTGCCCCGGGCCAGGTCTTGCTGGAATGCCTCTATCTTTCGCTCGACCCCTATATGCGTGGCCGCATGAGCGACGCCAAGTCTTACGCGCCCAGCGTCGCGCCGGGCCAGACCATCGTCGGGGAGGTGGTGGCGCGCGTGCTGGCCAGCGCATCGCCCGCCCATGCGGTGGGGGATCTCGTCCTGGCGCACGCGGGATGGACGACGCATGCCGTGATGGATGCCAAGGGCCTGGTGAAGATCGATCCCGCCACGGCGCCGATCGAGACGCGCCTGGGCGTGCTGGGCATGCCCGGCTTCACCGCGTTCGCTGGCCTGCGTGAAATCGGCCGGCCGCGTGCCGGTGAGACAGTGGTGGTGGCCGCGGCCAGTGGTCCAGTCGGATCCCTGGTGGGGCAATTGGCCAAGCGGGACGGCGCGCGCGCCGTGGGCATCGCCGGCGGCGCCGACAAATGCGCGTACGTGAAGAACGAGCTTGGCTTCGATGCGGTGATCGACCACCGGCGGGAAGACATGGCGCAGGCCCTGGCCGCCGCGTGCCCCGACGGCATCGACGTCTATTTTGAAAACGTCGGCGGCGCGGTGTGGGACGCGGTGTTCCCGCTGCTGAATCCCTTCGCCCGTATTCCCGTTTGCGGCTTGATCGCCGACTACAACGGCACCCGCAAGGACACTGGCGACCTGACGGTGCCGGGCCTGATGCGGGGCGTGTTGACCAAACGCCTGACCCTACGCGGCTTCATCAACTACGACCTGGAGTCCTATCGCGAGGATTTCCTGCGCGAGGTCGGCGCCGGCCTGCGGGACGGCTCCATCTACCACCGCGAAGATATCAGCGAGGGGCTGGACAGCGCGCCGCAAGCCTTCATGGGGATGCTGAAGGGCCGCAACTTTGGCAAGGTGCTAGTTCGCCTTGCAGGCTAGGCCCCCCCGTACCACGCTGCGCGTGGCCCCCCAGGGGGCGACACCGGCGGACCGGGGGACCCGGCTCCGCGGTGTCCCCGATGGGACCGGGTTCTTGCTAATTCTCCGGAATACGGCCGGTAGATTCATTCGTAAGTGCGCCGCCGCCCACGGCCTTGTAGATGGCGACCAGGTCCATGCGCAGGCGGCTGTCGCTGTCGGCCAGGTCGCTGCGGGCTTGCAGGTCGCCGCGCTCGGCGTCCAGCTGGGCCAGCAGGTCGGTCATGCCGCGGGCATAGCGGGCGCGAGCCAGCGCGTAGGCGTCTGCGCTGCTGGCGGCTTTCTCACGCAGGCGGACATTGCGCTGGCGCTCGGCGCTGTAAGCCGTGAGCGCATCGTCGATCTCCTGCCAGGCCTTCAAGATGGTGCGCTGGTAATTGACCGCGGCTTCCTGCTGCTGCAATTCACGCAACACCACGACGGACCGGCGCCGGCCCATGTCGAAGATCGGCAGGCTCAACGTGGGCCCGACCTGCCAGTTGCGCGTGCCCCATTCGCCGAAGCGGTGGCCCTGGTAGGAGTCGTAGCCGAAACTCGCCCCCAGCACGATGCGCGGGTACAGATCGGCCGTGGCAATGCCGATGTCCGCGGTGGCCGCATGCAGGCGATATTCCGCGGTACGGATGTCGGGCCGGTTCAGCGCCACCTGCGACGGCAGGCCCAGGCTCAGATCCGGCAGGGCCGAATACGTGTCAGGCAAAGGCTTGGCCAGCAACGCCGTCAACTCTCCCGGCCGCGCGCCGGTCAGCACACCGATCTGGTTGATGGCGCTGGCTTCCTGGGCCTGCAGGCCGGGCAGGCGCGATTGCAGATCCGCCAGTTGCGTGCGCTGGCGCGTCACGTCGAAGTCGTCGATCAAGCCGCCGCGCGCCCGCGCCCGGATCAGATCCAGCGTATCCCCTGCCACGCCGATGTCGCGCTCGACGATCGCCCGCTGGCGCTGCGCCAGACGTAGTTCAAAATAAGCGCGCGCCACTTCGCTGGCCACCGTCAGGCGCATGTCCTGCAGCATCGCGGCGGCAGCGTTGGTGTCGGCATCGGCGGCTTCCACGGACCGGGCCACATGGCCCCACAGGTCCACTTCCCACGATGCATCGAAACCGGCCTGGTAGTTCGTGTAGGGCGAGCTCAATTCGCGCGCCAGCTCGTCGCGCTGCTCGGGCGCCACCAGATCCAGCAGGCGCGTGCCCGCGTTGTATTCGCTGGTGCGTTGCCGCTGTATCGCCGCGTTGGCATTGACCGCCGGCCCGCGTTGCGCCGCCACCGTATCGCGTTGGGCACGGCTCTGGGCAAAGCGCAGGGCCGCGGCGCGCAGGTCCGGGCTGGCCGTGACGGCACGCTGCTGCAACTGGTCCAGCACGGGGTCCTGGAACCGGGTCCACCAGTCCGCCGGCAGCGGCGCGGTGCCCACGGCCAGGCCGGCCGTCAGCGCCGGGTCGCCGCTGCGCCACGCGGTCCAGTCATCCGGCGCGGCGGGGGCCGGCGCCTGGAAGTTCGGGCCGACGGCGCAGCCGGACAACAGGCAGAGTACGGGAATCAGGTGGCGTGGTTTCATGAGTCTCCCTCAGGGCCAGTGTTCACAGGCCCTAGGCCAGCTTGTGGCGGAACAGCCAGGCGGCCAGCGGCAGGGTCAGCGCGGCGATGCAGGCGAAAGGAATGAAATCGGTCCAGACCGCCTGCAGCCCCGCTCCTTCCAGGTACACCCGCCGCACCAGATCGATGGCGAAGCGTAGCGGGTTGGCATAGGTGGCGATCTGCATGGCTTGCGGCATGTTCTTGACCGGCGTGGCCAGTCCGGACAACAGCACCAGCGGCATCAGCAGCACGAAGGTGTACAGCATGGCCTGCTGCATATTGGCCGACACGGCGGACACCGACAGGCCGATGCCGACCACGGCGATGGTGAAGCCGAGCAGGCCGGCGGCCAGTGTCAGCACGTGCCCGGCCATGGGTATCTGGAACCAGAACAGCGACACCAGCAGGATCAGGGCCGATTGCAGCAGGCCGATGGCGATCGACGGCAAGGCCTTGCCGATCATGATTTCCAGCGGCGTGTACGGCGTGACCAGCAACTGGTCGAACGTGCCTTGTTCGCGTTCGCGCGCCACGGACAGCGCCGCCAGCATCATGGTCTGCATCATGCTGAGGCCCGCGATCAGGCCCGGCAATATGCTCCAGCGCGTTTCCTGGTTGGGGTTGAACCAGGTGCGCGGGACGATGGTGACCGGCGGCGTCGCCAGGCCCGCCTGGCTGGCGTTGAACGCGGCCACCACGGCGCGGATCTGCCCGGCTGCCGTGCCCGCGGTGGTGGAGTTGCGGCCATCCAGGATGACCTGCAAGGGCGCGGGCGTGCCGGCCGCCAGATTGTTGGCGAAATCCGCGCCGAATTGCAGCACCAGCAAGGCGTCGCCGGCATCGATCACCGGCGCGATCTGCGCCGACGACTGCAAGGTGGCCACCCGGTGGAAGACGCCGGTGCCGTCCAGCCGGGCCAGCAGCTCGGTCGACTCCTGGCTGCGGCTCTGGTCGACCACCGCGTAGGGCACGTTGGTCAGGTCGAAGGTCGCGCCATAGCCGAACAGCAGACTTTGCAGCAGGGGAGGCACCACCAGGATGACCCGGCTGGCGGGATCCTTCAGGATGGCCAGGAATTCCTTCTGGCACAGATTGCCCAGGTGGCGCAGGAAGGCGAGCAGGGTAGCCATGGTCGTCAGTCCAGCTTTTTGCGGGTGAGGATGCGGGCCAGTCCAAGCAGCACGACCGCGTAGCCGGCCAGGATGGCGCAATCCTTGATGATCAAAGGCCAGTAATTGCCGGCCAGGAACAGGGACTTCACCAGCTCCATGAAATACGTGGCCGGCAGCAGGTGCCCGATGAAGTTGACGGCGGCGGGGACATTGCGCAGGTCGAACACGAAGCCCGACAGCATCATGGCCGGCAGGAAGCTGGCGAGGATGGCGATCTGGCTGGCCAGGAACTGGTTCTTGGTGAAAGCCGAGATCAGCAGGCCGATGCCCAGGGCCACGAACATGTACAGCATGGAGCCCAGCAGCAGGGCGAACATGGAGCCGTGGATGGGCACGTCGAACAGCAGCCGCGCCGCCAGCAGGCACAGGGCCAGGCCCAGCAGGCCCACGCCGAAGTAGGGGATGATCTTGGCGATGAGAATTTCCACCGGACGCACGGGGGTGACGAACAGCGCCTCCAGGGTGCCGCGTTCCCATTCGCGCGCCATCACCAAGGCGGTCAGGAAGGTGCCGATCAAGGTCATGATCAACACGATGAGGCCGGGCACCAGATACCAGGTGCTGTCGTTGGCGGCGTTGAACCACAGACGGTCGACCACCACCACGCTGCCGGCTTGCGCGCCGGGCGCTTCGCCACGGGCCTGGCGTTTCTGCATCCACGTCGCCACGGCGCCTTCCACATAGCCCTGTACGACGACGGCGCGGCTGGGGTCGCTGCCTTGCATCAACGTTTGCAGTTTGGCGTCGCCGGCGGCCAGGTGACGGGCGAAGTCGCTGGGGATGAGCAGCAGGGCATCGGCCCTTTGCACATTCATCAGGCGGCGGCCTTCCTGCAGGCTGCGCACGGTGCGCGTGGTGATGAAGGGCGAATGCTCCAGCGCGGCCTGGATTTCATAGGCGGGCGGCGAGCTGTCTTCCATCACCACCACGACGTCGGCGTTCTTGACGTCCAGCGACAGCCCGTAGCCGAAGATCAGGATCAGCACGATGGGCAGGCCCACGCCGATCAGCATGTTGCTGCGGTCGCGCATCAGCTGGCGGAATTCCTTGCGAGTCAGGGACCAGAGGCGGCGCCAGAAGCCGCCCTGGGCGTGCGTCGGCGCGGTCATGACGAGGCTCCCTCCGCGGGCGCGCGCCGTTTGGCGCGTGCCTGCTCGACGATGCCGATGAAGGCCTGCTCCATGTCCAGCTTGCGGTCCGTGGTCTCGCCGGCCTGCGCGCGGACTTCGGCGGGGGTGCCCAAGGCCAGCAACTGGCCCGCGTCCTGGATGACGATGCGGTCGCAGTACTCCGCTTCCTCCATGAAATGGGTGGTGATGACGATGGTCGTGCCGGTTTCGGCCAGGGCGGTGATGCGGCGCCAGAACGCGCGCCGCGCCAGGGGATCGGCGCCGCTGGTGGGTTCATCGAGGAACAGGATTTCCGGTTCGTGCAGCAGGCCGACGGCCATGGCCAGCCGCTGCTTGACGCCGCCGGGCAGGTGGCCGGCCGGCATCCGCAGCAGATCGGACAGCGCGAACTGGTCGGCCACTTCGGTGATGCGCGCGTGCAGGCGGCTGCCGAACAAGCCGTAGGCGCCACCGAAGAAACGCAGGTTTTCATACGCGGACAGATTGCCGTACAGGGCGAATTTCTGCGATACATAGCCGATGCGGCGGCGGGCCTGCGCGCGCGCGCGGCGCATGTCCAGGCCGGCCACCTGGGCGTAGCCGCTGCTGGCGGGCAACAGGCCGCACAGCATGCGGAAGGTGGTGGTCTTGCCGGCGCCGTTAGGGCCCAGCAGGCCGAAGATTTCGCCCCGCGCGACGCTGAACGTGGTGCGATCCACGGCCGTGAAGTCGCCGAACTTGCGCACCAGATCGCGGACTTCGATGGCCGGGCCGGTGGCGTTGCCGTTGCTATTGCCATTGCCGTTGCCGTTGTCGGCGGCGTGGCCAGCGCGGGCGTTGGGCTGGCTGGCTGCCGACGCGCTCTCACGGCCCGCGGGGCTGTCCGCCGCTGATGCCTCCGACGCCGTGGCCGCGTCCTCCTGCCGCGTCTTGCCGTTGAGCGTGCGCAGCAGCACCATGAAGCCATCCTCCAGCCTGGCATCCACCGGCCGCAGGCGGTCGGCGGGCAGTCCCAGCTGGCCGGCCATGTCCGGCTCGCGCACGATCAGGCGCACCTCGCCGCCGTGGGGCACCGCGTCGATCACCTTGTCCGTGCGATCGAGCAGGTCCGCCTGCAGTTCACGCGCGTGCGCGCCGTCCGGGGGCGTCACCACGAAGCAGCGGCCGTCCGCGTGACGGCTGATGTCCTGGGGCTGGCCGGCCGCCAGGACCTGCCCTTCGTGCAGCACGTACACGTCGCCGCAGCGTTCCGCTTCGTCCAGATAAGCGGTCGTCATCAGCACGGACAAGCCTTCCGCCTCGACCAGCTGCTGCACGATTTCCCACAGCTCGCGGCGTGACAGCGGGTCCACCCCCACGGTGGGCTCGTCCAGCAAAAGCAGGTCGGGTGAGCGCACCAGGGTGCAGGCCAGGCCCAGCTTCTGCTTCATGCCGCCGGACAGCTTGCCGGCCGGCCGCGCGGTGAAGCGCGCCAGGTCGGTCATATCCAGCAGCCGGTCGTAGCGTTCGCGCCGTTCCTGCCGGGGCACGCCATGCAGATCGGCGTACAGGTCCAGGTTCTCCTGCACGCTCAGATCTTCATAAAGGCCGAAGCGCTGCGGCATGTAGCTGATGCGGTTCTGGATGGCTTGCGGCTGTTTGGCGGCGTCCAGGCCCAGGACGCGCAGGGCGCCGCTGTCCGGATGCATCAGGCCGGCGGTCAGGCGCAGGAACGTGGTCTTGCCCGCGCCATCCGGGCCGACCAGCGCGGTCAGTGCGCCGGCGCGCACGCGCAGCGACACATCCGCCAAGGCCTGCACATGGCGGCGGGCTTCCTTTTCGTAGAAGCGTTTATGGATGCCGCTTGCATCGACCGCATACTCGGACGAGTCGCTGGCCGGCGCCTGCGCCTGGGCGGCGGCCGTCATCAGCGCTGTGCGGGCGCGTCGCCCTGCCGCTGCAACACCACCGTGGCCGGCATGCCCAGGCGCAGCTCGTCGCGCGGGTCGTCCACCAGCACGCGGATCTCGTAGACCAGGTCGGTACGCAGTTCCTCGGTCTGTACGCTCTTGGGCGTGAACTCGGCAACCGACGAGATGTAGCCGACGCGTCCGGGCAGGGTGCGTTTGCCGGATGCGTCGGTGGACACCTGCGCTTCCATGCCGCCGCGCACGAAACCCAGCTGGGTTTCGTTGACATAGGCGCGCACCCATTTGGGATCGGTCAGCGCCACCGTGTACACCGGCCGCTGCGGCGACGCCATGTCGCCCGGTTCCAGCAGCCGCGCGCGCACGATGCCGTCACGCGGCGCCTTCAACTGGCCTAGATCGATCTGGTGTTGCAGCAGCGCGGCCTGGGCGTCGGCGGCGCGCAGGTTGGCCTGCGCTTGCGCGATGTCTTCCTGCCGGGGCCCGATCTGCGCCAGCTTCAGTGACTTGCGGCGATCTTCCAGGTTGGCCTGGGCGACGCGCAACTGCGCCACCGCATTGTCGATGTCCTGTTTGCTGACGCCGCGGCCATTGGTGTCGGCGGCCACCCCACGCAGGCGCCGCAGCTGCTGCGCGGCCAGTTCCGCCTGGGCTTCGGCGGCGCCGGCCTGGGCTTTCGATTGTTCCACTTCTTCGGGCCGGGTGCCGTTGCGCAGGCGGTCCAGCGCCTGCTGCTGCGCCTCGGTCTGGGCGCGCACTTGCGCCAGCTGCAGGGTCAAGGTGCGGGTGTCCAGCACCGCCAGCACCTGGCCGGCCTTGATCTTGTCGCCTTCTTCCACGCGGACTTCGCGGACCCGTTCACTGCCTTCGAAGGCCAGGGACACCTGGCGGATGTCGACGTTGCCATAAAGGGTGATAAGACTATCGTCGGGGGCGGGACGCAACCACATCCACAGACCAGCGGCCACGACGGCCACGAGAATCACGCAGGCAACGATGGTTTTTTTCATCCAGCTATCCGCTGCAAGAGCCAGAGCCATCTTCAGTAGTGCCAGGCACTGGAAACAGATGCCACTATGACCGAATCACGTGGGCCGATTTGTTACGATACCCTTTTTCCGCGGCCGGTATGGCCGCGCGTCATTTGGGCAGGGAACAGGGACTATTGTCCGGGTTTAAAACAGAGCCGATGAAGACTTGGATCAAACGCATCGTATTGGCCTTGGTTATTTTGGTGGTGGTCGTGGTGGCCGCCGCGGCGGTGTTCGTCCTGACATTCGACCCCAATGCCTATAAGGCACGGCTGCAGGAGATGGTCAGCCAGCGCTTTCACCGCACGCTGATCATCGATGGCGACATCGACATGACCCTGTTTCCCTCGCTGGGCCTGACCCTGCAGGGCGTGTCCTTGACCGAACCCGGGCGTGACGAGCTGTTCGCGTCGGTCGAGGACGCCAAGATCTCCGTGGCCATCTGGCCGCTTTTGTCGAAGACGCTGGTGGTCGATCACCTGACCGTCAGCGGCGTCAAGGCGCGCATCGTGCGCGACCAGCAGGGCCGCTTCAACTTCCAGGATCTGATCGGCGGCGCCCACGCGGCTCCGCCAGTGGCGGATGCCGCCAGCGGCGCGGGCCAGGGCGCGACGCCGCCGGCCGCAACGCCAGCGGGCGCCGCGCCGGATGCTCCCGGGGCCGCCCAGGCAACCGCCGGCGCCGTCTCCGGCCTGGGGCAGGCCGCGGCGCAAGCTGGCGGCGCGTCACCCATGGTCGGCGGGATGCGTATCGACATCGCCGGTGTCGACCTGAAGGACGGCGAATTGCAGTTGCAGGACGAGCGGGCCGGCCTGGCCCTGGCCGTGACGCAGCTGGACGCGACGACGGGCCGTGTTACCTACGACAAGCCTTTCCCGGTCAAGCTGTCCGCCCATCTGCAGGGGACGGTGCCGGCCTTGGACGCGGATCTCGCCGGACAAGCCAGGTTGAGCCTGAATCCGGCCGGCCCCAGCTACGCCGCCGAGGACATGAACCTGCGCTTGAGCGGCCGCCTGGGCGACGCCCAGGCCAAGTCCCTCACGGCGCGCGGCAAACTGGGCTTCGATGGCGGCAAGCTGGACGCGGCCGGGCTGGAGCTGGTGTTCGACGGCGATCTGCGCGATCCGGAACGGCCCCTGACCAACGTCGAGGCCAGCATCGCGGCGCCAGCTTTGATGTTCGATCCCGCCCGGCATGAAGTCCGCGTGGACAAGCTGACGGTGCGCGCCAAAGGCTCAGCTTCCAGCGGCCCTTTCGAGCTGGCCCTGGATGCGCCGGCCTTGCGCGTATCGCCCGCGGGCGCCAGCGGCGCGACGGTGGGCGGGCGGCTGCGCCTGAACGGCAGCGACAGCACGGATATCCGCTTCGGCCTCAAAGGCATAGGCGGCAACGCCGCCGCGCTGACGGTTGACGAGGTCAAGGTGGACGCCACCCTGGCAACCAACCCGGCCGGCAAGCCTGGCGGGCGCACCGTCGCCATCAACCTGGCGTCGCCGCTGACCCTGAATCTGGTCCAGCGCGCCGGCGCCCTGGCGGGCCTGCAAGGCAATATCGCCATCACGGATCCCGGCCTGCCGCAGGGCGCCATGCAGATCCCCTTGTCGGGAGCCATCAGCGCCGATCTTGCCAAGAACGTTGGCGAGGCCGCCATCAAGGCGCAACTGGAAGGCGGCAATTTCGATCTGAAAGCCAGCATCGCGCAATTGACCGCGCAGCCCGCCATCACGTTCGCGCTGGCGGTCGATCTGCTGGACCTGGACAAGCTGGCTCCGGCTGGCGGCGCGGCGCTCGAGGTGCCGCAGGCGCCCGTCGCGGACAAGACCGGGGCGGGGCAGGGTGTCGTGCAGGCGCCGGCGAGCCCGGCTGCCGCGGCGGACAAGAGCGCCGCGGACAAAAACGCGGCGGACAAGAAGCCCGCGGATGCACCCATGGATTTCAGCGGATTGATCGGCGTCACCGCCAAGGGCACCGTTTCCATCGGCAAGCTGGTCGCGCGCGGCCTGCACGCCGAGGCGGTCAGCGGCAAGATTGCGCTGGCCCAGGGCAAGCTGGACCTCAGCGGCCTGTCGGCCGGTTTGTACGGCGGCAAGCTGGCGGGCGCCGTATCGCTCGACGCCGCCCATGACAACGCCGTCAGCGCGCGCCTGAACCTGAACGGCGTCAACGTCGGCACCTTGCTGGTCGATGCGACCGGCCGGCAGTCGCTGACCGGCACCGGCGACGTGGCGGTGGATCTGAAGACCGCCGGCGCCGATGCGCAGGCCTTCAAGCGTCAGCTGTCCGGCGGCACGCAAGTGCGGCTGCGCAATGGCAGCGTCAAAGGCATCAACGTCGGCAAGGTCCTGCGTGACGTCAAGGCGCTGGTGTTGTCCGGCAAGCACGAAGACAGCACCGAAGTGCAGGCCGACGCGGCAAGCGAAACCGATTTCTCGCGTCTGGACGCGGATCTCGCTTTCGTCAACGGCGTGGGTACCTTCAAGCAGCTGGAACTGGTCTCGCCCTTGTTGCGCGTGACCCAGGGCTCGCCCGCGACCATCAATGTGGGCACGGACACCGTCGACCTGGTGGCGCAGATCCGCATCGCCGATGCGCCGCCCAAGGGCGAAGGGCTGGACGAGCTGCGCGGCCTGGCCGTGCCGGTGCACGTGCAGGGGACTTACGACCGCCTCAGCTACCGCATCGATTGGCGCGCCATGGCCGGTGATCTGGCCGGTCGCCTCTTGCAGCGTGGGCTGAAGGACGTGTTGAAGAAGAACGGCAAGTCGGATGAACGACTCAAGGATATCGGCAAAGTGCTGAAAGGGATTACCGGGAAATGAGCGAGGGGCAAGTGAGCGAAGGTATTTATCATCCGGTGGCCCACTGCGGCGGCACCGACAATCCGCAAGCGGCCGACTACGATCGGCGCTGGCTGCTGGTGCATTCGGGCGGCCAGTGGCTGACGCGCGGCATCTGTCCGCGCCTGGGCGAGATCACGGTGGAGTTGCGCTTCGGCTATCTGGTGCTGCGCGCGCCGGGCATGTTGCGCATCGACATCCCGCTCGACGTTATCGAAGATGACGACAGCGTGC
The DNA here is from genome assembly GCF_001433395.1 of Bordetella sp. N. Classification (GTDB taxonomy): domain Bacteria; phylum Pseudomonadota; class Gammaproteobacteria; order Burkholderiales; family Burkholderiaceae_B; genus Bordetella_C. The sequence continues at coordinate 6,028,557 of NZ_CP013111.1, forward strand.
GTGAAGCCATCCTGGTCGGCACGCAGGCCGTGGACGTGGTGGACGAGGGTGAGCTGGCGGCCGCCTGGGTGTCCAACTTCGCCGGCATCCCTTGCCGTCTGATGAAAGTCCATCCGGAGATGGGGCCCTTCGACTGGCCGGAATAAGCGGCTGACCTTCGCCGCGCCCTGGGTGCTTCGATCAACGCGCGCGGCGCGGCGCCAGCAGCCCATGGGCCACCAGGCCGGCGGCCAGGCCCCAGAAGGCCGAACCGATGCCCCAGAAGCTCATGCCGGACGCCGTGGCCAGCACGGTGATCAGGGCGGCCTCGCGACCTTCCGCTTGCTGCATGGCGCTGGACAGACCACCCATGATGGGACTGAGCAAGGCCAGTCCCGCCAGCGCCGCGATGAGCGCCGGGGGCAAGGCCTGGAAGAACACCGCGACGGCGCCTGCCGCCACGCTCAAGACCACATAGGCGATGCCGTAGGTGATGCCCGCGACGTAGCGTCGCTTGGGATCCGGATGGGATTCCTTGCCCGAGCAGATCGCGGCGGTGATGGCGGCCAGCGTGATGCTGTGCGCGCCGAAGGGCGCGGCCACCAGGCCCACGCCGCTGGTGACGGCGATGATGCGCGAGGCGGGCAGGCGATAGCCGGCGGCCTGCAGGATGGCCAGGCCGGGAAGATTCTGCGACGCCATCGCCACCACGAACAAGGGCAGGGCGAGGCTGACAGCCGCGCGCCACGTGAACTCGGGTGTGGTCCAGACGAAGTGGGTCAATTGCCAGGCATCGGCATCGAAGCGCACCAGCCCGCGCGCGGCCGCGATGGCGATGCCGCAGGCGAGCACGGTAAGAATGGCGTAGCGCGGCGCCCAGCGCTTGCAAAGCAGATAGGCCAGGCCCATGGGAATGACGAGCCACGCTTGCTGGCCCATGGCGCCGAACACACCGATGCCGAAATTCAAAAGAACGCCTGCCAGCATGGCCGCGGCGATCTGGGGAGGAATGCGGCGGGCGATGGGATCGACCCAGCCGAGCAGGCCGCAGACCAGGCCCAACAGCGCCGCGAGCACGAAGGCGCCGACGGCTTCACCGAAGGGCACGCCAACCAGCGCGCTGATCAACAGGGCCGCACCGGGGGTGGACCAGGCCAGCACGACGGGCGCGCGCAGGCGCAGACTCAGCCATGCGCCTGCCAGGCCCAGCGCCAGGCAGATCGATCCCAGCCACGATCCGATATGAGCGGCATCCAGGCCGGCGCTATGGCCCGCCTGCACCATCAGCACCGCAGTGCCACCGAAACCGACCAGCGTGGCAACCAGGCCGGCGACGATGGCGGACGAGGAAATATCGCCGGAACGGGCGGCGGGCAGGAGCGAGTCGGGAGATGCCATGCGGACGGCGGGGCGTGGGATCAGCGCGGCGCCGTCAGGCGATGGTATTTGGCCATCAGGGCTTCCTGGCCCTCATGCCATTGGGGATGTAGCTCGATGCATTCGACGGGACAGACTACCTGGCATTGGGGCTCATCGAAGTGGCCGACGCATTCGGTGCACTTGTCGGGGTCGATGATGTAGTAGTCCTCACCCATGGAAATTGCTTCGTTCGGGCACTGGGGCTCGCAAACGTCGCAATTGATGCATTCATCGGTGATTTTCAGAGCCATGGGGATGAGCGCTTGGACCGCCCCGATAGGGCAGGCCGGTGCCTGGGCAGATTATGAGCAATGCCAGGATTGTAACGCCGGCCCCGATCCAGGTTCCCTAGCAACCCTGCTGATGGCGGGTGTAAGGGGCGCGGAGCGGTCCGTGTGGGTGCTCCGCTGTAGCTGGCGCGAGGGTCAGCCTTCCCAGGTCTGTTCGCGGCGCTGCTTGGCTTTTTCCTGCAGCCAGCGTTCCACCGACGGGAACACGAACTTGCTGACGTCGCCGCCCAGCTGGGCGATTTCGCGCACGATGGTGCCGGAAATGAACTGGTATTGGTCGGACGGCGTCATGAACAGCGTTTCGACGTCCGGCAGCAGATGGCGGTTCATGCCGGCCATCTGGAATTCGTATTCGAAGTCGGACACGGCGCGCAGGCCGCGCACGATCACGCGGCCATTCTGATCGCGCACGAAATCCTTGAGCAGGCCGCCGAAGCTTTCGACGCGCACGTTGGGGTAGTGGCCCAGCACTTCACGAGCGATGGCCACGCGTTCGTCGATGCTGAAAAAGGGCTTCTTGTTGCGGCTATGCGCGATGCCCACGACGACTTCGTCGAACAGTGTGGCGGCGCGCCGCACGAGGTCTTCGTGACCGCGTGTCAGCGGGTCGAATGTCCCTGGGTATACAGCGATGATCATGCGAACTCCCTCGTTTTATAGGTATGTCATCTCTCCGAAGCGCGATTATTGACCTATTTCCGCAATGCAGCAAATTGCAAAAGGTGATAGTGGACCGCGCCGGCCTTTTCCTGTCGCAATAATTCGAAATTTTCCGGGGTTTCTATTGGGGTTTCGCTTTCGGCGTAGACCAGGGCGTTGTCGTTGAGGATGCCGGGCAGCAGGGGCCAGATGCGGGACAGCCAGTCCTGGCCGAAGGGGGGATCCAGCAGGACTAGGTCGTAGCGGGTGGCGTCCATGCGGCGCAGGGTGTCCAGCGCGTCGCCGGCGTGGATGCGGATCTGTTTGGCGTCGAGTTTGTCGCGCACCGTCCGCAGCGCGGACAGGGCGGCGCGATCGCGCTCGACCATTTGGACGTGGCCGGCGCCGCGGGAGGCGGCTTCGAAACCGAGCGCGCCGCTGCCGGCGAAGAGGTCCAATACGGATTTGTCGTCGTATTGGTGGTCCCAGAAATGGTTCAGCCAGTTGAACAGCGTCTCGCGGACGCGGTCTGGCGTGGGGCGCAGGCCTTCCGCGTCGACGACGGCGATGGGGGTACGTCGGTAAGCGCCACCGACGATGCGAATATACTTGTTCACCATGTTTGAAAAATTCAACTTCTTCAAGAAAAAAAAGCCCGAGCCGGCTGTTCAAGCGCCCGCCGAGCCCGTAGCCGAGGCGCCGCCCGCGCCGGCTCCCGCGCAACCCGCGCCGCCTTCGCCACAGCCTACACCACCCGCCGCGCCGGTGGCTCCGGCTGCTCCGCAGCCTGCCGCCGCACCGCCGGTCGTCCCGGCTGCTCCGCAGCCTACCGTCGCACCGCCGGTCGTCCCGGCTGCTCCGCAGCCTACCGTCGCACCGCCGGTCGTCCCGGCTGCTCCGCAGCCTACCGTCGCACCGCCGGTGACCCCGGCTGCGCCGCAGCCTGCAGCCGCACCGCCGGTGACGCAGCCCGCATTCGAGCCGCCGCAACCTGCACCTTCCGCGCCCGCGCCTGCATCGCCTGTGCCACCCGTGACACAGCCCGCATTCGCGCCTCCGGCGCCTCCCACGCTGCCTCCGGCCGCGCCGGCGCCCGCTGGCGCGGCGCCGGTGTCTGGCGGGGCTGCGCCCCAGCCAGTCACTCCGGCCGCGGGCGGCTTTGGCGGAGCCAATAACGGCCAAGCCGCCGCCGCCACGCCAAGCGCGAACGCAGCGCCCCAGCCGCAGCCCGTGCCATCGGCACCGCCCGTGCCCCAGGCACCGCCGCCCGCCGCTCCGGCGGCGCAGCCGGCACCGTTCGTTCGGCCCACGCCAACGCCGCAACCGCAACCGCAACCGCCCGCGCGGCCGATGCCTGCACCTGTAGCGCAGGCCGCAACGCCCGTGCAGGCTGCACCTCCGGTGCAGCCTGCACCCACCCCGGAGCCGGCGGCCAAGAGTTCGTGGCTCAGCAGGCTGAAGAAAGGCCTGTCGCGGACCGGGCAGAGCATCGGCGGGCTCTTCATCGGCGTGAAGGTCGACGAGAACCTGTTCGAGGAACTGGAGTCGGCGCTCATTATGGCCGATGCGGGCCTGGAGGCGACCGACAAGCTGCTCACTGCCCTGCGCGCCCGCGTCAAGAAAGACCGCATCGAAGACCCCGCCAAAGTCCGCGACGCCTTGCGTGACCTGTTGGCCGATCACCTGCGCCCGCTCGAACGCCGCTTCGATCTGACCCGCGCCAAGCCCCTGGTGGTGATGATCGCCGGCGTCAACGGCGCCGGCAAGACCACCTCCATCGGCAAGCTGGCCTTCACCTTCCAGCAGCAAGGCGCCAGCGTGCTGCTGGCCGCCGGCGACACCTTCCGCGCCGCCGCGCGCGAGCAACTGATGCAATGGGGCGCCCGCAACAACGTCGCCGTCATCGCCCAGGACGGCGGCGACCCGGCCGCGGTGGCCTTCGACGCCGTCAACGCCGGCCGCGCGCGCGGCGCGTCGGTCGTCATGGTCGACACCGCCGGCCGCCTGCCGACCCAGCTGCATTTGATGGAAGAACTGAAGAAGATCCGCCGCGTGATCGGCAAGGCCGACGCCAACGCCCCGCACGAAGTGCTGCTGGTCATCGACGGCAATACCGGCCAGAACGCGCTCGCCCAGATCCGCGCCTTCGACGCCGCCATCAATCTGACGGGCCTGGTGGTCACCAAGCTGGACGGCACCGCCAAGGGCGGCACCTTGGCGGCCGTGGCCGCCGGCAGCCAGGGCGTGCGCCCGGTGCCCGTGTATTGGATCGGTGTGGGTGAAGGCCTGGAAGATCTGCAGCCCTTCGTCGCCGACGAGTTCGCCAACGCGCTGCTGTCGTCCGGCACATAAGCAGCCAAGCGCTTAAGCAAATAAGCGCATAGGCACACAACCGCGTGTGCGCTCAGCTGGCGTGGATGCCCTCCACGCCAGCGGCATACAAAACTACTTCCAGAACGCCTTGGCGTGCCCGAACTGCTTGAACGCGTGTTCGGCCTTGGCCACCAGCTCTTCCTGACGGGCGCTGATCCAGCCCAGCGCAAACCACGCCTGCGGATATTGCACGCTCCACTGGCGATACAGATCGTGCGCCACGGAAAGGTCGTTCATCTCACCCAGCACATCCTGCACCGCGGCCAGGCGGCTCTTGTAGTCGCGCACCTTGGCCGACGGCAGCAGCGACTCGGTGAAGTTCAAGCCATAACGCAGCCGCTTGGCGCGCTTGCGCAGGGCATGGCGGCTGGGGATATCCAAGGCCGCGAACTGCCGGCCTTCGTCCAGCACGCGTCGATGCCATTTACGCAGGCGCTTGGCCAGCAGATCGTGCAAGGTGGCGGGCGCCTCCTGCTCGGGCGGCACCAGCGGAATGATGGAAGGAATGATCTGCGGCGCATGGGCGCTGTCCCAGTCGACCGTCGCGGGCACCGCCCCGGCGGCCCGGGCTGCCTGCAAGGCGGCTTGAGCCGCGGCCTGTTGGGCCTGCTCCGAAACCGCCTCGCCACCGGCCAGCCCCAGCGTCACGGCCGCGGCATCGCCCGCCGTCACGCCGTTGGCGGCGATGGCCGTGGATTCCGCCGTGGCATCCGTGCCGCTCCCCGCCAGTCCGGCGGCAGGGCCCGTCGCGGCAGCCGGCACGTCCAGGCTCCACTCCAGCATGTCCAGCAACCAGCCCTGGAATTCCGGGCTGGCGGCGATTTCGCGCGAAGGCGGTCCAGGCGGCGGCGCTTCCATGGGAAACGTCGGCATGCCGGCGCGCACCAGGGCAGGGATGATGCTTTCCTGCAGCACGTCCTGGTCGCGATTCGCGCCGAAGGCGGAAAAGAATTCGCGCACGTCTTCCTGCAGCTTCGCCGGCGGCAGGCCCGCATAACCGTCGTACAGACGCCAGGCCGACCGCATGCGCCGCATGCCTACGCGCAATTGATGCACGTGTTCGGCGTTCCCGGCGTTGCGTACGCCGTCGGTGTCCACCTCGGCCAGCACGGCCGCGTTGCGCGTCACCTGGTCCAGGCACTCGGCGGCGACCGCGGCCAGGCCCTGGGCCGGCGTCATCTCGGCATTCAGGCGCACCGTGCGCGCCCCCGTGGGGCCCCAGAATTCGTCGATCGCCGCGGTGCGGGCGGCGTCGTCCTGCAAGCCGTCCAAGGTATGGGCAAGACGGGCCAGGCGGTCGCCGCGTTCGGATTTGCTGCGTGCATCCATCACCAGCCCGTGGCGGCGCAACCAGGTGCGCGCCATGGTGAACAAGGCCGTGGGCTTGCCCGACATCAGCTCGAATTCGATCTCGCTGATCGGCAATTCCAGCGCGCCGGCCCGCAGCAGGCCGCGGTCGTAGGCGATTTCCACCGTGCCGTAGCGATTGCGCACCTTGCGCAGCAGCCGCGTGACGTCGGTTTCGTAGCGCAGGCCCAGCTCACCCTTCAGACAGGCCAGGGTCTCTTCGACCTCGGTGCCGGCATAGACCGACAGGTCGAGGATGGGACCGGGCCGCGGATGGTTGAGTTCGATGCGGGTAATGGCATTGTTGCCGGGCGTCTTCAGCGTCTGCACCCAGACATTACCTTCACGCCTCAAGCGGATCGCGACGCGGGCGCGCGCCAACTCACGTTCCGGGGTGTCGAAGTACATGGCATGCAACCTGATGCGGGTGGCATCGCGTTGCCTGACTTCCTGCTCCAAAGCCTTGCGCGCGGCGGCGGGCACGTGCAGCTTTAATTCCTGTTCCGACATGACGCTCCGGGAAACCACAAAAGAGACTCGGGATCTTACCCACCACAGCGTCAAATTTGATGACAATTCATATTCCTGTCACTAATTTCGCCGGCGTAATCCTATGCGTCCCTCTTTGTGACATGTTTTGATTTTTGACCGGTTCGCCTCAATCGTCTCTCCTTGACGCGGCGGCGGGCCCCGGGAGCGGTAAAATCCCTCCCTTTGCAGCTCTTTAAGCGCTCAAGCGTCCTTCACATGTCAGCACACCTGAGTCCCGTCCCTGCCGAACCTGGTTCGTTCGGCATCGCGCCGGTGACCGAAATCATCGCCGAGCTGCGCGCCGGCCGCATCGTCATCCTGGTCGACGAAGAAGATCGGGAAAACGAAGGCGACCTGGTCATGGCCGCCGAATTCGTCACGCCCGAGGCCATCAACTTCATGGTCACCCACGGCCGTGGCCTGGTGTGCTTGACCCTGACCGAAGAACGCTGCCGCCAGCTGGACCTGCCGATGATGGCCAGCCGCAACGGCACCCGTTTCGGCACCAACTTCACGGTTTCCATCGAAGCGGCGGAAGGGGTGGAAACCGGCATCTCGGCCACCGACCGTGCCCGCACCATCCGCGCCGCGGTGGCTCGGGACGCGCGCCCGGCCGACCTGGTCCAGCCTGGCCACATCTTCCCCGTACGTGCGGTGCCCGGCGGCGTGCTGATGCGCGCCGGCCATACCGAAGCCGGCTGCGACCTTACCGCCATGGCCGGCCTGACCCCCGCCGCGGTCATCTGCGAAATCCTCAAACCCGACGGCACCATGGCGCGCCTGCCGGACCTGGTGACGTTCGCGCGCGAACACGGCCTGAAGATCGGCACCATCGCCGACCTCATCCAGTACCGCAGCGAACACGAGTCCATCGTTCAGCGCATCGGCGAACGCATCATGCAGACCGCGCAGGGCAAGTTCCGCGCCGTCGCCTATCGCGACACCGCCACGGGCTCCGCCCACCTGGCGCTGGTCAACGGCCAGATCGATCCGCAGAAGGAAACCCTGGTGCGCGTGCACGAGCCGGCGTCGGTGCTGGACGTGCTGGACACCGGCGCCAGCGATCATAGCTGGGGCGTGGCACAGGCATTGCAGACCATCGCCCAGGCGCCCGCCGGCGTGGTGGTGCTGATGAACCTGCAGGCGGCCGCCGATGAACTGTTTGGCCAGATCGCCAGCTGGGCCCCCTCCGACACCAAGGGTGGCGCGGGTGGCGGCGACCGCATGGGGCTGCGTACCTATGGCATCGGCGCCCAGATCCTGCGCGATCTCGACGTCGGCCAGATGAAATTGCTCGCGCGTCCGCGCAAGATGCCCAGCATGACGGGCTTTGCGTTGACGATTACCGGTTACGATTGCGATCCTCCGAATTCCACCCCGCAATAAGGCAGCTCATTCATGAACCCATACACCTTGTCCCCTGATATGAACGGCGAAGGGCTGCACATCGGCATCGTCCGCGCCCGTTTCAACGAGGAAATCGGCCAGGCCGAGCAGGATGCCTGCCTCGAAGAACTGGAAAAACTGGGTGTCGACGAACGCGACGTCATGCTGGTGACGGTGCCTGGCGCGCTGGAACTGGGCGTGACCCTGGCCAAGATGGCCGAAACGTTTGAATTCGATGCGCTGGTGGCGCTGGGCGCGGTGATCCGCGGCGAGACCTACCACTTCGAAGTGGTCAGCAATGAAATGGCTGCCGCCATCACCCGCATCTCGGTGGAAACCGGTATTCCTATCGCCAATGGCGTGCTGACGGTCGACACCGACGAGCAAGCCCAGGCGCGTGCCGCCGTGAAGGGTCGCGATTGCGCCCAGGTCGCGGTGGAAATGGCCAACCTGGTCGCCGCCCTCGAACCCGAAGAAGGTGACGAGGACGAAGAAGACGAAGATTTCGAGGACGAAGACGAAGATGACAACGGCCGCTGATAACGCCGCGCAGGCGCGTGCCAACGCGCGCAGCGCCCGCCGCCGCGCACGCGAGTTCGCGCTGCAGGGCGTGTATGCGTGGTTGCTGCGCAATGACCAGGGTACCCAGGACGCCGGCGAGATCGACGCCCACCTGCGCGACGCGGAGGACTTCTCCGAAGCCGATGCGCAATGGTTCAAGACCTTGCTGCATGGCGTGCTGCGTGAAGCGCCCACCCTGCGCGAACGTTTCATGCCTTTCGTGGACCGCCCGCTGGCCGAGCTGTCGCCGGTCGAGCACGGCATCCTGTTGATCGGCAGCTATGAGCTGGTGCATCACGTCGAAGTGCCCTACAAGGTCGCCATCAACGAGGCGGTCGAGCTGGCCAAGTCCTTCGGCGGCACGGACGGCTTCAAGTTCGTCAACGGCGTGCTGGACAAGCTGGCCGCCGTCGTACGCGAACAGGAAGTGCGCGCCGCCGCGGCACGCCGCTGACGGCAGCGGGCGCGCGTCGGACGCAAGGGGGCACAGTGGCGTCCGAATTCGATCTGATCGATCGCTACTTCAAGCGCCCCGCGCCGGCAGGCATGCTGGGCGTGGGCGATGACTGCGCCCTGTTCGGCGTGCCGGCGGGGATGCAGGTCGCCACCAGTACCGACCTGTTGATCGAAGGGCGCCATTTCTACCCCGACGTCGACCCCCGCGCGCTGGGGCACAAAGCCCTGGCCGTCAACGTTTCCGACCTGGCCGCCATGGGCGCGGGTCCCATCGGCTGCCTGCTGGGGCTGGCTCTGCCTGCCATCGAGCCCGCCTGGGTGGCGGCGTTCGCCGAAGGTTTTCACGCTTTGGCCGCGGCCAGCGGTTGCCCCTTGATCGGCGGCGATACCACCGGCAGTGCCCTGGGCATCGCCATCAGTGTCACCGTGTTCGGCGCCGTCGCGCCGGGCCAGGCGCTGCGCCGTGATGGCGCCCGTGCCGGCGACCAGGTGTGGGTCTCGGGCACCCTGGGCGCCGCGGATATCGCTTACCGTTTGCTCAGTGGCCAGATGCCGGCCGATCCCGGCCTGCTCGCGGCCACCCGCGGCGCGCTGGAGTGGCCGCAGCCGCGTTATGCCCTGGGCCAGGCCCTGGCCGGCGTGGCCAGTGCCGCCATCGACATCTCCGACGGTTTGCTGCAGGACCTGGGCCATGTGCTCAAGGCCAGCGACGCCGGCGCGGAATTGCAGTTCGCCGACCTGCCGGCGGCGCCCAGCCTGGCGGGCATCGATCCGGTCCGGCTGCGCCATGCCTTGCTGGGCGGTGGCGATGTCTACGAACTCTGTTTTACCGCGGCGCCCGAGCAAGCCGACACCGTGCGTGCCGCTGCCGCGCGTGCGGGTGTGGCCGTCACCGCCATCGGACGCATCACCGCCACGCCGGGCATGGTGGTGCTGGGCCCCGATGGCCAACCTGAAACCGACCTGCCGCGCGGCTTCGATCACTTTTCCACGCCATGACCGATCCCAATTCCGGGCAGGAGCCCATTTCGCCATCCATGCGCGAACGCGCTCGCGTGCCCTATCCCTCGCTGGGATGGACCTGCCGCGCGCCGGCCCGCCTCATCGCCTTCGGCTTCGGCAGCGGGCTGATCCGGCCCGCGTCCGGCACGTGGGGCACGCTGATGGCCTGGTTGCTGTGGCGCGTGGCCTTCCCGTCAGGCGCGTCCAATCTTGCTGTGGGCCTGTTTCTTGCTTTTGCCTTCGTGTATGGCTGCTGGGTTTGCCACCGGGTCGGCAAGGAACTCGGCGAGCCTGATCATGTGGGGATGGTGTGGGATGAGATCGCGGCCTTTTGGCTGGTCTTGTGGCTGAGTCCGGCTACCTGGATCGCGCAACTGGCGGCGTTCCTTTTGTTCCGCTTCTTCGATATCGTGAAGCCTCCTCCGATCAAGTACTTCGATGCGCGTCTCAAGGGCGGCATCGGCGTGATGTTTGATGATTTGCTGGCTGCGGTCTATGCCTTGCTATGCATGGCCATCTTGGTTCGATTGGGAGTCTTGCAATGATGTATCGCGATGAAGGCGGGGATGTGATCGAACTGGCCACGCGGCTGGGTAAGGAACTGGCGCTGCGCGGCTGGATGCTGAGCACGGCCGAATCCTGCACGGGTGGCTTGCTGGCGGGCGCCATCACGTCGGTGCCCGGGTCCAGTCGCTGGTTCGATCGGGGCTATGTCACCTACAGCAATGAAGCCAAGGTGGTGGACCTGCAGGTGCCGGTGGAAACCATAGACAACTTCGGCGCGGTCAGCGAGCCAGTGGCGCTGGAAATGGCCAATGGCGTGTTGCTGGCTTCGCTGGGGTCGCACATCGCGGTGTCGACCACCGGTATCGCCGGACCCGAAGGCGGCACGCCGGGCAAGCCGGTGGGCCTGGTGTGTTTCGGCTTCGCCATGCGGGCGGGGGAAGGCATTACCAGCCTGGCCGCCACCCATACGTTTCAGGGCGATCGCGCGCAGGTGCGCAATGCCGCGGTGCTGTTCGCGCTGCGCGGCGTGCTGGAAATGATGGGCGTACGCGAGGCGGAACTCGACGTCGTCTGAGCCTCGCCATCGCGGTGAATGCGGAAAATGTCGCACCGCGCCGCGAAATTTCCGCAAGCCATGACGGAACTTGCTGGAGATAGATGAAACCCAGGAAAACCTGACGCTTTCCTGGAGTGTTCCGCCATGTCTCTTGCACTGGTCAAGTGTGTCCGCATCTTCGTCGTCGAGCAGTTGCGGGAACCGATCGGGATATTCTGGTCGTTCGCGGCCCCTATCGCCTGGCTGATCCTGACCGCCCCCGTGGATAGCGGCCCTTACCTGTCCGCGGAGCTTTACGTGGATCGGGCCGCATGGTGCCTGGCCTATATCGCCCTGTTCGTCGCCGCCACCGGCTTCGGTCTGTATCTGGTCGGCCGGCGGGAAAGCGGTTTTGTCCGTTCTTTCCTGAACAGTCCGGCGCGGCGCGGACGCTTTCTGATGGCGCAGTATCTGGCGTCCATGATCATGGCCCTGGGTTATGGCCTGGCCTTCCTGGCCATCACCTCCTATACGCTGACGGACATCGGCATGGCGCCGCTTCTGCTGCTACTGGCCAAGTACACGTTAACGGTGGCCTGCTTCATGTTCGCGGCCATTTTCATCGCGGCCTTGCCGCTCACCTTCCGGTCCGCGAGCAGCATCATGTCGGTCTTCATGACCATCGCGGTCGTGGCGGGGGTGGCGTCGCAGGCGGCCAGGGCGGCGCCCAATCCCGTTCTGCTTTACATGAATCCGTTTTGTGCCGCGGCCCACTTCATGTCGGATGCCATCGCGGAAGCCATGGTGGTCCCGGTCCTGGCGGCGCAGGTTCTGTTGTCCGCCGTGCTGGGTGCTTATGGCCTGTGGCGTTTGCGCATCAACCCGGAGTGGAGCAGCCGGTGAACGACGCCTTCGAGGGCAGCATCGCGCTGGATCATCAGCGGCCTGCGAAGCCACCACGCTCGAAGAGGCGTTCGTGAAGTACGTCACGCAGGAGTGCGAGTGAATCGCTGTTCCGTCACCCGGGTGCCCCACCGGTCGCCTTCTGCCTCTTCCGTCAGCGTGAAGCCGTGCGACTCATACAGGTGGCGCGCGGCGTCCAGTCCCTTGAAGGTCCACAGATAGGTCTCGTCATACCGTGCATCCACGAAGGCCATGGCCAGTGCCATCAGGCGGCGCCCGACACCCGTGCCGCGCAGGCTGTCGTCGACGATGAACCAGCGCAGATGAGCGATCCGGGTGCGCGGGTCTCCGTCTATCGCGAGCGATGCAAGGCAACGGCCGTTTTCGACATAGAGCCATAGCGCCTTGCCCGCGGCAGGCAGGTTGCCGACGAACTCGGCGAGCCCGGTGGCCACCTTCTGCTCGAAGTACGCACCGAAGCCCCAATGGCGCGAGTAATAGCGCCCATGCAGGCTGGCGATATCGCCTATGCAGCCCGCTTGATAGCCTTCGACGATGGCGCCGGCCGGTTCGCTTGCCATGACCCGCGTGGCCGACGCGTCGGCGGGTGCCGCTTTGGCCTGGTTGTCTTGCGCCAGGGCATCGGCGTACAGCGCTAGCGACCGCACCAGCGTCTGCTGGTCGGCGGGCACCATGCGGCGTAGCGCGTGGGACACCTGGTCGGTGGCGTAGCGATCGATCTTGCGGCGCAGCTTCTGGCCGGCATCCGTCAGGTACAGGGCGGACGAGCGCGCATCGCCGTTGGCGGCGGGGGCGCGTTCGAGCAGGCCGCTGGCCTCCAGTCGCGCCACCTGGCGGCTGGTGTTCGACTTGTCCAGGCGCAGGATTTCCCCCAGGGCTTTCGCGCTGATGCCCGGCGCTGCGCCGATTTCAATGACCGCATGCACCGCCGAAGGGGCCAGATCGCTGTCCGCCAGGGTGGACCGCATGAAGCCCAGTTCTCGTACGAGCTTGCGCGAGAACTCCCGTAGTTCGTGGATCGTCGCGTCGCGCGACGGGGCAGGGTAATCGGTGATGTCCATGGTATCGATCCCGGCGGCGCTGTTGGGGCGGCAGCTGGCGCCTTGTGGCAAGGCTGCTAAATGGTTGCGTCGTGCAAGCAATATAGTTGCGTCACGCAACCTTTTCAAGCCGGCAGGCGAAAAAAAACGGCATGCCAGAAAGGGCCATGCCGTTTTTTCTTCCCGCGCCGGGGGCGGGGAATTGCGCGCCTCAACGCACCGCGTTGATCTGATCGCGGAAGTTGCGCGCCGACTCGGCCGCGGCCTCGCGCCAATCCTCGCCGCCCGACGCGTAGAGAATCGCGCGGGAGGAGTTGATCAGCATGCCGGTGCCGGCCGGGTTACGGGCGTTGTTGACGGTGGCGGTGATGTCGCCGCCTTGGGCGCCGATGCCGGGAATCAGCAGGGGAACGTCCGGGCCGATGCGCTCACGCACCAGCGCGAGCTCATTGGGGAAGGTGGCGCCCACCACCAGGCCGCATTGGCCCTGGCGATTCCAGATATCGGCAACCAGGCCAGCCACGTGCAGATACAGCGGCTGACCGTTCTCGGTCTTGAGGAACTGCAGGTCCGACCCGCCCGGGTTCGAGGTGCGGCACAACACGAACACGCCGCGATCGCTCCAGCCCAGATACGGTTCCACCGAGTCCAGGCCCATATACGGGCTGACCGTCACGGAGTCTGCTTGATAGCGTTCGAAGGCCTCGCGCGCGTACTGCTCGGCGGTCGAGCCGATGTCGCCGCGCTTGGCGTCAAGGATGATGGGCAGATGCGGATGCTCGGCACGGATGTGCTGGCACAGCGCTTCCAGCTGGTCTTCCGCGCGATGGGCGGCGAAGTAAGCGATTTGCGGCTTGAAGCTGCACGCATAAGGCGCCGTCGCGTCGACGATACCCTTGCAGAACTGGAAGATGGCATCGGACTTGCCGGCCAGCTCGGCAGGCAGGCGACCCGGATCCGGGTCCAATCCCACCGTCAGCAGCGAGTTGGTCGTGGACCAGGCTTGGTCGAGTTTTTGCTTGAAGTTCATGGGGATACGGTGACGAATTCAGTGCAGCTTGACCCGGGCCCGCGTGCGCCGCATCAGCATGCGGGCCAACGCCAGGCACAGGGTGCGCCAGATGCCCAGCACCGCGCGGTGATGCATCAGGTGCAGGCTCATGTACATCAGGCGTGCCAGTGTACCGCTTACGAACAGGCCGCGTCCCGCCAGCTTGCCCATCAGGCTGCCGATGCCGGCGCCCTGGCCCAATGAAACGAGCGAGCCGCGATCGTGGTACTGGAAGGGCTGACCAGGTTCCGGCTGGTGCCGGATACGACAGCTGATCTTGCGCGCCAGGTAGGTCGCCTGCTGGTGTGCTGCCTGGGCCCGCGCGGGCACGTTGCCGTGGCCCGCCCATGGCGCGGCGGCGCAATCGCCCAGCGCCAGCACGTGCGGGTCGGACGTTTCCAGGCGCTCATTCACTTCCAGCTGGCGGATGCGGTTCAAGGGCAGATCCAGCGTGCCCAGTACGGCCGGGCCCTGGATGCCTGCCGCCCAGATGCACAGCAGGGCGGGAAACTCGCTGCCGTCCGCGGTCTTCACGCGGTTGTCCGTGACCTCCGCGACGCGGCGGCCGGTCTCGATCTTGATGCTCAATTCGGTCAGGCGGCGGTGCGCGGCGGCCGACAGTTTTTCCGGCAGGGCCGCCAGGATACGGTCCGCGCCCTCGATCAAGGTAATGGTGAGATCGCGGTCCGGATCGAAACTGGGCAAGCCGTAGGCGCTGACCACCCGGCCGGCCTCATGCAGTTCAACCGCCAGTTCCACGCCGGTAGCGCCACCGCCGACGATGACCAGGTTCAAGCGCGCCGTCGGGTTGTGGACCTTGGCCTGATCCACCTGGATCATTGCCTTCAGCATGGTGACGCGGAACTGCTCGGCGTTTTCCGTGGAGTCCAGGGTCACGGCGTGCTGCGCGGCGCCGGGCGTATTGAAGAAATTCGATTGGCTGCCGATGGACACCACCAGCGTGTCATAGGGCAGGGCGCGCTGCGGGATGACCGGCACGCCCTTGGCGTCGGTGACCGTGGCGATGGTGATGGTCTGCTGCGCGCGATCCACGCTTTCCATGCTGCCCAGCACGAAACGGAAGCCGTTCATGTGAGCGAGCACCAGATAAGACAGGCCTTCCTGATGGATATCCATGGTGCCGGCGGCCACTTCGTGCAGCGACGGTTTCCAGATATGGAAAGGCCGGGAGTCCACCAGAGTGACGTGGTCCGGCCCGTGGAGCCGGCCCAGCTGCGCGGCCAGCTCCAGTCCGCCCGCGCCGCCCCCTACGATGACTACACGGTGGGGGGGCTGGGAATAGGTCTTCGGCGGCATGGGCGGGAGTATAAACTTTGCGCGCGGCCGCCCGTAAGAAAAAATTTCTAATAAACGCGATTTTGCTGTCTTTTATTCCCTTACAGCGCGAATCGCCCCACGGCGACAGCGACCCAGAGAATCACGGTAAAGATCAGCAACAACATTACGGCGGCGCTGCCCAGGTCCTTGGCCCGGCCCAGCAGCGGATGCATCTCCACCGACAGCGCGTCGGCCAGGGCTTCCACCGCGGAGTTAACCAGTTCGGTGACCAGCACCATGATCACGGAAAAGATCAGCAGAAAAACTTCCGCCACCGATCTGCCGAGCCAGAAGGCGGCCGGGATCATCAGGACGGCCAGGGCCAGCTCCTGGCGGAAAGCGGCTTCATAGCGCAGCGCGGCCTTCAGGCCCTGCAGGGAATAGCGCAGGGCGTTGAAAATGCGGCCGATGCCGCCGGTGCTTTTGAAGGGCGAGTGCTGGGGAGGGGGCGTAGGCGTCATGGCGTATACGTCGTAAGCGCACGGGTGCGAACCCGCGAGTGTCGATTCGGGCGGCCTGGAATCGTGGCCGGACCCGCATCATAACTGCCGCGGATGGCATCAGTGCGGTAGAGTCTGTGCGGATACCTCCTCTCCTCCTTAGAACCATAGAAGGGATAGCCATGAAGTTGCTGCGTTACGGTGCCAAGGGCGCCGAAAAACCCGGGCTGGTGGACGGTGCGGGCCAGATTCGTGATTTGTCCGGCGTGGTCAGCGACATCACCGCCGAACTGTTGACCCCGCAGGGGCTGGCGCCGCTGGCCAAGGTCGACCCCGCCGCGCTGCCCGTGGTGACGCAGCCCGGCCGCATCGCCTTGCCCTGGGCCGGCATGGGCAAGTTCGTGTGCATCGGGCTGAACTATGCCGACCACGCCGCCGAAGCGGGCCTGGCCTTGCCGGCCGAACCCATCATCTTCATGAAGCCCATCAGCGCGGCGGTCGGCTGCAACGACCCCGTGGTGCTGCCGCAGGACTCGGTCAAGGGCGACTGGGAAGTGGAGCTGGGCGTGGTCATCGGCGCCCGCGCCCGCTATGTGTCCGAGGCTGACGCGCTCAAGCACGTGGCCGGCTACTGCGTGGTCAACGACGTGTCCGAGCGGGAGTATCAGATCGAGCGTGGCGGCACCTGGGACAAGGGCAAAGGCTGCGACACCTTCGGACCCGTCGGTCCCTGGCTGGTCACCGCGGACGAGATCGCGGATCCGCAGGCCCTGGACATGTGGCTGGACGTCAATGGTGAACGCGCGCAGACTGGCAACACGCGTACGATGATCTTCGGCGTGGCCCAGCTGGTCAGCTATGTCAGCCGCTTCATGACCCTGTATCCCGGCGATCTCATCAGCACCGGCACGCCGCCGGGCGTGGGCATGGGCGCCAAGCCGCCGCGTTACCTGAAACCGGGCGACGAAATGCGCCTTGGTGTCGCGGGGCTGGGTGAGCAGCACCAAAAAGTGCATGCCTGGAATCCCGACCTGATCGACGGCTGAAGCGGGTCGTGAACGCTGCAAGCTGTCGTTCACGTTTCAGGCACGCGCGGTGCTCTTAGCTCATCAGGAACAACTCCACCGGAGCACATTTGCATGAGCAAGGCACCCACCGCCGTCCGCGCGTTGCGGTTTTATGAAACCCGCGTCGCGCTCGACAAACCCTTGACCGACGCCGCGCATTCCATTCCCGCCGTCGGTTTTCTCATTGCCGAGATCGAGCTTTACAACGGCAAGCGTGGCCAGGGCTATCTGCTGGCCTATCACTATTCCCCGCACGCCATCCGTGGCGCGCTGCGCGATATGGAGCAGTTGGCCGTCGGTATGGATTGCGCCGCGCCCGGCCTGTTGCGCACCCGTTGCACGCGCGAGAACGCCTACTTCGGCAACGAGGGCCTGCTGCATTGGGCCCTGGGCGTGGTCAACGTCGCGTTATGGGATGCGTGGGCGCGCACGCTGGATGTCTCCATGCATCGCCTGTTCGGCACGCACTGCAACAGCATCCTGGTCTATGCCTCGGGCGGCTGGTTATCCTATTCCGACCAGGAGCTGGTGGAGCATGTCACCGACCATGCCCGGCGCGGCTATCGCGCGGTGAAAGTGAAAGTGGGTTCGTCCGACATATCGCGCGACCTGGCCCGGCTGCGCAAGGTGCGCCAGGCCATCGGTCCCAGCGTGCGCATCATCATGGATGCCAACCAGGGACTGCAACGCACCGATGCCCTGGTGCTGGCGCGCGAGGCCGAAAGCCTGGGCAGCGTGTGGTTCCAGCAGCCTTTGAACCGGCACGACCTCGACGGCTATGCGGCCTTGCGCCGCCAGACCGGACTACCCTTGGCCATGGGCGAGGCGGAATCCAATCTGGAAGGCTTGAAGGGCTTGATCTCGGCCAACGCCATCGACATCTGGCAGCCCGACCTGATCCGCCTGGGCGGCGTGGAGAACTGGCGCGCGTCGGCGGCCTACGCGGCCGCGCATCACGTGCAGATCATGCCGCACTACTACCGCGATTACGACGTTCCCCTGCTTTGCGGCACGCCCAGTGGGCTGGCGGCGGAAAGCTATGACTGGATCGATGACCTCATCGACACGCCCATGCATATGGAGAACGGCAATGCGTTTCCGCGCGAAGGCCCCGGCTGGGGCTTTCGTTTCAAGGAATCCGTGTTGACGGAGATGAGGTAGGCGGGGCGGCCGCGCCGTCCATGCGGCGCGGTACGACAGCCTTGGCTTCAGGCAGCGGGCTTGGGCGGGACCGTCTCGGTCTCGCTTATCTTCGATCCCAGATGACGCGCGTATTGCCGCGTGAACACCGCGCCGAAGAAGAAGATCTGCGCGGAGTAATAGATCCACAGCAGCAGGGCGACCACCGACCCGGCCGCGCCGTAGGCCGACGCCACCGACCCGCTGCCCAGGTACAGCCCGATGCCCCATTTGCCCAGCACGAACAAGGCGGCCGTCACGATGGCGCCCGGGAAGACGTCGCGCCAGGGTATGGTGACCGCCGGCAGCAGCTTGTAGATCACCGCGAACAGCGACGCCACCACGGCGAAAGAGAACAAGCTCGACAGCACGTCGGCCACCGTGGCGAACGCGGAATTGGCCCACAACGCGCCGTAGTAATGATGGGCCGCCGCCAGCCCCGCATTGACGGTCAGCGAAATCAGCAGGAACAACGCCAGCACCAGCACCAGGCCGAAGGACAGCAGGCGGCTGCGCACCAGCCCTTGCACACCTGCCTTCTTCTGGCCGCGCACTTCCCACAACTCATCCAGGCTTTCCTTCAATTCGCTGAAGGCGGTGGTGGCGCTGAAGATCAGCACGCCGACGGAGATGACCGTGGCGACGATGCCGCTGCCGGATTCATGCGCGCTGGCCAGCACGATCTGAATGACCTCGGCCCCGCGATCACCCATCAGATCGCGCAACTGCCCCACCAGCTCGGACCGCACGGCATCTTCGCCGAAGAACGCGCCCGCCACGGCGATCACCAGGATCAACATGGGCGCCAGCGAAAACACCATATACAAAGCCAGCGCCGCGCCTTTGCTGGACGCGCGATGGTCGGACCATTGACGCGCGGACGCCATCAACAGGCGGAGAAGCGTGGAGGGGCGATCGCGCAGGCGAGTGAAGTAGGGCATGGTGTGGACGGAGCGTGAATCGGCCCGCGGCGCCGCAATTGGCATGCCTGCCGGGCGAGGACAGACTAGGGATTTCCCCGTTGGCGAGCCACAAATCATACAGATACCATTGCGTGAAGATAATATTGGCGCCAATTTAAAGTCTTTAGTCCACCCCCTCCCGGCCGGTCCATGCCCCCGCACGCCACCGGCCCTACAGACCTCAAACGCCCACATGCCCACCACCTCTCCCACCGATACCGCAGCAGCCCACGCCCGCGCCATCTATGACCTGGGCCACGGCACCATCTTCGCGGCCCGCAGCGATCCGCGCTTTTCCTACTGCACCTACGTTCCCCCCCATATCGCCGAGGCCAGGCGCCCGATGGAGCTGGTGGTGGTGATGCACGGCACCGGGCGCGCCTTCGTTGAATACCGCGATGCTTTCGCCGAGTTCGCGCGCTGGAACGATTGCATCGTGCTGTGCCCGCTGTTCCCCGTGGGCGTGCGCGGCGACGGTAATCGCGATGCCTTCAAACACATGCAAGAGGGCGATATCCGCTATGACCACGTCCTGCTGGACATGGTCGCCGAGCTGGAAGAGAAGTTCAGCTGCGACTTCAGCCGCTTCGCCTTGTTCGGCTATTCGGGCGGCGGGCAGTTCGTCAACCGCTTCGCCCTGCTGCATCCGGAACGCCTGTGGGGCGTGTCCATCGGCGCGCCCGGTTCGGTCACCCTGCTGGATGCCGACAAGGACTGGTGGGTGGGCACGCGCGGCATGCAGGAACGCTATGGCAAGGCGCTGGACCTGGACGCGCTGCGCAAGGTCGATGTGCACATGGTCGTGGGCAAAGCCGATCTGGAAACGTGGGAGATCACGCATCGCGAAGGCGGCAAGTACTACATGCCGGGCTGCAATGATGCAGGCCGCACGCGGCCGGAGCGCCTGAAGACCCTGCAGCAGTCATTTGAAGCCGCTGGGGTGAAGGTGACGTTCGACGTCGTCGACAACGTCCCGCACGACGGCCAGAAGTGCGTCGGCGTGGTGCAGGACTGGCTGGTGCGCGCCTTGAAGGCAAAGCGCCGGGAAGCATGAAGACACTTTAGGAGCCCGCATGCTGCGCTTTGCCTTGGCCCGCATTGGAATGGCGATACCCACGCTGCTGATCGTGGCGGTAGCGGTATTCGTGCTGATACGCCTGATACCGGGCGATCCCGCGCAACTGATGCTGGGCGACCTGGCCAATCCGGCCAGCCTGGCCGACCTGCGCGCCCGCCTGGGCCTGGACCAGAGCTGGACCGTGCAGTTCGGCATCTGGTTCAACAACATGCTGCATGGCGATCTGGGCAAGTCCATCACCACCGGCCAGCCCGTGCTGGCGTTGGTGTGGGACCGCTTCCTCGTCAGCGCGCAAGTGGTGCTGGCCGCCGTGGTGTTCGCCAGCCTGGTGGCGGTGCCCGCGGGCATGATCGCCGCCTGGAAACAGAACGGCGTACCGGACCTGCTGCTGGTGGGCACCGCCACCTTGCTGGTTTCCATCCCCACGTTCTGGGGCGGCTTGCTGCTGCTGCTGTTCTTCGGGCTGAAGCTGCAATGGCTGCCGGTGGTGGGCTACGTCTCGGTCAATTCGGACTGGAAGGCCGGCGTGCTGTATCTGATCATGCCCATCCTGACCCTGTTCCTGCATGAGATCGGCGTGTTGATGCGCATGGCGCGCGCCAGCACCTTGGAGGTGCTGCGGCTGGATTACATCACCCATGCACGCGCCAAGGGCCTGTCCGAACGCGCGGTACTGATGCGCCATGCCTTCAAGAATGCCTTCGGCCCGACCTGGACCCTGATCGGCCTGGTGCTGGGCAATCTGCTGGGCGGCATCGCGGTGGTGGAAACCGTGTTTACCATCCCCGGCCTTGGGCGCCTGCTGGTGGACGCCATCTTCGGCCGCGACTATCCGGTCATCCAGGGCTGCCTGCTGTTCGTGGCGGTCGTCTATGTGGTGGTCAATCTGATCATCGACCTGTGTTATCCCTTCTTCGATCCCAGGGTGGCGGCGGAATGAGCGGTCCGAAAAAGAGAAAACGCATTGCGGGCAATGCCTTGTTGGGCGGCGTGATCGTCGGCCTGGTGGTGATCGTGGCCGTGGTGGGCGCCATCTGGACCCCGTACGATCCCTTGAAGATCAACTTCATCGCACGCTTGAAAGCGCCGGGCGGCGCGTTCCTGCTGGGCACGGACGAGTTCGGCCGGGACGAGCTGTCACGCCTGATGGCCGGCGCGTCGGCCAGCGTGTGGATAAGTCTGCTCACGGTGTCCTTCGCCCTGATCGCCGGTACCGCCGTCGGGCTGCTGACGGGGTTCGTGCGAGGGTGGACCGACCGCATCATCATGGCCTTCAACAATGCGCTGCTGGCGTTTCCCGGCTTGCTGCTGGCCCTTGGCCTGCTGGCGGTGGTGGGCGCCAACAAGTACGGCATCGTGCTGGCCCTGGGCCTGGCCTATACGCCGTCGGTGACGCGCATCGTACGGGGCACGGTGCTGTCCCTGCGCGAGAAAGAGTTCATCGAGTCCTCGCGTGTGCTGGGCAATTCCGAGCTCTACACCATGTGCCGGCATGTGCTGCCCAATTGCGTGGCGCCGCTGACGGTGCTGGCGACATCAATGTTCGGCTGGGTCATCCTGGCGGAAAGCGCCTTGTCCTTTCTTGGTCTGGGCGTGCCGCCACCGGCGCCCACCTGGGGCAATATGCTGGCGGCCGCGCGGCCGTTCATGTCGCAGGCTACCTGGCTGTCCATCCTGCCCGGCCTGTGCATCGCCCTGACCCTGCTGGGCATCAACCTGTTGGGCGACGCCGTGCGCGATCGCCTGGATCCCCGGATGCGAGCCGCCGCATGAAAGCCAGCCATACCGAGAATTCCACTACTGCCGCCGCAACAGCCGCGGGCTGGTCCGCTACCTCCGGGGCAGGCGGCCGTGGCCCCTCCCTGTTGAACGTGGCCGGCCTGACCTTGAGCATCGGCCACGGCGGGCGCGAGATCGTCCGCGATGTGTCCTTCGACGTCGCGCCCGGTGAAATGGTCGGCATCGTCGGCGAATCGGGCAGCGGCAAGACGCAGGCCGCCCGTGCCGTCATGGGCCTGACCCCTCCGCCGCTGGTGCGAACCGCCGGCCGCATCGAATTCGAAGGGCGCGATATCGTTCAGCTGAAGCCGGCCGCGCTGCGTGAACTGCGCGGTGCGCGCGTGGGCATGGTGTTCCAGGAGCCCATGACATCGCTCAATCCGTCCATGACCATAGGTCGGCAGCTGGATGAAGGCCTGGCCTTGCACCGGCGCGACCTGAGCTCTGCCGCAAGACGCGAGCGCATCCTCGACATGCTGGCGCGCGTGGGCCTGCGCGACCCGCGCGCCGCCCTGGATGCGTGGCCTCACGAATTTTCCGGCGGCATGCGCCAGCGCATGATGCTCGCGTCCGTGATGCTGCTGGCGCCGGCGCTGCTGATCGCCGACGAGCCGACTACCGCGCTGGACGCCGTGGTGCAGCGCGACGTCTTGGAGTTGATGGTCGGGCTGACGCGCGAGCACGGCACCGCGGTGCTGATGATCAGCCATGATCTGCCCATGGTGGCGCGCTACACAGAGCGCGTCGTGGTGATGCGCCAGGGCGAAGTGGTCGAGCGCGGCGCCACCAGCGAATTGCTCGCACGGCCGCAGCATCCCTACACCCGCAAATTGCTCGAGGCCATGCCGCGACGTCTGCCCGCACGACCGGTGCCGCGCGAAACGCCCGTGGTGCGTGTGCGTGACCTGGTCGTCGACTATGCCGGCCATCGCCGCCTGTTCGCGCGCACCCAGGCCAAGCGGGCCTTGAACGGCTTGAACCTGGAAGTGATGCCGCGCGAGGTCGTGGCGGTGGTGGGGGGCTCCGGCTCGGGCAAGACCACGCTGGGCCGCGCCATCGCGGGCCTGCTGCGCCCGACGTCGGGGGAGATCGCGTTCCGCGGCCAACCCATCGGGCGCCACGATCCCGGCTGGTACGACTATCGTTTGAATTGCCAGATGGTGTTCCAGGACCCGTATTCCTCGCTGGATCCGCGCATGACCGTGGGCCAGCTGGTGGGCGAGGGCCTGCGCCTGATGCGCGACATGAGCGGGGCCGACAAGCGCCGGCGCGTGTCTGAAGTGCTGAGCGAAGTCGGTTTGGGCGACGAGTACGCGGGCCGCTATCCGCATGAGCTGTCCGGCGGGCAACGCCAGCGCGTGGCCATCGCGCGCGCCATCGTGCGACGGCCCACCTTCGTCATTGCCGACGAACCGGTGTCCGCCCTGGACGTGACCGTGCGCGCCCAGGTGCTGGAGCTGTTCGCCGATCTGCAGCGCCGCCATGGCTTCTGCTGCCTGTTCATCAGCCATGACCTGGGTGTGGTGGAGCAGGTGGCCGATCGCGTCATCGTGATGCAGGACGGCGCCATCGTGGAAGAAGGCACGCGCGACCAGATCTTCGACGCGCCGGCCAACCCCTACACCCGCAAATTGTTGTCGGCCATCCCGGCCCTGGAGTCCACCGAAACCGGCGGCGTGCGCCTGAAATGGCGCTTCGACGAGCCGGCCGCCGCGCCTGTGTTCGCGGCGGCGCCGGCGTAAAACCACGGTAGTGTGCTTATTCCTGGAAGATGGCAGCGGGCAGGCGTTGCGGGACGATAGAATCGAGGCCATTCGTTAACCAGCTTTCTTACTACCCATGCGTAAATCGAACACCGGCGTCGAGATTTCCCTGGCCGATAGATTGGCGCGGGATATCCAGTCCGGCGTCTTCGGCACAGGCGCCTGGCTCAAGCAGATAGACCTGCAGGAGCGCTATGACGCCAAGCGTCTGGACGTCCGTCGCGCGCTCGATCATCTGACGCAGCGCCGCGTCATCCAGCACGTTCCCAATCGCGGCTACCACGTGCACGAGGCCGACGTGGACCACCAGAATCACATCCGCGACATTCGCGTGCTGCTGGAAGTGGGCGCCGCCGCCGACCTGATGCCCAACGTCACCGATGCCAAGGTGGGGCAGCTGCGCGCCCTGGCGGAGCGCTTCGCCAACCTGTTGCTGAACGGTACGGTGCTGGAGCAATACGAGGTCAATCTGGAATTCCATGCGGCGCTGTACGACATGTGCGCCAATCGTGAACTGGTCACCTTGATCCACGACATGCGCGGCCGTGGCGTGGCGGCCCCCACCACGCAGTGGATGACGCGCGCGCGCATCGAGAAATCCGTCGGCGAGCATTTCGACATCGTCGACGCGCTGGCGGCGCGTGACGTGCCGCGTCTGCAACGCATCATCGCCGCGCACATACAACAGTTCAAGCCTTGACCTCCAAGGCATAGGCTCAGCGGGTTTTCAGGGAAAGCCCGGGGTGACGCCCCGGGACGGTCTACTCATAATGGCCGAATTGGCGCCAAAATTCGCGACCGAACGGATGTCATTCTCCGTCCGCACCGCGCGGCGCCGTCACAGGCACTGGGAGCCTTCTCCATGAAAAACCGTCCGATCGCCCAAGCGGCGTTGTTCTGCCTGGCCCTGTCGGCCGGCGCCGCCGCGCAGGCGTCGTCCTTCGTCATCTCGGAGCCCGCCGATATCCGCTCCACCAACCCCGGTGTCAACCGCGACGACACCACCGACGGCGTGGTGCTGAACATGGTCGAAGGCCTGGTGGGGTATCGCGACAACGGCAGCGTGGGCCCGCTGCTGGCGCAATCGGTGGACGTGTCGGCGGATGGCCTGAGCTATACCTTCAAGCTGCGCCAAGGCGTCAAGTTCCATAACGGCGCGGCGCTGACTTCGGCGGATGTCCTGTGGAGCTGGCAACGCTACATGGATCCCAAGACGGACTGGCGCTGCCGCAGCGAATTCGACGGCCGCAACGGCTTGAAGGTCGAGGACATCAGCGCGCCTGACGCACAGACCGTCGTCATCAAGCTGAATCACAAATCGGCGGTGTTCCTGGATACCCTGGCCCGCACCGATTGCGGCATGACGGGCATCCTGAACAAGGAATCGGTCAAGGCCGACGGCAGCTGGGATAAGCCGATAGGCACGGGGCCCTTCATGTTCGGCGAGTGGAAGCGGGGCGAGTACGTCTTGCTCAAGGCTTTCAAGGATTACGTATCGCCGCCGGGGGACAAGGAAGACGGCTATGTCGGCAAGAAACAGCCGCTGGCCGATGAGGTCAAGTTCCTGGTAGTGCCGGACGCCTCCACCGTGAAGACCGGCCTGCTTTCGGGGGCCATCGACGCCGGCCAGGTGCCGTATACCGACGTGGCGGACCTGAAGAACAATGCGCGCGTGTCGGTGCTGGTGGCGCGGGACGCGGCCAAACACACCTTGCTGTTCCAGACCCGTGATCCGGTGCTCAAGAACGTCAAGCTGCGCCAGGCCATCGTGGCGTCGCTGGATATTCCGCAGATCGTGCAGGCGGCGACCGAGAACCTGGGCGTGGTGAACAACTCCGCCGTGTCGGCCGGCTCGGCCTTCTACGACGAAACCCAGAAGAAGAGCTGGAAATACGATCCGGCGCTGGCGCAGAAGCTGCTGAAGGAATCCGGCTACAAGGGCGAAAAAATCGTCATCTACGCGAACAAGCGCGCGCACGTGCCCAGCTACCAGGTGGCGGTGATGGCGCAGGCGATGATGCAGGCGGTGGGCATCAATGCGCAGATCGAAGTGCTGGAGTGGGCCACGCAGCTGGATCGCTACAACACGGGCAACTACCAGATGAGTTCATTCAGCTATTCGTCGCGCCTGGACCCGTCCTTGAGCTATGAACAATTCTCCGGCGACAAGGACAAACAGCCGCGCAAGGTGTGGGAAGACCCCGAAGCGTTGAAGCTGATCGATGCCAGCTTCTCGGAACTGGACGACGCCAAGCGCCGCGCCATCTTCGATCAGCTGCACACGAAGTTGCTGGAGCAGGTGCCCGTGATCCTGCTGTCCAACGGCAATCAGCCCTGGGGTGTCAGCAAGCGCCTGCAAGGCTTCGGCGTGTGGGAAGGCAAGCCGCAGGCGTGGGGCACCAAGGTGAGCGATAAGTAAACCGAGCAATTTTCAAGTCTGGTACCCAGCAAAAAGGGCCCGGCCGTGTGACGGCCGGGCCCTTTCCTATGATGTGTCCTGTTAATCAGCCTTGCTGACTTCCCACACCCGTGCCTGCTTCACCGCCCAGGGCGTATAGCCCTTGACGTTGTCGCGATAGGCGCCGATGTCCATGCTGTTGTAGAGCGGTATCGACGGCACGTCGGCGATGAACATCTTGTGCAGGGTGTCGAAGGTCTGCTGGCGCTTGGCCTGGTCGGTCTCCACCATGACGCCGGCCAATAGTTCGATGGCCTTGGCGTTGTCCCATACCTTGCGCGGCTGGATTTTCTTGTCGCCGGTCAGCATTTCGAAATTAAGGCTGGGGTCGAGGCGAGCCGAATAGGGAAAGGACATCATCTGGTATTTGCCCGCGTTGTAGCGGTCCAGCTGCGACGCCCATTCCATGACGTCCAGGCGCACATTGATGCCCACCGCCTGCAACATGGCCTGCATGATGACCGCGGCGCTATAGGTCTGCGGGTAACGCTTGTTGGTCATCATGACCAGTTCCTGGCCCTTGTAGCCGGCTTCCTTCAACAGCTTCTGCGCCAGCGCCGGATCGTAGTTCCAACCCTGCTTTTCGGCGGCCCCGTAGTAGGGCGACACGGCGGGGATGACCGAATTGTTGGGCGCTTTCATCAACCCTTCGCTGACCGCCTCCGACAACTGGGCGTAATCGATCGCATGGGCGATCGCCTGGCGCAGCTTCGGGTTGGACAGCAGCGGATCGTCCGTCTGGATCAGCAAGGCCGTCAAGCTCATCACCGGCGCGTAAGCGACCTTGATGTGCGGCGTCGACTGCATGGGCTTGACGTCCGAATAGGACAGGTCCTGGATGATGTCGATATTGCCGCTTTGCAGCGCCGCTTTCGCGGTCGACTCGTCCGGCACGATGACGAAACGGGCTTCGTCCACCAGCGGCCGTTTCGAGCCGGTGAAGCCGTCGATGCTGCCGCCGCGATTGGCATAGTCGGGATTCTTCAGCAGGCTGATGTATTCGCCCCGCTTCCATTCGCCCAGCTTGAAAGGGCCGGTGCCTATGGGTTTGTCCCAGCTGCC
Organism: Bordetella sp. N; assembly: GCF_001433395.1. Classification (GTDB taxonomy): domain Bacteria; phylum Pseudomonadota; class Gammaproteobacteria; order Burkholderiales; family Burkholderiaceae_B; genus Bordetella_C. The sequence goes on from NZ_CP013111.1 coordinate 6,055,723, forward strand.
GTCGGCCTTGAGCGAGTCCTTGTGGATGACAGCCGTGTCGCCACAGTCGGTACGCGCCAGCGAGGCCAGGAACAGGCCGTTGGGTTTATCCAGGTGATAGACCACGGTCTGCGCGTCGGGGGCTTCCACCGACAGCACCTTGGCCACGCCGCGGCCGTCGTATTCACCCACGCAGCGCCAGCCGGTCTTGGGGGTCATGTAGTAGTTCCAGCTCCACACCACGTCCTGCGCGGTCAGGGCTGCGCCGTTGTGGAACTTGACGCCTTGGCGCAGCTTGAAGGTGTAGGTCTTGCCGTCCGGGCTGATGGCCACCGAATCGGCCAGCAGGGGTTTTACCTCCGCGTGCTCGCCGAAGGCCACCAGGCCCTCGACCATGTGCGCGGTGACGAGGTCGCTGTTGGCATCGCGGTTGACGCCGGGCTCCGTCGAGCGAATGTCGGCGGTCATGGCGATGCGCAAAGGCGTCGCGGCTTGAGCCATCGTGGCGGCCAGGCTGCCCGTCAGGGCGCTTGCCAGAAGAAATCCGCCCGCCATCGCGCGGCGGGAAAGAGCTGCTTGCCTTAGCTTCATGAAATACGCCCCTTGTTCGTTTTCTGATGCGCCGGTGGCGCCGCCTGCTATTTCTCGTAGGTGAAGACTTCCGGCTCGCCAGTCAGGCTGTAGCGCGTGAACGTGCGGTTCAGGGCGGGCAGGGGAGCGACTTCCATCTCGCCCACGGCCGGCTCCATGATGACCATGGCGACGCTGGCGGACAGGTTGTCGTGGCTGCCGGGCCGCGGCGGCCGGCATACCGAATACGGTGAGCCGAAGTCGTCGAAGAAGGCGTCGCGCATGTCGTCGCGGGTCAGCTTGGCGCTGGCGTTCAGGCGGCGGCGCACGCGCCAGTCGCGGTACTGGCTTTCCGGCGTACTGGCGCGGCCAGTGTCGCGCAGCTTCACCAGGGCTACTTCGCTGACCCAGTGATTGGCATGCACGATCAGGTCGTCGCTATCGGGGTAGATGGGGAAAGCTTCGTCGGTGGTGCATTCGAAGTCGACGCCGAAGCCTTCGGCCATGCCCAGCATGATGTTGTTGGAGCAGGACTTGGGAGTGGTCGCCACCGCTTTCAACGCCAGGGCGAAGTGCTGCTGTTCCAGCACCTTGCGGCGGATCAGCGCCAGCGGCACGCCCAATTGCTTGAAGTCGCGATCCGACTCCAGGTAGTTGGCGGTGATCGATACGCCCGCGCTGTTCAGTCCGCTGCGCGCCAGGCCGCCCGCTTCGACGAAGGTCAGCATGTCGGGGCCGTCGTCCTGGCGGATGCGCAGCACGATGGCGGTTTCCGCACATTCCGCGCGCCAGTCCCAATTCTGGCCATGGATCAGGTTGCCCGTGGCCGACCGGGTCGGCAGGAACAGGGCGCCGGTGCAGCCGTCGCCCGGCTCCAGTTCGGCCGCCTTGTTCTTTTCGGCACGCGCCTTGGCCACCACCTCGGTGCGCGCGTTGATCATGATGATGTCTTCCAGGGTGACACCGGCGCCTTCGGCGATGCCGCGCATCTCTTCCAGGTAGTGCGGGGCGAAATCCTCGATTTCCTTGGCGAAGGCATTGATCAGGCGGGATCGGGCCGGACCGTCGTAGCCCAGGGTGACCAGGGTCTGGCCATACATGGCCACGCTCTTGCGCACGCGGTCAGCCGCGATCTGGCCGTATTGCTTGCCCCGTACTTGCGGTTTGCCGGAAACGGAAACAAAAGGAAATTGCTGAGGAGAGGTCATCGAGCCGTCCTGCGGGTGCGCGACAGTGGTGTCAGAGGGGAGACGAAAGGGCCGCTCCTTCTCTCGGAGGCGACCCGTCATGTAAAAAGTGCACGAAAAAATTCTATCCGAAATTGGCGCCAAAAAATTAGAGGGTTTCCCCGACGTCCTGACACACCCCTTAGGATTGATTCCAACTCTTACACATCATGTTTCGGCTTGTAGCAAAGGCGGAAGCGCCTGCGCCTACGATGCGAGCGCTCCGCGTTGCGGTCAGCAAGTCCACCGCGACGCGATCCCACTCCAAGAAAACCCGCGCCGGCGTCAAAGCCGGCCAAGGGCCCGCTCTCCCCTGGGAATGGGCCCCTCTACGACGGAACTTGCTCGTGTCTACCCTACCCGACTCGCTGCCGCCAGGCTTCCCCGCGACCTCCGCGCCCCCGCGCGCCACAAGCGCCTATCGCAACCGTGCATGGGTCGCCGTCGGCGGCCTACTGGTGTTCATGGTGCTTTACCTGGGACTGGCCGGCTGGCTGGTGTTCACCGCCTACCGCATGATTGCAGGCGCCATCACGTCCAGCGGCGACGGCGCTTTCCTGGGCTTCGCGATCGGCACCTGCGCGGCCTTCCTTGCCGCCTTCATGCTCAAGGGCTTGTTCTTCGTCAAGCGCGGCAGCGACGACGATGAATATGAGATCAAGGCCGATACGCAGCCGGAACTCTTCACCTTTCTGCACGCGATGGCCGATGCCGCCGGCGCGCCGCGGCCGCACCGGGTTTTCCTGTCATCACGCGTGAACGCGTCGGTGTCCTACGACCTGTCCATCCTCAATCTGCTGTTGCCCTCGCGCAAGAATCTGGAGATTGGCCTGGGCCTGGTCAACGTCTTGAGCCTGGCCGAGTTGCGCGCCGTGCTGGCGCACGAGTTCGGCCACTTCGCGCAGCGTTCGATGGCCGTGGGCCGCTGGGTCTACGTGGCGCAGCAGATCGCCGGCCATCTGGTGGCACGGCGCGACCGTTTCGATCGCTTCCTGCAATCCATTTCCCGGTCGGACTTCCGCATCGCGTGGGTGGGCTGGCTGATCAGCCTGATCGTCTGGGCCATCCGGGCCCTGGTGGATTCCGCGTTCCGCGTCGTCGTCATCATGCAGCGCGCCCTGTCGCGTGAAATGGAATTGAACGCCGACCTGGTGGCGGTGCACCTCACCGGCAGCGATGCCCTGGTGCATGCTCTGCATCGCCTGCAGGCCGCCGATGATTCCTGGGACCGTGCCCTGCGCTTCGCCTTCAACGAGAAGGGCGATGGCCATGCGCCGGCCGACATCTTCGCGGTGCAGACCCGCATCCTTGGCCATATGCGCCGGATCCTCAACGACCCGACCTATGGCATCGTCGCCCCCGTGCCGGCCGACAACCCGGCCGAGTACCGGGTGTTCAAGGCGGGTCTGGCGCAGCCGCCCCGCATGTGGCTGACGCACCCGCTGAACCATGAGCGCGAAGCCAACGCCAAGGCCAACTACGTGCCGTCGCCGGTGGAAGAGGGCAGTGCGTGGGACTTGTTCCGCGACGTCGAGACCCTGCGCCTGCGCCTGACGGACGTGACCCTGGGACCCAAGGACAAAGACGCGGTAGCGCCGGAAGCCCTTGAAGTCACCTTGCAGCGCCTGGATGAGCAATTCAACCGCGAGTATCTGGACAGCCGTTATCGCGGCATCTACTTCGGCCGTTCGCCGGTCCGTCACACGGTCGACGCCGCCGGCTTGTTCGATCCCACGGCGTCCGCCGATCCCGCGCTGCATGCGACTTTCTATCCGGCCAGCCTGACGCAGGACATGGAAGAATTGCGCGCGCTGGAACTGGACGTGGATCAGTTGCGCGGCCTCAAAGAAGGGGATCTCAAGGTCGATGGCAACAAGATCCGCCATCGCGGCGGCGAAGCGTCGCTGTCGGAGTTGCCATCGCTGCTGGCGGCGACGCAGCGGGCGCTGGACACGGTGCGTGGCCGTCTGCGCGATCATGACTACGCCTGCCGCAGCTGGCATCTGGCCGCGGCGCGGGCCGCGGGTCCGGAGTGGGCCGCCTATCTGGAAGGCGTGCTGCGCGCCCTGCATTTCGCCGATCATGCCGAAGCCAATCTGCGGGACGCCAACGGCGCTTTCCAAAGCTGGATTTCGGTCGAGACCGCTGCCCGCCGCGTCAGCAAAGGTGGCCGTAAGCGCGTTCTCGTGGCGGCAAACGATCTTTACGCGACCCTGCAGCAGACCTATGCCAAGGCCGCCGAGGTGCAACTCAATCCGCGCCTGGCCGCAGCCACCGGCATCGAGGACTTTCCCAAGGAGCTGGGCAAGTTCGAGTTGACCGAGCCCACCGCCAAGAACCTGGGCGACTGGATCGATGTGATCGACGGCTGGGTCAACACCGCCACGGGTATGCTGGGCGCCTTGCGCAGCCGGGCCCTCGACGAATTGTTGCGCACCGAAGCGAGCATCGCCGCGCACGCCCTGCAACAGACCCCGCTCGATGCCGCGGAAGCGCCGCCGCGCGTGCCGGTTTCCTACTCGGCGTTGTTGCCGGGCCAGGAGCGCCAGCGCCAGACCAAGTTGAACTGGTGGAGCCGCTTCCTTATTGCCGACGGCATGTTCCCTTCCTTGCTGCGGCTGGCGGTTGCTGCTTCCATCGTCGCGGTGGTGCTGGGTGTCAGCAGCTTCATCGGCAGCGCGTCCTTGACCGTCTATAACGGCCTGGGCCAACCGGTCGTGGTCAGCGTGGGCGACAAGGTGCGCCTGCAGGTGGCGGCGCATGGTTACGCCAGTCACGAGCTGTCGCCGGGGGCCGCGTATACGGTGGAGACCCGTACGCTGAAGGGCGAGGTGATCGAGTCCTTCAACGGCGATGTGGACAATCGTTTTTCCCATATCGTCTATAACGTGGCCGGCGCCAGTCCGCTGGTCGAGTACACGGCTGCCTACGGCAATGCGACCGAGCGTCCGCCGGTGCAGCATGGCGCGCCGCGCTGGAGCACCATCAACGTCGACTACCTGTTCCGCGAGCCGCCCAGCTCGGTCAAGACCAAGGGCGGCGGCGCCACGCGCACCGCGCTTGAGGGTGGCGGCGACGGTAGTCCGGAGGATCTGCTGCGTTTGGTTCCTTCCAAGGAAGAGCGCGCGGCAGTGGTGCTGGCCCATGCACGCTGGGACGCCCCCAACAGTCCGAATTCCATTCAGTGGTTGATGGCTGCCGTTGGCGTGCCTGGATTCGACGAGGTGTTGACGCAGCGCCTGCGCGCCGCGCCCAAGGACATTCTGTTGAACCGGTTGCGGCAGGATTCGACGACCGGCGCCAAGCACGATGCGGTGTGCCAGGAGATGACGCAGCAGGCCCAGGCCAATCCGAACGACATGGATCTGCAATACCTGGCGGCGCGCTGCCTGCCGGAGTCACCCGCCAAGGATCAGGCTTTCGTCGACGGCAACAAGCGTTGGCCGCAGCATCCGTGGTTCGCCTACGCGTCCGGTTATATCGCTGCCAGCAAGGGCGATTGGGCCACGGCGCAACCGCGCATGCTGGCGGGTTATCAGCGCCTGCCGATGCTGCAATCCGCCGTCGCGGTGGATCTGGCTCGCGTCATGCGTGCCGTGGGCCGGCCGGACACGTTCCGGATGGACGAGCTTGCCAGCCACTCGCGTCAGTTGAGCATTCTGCGGACGCTGGAGAGCGGGCAAGGTCTGGAACGGCGGCCTGACCTGCAGGCGTTCTCGGCTTTGGCACAGGGGCGTCTGGACGTCGCCGTGAATCTGGCGCATAAGAAGCCGGATACCGAGGCGCGCATCCTGCGTCTGGTCGGCGCATCCGATGGCGCGACGCAAGCCGCGGTCGACCGCGCGCTGGCGTTGCCGGTGGGGCAGGGGCTGGACGAGGACACCATCTGGACCAGCATCGCCCTGGCCGCGCGTAGCAAACGCGACTATGCACCGTTGATGGCGCAGCTGCCTGATGATTTGCAGCGGTACAAGACGGCGATGACCGGCTTCCTGGATGCGATCCAGCAGAAGCGCCCTGTGGTCGTTGCCGAGCAAAGTCTCGATGGCGTCCCGCCTGTGCTGCGAGGCCAGGCCTATGCCATGGCCACGGTCCTGCTGGGCAAGGACACGCCCGCGGCCTGGCGGCGTGGGGCAAATGCGTTGCTGTTCGCGCAAGAGCGTCCGTACTTCAAGAGTTGAGTTTTTGCTGGGGCGCAGTCTTGGGTGGCGCCTGCCACCGGGACGTGTGAAGGGGCTCCGCCCCTTCAAATCCCCTCGCCGGATATGCCGCCGGGCGGCCGGGGTCGAAGGGCCCGGCCCTTTCCCACTCTCATCACTACGGGGTTAGCCGGCGCCCGGGGGTCGAAGGGGCGGAGCCCCTTCAAATCCTCCCCCATGGGGGGCATAGGGGGCGCAGCCCCCTATATCTCCTAAGCATCAATAAAAAAACCCTGGATCGGTGCAAACCGATCCAGGGTTTTTGCTTGGGAAGGCAGCCGTCACCGGCCACCTTTCAGGCAAAGACTTCTTAGAAGTCCATGCCGCCCATGCCACCCATGCCGCCGGGCATAGCCGGAGCAGCGGGCTTGTCTTCGGCCAGTTCGACCACGGCGGCTTCGGCGGTCAGCAGCAGGCTGGCGACGGAGGCGGCGTTTTGCAGAGCGGTGCGGGTCACCTTGGTGGGATCCAGCACGCCTTGCTCGACCAGGTCGACGTACTCGCCGGTCGCGGCGTTGTAGCCGTAGTTGCCCTTGCCACCCAGCACGTTGTTGACAACGACGCTGGCTTCTTCGCCGGCGTTGCCGACGATGGTGCGCAGGGGTTCTTCAACGGCACGCAGGATCAGCTTGATACCGGCGTTCTGGTCAGGCGTGTCGCCCTTCAGATCGACGATAGCTTGCTTGGCACGCAGCAGAGCCACGCCGCCACCAGCCACGACGCCTTCTTCAACCGCTGCACGGGTAGCGTGCAGGGCATCTTCGACGCGAGCCTTCTTTTCCTTCATTTCGACTTCGGTGGCAGCACCGACGCGGATCACGGCAACACCGCCGGCCAGCTTGGCCACGCGTTCTTGCAGCTTTTCACGGTCGTAGTCCGAGGTCGCTTCGTCGATTTGCACGCGGATTTGCTTGACGCGAGCTTCGATCGAGGTGCTGTCGCCAGCGCCGTCGATGATCGTGGTGTTTTCCTTGCCCACTTCGATGCGCTTGGCTTGGCCCAGCTCTTGCAGCGTGGCCTTTTCCAGCGACATGCCGGTTTCTTCGGAGATCACGACGCCGCCGGTCAGGATGGCGATGTCTTCCAGCATGGCCTTGCGGCGGTCACCGAAGCCAGGCGCCTTGACGGCGGTGGTCTTCAGGATGCCACGGATGTTGTTCACAACCAGAGTGGCCAGGGCTTCGCCCTCGACGTCTTCGGCGATGATCAGCAGCGGGCGGCTGGACTTGGCGACTTGTTCCAGCACGGGCAGCAGGTCACGGATGTTGCTGATCTTCTTGTCGTAGATCAGGACAAACGGGTCTTCCAACGCGGCAACTTGCTTTTCCGGGTTGTTGATGAAGTAGGGCGACAGGTAGCCGCGGTCGAATTGCATACCTTCGACGACGTCCAGCTCGTTTTCCAGCGACTTGCCGTCTTCGACGGTGATGACGCCTTCCTTGCCGACCTTGTCCATCGCGTCAGCGATGATCTGGCCGATGGAGGTGTCGCTGTTGGCCGAGATCGAGCCGACTTGAGCGATTTCCTTGCTGGTGGTGACCGGCTTGGATTGCTTCTTCAGTTCGGCGACGGCGGCGGCGACAGCCTTGTCGATGCCGCGCTTCAGGTCGATCGGGTTGAAACCGGCGGCGACGTACTTCAGGCCTTCCATGACGATGGCTTGAGCCAGCACGGTGGCGGTGGTGGTGCCGTCACCAGCGTTGTCGGAGGTCTTGGAGGCAACGTCCTTGACCAGTTGCGCGCCGATGTTTTCGAACTTGTCTTTCAGTTCGATTTCCTTGGCGACGGACACGCCGTCCTTGGTCACCGTCGGGGCGCCGAACGAGCGCTCCAGCACGACGTTGCGACCCTTGGGGCCCAGGGTGGTTTTGACAGCGTTAGCCAGGATGTTCACGCCGCGGACGATGCGCACGCGGGCGTCGTCACCAAACAGGACTTGCTTGGAAGCCATATTCTTTCCTTACGGAGAATTCTGAGGAGGATGGATTACTGGATCACGGCGAGGATTTCTTCCTCGCGGATGACGAGCAGTTCCTCGCCATCGACCTTGACCGACTGACCGGCGTACTTACCGAACAGCACCTTGTCGCCTGCCTTCAGGTCGACCGGCAGAATCTTGCCGTCTTCCGTGCGCTTGCCGGGGCCGACGGCGACGACTTCGCCTTGATCGGGTTTTTCAGCGGCGCTGTCAGGGATGACGATGCCCGAGGCGGTTTTGCGCTCGTTGTCCAGACGCTTGATGATCACGCGATCATTCAGAGGACGCAGGGCCATGAAGAACTCCTGTTTTCTTAAACGGTAAGGGGGTTGTCTCGCTTGCCCCGGAGGCCGGAAGGGCGAATAGGCTTGTTAGCACTCACCGGAGGCGAGTGCTAATTATAGGGATCGAAATTTCTGGTTCAAGGGGGGAGGGGGTGGCTGTTACAACTTTGGTGAGGTGAGCACCGGCTGTCGAAGTTCACCCCGTGTGGAATTTCGTTCGCCTGAATGGAATTGGCTGGGTCCAGCTAACTTGTTGTGGACAAACAGAAAAATCCGAGAAATAGCCAAAGGTGACTGCTCACATACAGTGATGTCTGAGCCGGATGGCCCAAACCGCATCGGTCATCCAAAATGGAATTATTCCGGATTGGGACTATCGGCGCACCCTCAAGTCGACGGGTACTCGAGCACAACCTGTGTTCTGTTCCGATCGTCCAGCCAGGCGGCTTGGCAGCTGGATCGGATCGAAAAGCGAAGTCATGGGGTCACCTGTGGGCAAGGAGGGGCAGAGGGCGATAAATCCGGCTCATACCAGGCGCTGGCCGCCATCGATATGCAGGGTTTCGCCGTTCATGAAGTCATTGCGGATCAGGAACATCACTGCTGCCGCGGCCTGCCGCACTGAGACGATCTTCTTCAGCGGCAGCTTCTCGCTGAGCTCGGCCACATAGCCGCCACGCGCGCTGCCCAGCGTGCGTCCCAGCAGCGGGGTATCGGTGGTGCCGGGCGAGAGGGTATTGAAGCGACGCGGCGCCAGTTCCAATGCCAAGCCGCGAGCCAGTGCTTCCATCGCGGCCGAGGCAGCGGCCGGGACGGCGGTGCCCTGGGCATTGGGGCGATCGGCCAGCACGCCGGAAATGAAGGTGACCGACGCGTGCGCGTCGAGCCGCTCGTGCAGCGCTCGAATCACATCGATGGCGGCCCAGATTCGTTCATCGAAGGCGCGGCGCAGGTAAGTGGTGTCGGCCTCAAGGATCTTGCCGACGACGAAGGAGCCGGCCATCAATACCAAGTGATCCACGTGGCCGATGTCTTGCAGTTCCACGGCCAGCGCCTGGCGGTCGGTAATGTCGGCAGCGCGCCATTGCAAGCCATGTTCTGCAGCCGCCGCGGCTGAGCGCGCGGGATCCGAGCCCACCACGATCACTTCGGCGCCGGCATCCCTGGCCTGCACGGCGGTCGCCAGACCGATCCCGGAGGTGCCTCCGAAGACCAGCACGGTCTTGCCGGCGAGGGAGGAATTGTTGGAAAGCGCGGGTGCCTGGACGGATAGGATGTTCATGGAGTGCTCCTCTGGAAGTGGATTCACGCAAGTGCGTGATCGCATTCTAGGAAGCGGCTACTTGTTCCATAAGAGACTTGATCGGAATAATATAAGTGCCGTCATGGAACAGATAACCCTCGACAGGCTTACTGGCTTGATTGCTTTTGCCAAGGCGGCGGCGCTCGGCAGCTATTCCGCCGCTGCCCGCGCGCTGGCGATTTCGCCATCGGCCGTCAGCAAGAGCATTGCACGCCTCGAACAGCAATTGGGGGTGCCGCTGTTCGTGCGGACCACCCGGTCGCTGCGGCTGACCCATGAGGGCGAGGCGCTTCACGAGCGTGTCCTCAGGCTGCTGCAGGAAGCCGAGGAAATCCAGCAGGCGGCCATGACCACGCGCAACGGCCCCTCCGGCATCATCCGCATCGCAGCGCCATATCCGATCGGCGTGCATGTCCTGGCACCGGCGTTGGCGGGTTTTCGGGCGCGCCATCCTGAGCTCGTGGTGGATCTACGCATCCGCGACCAGATGGCCGACATGATTGCTGAAGGCATCGACGTCGCGATCCGCGTGGGTGATGTGCCCGACTCGCGCCTTATTTCGCGGCGCCTTGCGCCGCACCGCATCTGTGCCTTTGCTGCGCCGTCCTACCTTGAAAGGCGGGGAACGCCGCGGCGGCCGGAGGATCTGGCCGGGCACGAATGTGTGAATTTCCGCTTTCAAAGTTCAGGCCAGGCTTTGCGCTGGCCATTTGCGGTGGGCGGCAAAATCGTCGAGGTTGCCTCCAATGCCGGCATAGTTGCCGATGTCAGCGATGTCGTGGCAGCAGTGGTCATCGCCGGCGGTGGCATCGGCATCATGCCAACCTATCTGGCCGCGTCCCATGTGAAGCGCGGCGAGCTGGTCCCGGTGATGCCGAAGTACGCGGTCAATCGCTCCAATATCACCGCACTGTGGCCCGAGAGCCGCCGCGCCAGCCCCAATGTGAAAGCCTTCCTGATACTGCTATCGGACGTGTTTGCAGCGCCACCGCCATGGGATGTTGTGGTCGACAGCTTCATCCCCGCCCGCCGCAACCGCTGAACCGAACCGGCAGGCGTTACACGGCCAGGCTTTTGGCCAGGCGCTCCTTTAGCTTGTTGCGCCGAAAGGCTTCGGTGACATAGTCGACAAAGGCCCGGGTCCTGGCTTGTCCAGCGTCGAACCGGAGCTTTCCTTGATGCGCGGCGGGTTTGATTGGCTCGTCATCGGCTGCTCCCGAGCGGTTTTCTTTTCGCCGAGGCCTGCAGGGGCTGCATTTCGCTACGCCGTTCAGACTAATCCGCATTGACGACGTATCGCGTGACCGAGTATGTTCGCGATCACATTTCTTCGCAATCGTAAGCTTTGGGAACATATCTGGGCTAGCAAGCCTGTCATCGCTCCCCTCTGCGATTTTAAGAGGGCAATTGTTCGACGGTTCCCTCTGCCTTTGTTCTCAGTAATTCTGAATAAACACTGAATTCAATCGACTATCGCACCAGGTTTGGGCGCGGTTGATGAATCAGTTCGAACGCTCGCCATTCCTGGACTCTCATGAATTCTTTCTTCTCGAAAGCAAGTCATCCTTCATTTCGTCCCAGCGTACTCGCCCTCTCGATTTCCCTCGCTTGCGGCAGCAGCGCGGCTTTCGCTGAAACCACATACTCAGGCGGAGTGACCACAGGGACTTTCGCAAGTACTGATTTGAGCGTCGCAAGCACTGTATACGGAATATCCCTGCGCATGAGCGGCGACGGCAGTGTGGTGGTGGGCGGCGCGACGAACAGCGCAACTAACACACAGTCGCCCTTCACCTATACGTCCGCTGGCGGCATCTCGTTCTTGAGCGCGGATCCCGCGACGTCGACCGTGGCCACGGATATCAATGGCAATGGCACGCTGGCTGTGGGCACCGCAGTAGGCTATACCGGCCCCGGCGGCCCGGTTCCGACCCAAGGTGTCATCTGGGATCTGACTACCGGCACGCGCGTCACTGTGGTGACTCCCGGCGCGACCAGCGCGACTCTGCTGGCGATCAGCGCGGACGGTAAGGTTGTGGGTGGATCGGCGACCTTCTCGGATTCGACTGGAATAGGCAATGCAATCGTGCAGAACCTGGGATCCTCGGTCGTAACCCGACTGGATCCGACCAATAGTTATACAGGCGGCAGTTCGCTCACCAAGCTCAACAGCGATGGGACGGTTGGGGTCGGCTTCGGTTTCCCAGTCGATTCATCAACGGGTATCAATGGCTTTCGCTGGACAGCCGCAGGTGGCATGACCGATCTAGGGCACCTGAATGGCGGCGCCTACCTGGTGCCGACTTCCTTGAACGCTTCAGGAGACGTCGTGGTGGGCACCGCCCTGGACGGCGCATCAGGAAAAACCAGATCCTTCCGATGGACAGCACCCACCGGCATTGTCAGCCTGGGGGTGCTTCATGGCGACATCAATACGAATTCCATCGCGTACGGTGTCGATGCCAGCGGCAACGTGGTGGTTGGATATTCCCAGTCAGCGACGAGCCCCTCTTCCTCGGACGGCTACCGCTGGACCGCTGCCACCGGCATGCAAACCATTCCGGAGTGGTTGAACAGCAAGGGCATCGCGGTGGCCGGCAGCGCGGTCGCGATTGCGACAGCGCAAGCCGTGAGCGCCGATGGGAATACGGTTTCGGGCACTTTGTCGGATGGCAACGTCTACATCGCGCGCGTCGTGGAGACGACCACCGCGCCGGTGACGCCTGTCGACCCGACATCGCCCACCAGCCCCTCCGCCCCGTCCGCGCCGGAGACGCCCCCCGCCACCGGCGCCGGTTCCGGCATCATCACCCTGTCCAATTTCATGAGCAGCCTGTCGGCCGCCGCGCAGGGGCCCAGCCAGTCGCTGCAAGCAACCAATATGGTGTTGACCGGCGCGCATGGCAGCCGATGCGCGGCCTGATCTCGGGCAATCAGCAATACGTCTGGAGCACCGGCGATTGGGGCCGCGCCGATGTATCGAGCGATACCCACGCCAACCAGGGATCGATCGAAATCGGTTATGCGCATGGCATCGGCGAGAAATCCATGGGCAAGATCGCCATCGGTCGCAGCTATAGCGATCAGGACACGGTATATGACGGCAACATCCGCGCGCTGGGCACCTACATCCTGCCGGAGTTCATCTCCGCCATTCCTGGCACGCCGCTGTATGGCACCTTGAGCGCCTACTACAACTTCGGTGATGTGGACGTGCGCCGCGGCTATGACAACGCCGGTTTCCAGGTGCATTCCACCGGCTCGGCAACGCAGCATACCTGGGCGGTGCAGGGACGCCTGGATTGGCTGAACGCCGTCCAGGGCGAGCGTTACGCGCTGACGCCCTATACGTCGCTGCTGTACATGCGCAACCGCATGGGCAGCTATACGGAGAGCGGTGGCGGCTTCCCCGTGGAATGGGACGCGCGCAGCGACGGTTCGACACAAGCGCGGCTGGGCCTGGACGCGGTCTACGACCTGTCGGACAAGGTCAAGCTGCTCGGCCGCGTCGAAGGCGTGCATCGCTTCGAAAGCAAGGGCAGCGACGCCAACGGTGAAATCCTGGGCCTGTCTTCCTTCAGCCTGGATGGCCAGAACTACAAGCAGAACTGGCTGCGCTTCGGCGTGGGGATGGAAGTAGGCGTGGGTAAAGGCACTTTCTCGCTGGCTGGCAACGCCACTACTGAAGCCGAGACCACACGGTACTGGGGCAGCATCAGCTATCGGCTGCCTTTCTGAATACATCAAATCCAGTTGCCCTACCTCTTCGGGATAAAAAATGCAGCCCGTCCACCCGCGCTTCCGTCTGACGCTTTTGAGTACGGCCCTGCTTGCGGCCGCGGCCGCAACCGGGGCACACGCCGCATCATGCCCGGCGGCGGCCGGGGGGGTGGTCGTGGTATCCGGTCCTGCAACGGAGACCTGCACGTTGGGGGCCGGTCAATCGCTGCAGGTGACCGGTACCGGGGAGATCGCGCCAGGAACCAACGTGCAATATGGTGTTAACGCCCCGGCGGGCGCCGCCATCGGCACCATCCAGATCGATGCAGGCGGCAGTATCCAGTTGGCGAACGACGTTTCTGGCAACAACCCGCTGTTCGGTATATTCGTCAATGCTCCCACACTGGACAGCTTCGTCAACAATGGCACGGTGCAGATCGTCCCGTACCCGGGCAGACCTGTCACTGCGCGTGCTGTTGAAATCGACAACACGACCATTGCCCAGAATTTCACGAATAACGGTACCCTGGATAGTTCCTCCGACGATTACACGGTGCTGGCGTTCAACACCACCATCAACGGGAGCTTCCACAACGGCACGGCCGGCGTCATTCAAAATCACGCGACAGCTGCCGTGACGTACGTCCTGGGTTTCTATAACGTGTCGATCCACGGTGACTTCGTCAATGACGGCGTGATCCGCTCGTTGACGCCAGGGGTGGATTCGCAGGTATTTTTTGCCGGCGGATCGGTGGACGGAGATATATCGAATACCGGCACGATGTCCACGTTGCTATTGAGTAGCACACAAGTGGGTGGCACGCTGAGCAATAGCGGCACCGCCAGTAGAATCCTGCTCCAGAGCGGGGCGCAGGTGGGAAGTTTGCTGAATACGGCCTCGGGCACCGCGCAAACCTTATCGATCCAAGACTCCGTCGTTATGCACGGCATACGGAACGAAGGCACGATCACGAATCCGCTCGTTGGTTCAAGCGGCATCCTCTTAGTTAACGGTGGTGTTACAGACGGCGGCATCACCAACACCTCGACGGGACAGATCAATTCCGCAAACGGCATCGCGTTAAACAGCGCGACGCCCATGACCGGGGATATTGTGAATGCTGGCACCATCAACAGCACCGACACCGGCATCCGGGTGACTGCTGGCGCCCCCTTGAACGGCGACATCATCAATAGCGGCACGATCACGGGAGGCAGCGGTTACGGCATCTTCCTGGGGAGCGGCGGTACGTTGACCGGTCGCATAGTGAACGCCGGCACCATCAACACGGCATCCGGCATCGCGTTGTTTACAGCCTCAGCCGTGGGGAGCATCGAGAATCGCGGAACCATAGCCGGGGGGGCGTTTGGTATCAGGGTAGAAAACTCCACCGTGACGGGGGGCATCGATAACAGCGGCACCATCACCGCGCCGACCGCAATCTACATCGTGGCGCCGACAGCGCCGATCGTCGTCACGAATACAGGCATGCTGGATGGTAAGGTGGTCCTGGATACCGCGACGCTGAATGTGAACGGTGGCGCCATCACTGGCACCATCACGGGTGCCGGCGCCACTGTCAATATCAATACCGATTTCACTCCCGCTGCCGCCATCAACGTGGCGCAAGTGAACGTGAATGCGGGCCACACGTTGACGCTGGCCGGCACCAGCGTCAACGGCGCCATGGCGGTGGCGAACGGCGCGACGCTGGCGGGCAATGGTTCGGTGGGGACGACCAACTTGGCCAGCGGCGGCACCCTGTCGCCGGGTACGGCCGCGATTCCGGTCGGCACGCTGGCGGTGAACGGTGACCTGACCTTCGCGCCTGGTTCGGCTTACCGTGTGGACGCCGGCCCGGGCACCTCCACCGATAGCGTGCACGTGACGGGCGCCGCAAACCTGGCCGGCTCGGTGCTGCACGTGGGTGCGAGTGGCGATTACGCCGCGTCGACCCTGTACAAGATCCTCCGCGCGGATGGCGGCCTGAATGGCCGCTTCGATTCTGTGTCGAGCAACCTGGCCTATCTGGCGCCCACGTTGTCCTATGACGCTCACGACGTGACGATGGATGTGGAACTGAAGCGGGTGCCGGTGGATCCTGGCGACGGGGGCGGTGATGCCGGTGGCGGGAGCGGCGAGACCGGCAGCGGGGGCGGCGAGACCGGAGCTGGAAGTGGCACACCGACACGGCCGATCCGCTTCGCCGATCTGGCCATGACTGGCAACCAGCGCTCCGTGGCCAATGCGCTGCAAAGCCTGCCCACCAGCAACGGCCTCTACTCCCGCGTGTTGAACCTGCCGGAAGGCGCGCCGCCGGCGGTCTTCGCCTCCCTGTCCGGCGAATCCTTTGCCAGCACGGTATCCGGCCTGCAGAGCCTGGGCGGCAATGTGGTGAACCTGCCCAAGCTGCATCTGCGCGCCAACATGGACGCCGGCCAATTGCCGGGTCCCGCCATTGCGCAGTTGGGCGGGGGCAACGCATCCGCGTTGCCGCAATCGGGGGCGCAACCCATGTGGGCCCAGGTCTTCGGCAATTGGCGCACGCTGGAGGGAGACGGCAACGCCGCCAAGTCGCGTCAGACCGATGGCGGCTTGTTCGTGGGCGGTGACCATGGCGTGGGCAGCGGCTGGCGGCTGGGCGGTGCGCTGGGCTATACCAACACCCACATCTCCGTTGACGACGCGTCATCCACCGCCAACATCGACAGCTACAGCGCTGTCGTCTACGGCGGCAAGGCCTTCCAGGCCGGCGCCGGCAAGATCAACCTGACGCTGGGCACCGCCTATACCTGGCATGACGTGAAGAGCCAGCGCAACGTGGACGCCGCGGGCGACAACCAGACGCTGAAGGCCAGCTATGGCGCCAGCACGGCGCAGTTCTTTACCGAGCTGGGCTATGCGCTGAAGCTGAACGACCGCGTCGGACTGGAGCCATTCGTAGCCGCCGATTACAGCGACCTGCGCATGCGGGGTTTCTCCGAATCCGGCGGCGATGCAGCGCTGAGCGGCGCAAGCAGCCGCAACCGGCTGGGCACCAGCACGCTGGGCCTGCATGCGCGCACGAGCTTCGATGTAGGTCAGTCCGCGGCCAGCCTGCACGGCACGATAGGGTGGCGCCATGCCTACGGTGATGTGCATCCCGAAGCCACGCTCTCCTTCGATGGCAGCCAGGCCTTCACCGTGGCGGGCGCGCCCATCGCGCGCAACGCCACGGTGGTGGAACTGGGCGCCGAGATTGCGATGAACCAGTACGCTACGCTCGGCGTCGCCTACAACGGGCAGTTCGGCGCCGGCAACCAGCAGAATGCCGGCACGCTAACCATGAACTGGCGGTTCTGAGCCGTCATAAGTTCAACAGCTTGCAATCTGAACGGCTCCCGCAGACGCTAAACGTCAGCGGGGAAGACGGAGCCATCATTCAGCTGGGCGGATGTCATGTTCTTGCTGTCGAAGTGCAGGAGAAGCAGATTTTTTCACGTCACTGGAACTGTGTTGACCAGTGGTCCTGGAACGTTTTTTCTTTTTCTTGACCGACGTCATTGCGCCGAGTCATGCCGGATTCTTCCTGCAGCGTGCTGGCGAGCCTGACGGCGCTTCGCTGCTGCAAGGGCGCTACGCGACGGCCGCGCTGCAAGCCGAGCGCTTTCTCAAGCATAACGATTACATGGCGGGCGCCGAGTTCTCGATCGCCGACATCGCGGCGTTTACCATTCTCAAGTCGCTCAGGGCAAACGTGCCATGGGATGGCTCGCAGGAGATGGCGGCATGGTTTCGCAGAGTCGAGGCGCGGCCAGCGGTACAGCGCGGTCTCCGTGCGTTCGATTGACCAAGCACGCGTCTCATTCACTCTGTCGGTCCCGCGGGCCCTCTCGGCGAGAACGTCAACTCATCTATAGTGGCCATTAATTTCGCCCAGGCGGAGTCAAAGCTTGTAGCCGCCGCTAGCTTCAATTACCTGGGCAGTCACCCAACGGCCGTCATCGGAGGCCAAGAAAGCCACGACTGCGGCGATGTCTGAGGTTTCGCCAAAGCGTCCCAGCGCGGTATCGGCCTCGATCGCCTTCACCATGTCGGCGTTTTCGCGGACAGCGGCGTTCATGTCCGTTCGCGTCCAGCCCGGCGCCACGGCGTTCACCGTGATTCCACGAGGTCCCAACTCCATCGCCAGCGCATGGGTCAGGTTGTTGATGGCCGCCTTGGCCATGGAGTAGATGGGGACGGCCGGCAATGGGCGAGTGGCCAGACCGGAGGACGTATTGATGATTCGGCCACCATCGGTGAGACGGGTCAGCGCGGATTGAACGACGAAGAACGGTGCGCGGGCGTGAACCGCGAACATCGTGTTCCATGCATCCGGCGTCGCATCGGCAAGGCCGCCCCAGCCGGAATTGCCGGCGTTGTTGACCAGAATGTCGAGCGCCTTGCTGCCCTTCCTCGCAGTGAACTCGCGGTCGAGCGCATCGAATAATGCCGGGATCGCGGCGGCATCGACCAGGTCGGCGTGGAGCGCGAAAGCGGTGCCGCCCGCTTTTTCGATGGTCGCGACAACTTCGTCTCCGCCTGCGCTGCTTGCGTTGTAGGTGAGGGCGACGGTCGCACCATCGGCCGCAAGCCGTTCGGCAATCGCGCGACCTATGCCGCGCGATCCGCCGGTGACGAGAGCGGTTTTGCCCTTGAGGGACTGGGACATGAGATTTTCCTAGGTAAGACGTTCTGTGGCTTCAGCGGCCTTGCGGCTTGGATTGCGAGGTGGCTCAGGTGATCCGTTCGCGTACGATCGGGCCGGGACTTGCCTCGATAACCGACAGCGCCAGCCGGGTGAGACCCTCTGAGTCCCCGGCATATTCATGCTCGGCGATGTGGTGCAGCAGGACGCCGGCCTGCTCCAGCTGCCGGGCGCCTTTGAGGGGGCCGGCGTTGATGGGCTTGAACCCAGCATCAGCGATCAGGCCGCGCGTTACCTGCCCGGCCGATGTGTCGTCGCTGACATAGAAGACGTTGGGCTGCACCGGCGACTTCGACCAAGCTGCGGCCTCAAGCAATGGCGATCCCAGAAGATTGAACGCTTTGACTATCCGAGCCTTCGGCAGGCGTTGTTGCAAAACCTCGGAGGTCGAGTTGTCGCGCATGAAGTCCAGCTCGTGGAAGTGCTGAAATTCCGCGGTGACGCCGAGCGGGTTCATGGTCTCGATGACCGTTTTGCTATCGAGCGCGTTGCCTACTTCGCTGACGATCGCGTCAACCCGCGGCCAGTAAACGGAGAATAAAACGGCCTCGCCGAATTCGGCGGCCTCGCGGATCGTGCCGAGCCGGGCCCTGTCGCCCAGTTCTGCCAGCAACGGTGCGATCTTGCGATCCTCGCCGTCCTTCGCAATGACGAGGTCATGACCTGCGGCTGCCCAGGCTCGCGCTAGACGACTGCCGACATTGCCGGCATTCAAAATTCCTATTTTCATTTGCTTTCGAGCTTCCCTGTAGTGCGTTAAAAGCATTACTCTAGGGATGATCGAAAAATAGATAAATAGCAGAAAAAACTACAGACCGTTGTCTATAAATGCATCAATAAATCGGTTGGTGTACGAGGCGACACGAATGGCAAACATCGGCGCGACGAGAGGCGCCAGTTGCATGGTTCCACTTGCCCGGCGGGCCGGGCAGACCCTATCGGCCAGAGGCTGTGAACGGTCATCGGGCGCCCGTAAGGGCGCCCGATGTAAAGGTTTTACTTCTTGACGGTCGCGGCGCTTGCCTGGGCCATGAAGAGGTCGACGTGGACCTGCGGCATGCCCTCGAACGTGCCGCCGATCGGTGACGGGCGCTTTGCCTCGTTGATCAAGCGCCGAGCATCTTCGCGCGACACGCGCGTGCCGGGCTGCGTGTAGGCGCGCTCGGCTTCTTCGCCCGTCGCTTTCAGATCTACCGTCGGAGCGTAGCGCCAAAAGTAGATGGGCGTGCCCGGTTCGATTCGCCAGCTGTCTGCGAGCGAGCCCGCGTCGATGGTATCGAAGCCGATCTTGTCGAAGAACTCGCTCACCGCCTGCTTCGCTCCGCTGTCGTCACCCGCGATCGGCAGCGTCGTGCGGTTCGCGGAACCCTTCGGCGTGGCGTTGGCCTTCATGTGAAGCCAGCTGAGGTTGTGAAGGCCCTTGACGACCTTCGCTCCCGGCAAACGCCGCTGGATCAGCCCGCTGGAGGTCAGATCTCCCTTATCGAGAACGTCATTGTTGCCGAATGCGGGATAGTAGTTCGTCTGATCGAGGACGACCTTGCCCGCGAACTCGTCGGCGGGCAGTTGCTCGGAGGCGGCGATCGGGATCGAGAGCGTGACGATGTCACCCGCCGCGATGGCCTCCTCGGTGGTGCCGGCGCTCGCCAGCGGTCCGAGCTCCTCGATCAGGTCCTTGATGGTGTCCGCGCCGCGGGAGTTGCTGATCACCACCTTGTAGCCAGCTGCGGTCGCGAGGCGCGCGACGGCCTTACCGACGAGGCCGGAGCCAATGATTCCGATTATTTGTGTCATCTTCGCATTCCTTATATTGATTGGAGGGCGGCGGGAGCCCGCCGACAGGTTTCATGGGACGCACGCCTGAGCGCGCCGCGATGCAAGCAAGTCGTTCGAACGACAGAGTGATGTGCGTCTTGATCGCCGTGACGCTTGCAACCGCAGCAAGTCAATGCCGCCGCTGTAATCATTGAGTGCGACGTATTGCATGAACCGCACTATGGACTTACCCTCTTGATTGATAAATATAGGGATAAGTCACATACTGTTGTCCATGAATACATCAATCGATCTGCCGGAGATGCGCGTCTTCGTGGCGGTTGTGACCGATGGCTCGTTCACGACGGCTGCGGATCGGCTGGGCACCGACAAGGCGCGCATCAGCCGCGTCGTCAGTCGTATGGAGAAGAAGCTAGGCGCACAGCTCCTCACCCGCTCGACACGGCGCCTCAGCGTGACCGAGGTCGGGCGCGATTACTTCGAGCGCGCCATGTGCATCCTGACCGCCGCCGAAGCCGCAGAGGCGGCGGTGGCGCAGCAGTCCAGGGAGCCCAAAGGACTGCTCAAGCTCACGGCTGGATCCGAGTTCGGAACCATGGTCGTGGACGAATGGATCGCGGCGTTCCTGCGTATGGCCCCGAAAGTGACTGTGGAAGCGGAATACACGAACCGTCTGGTCGATATCATCCATGAAGGCTTCGACGTCGCCATCCGTGTCGGCGCGCTCGAAGATTCGGGGCTCTCGGCGCGCAAACTCGGCGAGGTGTCTTACGGGCTGTACGCTGCCCCTGGCTATCTGAAGCGCGGGCCGGCGCTTTCGAACGTCGGCGACCTGAAGCGCCACAGCTTGATCATGAAGACGATGCGGGGGCGCTCCAACTGGACCCTGGTAAATGGTGAAAATACCGAGAAGGTCATGGTGTCCCCGCGCTGTGCCGTCAACAGCACGATCGCGGCGAAGAACCTCGCACTTGCAGGACTCGGGATTACGCACTTGCCGCGTTTCATGGCTGAACCCTATGTGGTTGCTGGAACGCTGTCATGCGTGCTGTCTGGCTGGGCTGAGGTTCCGGCGCCTGTCCACGCCGTATTCGCATCGAGCCGCTACATGGATCCGAAAGTGCGCAGCTTCGTTGATCTCTGCCTGAGTGCATTTGAGGGTGGCCGCGGCGCACAGTGAATGGCGGATCAGATGGCGAGTCTGCGTTGCCGCCCAATATCCCACGACAGGCCGTCTCTTCCGCGGTTCCAACGCTGTGGTGGGGCCCAGTTCCCCATCACGCCGGCATTGTTGAACGCGAAATCCAGCCGGCCGAATCGTTCGACCGTCGTGCCTGTGGTTTATCGGTTAGCTGCGGTGCGAGCGGCGGTTTTAAGGTTGGTCTGTCGGCCGAATTACGATCTCATTGATGGCCACACGCCGAGGACTCGTGACGATGAATTTCACCGATTCTGCAACGTCTTCAGCGTGCAGACGCTCGACCTCGCCGAACGCCGCCTTGAATCCTTCCCACTGGCCCTCTTGGGCCCATAGTTCGGTGGTGGTGGCCCCAGGTTCGACGACCGAGAATCGGATCGACTGGCGGGTAAATTCTTGGCGCCACGCCTCTGTCGCTGCCGTTACCGCGAACTTCGTGGCGTTGTAAATGGCGACTTGTGCTGCGGCGACGCGGCCAGCGACCGAAGAAATATTTACGACATCAACCACTTTTCTTGGACTTGTGCCCACGGCGTCCAACAAGTGGGGAAGCGCTGCTTTCGTAACGTACATGAGTGCACGAAAATTAACATCCACCATACGGTCCCAATGTTCAAGCGGCGCCTGGACCGAGGGGCCATTGAGCATGACCCCCGCTGCGTTTACGAGCGTATCCAGCCTGCCGAAACGATCGATTGTCTCGTGCATGACCTGCACCGAGGCTGCGGCACTCGAGATATCAGCCGTGATTGCGAGTGCGTTGGCGCCGATCTCCTGCGCCAACGCCTGCAAACGGTCAGCGCGCCGAGCGACGAGCACGACCTTCGCACCTTCGGCTGCAAGCTGTAGGGCCGTGGCGTGCCCAATGCCGCTTGATGCTCCGGTGATCAGGGCAACAGTACCCTTGAGTTTTTCAGAATCAGACATGTGAACTCCTGGTTGAGATCGAACGTCATGTCGCCGTCGATTCAGCGCGACGCACGGGAAATCAGGTTTTCACTGTAGGGGCCAGGCGACCAGAGGCGGTAGTCCGATCCTTCCTTATCATTGCCTAATCCTCTAGCCAGGTATATTTTTTGGGAAATGTTTTATCTTGCTCAGTGCATACTTGCGCGGCCTGATCGGAGAACCCCAGATATGCAGGAACCAGACGATGTCGACCGTGATCGTCGCAAGGAAACTGAAGCAATCCGCACAAGGTTGGCGGCGAGAGTCTCAGAATTTGTAGGAGACAACGAAGAGCGGCGATCTGCCCTCCCAAGCTTATCCTTCGCCAAGGTGCTAGAGCCAACCGCTCCGAGCGCTTACGTCTACGAGCCGAGCATCAGCTTGATCGTGCGTGGCCGAAAGCGTGTGCGTCTGGGCAGTGAGACATACGTCTACGATGCGTCGCGTTTTCTCCTGACGGCCGTCAATCTTCCAACCGTGACACAAGTCCTGGAAGCTACGCCAGATGAACCGTATATCTCAATGCTGATACGGTTGGATCTGCGCGAGGTCAGGCTGACCATTGCAGACATTGCCACGCGATCAGGGTGGAAGGCTGCAACAGGGTCTGCGATGGCAACCGGGCCAGCCTCCATTGAGCTTTTCGGCGCGGTGGAGAGATTAGTGGAGATGCTTCACATCCCAGATGATTTGGCTCACCTGGGCAGGTTGATCGAAAAGGAGATCATCTATCGAGTTCTTCGCGGCCCCGCTGGTGCACGCCTCTGGAATATCGCAATGACCGGGACGCAAAGTCACAAGGCCGCCGCAGCGGTATCTTGGCTACGGGAAAATTTTACGTGCCCATTGAGTGTGGAAAGATTGGCTGGGCTTGCGGAAATGGGCGTATCGACGCTGCATCACCATTTTCGTGCGATGACGGCAATGAGCCCGCTGCAGTTTCAGAAGCAGTTGCGTCTGCATGAAGCTCGCAGGCTTCTTCTAGGAGAAGACATAGATGCAGCGACTGCCGCGACGCGCGTCGGCTACGAAAGCGTGACCCAATTCAATCGAGAATATCGACGTCTTTTTGGAGCGCCTCCCATCCGGGATGTGGCGCCTCTGCGCTCGCCCAAGCCGTCAAAGGCTTGAGCAATCGAACGCGATCAAATATCGACGTTCCGAACACGTTGAATTTTCAGGATTCCGCCTTGCGGGACCCTCGACAAGATCTCTGTCCAACGGGAGCGGCCAGGTTTCGGCCGGCATCACGCCGGCCGATTTCCCTGCCTTACTTGGCGATTTCGTTATTGAACCGCTCCGTCCAGGAGGCGATGTTCTGGTTGATGTAGGCTTCGTCCATCGACACCTTGTCGGCTTCCTTGGGCAACTGGTCTGCCAGCATCGCCGAGGGCTTGGCGTTGACGTTAACCGGGGCCATATTCAGGCTGCCCGCGACGGCTTCGTTTTCCTGGGCGCCAATGATGAAATCGATGAACCGGGCAGCGGAGTCCTTCTTGGGGCCGTTGACCAGCATCATCACGTCATAGCTCATGATGGCGGGTTTGGGACTGACGACCTTCACCGCCACGCCCGCGTCGGCCACGCGCTTGCCCGCCGCGGGCGGCACCACCAGCACGGCCACCTCGCCCTGCGCCAGGGCATTGCGGGCCTGGGCGTCGGAGGTCAGGAACACGCTCACCTGAGGCTTGAGCTTGGTCAGCATCTCGAAACCCTTGGCGGAGTCGGTGGTCGTCCCGCCGAAGGCCAGTGAAGCCAGCATCAGCATGCGGCCCTGGTAAAAGGTCATGGCCGGAACGCCCAGCTTGCCCTGCAGATCCTTGCGGGTCCACAGTTCCTGGAAGGACGTGATGGGCTCCTTGACCAGGTCAGGGCGGTAAACGATGGACATGGGGTAGCCGTAGGCCGCGGCGTAATAATCCGTCGCCGCGCCCTTCGAAACTTGTGCCAGGTTGGGCATCGTGTCCTTGGGCAGCGGGGCGAACAGCGCCTTGTCGCCGCTGGCGCGGGTCGCGACGGAGTCGGTCGTGAACCACACATCGACCTCGGACCTTTCGCGCATGGTCTGCAGCTTGGTCAGGCCTTCACCCGAGGAGGCCTGGGTCATGACGTTGACCTTGATGCCTGTCTGCTCGGTGAAGCGCTGGCTGGCCGCCTTGATGGAGGATTGCCAGGTGGTGCCCCAGAGCATGACGTTGATGGACGTGTCTGCCGCGAAGGCCGGCGCGACCGACGTCAGCAGGACGCCGGCGGACATGGAAAGTAAAACAGGACGAAACCGGGACAGAAACGACATGCGAACCCCTTGCAGAAATTATGAGAATTAAATGAACAGCTTCACAGACAACAGCATCGGAACAGCGTCATACGAATAGCGGCTTTTTCTTTTTCTTGGATTTGGTCTTCTCCACGCTGTGGCTCAGGTGCAGGCGGACCATGCGCTCGGCCTTCTTCCCGTCCTTGTGGCGTAAGGCGTCGACGATCTCGGCGTGATGGCGCAAGGCGGTCTTGGTATCGCGGGAGGTATAGCGCCGCAGCTGCTCCTCCTGGATGAAGAAGTCGCGCAGGTCCTCGACCATCTGTATCAGCCTGGGCGAGCGCGACGCCTGCAGGATCTTGCGATGGAAGCGGTTGTTGAGGTCGGCGCGCTCGCGCACGGCATCCAGCGGCAGGTCGAGGCTGGACTTGAGCATCTGATCAAGCTCGGCCAGTTCCTCCCGGACGATGTGCTGGGCCGCCAGGCGGGCCGCCATGCCTTCAAGGGCTTCGCGGATCGCGAAGATGTCGTCGAGATCATGCTGCGTGTCCACGACTTCGACGCCGCCGCCTGGAAGAACCGCCACCAGCATGTCGCTGGTCAGGCGCGAAATGGCCTCGCGCACGGGCGTGCGGCTCATGCTCAGGCGCTCGGCCAGGTCGAGCTCGACCAGGCGGGTGCCCGGCTTGATCTCGCCGCTGAGTATGGCGAGCCGCAAGCGGCGATAAGCGCGGTCGGCCACACGGCCGCCATCGTCGACGGTCATGGCTTCGGGCGGATTCTTGCCTGTGAGCATGGGATCAGTCGAGATAGGAGGTGGGATCGGCGGGCTGCAGGCGGCGCAGCATGGACTTCCATTCCAGCGTGATGGACGAGGTGGATGGATTCTGCGCGTGCTTTTCCACGCTGCGCTCGTATTGGCGCGCTGTGTGCTCGCGCACCGCTTCCGGCACGTGCGCGATCTCCTCGCCCGTTGCCTGGAAAGCCAGCTGGGCCTCGCAGGCGCAATTCAGATTGCGCATCAGGATGAAGGTGTCGGCTACGCTGTTGCCCAGAGTGATCATGCCGTGGTTGCGCAGAACCACGGTCCGGTGGACCGGGCCCAGGTCCTTGATCAGGCGCTCGCGCTCGGCCAGGTCCAGGGCGATGCCCTCGTAGTCGTGATAGGCCACGCGGTTGTGGAATTGGTAAGACCACTGGTTTGCCGGCACGATGCCGCATTTCAGGCTGGACACGGCAACGCCCGCGACGGTGTGCAAGTGGATGACGCAGCCCGCATCCTCGCGCGCCATGTGGATGGCGCTGTGGATGGTGAAACCTGCCGCGTTCACCTCGTATGGCGTGTCTTCGAGGACGTTGCCGTTCACGTCGATCTTGACGAGGTTCGAAGCGGTAATGTCGCGAAACAGCACGCCATGCGGATTGATCAGGAATTGATCGTGATGGCCGGGCACCCGCGCGGACAGGTGGGTCCAGATGCTGTCTTCAAACCCGAAATAGGCCACGAGGCGATAGGCCGCGGCCAGATCCCTGCGGACCTCGCGCTCCTGTTCCGTCATGCCGGAAAGTGTGGACATCGTTTTTGCTCCAGAAATTTTCAGTTATTCAAATCACACAACCGCCAGTTGCGGCGCCGAAGCCCGACTGATGTAACCCGCCATCTTCGGCTCGTAATCTTTCCACAGGCCTTCCAAGGCATCCAGCGGGCGCCACTGGCCATCGACGCGCAAATCGACGATGGGCCAGCTGAGGTCGCTGCTGACCTGCAGGCCCGCCGAATAAAGTTCGCGCACCTCGCCGCCTTGCTCCAGGCCCGCTCGCAGCGCCCGCAACAGGCGGGCCGCCAGCGGCAGGTCCGCTTCGGCCTCGAAGGCCGTGATCATCGCGGCGGGGATGTTCGTGTTGGCCAGCAGATTGCCGGCTGCGCCGCAGTGCCGGCCGTGCGCCATGGCGATCGTGGGCAGGCAGCTCGAACCGGTGTGCTGCGCAACCTGGCCCTGCGCGTCCATGACCTGCAACTGCCTGTAGTCACGGCCGGAGTCGCCGGTCCTCAGCATGTCGAGCACTTCATGGGGCGCGCGGCCCCGCTCCAGCAGATCCAGGCCCAGCGGCCCCAGGCCGGGATCCGTCAGGTTCTGCGTCGCCACCACGCCGACCTTGCCGCGCGTCCAGGCACAGCGGCTGGCCACGCAGACACTGGACGACGTGACAGCCATGCCGACCTGTCCGGTGCGTTCGCAATACCCCACAATGGAAAACGTCATGGTCTTATCTCCAAAATCACTCAACCTGGAACATGCGATTCAGACCCACGTAGCGGCTGGCCAGCAGCATCAGGCCCGTGGATATCAGCATCAGCAGCAAGGACATCGCCGCGATGGTGGGATCGTCGTAATCGCGTATGTAGCTATAGGCCTCGACGGGTAGCGGCGTGGAGTTCGTCGATGAAAGAAACACCGCAACCGAAAAGTTGTCGACAGCCTCGACAAACACGAAGATGCTTCCGGCGAGCATGCCGGGCCGCAACTGCGGCAGGATCACGTACCAGAACACGGACCACTTGCCCGCGCCCAGGTTGAGCGCAGCTTCTTCCAGTTCCGGACGCAGGCCGTGCATATTGGCGACCAGCGCCCGCACCGCGTAGGGCATGGTGAAGCACGTCATGCCGATGAGCAACGGTGTGAAGCCGGACCCCATGCCCGCCTTGTTGAGGAATATCAGGAAGGCGATGCCCGTGACCACGCCGGGGATGACCAGGGGCGACATGATGACGGCGTTGAGGAAATCGCGTCCGGGAAAGCGTCCGCGTACCAGGGCGTAGGCAGCGGGCAGCGAAATGGCCAGCACGATGGGAATGATGATCAGCCCAAGTTTCATGCTGACGCCGAATGCCTGTAAAAAGCGGTCGTTCTCGAAGAAGCTGTGGAACCACCTCAACGACAGCCCCGTGATAGGCAGCGTGAAGTACTGCGTGGGGTTGAAGGCGTAAACGCACAGGAAGGCCACCGGCAGGACCAGAAATGCGCCGCACAGCAGCGCGACGGACAAGGTGGATACGGAATAGCCGCGAAAATCCCTGGACATCAGTGGCCCCCCGTCAGACGGCCACGCCGCGACAGATTCTGCAGATAAGAAAACAGCCACACGAAGAACAGTGCGATCACCAGGAATACCGTGGCGATGGCCGCCGCGTAGGGCACGTTGAAAGTGGAAAAGATATTCTCATAGATGGAGTTGGCCACCATCCGCATGCGGCCCCCTCCCAGCACCAGCGGGAACGCAAAGGTCGACAGCGAGATCGCGAACGATAGCGAGCAGGCCGCCACGATGCCAGGCATCGAAAGGGGCAGAGTTACGCGCAGGTAGGTTTGCAGCCGGCTCGCGCCCAGGTTGATCGCCGCATCTTCCAGGTTTCTATGCACGTTCTTGAGCGGACCCATCATGGTCAGGATGAAGAACGGCAGTACAAAGTGCAGCAACGCAATGAAAACACCCGTTTCGTTGTAGACCAGCTGCAAGGGCTTGGCTATGACCCCGAGTTTCATCAGAAGGGAGTTGACCAGGCCACGATTTCCCAGGATGACCAGCCATGAATAGGCCCGGGTGATGGATCCTGACAGGAAGGTCATGATCACCGCGATGAACAGCCCGTTGCGCAGCCACTGCGACTGCGTGCGGACGATGACATAGGCCACCGGGTAGCCCAGGACGAAGCAAACCACCATCACCCTGAACGAGATCCACAGGGTCTCGACCAGCACCATCAGGTCGCTCGGGGATTTGAAATAACGGATGTAGTTGTCCCAGGTGAACTCACCGTCGGGCCGCACCATCTGGCCGGACGTCCCCGCAGGCAGGAAGCTGGCATGGATAAAGATGGCGTATGCCCAGAAGAACACCAGCATGACCACCAACGCTGGAACCAGGCCCCAGCGCGACGCGCCCCGCGAATCGGCATTGAAAGCGGCGGCCATGTTCAGCGCCTCAGCAAGACGAAATCTTGCGCATCGCATGCAAGGCTCACGGGATCATCCGCGGCATGCAGCACATCGGCCTGGCGCCGGGCTTGCTCAACCCGCAAGGTGCCCAGGCCGGCGGTTTCCACCTCGTAGATCACGGAACTTCCGAGATTCATGCACAACGAAACCTTGCCCTGGGTCGACCAGGAAGCCCCCGCGCTGGAGGGCTCGCGAGCGGACAGCACTTTGATCGCGCTGGGACGCACGGCAAGGTGCGTGCCTTCCTCGTTCGAAGGCTCACGTGAGGCCTGCACGGCGATTTCCTGGCCGTCGGCCAGTCGGGCGCGCCAGACCGAGCCCTCGCCGCCAACCACTTTGCACGGCAGCACATTGGAGTTGCCAATGAAGGTCGCCACGAAATGCGAAGTCGGCGCATCGTAGATCTCCAGCGGCGTGCCGAACTGCTCCAACACGCCATGGTTCATCACCGCGATGTAATCGGAAATGGCCATGGCTTCCTGTTGGTCGTGCGTGACGCAGACCGTGGTGACGCCCACGCTTTTCTGCAGCTTGCGCAATTCGACCTGCATTTCCTCGCGCAGGCTCTTGTCCAGAGCGCCGAAGGGCTCGTCGAGCAGCAGTACCTTGGGATCGGTCACCAAGGCCCGCGCCAGCGCGGCGCGCTGCTGCTGGCCGCCCGACAGCTGAGCCGGCATCCGGTCGGCCAGGTGCGACAGGCGTACCATTTCGAGAGCTTCGCCAGCGCGCACGCGGGCCTGCGG
This sequence comes from Bordetella sp. N, assembly GCF_001433395.1. Taxonomy (GTDB): domain Bacteria; phylum Pseudomonadota; class Gammaproteobacteria; order Burkholderiales; family Burkholderiaceae_B; genus Bordetella_C. The sequence goes on from NZ_CP013111.1 coordinate 6,084,632, forward strand.
CTTGGGTATCTTGCGCATGCGCAGGCCGAACATGACGTTTTCGACAACGGACATGTGCGGGAACAGGGCATAGTTCTGAAAGACCATCGCCGTTTGGCGGTGCGACGGCGCCACGCCGTTCATGTCGTTGCCGTCGATCAGCACGCGACCCTGGCTTACGCCCAGGAAGCCCGCGATGCTGCGTAGCAGCGTCGACTTGCCGCAACCGCTGGGACCCAGCAGCGTCAACATGGCGCCAGGCGGAACATCCAGGCAGATGTCATTGAGCGCATGCATGTCACCGTACTTCTTGTGCAGATGGTCGATGGTCAGTCGTACGCTGCGGGTATGAACGTGTTCGGGCATAACTGGGGCGCTATCGGTTTATCAGATTGGGGAGTTGTTTGATCAGGCCGCAAAACAGCGCGCCGCGGTCAACGAGGCTTTGTATTTCCATGGTCTCGGCACGGCTGCAGATGTTGTGTGACACAGGGCCCAGGCCGTCCAGCGTGGGCAGACCCATCACCGCCGTGAAGTTGCCGTCGGAGCCGCCGTTGGCCAAGGGCGCCTCGAACACCGGGATGGACAGCTCCTGCGCCATGGCCTGCATTGCGCGCATCAGTGCTTGATTCGGCGCCGCGCCAGGATAGGCGGGACGGGTCAGGCCGCCTTCGACAGTAACCTCCACGCGCGGGTCGACACGGTCACCTGCGATATCGAAAATGGCCTGGTGCAGGCATTCGGCCTTGACCTGCGTTCGCGCGCGCAGATCGATATTGAGGAACGCCTCGCCGGGGATCACCTGCTTCGCCGTTCCGCCGTGAAATACGCCGACATTCACGACAGCGCCGGCGTCGGGATCGGACAGACCGTCGAGCGGCGCGACCTTGATGGCCAGTTCACGCACCGCACTGGCGCCCTTGCGATAGTCGTTACCGCAATGCGCGCTGCAACCTTTCGCGCGTATGAAATACACACCGAGCGCGCCGCGCGCGGTCACCACGCCGCCTCCCGGGCGGCCCGGCTCCAGCACAAGCACGGTGTCCATGTCGCGCGCTTCCTCTTCGATCAGCGGCCGGCTGCCGGCACTGCCTAGCTCTTCGTCGGGCACCAATACCCATTTAATCAGGGCGAAGTCATTGAAGTTCTGTTGCGCCAGCAGCTCCAGCACATGAAGCGCCATGACCAGCCCGGCCTTCATGTCGCCCACGCCGGGGCCGGTCGCCAGGCCGCCGTCGAGAAGCTGAAAAGGCCAATCGGCCACCGTGCCCTTGGGCCAGACGGTATCCAGGTGCCCCAGGATCAACAATTTCCCTTTGCCCGCGCCTTGCTTTTCGGCGATAAGCATCGTGCCGCGCTCGGCCACGGGCAAAGCACGCTCACGGACCACGAAACCAGCGGCAGACAGGCGTTCGGAAAGCACGCGACCCACGGCGTTGACGCCTTCGACATCGAGCGATCCGCTGTCCATATTCACCAGCGTCTTGAGGAGGGCGACCATGTCAGGCAGGCGGGCCTGCAGGCGGTCGCGGTCTGTTTGGAGAGTTTGTGTCGTCATCGTCGTCCGAACCTGGGAATCGTGCCTCTAACCTGGCCACGCATTACGACTGGCCAGCCAGCGAGGCCAGTTTGCGTGTCAGATAGTTCTGATATTCGTTCCTGATGGAGATCTGGCCGGCGAGGTATTTCGCGTCATGCCACACGCCAAACAGGAAGCTGGAGCCGCGATTACCTTGGAAAGGCAGGCCCAGGAAATAGATGCCCGGCTCTTTCGACATCCCGCGGTGGTGTATGGGGTTGTGGTTCTCGTTAAATATGTCCAGCTCGATCCAACTGAAGTCCCGCGCAAACCCGGTGGCCCACACAATCGAAGTCAGATTGGCCTCGGTTGGGTCAAGCTCCAGAACCGGATCGGTTTCGTAGAGGGTGGGCGGGAGGATGTTGTGCGCCTCGGGATCTTCCGGCAAGGGAAGGCCGTTGTAATCCACGTAGTCATCGGCTCGTTTCAGTGCCCTGAGGTAACTGCGGTTGCCGTACTCGATGTGCTCCTGAAGATTTTGTTCGAAGCGGAGGCGGCCATTGGCATACCCTTCGGTGCTTCCTAGCAGCACCACGCCTTCGGCCGCCATGCGGCGAAAGTCGAGCGACTTGCGCGGGTACACGCCGCTGATGGCGATCGGCACGTTTTGGGCATCGGGGTTGGCCTGGGTAAGGTCCCAGGACCCGGTTGCCCCGGACCAGAAGCCGCTGTCGACCTCGCGGTAGTACCTGGGCGGACGTTCGTGCCTGCCTATCGAAAGGTAAACCTTGCGCCCCGCCTTATTGAGTTCGTCCGCGATCTGGGCCCCGGAAGCACCCGCTCCCACGACCATGACGGCGCCCTCGGGCAACTGCGCAGGGTTTTTGTAGTGGTAGGAATGCAGCTGCGTGAGCCCGGGGATCTCCGGGACAATGGGGGGGATGACCGGGCGCTGGAAGGGGCCCGTTGCCGCAATGACGTTCATCGCCTCGAAATCGCCATCCGAGGTCTCTACCCGGAACCCCAACTGTTTGACGCGCTTGCGCACGGCCTTCACTTCCACCCCTGTGCGCAGAGGGGCCTTGATCTTTTCGGAATAGGCGACAAGGTAATCGGCGATGGTTTCCTTGGGTGGGAATACGCCCGGATCAGTGGGAATCGCCATCGTGGGCAGCCGGTCGTGCCAGGCCGGGCCATTGGCCTGCAAGGAATCCCATCTGGCGCTGCGCCAGGCCTCCGCGACGCGCGACCTTTCCAGGACCACGTGCTCGATTCCGCAGAGACTCAGATGCTCGCTCATCGAAAGCCCCGCCTGACCCGCCCCGACAACGATGGTGTTTATTTTCTCGGCCATGCTCTACCTTGCTTTGCTCTTGTTCCAGACGCATTTTTTCGACGGATCCTCGTGATCCGTCAGGCGCTGTCATGGCAGATAGACTACCGAGTTATCGGGCAAATACCATCCCTCTAGTGCATGCAGGACGACGATAAAAAACCAAAACTTTTTTCCACAATAATTTTATAACTCATTGTTTTTATTGGATAAATAAGTTTTAGCTTGATGTAAGGTCACAAAATTTCACGTCGAAAATCGCTCGATTTTCTGATGTTTTCTGCATGCAGGAATTTGGCGATCAGATCGCTCATTTTGGGTCTGCACAATAGTGGGGCTGACTGCCCCACTATTTGCCTCAAATCGGTGCGAAGACATGGGCAAGGCGCAATCGGTATCCGCCCCGATCGTCGGATGAACGACCTCGCGGCCTGTCGCGTTCGCGTGTCAAACGACCGTTCGCGGCCGGTCGCGGCCCTCGTAGTACACCTTGGCAGGGTAGTTGTAGTTCCGGCCCCGCGCGGCACACCATTCGGGAAACGAGCCCAAAGCATGCTCGGAATACGCCCGCCAATCTTCGATGAGGCAATCGAAGTACCGCAGTTCGGAAGAACGGCGCGCAACTGCCTCTGCGGCCGGGGCGTCCGCTATGAGGGTTCTGGCAAGTTCCAGCGCCGCCGCTGCGTACTCGAGCGAGCCGATGAAAACCGACTCATCGAGATGATGCGTTGCATGATCGACATCCCCGATCGCGAAGTCGATCAATAGCGTTCGTACTGGAACGTCGTCCGGGCACATCGACAATGCCCGCGCAAGCAGTTCACGGTCGCGATTGAGCATGCCTAGCCATCGCACAGGTGCACACGCGTTGGTATCTTCCCGCATCCACGCTTCCAACGTCGGCAGCAGGAAACGTTTGATGAGCGGTTGGGCCAGAAAATGATGCACGCCTTGAGTGCGAGCGTTGATTTCAAGTATCTGTGTCGTTGCCAGCCTCGCTGTCGAGCTATCGAACGAACGCGTTTCCTCAAGGTACCGTTCCAGCGCAAGGAATGCATCGCGCCGTAATCCCAGCTCGCGAAAGCGGCAATAGGCGGCAAGCGGCTTGAGATGCTCGTCAGCCTCCAGCTGTTGCGCGATTTGGAGCAAGCCTTCGAAATTGTCTTTGTTCCAGTAGTACATTGCGTCGTCAAGACCGGTCAATACATCCACTTATCGACAATCGCGTCGCCCAGATGGCGGCGCAGCGTATCTTCGTCGTCTTCCTGCTCGTGGACTTCCAGCAGGCATTTGTACATCAACGCGTCGAGATAGCCGCCAACGTCCGAAAACATGCGCGTGAGCATGGGCGCCGAATCGTGGTCGAAATACCAGACTTCTCCGGTTTCCCGGTGGAAGCACCACACGTTGCCGTTGCCTAGATAATCGCCGAAGGCCACCAGTTGGTCGACTAGCTGCCATTGCGCCTCGGCGTCGTGCGCGTCTTCCAGGATGTCGGCGATACCGGGATAGGCCGCTCGCAGCGGTTCGATACTGGCGAGGTCAGCCTGTGTCACGCTGCATAAGTTTTCGCATAGGTTCAGTGCACCGATCCGCGTGTGATAAGCGCGCAGCAATGGGGGCAGGGGGCAGCCCAGGCGCTGTTCCAGCGCGTCCAGCTCGGCGCGACTGGAAGGCGCCAGTCCGGCCTGGCTGGCATGGCCTTCCCACAAGTCGGCATAGGCCCGCGCGCAGGCCTGCCACCACGCCAGGCGCTCATCGTCCGTCGCGTGCGTCGGCCATTCGAGCGGCGGGGGGTGATCATCCGCGCTGGCGCTGGGGACGGCGCGATCCAGTTGGAAGGACAGGGCGGAAAGCAGGGCGTCGTCGTCGGACCCGGCACCGGCGAAAACCCGCCGCAACGCACTTACCGTCAGCCAGGGGCGATACCCCATGCGCGGAGGGGCGCCGTCAGCCTGCACAAGAAAGCGCGCGGCCGGCCCCAGCAATACGGCATAACCGCCGTCGCCATCGGGTAACGCCAGGTTTTCAGGCAGGGCGACGCGATCGGTGTCCGGCAGGGTGGCCAGTTCCGAGATCAATTTCCGCAGGTTGGTAAAAAGCTTCATGGTTCGCAGCAATGTTTTTTCGCAGAGCGGTGCATGGCCAATCGGCTAAGGGCGATGCCCGTACGCCAGAATGACGCCGCGATCGGCCAGAAAAGGCTGCCAGCCTCCGCGCCACAGTTGATATGTCGTCCGGCAAATCGCGTCCAGCCTGGGGTTGAGCAGGGGGCCGGTAACCCAATCACGTAGCTCGTAGAAATTGCCGGCTGCCGCGTATAGCGGTTCGGTGAGGAATAAACGAGCCGCCAGGGCGGGCAGTTCCTCCAGCGTATTTTCCGTGAAGAGGTCGTCTTCGAATAACTCGGCAATGCGGCCGGCGCGGGACAGCGCTTGACTGCCGTCCGGCGCGTGTCGATCAACCAGCGTGACGTCGGTCCAATCGACTGGCTCATGCAGGTTGAGGCCGGCGTTGTCTATATGGGCTCCAAGTTCCTGGAGCAGTGCGCGGGCCTGCGCCTCGGACAAGCGAATATCTTCGTTCATGAAACTGGAGAAGCGAGCCAGCATTTCCTTGCCTCGCGGGAACAATGCAAAGCAGTTCCGCCAGGTCTGGGGTGTGGCCTGAACCAGCCCGAAGATCAGCCGATGATCCGTATCGACATCTTCCGGAAGCTTATCGGGACGGGCATATTCCTCGTCGTCCCGCAAGGCGCTGTCTTCATCAAAGATGCCGTGCCACTCCGTCTGCCAGGTCCCAAGCTGCTGCGTGAGCCAGCGATTCCTTTGGCTGTGAAGATCTTCTCGTTCGGTTGAAACCATTGTCGGCTCGGGGCTTGCGTCAAAGCGTTAGAAGTAACACAGCGCCCGGATAACGCGGATCTGTTTCGCCCGCGCCTGCTGTCAGGCCGCTTCGGCGCCTGGCGTAATCAGCCGATAGGTATCCGCGCCCGCCGCGGCTTTCAAGGCATCGATGATGCGGGCGGATAGCGCCGGTACCAAGGGATGAACCTGCTGTCCCTGCAAGGTCGCGATGCCGAAGCGGTATTCGATGGCCGGACGGAAAGGGCGCCGTTCAATGGGCAAGTCCCGGTTCAGGCTGGCCAGCAGGCCATTGACGATGGACACGCCCAAGCCCTGCGCCACGAACCGGCAGGCCATGTCCACCGAGTGCACCTCGGCACGTATCCGAGGCCGCACGCGCGCATGGCGGAATGCCATGTCGATGTCATGGCGCAACGGCCGCTGCCGTCCCAGCAGCACCAGATCGACATCGTCCAGATCACTCGCCGCGATCTCGTTCAATCGCAACAGCGGATGACCCGCCGGCAAAATACAGACAGCCTCGGTCGACATGAACGGTGCCACGTCCAGGCCATGGTTCTGAGTGGGAATGCGCAGCAGCGACATATCGACCTCCCGCCCTAGCACCGACAGCTCCCCGTGTTCGTAAGCACCCGAAAACACTTCAAGTACCGCCTCCGGATGGTCCGCCATGAAAGCGCTCGCCACGCCGGGCATGATCAGATGCGCGATGGTGGTGGGCATCTGCACGCGGATCAAGGTCCGGCGCGGCCCGCCCAGCCTCAGCTGATTCACATGGCGGTGAAATCCGTTGGCGCCCGCAAGCATATGCTCGGCATCCGGCAGCAGCGCTTCGGCCTGCTCGGTAGGATGCAGCCGCCCCTTGCGTCGCTCGAACAATGCTACGCCCAGGTCTGCCTCGAACTGGCTTAGCAGCCGGCTGACCGCCGACTGCGACAAGCCCAGGCGATCGGCCGCCTCGATAGTCGACCCCGTAGTCATGAAGGCCCGGAACGCTTCCAGCTGTTTGTAATTCATGGCGATATAAGAAGAAGAACGGGCCGCGCGGCTCAGGCCCGCTGGTTCGCTAGGGTTAACACTTAACTTTACGAAAAACGCATAGCGGCATGCTGCCTAAGCATAACGTTGTCCGCGGCACGCACCACCGGCATCCTGTGCAGGCCCTGACGTGCCGCATAAGCAAGCCCCCCCGAATCGGCATGACCGGCCACAAGGAAAACCGCATCATGATCGAAGCCACCCGCCGCGCCGGTCTGACAATGGCGTTAGCCGCCGCGTTGTGCGCAGCCACCGCAACGGCAACGGCCCGGCCGTTGACCATTGCCGTCGCCGCCGAACCCTCTTCCATGGACCCGCTGTTCTCACGCACGGGCAACAACCAGGCCGCGGCGGAAAACATCTTCGACCGCCTCGTCTCCACCGACGAAAACATGCAGGTGCAGCCCGGCCTGGCCGTGTCGTGGAAGGCCGTCACGCCCGATACCTGGGAAATCAAGCTACGCCAAGGCGTGAAATTCCACGACGGCACGCCCCTTACGCCGGACGACGTGGTGTTCTCGCTACAGCGCGCGGGCACCGTGGCCAACAGCCCGGCGCCTTTCACGGGCGCGGTGCGCGGCATCGAAAAGATAGAAATCGCCGATAGCGAGACTTTGCGCATCCATACCAAGGGCCCGGTCCCCGACTTCATGGAGCAGGCCGGCCTGGTGTACATACTGGCCAGGCACGCGGCGGACGGGAAGAAGAATGAGGATTTCAACCGTGGCACGGCAGCCATCGGCACCGGCCCCTACAAATTCAAGCAATGGCAGCCCGGGGACCGGCTGGAGCTGGTGCGCAACGACGCGTACTGGGGCCGCAAGCCGGACTTCGAAACCCTGACCATCCGCTATATCAGCAACGGCGCGACCCGCGTGTCGGCGTTGCTGTCCGGTACGGTGGACCTGATCGACAGCGTGCCGCCCACAGACGCTGCCAAGTTGAAGACCAATCCCGCCATCAGCGTGTTTTCGTCGCCGTCGGCGCGCCTGATCTACCTGGCGCTGGACTCGGCCCGCGACCGCAGCCCCTTCATCACGGACGCAGCCGGCAAGCCCATGTCGGTCAACCCGTTGAAAGACGTGCGGGTGCGGCAGGCGATCTCGGCGCTGATCATGCGTGAACCTTTAACGGCGCGCATGCTGAGCGGCGCCGGCGTGCCGGCCGGCCAGATGGTGCCCGAGGGCTTGGGCGGCTATTCCCCGGCCCTGCCCGCACCCAAATACGATCCCGCCGCGGCAAAGTCGTTGCTGGCGGCCGCGGGCTACCCCAATGGCTTCGGCATCACGATCCACACGTCCAACGACCGCTTCTTCGGGGACAGCGAGATCGGCCAGGCCATGGGCCAGATGCTGGCCCGCGGCGGCATCAAGGTCAACGGCGTCGTCACGCAGCCGTACAACATTTACGCCGGCGCGGCCGCCAAGCAAACCTATAGCGCCTTCATCTTTTCATACGGCAACAGCACCAGCGACTCGGCCAACGGCCTGACCAACGTGCTGGCAACGTTCGACGCGGAAAAGGGCACCGGCGCCTTCAACCGGTCGCGCTACTCCAATCCGCGCTTCGACAGCCTGCTGGCGCAGGCCTCTTCGCAATTCGACACGGCGCAGCGCGACGCGTTATTGCGGCAGGCAGCCGAAACCGCCTTCAACGACGTGGCGGTGGTGCCGCTGTACTTCCCCGTGGTCGAGTGGGCGGCCCGCAAAGGGATCACCTTCAAGGCCAACAAGCTGGAACGCACGTCGGCTCAATATATAGAGGAAAAGAAATGAGCACCGCCACCCCCGGCTTTGAATTACTGAGCGACGTCATGGTCACGATGCGTGACGGCGTGCGCCTGGCCACGGACATTTATCTACCCGCCGGTTACCGACCGGGCCAGGACGCGCCCTTGCCCACGATCGTCGAACGCACGCCATACGGCAAGGCCGAGGTGTCTCGGTCCGAACGCATCGGCGACCGCCAGGGCGTTCCCCGCGGCGAGGTGGCGCAATATTTCGTGGCGCGGGGCTACGCGGTGGTCTTCCAGGATTGCCGGGGCCGCTACGGCTCGGAAGGCGTCTTCGTGAAGTACCTTTCCGATGGCGAGGATGGCTACGACGCTTTGACCTGGATCGCGCAACAACCCTGGTGCGGAAAGATCGGCACGATGGGTTTGTCTTACGCGGCGCATACTCAGATGGCGGCCGCCTGTTTGAATCCACCCGGCCTGGCGTGCATGGTGCTGGACTCCGGCGGCTTCTCCAATGGCTACCAATGCGGCATCCGGCAGTCGGGCGCGTTCGAACTGAAACAGGCCACCTGGGCTTTCAAACAGGCGCGACTTAGCCCCGCCGCACAGGCCGATCCGCTGGTGGCCGCAGCGCTGGACGCGCAGGACATCAAGCAATGGTTCACGCGCATGCCCTGGCGGCCGGGACATTCGCCCCTGAAGTTCGTGCCGGAATACGAGGACTATCTGTTCGAGCAATGGCGCGCCGATACCTTCGACGAATCCTGGCGCCGTACGGGCATCTACGCACAGGGCTATTACGGCGAGATTCCCGATATTCCAATAGCCTTGATGTCCAGCTGGTACGACGCGTATGTGCGCACGACCATGGAAAACTACCATGGGTTGACGCAGGGCCGCAGCGCCCCGGTGCGCCTGATCATGGGACCTTGGCTGCACGGCGATCGCAATACCCCGTATTCGGGCGACGCCGATTTTGGCGAGGCAGCGAAGCTGGATGGGCATCTCGCCGAACACTGGCTAGCGTTCAGGCTGGCTTGGTTCGACCGTTGGCTGAAGGGGGCTCCGGCGCGTGTGGATGACCCTGTGGCGCGCCTGTTCCTGATGGGCGGCGGCAGCGGCCGGCGCAATGCGCAAGGACGCTTCGACCATGGCGGGCGCTGGATCACTGCCGCGGGATGGCCTCTGCCCGAAGCGGCGGACACGGCATTCTATCTACACGCTGACGGCGGCCTGTCCACGCAGGAGCCTGCCGCTGGCGACGCGCGTATCTCGTACGCATCGGATCCCCGCCGTCCGGTGCCGACGATCGGCGGTTCGCTGACGTCCGGCGAGCCGGTGTTTTCCGGCGGGGGCTTCGACCAGCGCGAGGACGATCGATTCTTTGGGTGCGATCACCCCGGCATGCCGCTGGCGGCGCGCGACGATGTGGTGGTGTTCCAGACAGAAGTTCTGGAAAAGGACGTTGCCGTCATCGGGCCCGTGACGGTGCACCTGTTCATCTCGTCGGACGCGACCGACACGGACTTCACGGCGAAGCTGGTCGATGTCTATCCACCCAACGCGGATTATCCCGAAGGCTACGCCTTGAACATTACCGACGGCATATTCCGCTGCCGCTTCCACGAGTCGTGGGAAAAGGCGACGGCGCTTGAATCGGGCAAGGTTTATGCCATCACCATCGAACCGTTTGCGACATGCAATCTGTTCAAGCAGGGGCACCGCATCCGCGTCGATATTGCCAGCAGCAATTTTCCGAAATATGACGTGAACCCCAATACCGGCGAGTCGGCGGCGGATGCACGCGTCACACGGATTGCGGTGAACACGCTGCATCTATCGAAGCAGCATCCGTCGTCCATCACGCTGCCGCTCGCGGATCCAGCTGTTTTGCAGGAACTGGCACCTTACGCGGTAGGGCCGTGAAAGGCGTCGTAGCAGATCGAATCCTATGGCACCACCCGCTGCGTATACGATGAGGCCTTTCCGCGGTTTCGCCTTAGACCGGAATGGAGCGTATGCAGGATGCCTAAAGCCAGGAAGAAGACCCTACCCAAGGATTTCGAGGAACTGTTGGAGGCCGGCGACGCTGCGGCGATCAGGGCCGTGTTCGAAAGCAGCGAGGTGAACGCGCGCGGCGGTATCTGGAAGCAGACCGCTTTGGCATTCAACGAGCTGCCCGATGAGGTGGCCGCATGGCTGGTTGAAAACGGCGCGGATATCGCCGCGGCGGACCAGTATGGGGCCACGCCCTTGCACGCTCGCTCCGGCCATTGGCAGGGCAGGATAGCCATCCTGTTGACCTTGGGCGCGGACCCGAACGCGGTCGATCCCAAGGGCAATACGCCCTTGCACAAGGCTGCCGCGATCGGCAATGTCCGTACTGCGCAGGTCTTGTTGGAGCACGGCGCGCGTGTCGACGCGACCAATAATCAAGGGGCGACGCCGCTGGTCCACGCGCTGCGACAGTGCAGCAATGCCAAGATCGAGGAAATCACGGGCGTGGCCGATCTGCTGTTGAATGCGCCAGCTCAAACGCAGGGCGGGACGGTCATCACCCAGGAGATGCGCGATTGCGTGCAGCGCATAGGCACGGATTTCGAATTCCACCGGGACAACTTCAACCCGGACAGCGTTGAAGCGACCAGCGCCGCGCTCGACAAACTCTATCTATTGTTCGACGTGCCTCCGGTCCCCAGGCGGGTCGCCTATGACGGCAAGTCGCCCATCGTCGCCAAGGCCGCCACTTGGGAGGAGCGTCATCAAGAACTGTGGGAGTTGCTGGTGCCATCCTCTGGCGCGGCGAGCACCATGCAGGGGGAGGCGATACGCATAGCCGGACGCATCGCAAGAGAACTCGATGGCAATGGCGGCATCAATTGGGATGCCGAGTTCAAACAGATGGCTGATGCCTTGCTGACGCATTTTGGCGCCGGTCAGCCTTTGCCGGCCCCGGCGCTGCGTGAAGCCGCCACGCTGGTTGACGAGGTCAAACGCAAGGGTGGCGATCCCCGGCGCTTATGCGAACTGGCGGTGGAGTGGGTGGCGTTAAACCCCGCGCCCATTGCGTTGCCTGCGCCCGCGTACAGGCGCTGACCTTGCGCGCGCCTTGTCGATCATGTCGAGGCCGTTAGTGCCGAGCAACGTTCTCGAAGAAACGCATGCAGCTGGCTGATCACCGGCGTCAGTTGCGTGCGATGCACGCAGACAAGGTTCAAGGGAGACGGTTCGCAATGATCTTGCGGGAAAACTTCTACCAGGCGGCCGGCTGACAGGTCGGCTATGAGGTCCAGTCGCGATTTATAGACCAGGCCCTCGCCGGCAAGGGCCCAGCGCCGAACGACATCCGCATCATCGCTGATGCGGTTGCCGGTGACAGCCACCGTGCGATCGCCACCGGGTAATGTGAAGCGCCAGCGCTCGTGAATTTGCTCGCTCCAGACGAAGCGCAGGCAATTGTGGTGGCGCAAGTCGTCGACTTTGGTTGGCGTGCCATGACGCTTCAGATAGGACGGCGCCGCGCAAAGCGCGCGCCGGTTTTTGTCCGCCAGGGGCAGCGCCAATAACGACGAGTCCGGCAACGCACCATATCGGATCGCGACATCCAATGGTTCTCGCGTGAGATCGACGGCGCGGTCGCTGATCCTGATCTGTAGCGAGAGCTCCGGATGCTGGTGCTGAAATTCATCGAGCCAGGGCGCCAGAAGATTGCGCCCAAAATCAGAGGGCGCCGACACGCGCAAGGGACCTGACAAGGCTTCTCGCCCGCTCGACAGTGCCTCCTGCCCTTGCAGCTGCGCACTCAACATCGCCCGGGCATGCGGCAGATACCGCTCTCCTGCATCCGACAACTGCATGCTGCGTGTCGAGCGCGTGAACAAACGCGCCTCCAAAGCCAGCTCTAGCCGCTGAACGGACGCGCTGGCGTGGCCTGGCGAAATATTAAGGCGGCGCGCGGCTTCCGAGAAACTTCCCAGTTCAGCGGTGTAAACAAAGATTTGAAGATCGTCGAACCGGATCATTTTCTGAAAAAAACAGAAAGTGTTTGTGGGAAACGCGGGTTTTTCTGAATATTGATGAAAGATAGCATACGACGTACTGGTCTCGCCTTAGCATGGACGTGCAAGGTGAATCACCTTTCCGCTCCGTATTTGAAGGATCCCATCCCATGAAAGCTATCGGCTTTTTCCAGAACCACCCCATTTCTCACCCGGAAGCGCTCCGCGACGTCGAGCTGCCAACGCCGGAACTCCGTGACCATGACTTGCTCGTCGAAGTGAAGGCCGTCTCGGTCAACCCGGTCGACACCAAGATTCGCCTAAAGGGCGATATTCCCGAAGGCCAGCCTCGTATCGCGGGTTGGGACGCCGCCGGTATCGTTCGGGCGACCGGCCGCCTGGCCACGCGCTTTAAACCCGGCGATCGGGTCTGGTACGCGGGCGATATCACGCGGCCGGGCACGAATAGCGAGCTTCACGCCGTGGACGAGCGCATCGTCGGCCCGATGCCCACGTCGCTCGACTTCGCTGAAGCCGCCTCCTTACCGCTGACCACCATCACCGCATGGGAGCTGTTGTTCGACCGTCTGCAGGTTCTGGCAGCCGACCCGACCGACCACAACGTGCTGTTGGTCACAGGCGCGGCGGGTGGTGTGGGCTCGATCCTGACGCAGCTTGCCCGCCACATGACTGGCTTGACGGTCGTGGGCACGGCTTCGCGCCCGGAGACGCGCGAATGGGTGCTCGCGCATGGCGCGCATCACGTCATCAATCATCGTGAACCGTGGGCGGACCAGCTTGCCGCGCTCGGGATCCAGCAGGTGTCGCATGTGGCAGGGCTCAATGACAGCGCAAGCTACGTCAAGCAGATCGCGGCCGTGCTGCGTCCGGAAGGCAAGTTCGCCCTGATCGACGATCCCGTTAACCTCGATATCGGTCCCTTCAAGGGCAAGTCCATCTCGATTCACTGGGAATTGATGTACACGCGGCCGATTTTTACGACGCCGACCATCACGCGCCAACATGCGCTTCTGCGCCGCGTCTCGGAATTGGTCGATCAGGGCGTGATCAAGCACACCCTGACGAAGCGTATCGACAACATCAACGCTGAAAGCCTGATCAAGGCGCACGCCCTTGTCGAAGCGGGCAGCATGATCGGCAAGGTCGTCGTGGCGAATCCCTGATTACCGGAGCGTGATTGACCGTCTGAACGGGCACCCTGCGATCGAGTCATTGCTCTTATCGCATCGGGTGCCCATGGGCGGCATAGCCCCCTCAGACGATCACATACAGCTTGCGCAGCGTCTCGCGGATTTCCCAGATCCCACGGGTCTCGGCGGGGAAGAACAGGGAGTCGCCGGGGCCAAATTCCACTTTTTCGCCGTCTTCCGGTTGAAAACTGCCTGCGCCAGCCAGGATGTGCATGATTTCTCCGGCCTTGATGTGCCTGGGGAAACTACCCGGGGTGCATTCCCAAAAGCCGGTCTCGCAGCCAGGCCGGTTGGCTATGGTGACGTCGTATGAGCTTGTCTCGGCTTTTACTTCACCCAGGGAGCCCGGGTGTGCGGTTCTTTCGCCTAGTAATCCAGATATTTGGGAGGCAGCAAACTTCTGTATGGACATCGATGACTCTTGGTTAGTGGGTGGAATAGAGGGAGGCGTCAATTATTGCCGCAGATGGGAAAGATCAGGTCGGGTAGCGTACATCGATATGAGCCATGCTCATACTCAAGGCATGAAATCCTCAAACAAAATCTTCCGGTGCAGGCGTAGCCTCTTCCGTTTTGTGTTTTAACAAAAGGTCGGCAGCACGATGTCTGGACATTCTGATAGCAATCGCATCCTCACCACCCACGTCGGCAGTCTGCCGCGCCCTGTTGAACTGCTGGACCTGATGAAGGCCAAGGCGCAGGGGCAGGGTGATGAAGCCGCGCTGGATGCTTGCGTCAAGCGCGCGGTCAAGCAGTGCGTGCGTGAGCAGGTCGACGCCGGCATGGATATCGTCACCGACGGCGAACAGTCCAAGGTCGGTTTCTTCGCCTATGTCCGCGAACGGATTCAGGGCTTCGAGCCGCGCCCGGGCGCAGGCTACGCCGCCTTCGACGCGGAAGTGGAGGCTTTCCCCGAGTACTACAAGGAATATTTCGGCACGGCCATGCTGGGCGGCAACATCCTGCCCTTCGTTCCGGTTGCCTGCACCGGACCCATCGCCTATGTCGGCCTGGACAAGGTGCAAGAGGACATCGAGAACTTGCGCGTCGCGCTTGCCGACGTACCGCATCATTCCGCCTTCCTGCCCTCGGTGGCGCCCAACGGCGTGGGCACCAATGAATACTACAAGAGCGACGCCGATTATCTTGAAGCCGTGGGCGAGGCGCTGCGGATGGAATACAAGGCCATCGTGGAGGCCGGCTTCAGCGTGCAGATCGACGATCCTTTCCTGCCGGATCTGTTCGCCGAGCGCCATCTGGACAACGCCGCCATCCGACGCAAGGCCGACGATTACGTGCAGATCCTCAATCATGCGCTGCGAGGCCTGCCCGCGGAGCGCGTGCGTTATCACACCTGCTACAGCATCAATGAAGGTCCGCGTATCCACGACGTTCCTTTCATCGAGTTCGTCGCCTGGATGTTGAAGATCAATGCCGGTGCTTATTCCTTTGAGGCGGGTAATGTCCGCCACGAGCACGAGTATCACCTGTGGGAAGAGGTCAAGTTGCCGGCAGGCAAGAAACTCATCCCTGGCGTGATCTGCCACGCCAGCAATACCGTCGAGCATCCCGAGCTGATCGCGGAGCGCCTGGTCCGCTTCGCCGACCGCGTTGGCCGCGAGAACGTGATCGCGGGTGCGGACTGCGGGTTTTCCTCGCAGGCCACTTACAAGACGGAAGTGCACCCGACCGTCATGTGGGAAAAATTCCGCGCCATGCGCGCGGGCGCGGATCTGGCGACGAAGAAGCTCTGGCCTTGACGCTTCGGCGGCGCCGCTCAAGCCTGTTCGCTGAGCGGCGCGGTTCCGACGCCTTCCCTATGCTGCGGGAGCGTGTCGGCAATTTCATGCCAGGGGGCTTTGGAGCCGACATAGACGTGGCATTCGGGCCGCAAGCCCGGGTCGTCATCCAGGCTGCCCAAGGCCAAGCCATATGTCCCAACATCCGCGTCGAATCGGGTCAGTATGTTGGAACCGCATACTGAGCAGAAGCCTCGGTGTTGACCTGGCGAGGATTCATAGAAGCGGACGAGCGTTTCGCCCCGCTTCCAGCGGAACTCGGATGCCTTGACGCTGCCCCGCGCGCGGAACGCGCTGCCATGGGCTTTGCGGCACATGCCGCAGTGGCAATACAGCAGGCCCTGAATCGAACCCACGATCTCGAACGCCACACCCTTGCACAGGCAGCTTCCTCGCAGCATTCCTTTCCCCTTCAGGATATCGAGCCGGCTTTAATTCTCCGGACCAGGGGCCAGGATACCGTTTACTGCAGGTCGATGCCGGCGGTGCCTATCATATCGGCCCACCCTTTTTGTTCCCGTTGCAACGACTGGGCGAACGTGCGGCTGTCGTTGCCCACGACGTCCATGCCGTTGTCAGCGAATACGCGCCGAACATCTGCATCCTCCCGCAGGGCTTTGACCATTTCCTGTTGGAGCTTTGCGACGATGGACGGCGGCGTGCCCTTGGGCGCAAAAGCACCGACCCATACGATGGCGTTCACGCCGGGGATGCCTGCTTCGGCCAAAGTGGGTACATCGGGTAATAGCGCGGAGCGCGTGTCGCCCGTGACTGCCAGGGCCCGTGCCCGGCCCGCGTCCACCAGCGGTTTCGTTGAGCCGACACTATCGAACTGCATTTCTATCTGACCGGCGATCAAGGCAGTGGCGAGGGCCGCCGTACCCTTATAGGGAACATGGGTGATGTCGATCCCGGCCGCGTGTTTAAACTGCTCTCCTGCCAGGTGGGTGACGCTGCCCGTGCCAACGCTGCCGAAGTTGAATTTTCCCGGTGTCTTACGAGCCAGGTCGATCAATTCCTGTACATTCCGGGCGGGCACAGCCGGATTCACTTTCAGCGCCAGCGGATAGCTGCCCAGCATGGTGATCGGTTCGAAGTCCGCCACTGGATCGAATGGCCTCTTGGCCTGCAACAAGGGTGCGATCAGGTGACTGCTGTTGCTGGCTATCAGGATCGTCAGCCCGTCTGGTTTGGCCCGCATGACGAAGGACTCACCAATCAAACCAGTGGCACCGGACCGGTTTTCCACCACGATAGGTTGCCCCATGGAGGCAGCCAACTTCTGCGCCAATACTCGCGCGACCAAGTCGGTGGCGCCACCCGCCGGGAACGGGGAGACGAAGGCAATGGGGCGATCCGGATAGGTTGATTGCGCCCCCGCGGTTGCACAGCTCACCGCCAACGCAACGGCACAAACGATTCGAAAAATCATTGATAGAGACATGAGGCGGCTCCTGGTAGAGACCGGAGTATCCGCAGTTCGCCTCAAACCCAACAAGTGAGTTTTCGCGAAGCAACGCTTTGTCAATCACGAAGCCTGATAAGCGGCTATCGGACGTTGCCCCGGATAGATCTTCTAGTTTCCGCAGTAGAGCGTTAGTGTGGTGCAAATGCTGGTGCAAAGTCCGCACCAATACTGTGCCTGGAGACGGTCTTGCTTTCTTCTAAATCATGGTCCGGCTTCGACCAGACTGATATGCGAACACGGTAACGAGCACACTTGCCGCGACCAGGATCGCGAGTGAGTACGTCCAGTCGGAAGTCACCTGGTGAACCACTCCAAAGAGAACCGGACCCAAGGCGCCGGCGCCGTATCCGACGAATTGAGCCATGCCGGAGAGCTCGGCGGCCTGTTCATGGGTTACGGAGCGTAGCGCGAAAAACGACAGGCTCGTCGTCAATGAAAGGCCTGCGCCCAACCCTGCGATCATCAGCCACAGAAGGGGAAAGGGCGCCGTCACCATCATGCCAAACGTGCCTGTGAGGTAGAGAAGTCCGCATGCCGCGCCGATGAGCCGCTGGTCTTTCGTTCTCTTGATGATCGGTGCCGCCGCGAGGTTGGTGGCAATCGCGATAACCTGGAAAAGCAATAGATCCACGCCGGCCGTTGCCGCTGAGACGCCCCTCGATGCAACGATGGTCGCATACCAACTTACGATTGAGTAAAACACGACCGTCTGGAACGCGAAGAACGCCGATACCTGCCAGCCGATTACCTGTTTCCAAGGCGATCGGTGCGCTTCTGGCCTCGCCGTCGCGGACGAATGAATCCTGTGTCGCGCTGCCCGAATCTGCGGCAGCCATGCGAGCAGCGCCAGTCCGGAGAAAATGGACCAACCACCCAGCGATATGCGCCAACTCGATCCGGAAGCGTGCGCGAGCGGCACCGCGAGGCCAGCGCCTAACCCGGCAAATAGCGCCATCGCCGCTGCGTAGATCCCGATGAGCGATGCGGCGTGGTTCGGATAGCGGTATTTGACCAGGCCCGGCAGCAATACATTCGCCACGGCGATGCCCGCGCTGAGGATCAGCGTGCCGACCCAAAGGGCAGAGGGTAGCGGTAAGGAGCGAATCAATGTGCCAATACAAATAGCGATCAAGGAGGCGGCCAGTCCCCGATCAGCGCCGAGCTTTCTACCCAGCGCTGGCGCGACGAGCGATACGATCCCGAAGACGACTAGTGGAAGCGCGCTCAGCAGGCCGCCAATGGCGTCGTTCAAGCCGAGCTCGGACTGCACGTCGCCGAGCAAGGGGCCGAGGCTCGTTATGGGTGCCCGAAGGTTGGCGGCGATCAGAACGATGCCAAGAGTGAAGAAAAATGCAGCACGTCGCGAAGACGTGATCGGCGCAGCGGTCGATTTCATTCCATGAACCAATAGCACTCGCATAGGCCCATTGCGGGCGTTGCGGTGGTGTGCGTTGGTTCACGTTAACGCTTACGCAAGAAGCCAATGGCCTCTTGTCTGGCGTGGAATATAGCTGTTCGAGAGGCCTCGCGCAAATTTCGTCACTCCACCGTCGCCCCCGAAGCCTTGACGACCGCGGCCCAGCGATCGATTTCGCCGTCGACATAGACTTTGAAGTCCGCGGGCGTATCGGGCTCCCCTTGTACACCCAGTTCAGCCAGCTTTGTTTGAACGTCGCTTTGGGAGAGCGCCCGGCGGATCGCGTCATTCAGGCGCTGGACCACTTCCGGCGGCGTGCCGGCCGGCGCGAAGAGGCCATACCACGACTTGATCCGGAAATCGGGCAGGCCTTGGCTCGCCGCGGTCGGAATGGCCGGTGCGGTCTTCATGGGCGTGTCGCTGGTCACCGCCAAGGCGCGCAGTTTGCCGCTCTGCGCATAGGGAAGCGACGATGGCGCATTGTCGAACATGACGTCAATCTGGCCGCCCATCAAATCCGTCAGCGCGGGGGCGCTGCCCTTGTACGGTACGTGCGTCATCGTCACTTTCGCCTGCTGGCCAAAAAGCACACCGGCAAGGTGGGTCGACGAGCCCGTGCCCGAGGATCCGAAGTTCAGCTTTCCCGGATGCTGTTGGGCGTATGCGATGAATTCCTGCAGGTTGCGCGCCGGCAGAGAAGGGTTGATCACGATCATGTTGGGAAAGCTGGCGATCATGCCGATCGGCGCGAAATTCTTCCGCAGATCGAATGTCAGGCCGTGATAGAGCGTCATATTGATGGCGGTCGCATTCGATCCCAAGAACAGCGTGTAGCCGTCTGGAGCCGACCGCGCCACATAGGCCGCTGCGATATTCCCGCTGGCGCCCGGACGATTCTCGATGATCACGGGCTGGCCGAATTGTTGTCCTATTGCTTGTCCGACCAGGCGCGCCAGTGTGTCCGCGGAACCGCCCGGGGCGTAGCCGACCTGGAGCTTGATCGGCTTGTCCGGGAAGTCCGCGGCAAGGGCAGGGACTGTAGTCGCAAAGGCGGCAAGACTGAGTATCAGGGCAGGAAATCGGATCATGATTTTTCGCGCGAAGAGATAGAAATGGGGCCTGTGCTTAGATACCGCTCGACCAGGCGGGACCAAAAAGAGGCGCCGAGGACCAGGTTGTCATCGTTGAAGTCATACTTGCCATGGTGGACGGGATAACTCGCGGGACCGGTGCCGTTACCGAGACGCAGGAAGCAGCCAGGCCGTTGCTGAAGCATGTAGGCGAAATCCTCGCTGGCCGTCACTGGTGGGTAATCCGCGACCAGGCAATCCTCGCCAAAGAGCTCCCGCGCGACTTCCGTCGCGAACGCTGTTTCCGCATCGGTATTGATCAAGACGGGGTAACCTTCAAGGATGGTGACTTCAGCACGCGTACCGTAGCTCTCGGCCTGCGAGATGGCGATGGCTTGAATGCGCTCACGCAGTAGCTGCTGAGTGGCGGGATCGAAGGATCGGACGCTGAGTTCCAGCCTGACCGACTCGGGAATCACGTTGTTCGCTACGCCGCCTTTAATCACGCCGACGGTGACGATACCGGTGCGCAGTGGGTCGACATTGCGCGACACCGCGGTCTGCAATGCCAGAACGATGCTGGACGCCGCAACCACCGGGTCGGCGGCCAGATGGGGACGTGCAGCGTGGCCACCTCGGCCATGCACCTCGATAATGATCTTGTCGCTGGCCGACATGAATGCGCCAGTGCGGAACAGGAAACGTCCCGCGGGCTCCCCGGGATGGTTGTGCAGGCCGAAAACGGCATCACAGGGAAAGCGCGTGAACAGGCCATCGGCAATCATGCGTTGAGCGCCGCTATCGTGTCCGGTCTCCTCTGCCGGTTGAAAATAGAGATGCAGGGTGCCGTCGAACCGTCGCGTCGTCCCAAGGTACAAAGCGGCCCCTAACAGCGTCGCCGTATGGCCGTCGTGGCCGCAGGCATGCATGGTGCCGGCGTGAACGCTTGAGTAAGGCAGGCCGGTCTGCTCCGTCATGGGCAGCGCATCCATATCGGCGCGGATCGCCATGGCGCGCTCGCCATTTCCCGCTTTGAGCGTGCCAACGACTCCCGTACCGCCGACGCCGGTGGTCACTTCGAATCCCCACTCCTTGAGCTTGCGGGCGACGATGTCCGCGGTCCGCTTCTCCTCGTAAGCCAGCTCTGGATGCTGGTGCAGGTCCTGTCGTATGGCTCGCAGCGTCTGCGCATGCTGCTGAAGTTCAACTAGCGTCGGATGTGTCATGGTCAAGAGGGATTGGACGGAATACGAGGCATTGTCGAAGTGCGGCGAGCGCCGAGCAATAGCAATGAACGGGTATATTTGTTGCTTTGAAAGCAACAGCGGAGCCGCGAAGTTGGGCACTAGCCCGCGATGCGGCCGCTATAAATCAAGGGGCGGAACGATGAGTGCATCGTTGAATGACCGGTGGCTGCGCTATTTCAATGAGGTCTATCGCAGCGGCACGATGCGAGGCGCGGCTGACACCTTAGGCGTCGAGGCATCGGTTATCAGCCGGCAGATCCAGCAGCTTGAGGACCATCTCGGCGTCAAGCTGTTCGACCGTAAAGGCCGGGGGATTGCTCCGACAGATGTTGCCGCCATGCTGCATGATTTTTGCCGGGAGCGCCGTGCCAGCGAGGAGAACCTGCTTGCCGCCATCGCCGACGCCAACGCCGTGCAGACGGGCTTTGTGCGTGTGGTGGTGGGCGAAGGTTTTCTCGATACCGTGCAAAGGGCGGTACTTGATCACTTCTGTCGCGACTATCCTGGCGTTGACGTGCATGTCGATCTTGCCGGCGCTGTCGAGGCGTTGAGAATGATCGGTGAAGACGAAGCCCATATCGGTATCGGGCTTAATCCCCCCGCGCACCCGTCGGTCACCTTCGTCGCCACGTGTCCGCAACCGTTGTGTGTGCTTGCCGCGCCGGATCATCCTCTGGCGCGGGCGCGGGGTGAGATTCGGCTATCGCAGGTCGCCCGGCATCGAATCGCTTTGATGACCGAGGGGTTCGGATTACGGAAGCTGGTGGAACTGGCGATGTTCTCGGAGGGGGTGGCGCTGCCGCCTGCATTTACAAGCAACTCGATCGCGATGCTCAAGCGTTATGCCGCGGCGGGGCTTGGTGTGACTTTCATGTCGACGGTCGCGGCAGCGGATGAGATCGCCAGCGGTGCGCTGGTGGCCAAGAAGGCGCACAACCCGATATTCAAGGGCGCGACCGCGACGCTCTTTACGCGCAGACACCGCGTGCTGCCGCCTTCCGCCCGCCGGCTGCTGGATGTGCTGTTGTCCACAGCGTTCCCTGCTAACGGATCCAGGAGAGGACCGCCTTGAATCGAATGCTGAAGGTCATTGCCGCAAGGGCTCAATCGTGCCCATCGAAAACCGCTGCGCCTCCAGCAGGTTGTCGATCTGATCCAGGCGGATGTAGCCAATGCGAGGAAACTCCAGGTCGATGATGACGTATAGCGTGGCGGTCATGACAGCCGCGTAGAGCGCCTGGTGAAACCAGCCACTTCCCTCGCCGCTGCTCAGGTTCAACCCGACGATACAAGCGCATAGCAAGGCGAGCACGCCGAGAAAAATATAGATCGCAGGCGGCGGGTGGGCATTCTGCGCGACCGATACTGTGGTTGAGGCATCGAACATGTCATTGGTCGCCTGGACGAACGAAGACATGAACTCCGGATCGGTATTCTTCCGCTTCATCATTGCGGTCTTCCATATCTCGTTCTGGAGTACCGCGGACCGCGCTGCGATCTCACCCCGCCCCTGCAGGTCTGCCACGTGATGGTAATAATCGAGCCGGCTGTCGACGTAGTTGCGGAACAGGTTCCGCATGTTCGCCTGGTCTGGATCGTCCAGAAGCCCTATGCGCAACCATGCCGTGCCGATGGCGTTCACCTCCTGCACGATCAGGTTTCGCCGCTCGACCAGTCTTTGGGCCGCTCCCGAGAAGGTAAAGGCGATGAGCAGTCCCAGCAGGGCAAACACTGCCGCCTCGATCGCGCCGGCCCCCGCCTGGCCAGGTTTTTTTTCAGAGACCCCATGCTTGCCGATGCTTCGACCGATTCGCATCGAGACAAGCAACAGAAAGAAGAATCCAGCTGCAATTCCGCCTAGCAAGTATGAATAGTTCATAAGCGCGCCGTGAAAGCTGGGGAAACTTCAGATGCGGAAATCCGCTGCCATGTCTTCGTCGCTGCGGGCCTCAAGTTTGCCGGAACGGCATGCCCGCATGAAGGTCGTGTAGTCCGCTTCGTTCTGATCCGCGTAGGCCAATGCGTATTTGTTCATCGCTTCGGCAAAGCTGCCGCCACGCCCGAGATATGCGGAGATTTCCACAGCTCTGCCGCTAGCCTTGGCGTGGGCCCGTGCCATGGCCCAGCCGCAGATTCGCGAATAGCCCTGAAGCAAGGCATTGCTCATGCGCTCAACTTCCGCCGACACCTTCATGTCACGCAACTGGCGGAAGTAAAAGTTGCGGCCAGCCGGTCCGGAAGTCCATCCCAGAAAAGCGTCGCTTGCGCCCTGCAGCAGTCGCTGGCCGATTACGACGCGCTTGCCCTGATGATCCTCCCCCTTGGCGGGGTAGTAGTCGGCAATGACCGAACTGCGCGCCTCCTTGACCTGCAAAAACAGAGGCTTGCCATGTCCGTCGATGAACAGCATCGCCAGGCAGAAAGTCCCCACGCTGCCGACACCAACGACCTTGAAGGCGATATCGTGCAAACGATATTGCTGCAGCAGGGTGCGCTGATCGGCCGAAAGCGTTTCGGTATAGGCCTCGAAGGCCTTGGCCAGTTTCCCCCGCCACGCCTTCGTGTCGCTCCAGTTGCTGGCAGGGCCAAGCAACGACGTCGGACCTGCTGGATGGAATAGCGCCGGCGGAGCGTCCTGAATGGTCCAGGTTCCGTCCCGCTGCACGGCCATTTTCTCCAGTACGCTGCCGTGGGTGCGTGTTTCGGCTTTCGCGATGGTTTTGTCGACGAGCTTGCGGCCTTCGTCTGTCAGGGAGCTATCCCGCACCCGCTCGAACGTAAGTATCTCGTGCCACATTTCTAGCGCGCTGAACGTCGAGTATTCCCGCATCCGTTCAGCGTATTCGTGGACGGCGGTCGAAATGAAGTCGCCGATCGTCGCCTTGCTGGCGCCTGCATGCTGGCCCGCGATCGCCAGGCTCGCCACCAGGCGCTTCACGTCCCATTCCCATGGGCCGGTAGCGGCCTCGTCGAAATCGTTGAGGTCGAATACCAGTTGCCGCTCCGGCGTCGCGAAGCCGCCGAAATTCATCAGATGGGCATCGCCGCAGATCGGAAAGACGATGCCGGAATCCACGGTCCACGCCAGGTCATGGGCCTGGAGGATGGCGCTGCCACGAAAGAACGTGAACGGAGATACCGCCATGCGTCCATAGCGCAGTGGCACCAATGATTCCACCCGTCCGGCGCTATTGGCACGCAGAAGATCCACGGGGTCACGGGCGGTATTGCCGATCTCTTTTTGTTGCGACCGTTTTGCACGTATCCGGGCTTGCTTGCCCACGGCTTTACGTTCCGTCAGAGTTTGTGGCTCAACCATTTGTGCACCTCGCTCACTCAGTACCGCTGCTGCTCGCCGGGTCGGTGTCATGGATGCCGACTCGGAAGACCCGCCGCGACGATGGGGCCTTATCGATAACAACTGTCGTGCGTTTTAATTCCGGGTTTGAGACGCTGCCTTCCATTGCCCGTCCGCGCGGCGGCAGAACAGGAACGTCCAGCGTTCGTTGGTTGTTCCTCGATGCAGCGTGGCGTGCAGTGGCCGGCAGGGCATACCGTTTTGGTCGTGAGCGGCATCGGCATGAACGTCTCCTGTCAAAGGCGCTTTGCCGGCGGCGCCGGGCGCCTGCCAGGGGAAATGCTTACCCACCTGCGGATCTTGCAGTGCTTGTACGACGGTCTGGTCGAAGCTGTTTCTTTCGTCGCGCTTCAGCGTGCCGTACAAGGTGTCTTCATTGAATGCGCCATATCCCTGGGCGCAGGCGAGCGCAGGCAGCCCGCACAAAATAAGGTTCATCAAGCCGTGTCGTGCAAGATACTTCTGCATCTTTTGCCTCCATAGCATCGCGGGCGACCAGCCTGGACGGACCAGGCCAGTCGGGCAGGGAATTACGGCGTGACGATGTTGAACCAGAATTCAAAGCTATCCAATGACGCAAGCAGATCGGATACTTTGGCCTGGTCGCCCGTGATCTTGATATCACCTTTGGAAACCGCGTCGTTGAAGCTGCCTGGTTGCCGGCTCTGCCGCTTCGGCCAGTGCGCCCCGCCAGCGGGTGTTTGGAGCAGCGAGCTTGCTCCAAATACCGCTGACGTCATCAAGCATTTGGTGCTATCGCGTCTGCTGCGCCGCGGAATTTCTCGTTCTAGGCGTGGGCGTGCAGCAGGATGCGCATAGGGGCCAGCGGCAAACAACAACGTCTTCATATCGACTACTCCTACACAACGTGAGGGGGTAACGGACGAAAAGACTGCAATGTTCCAGGCGACTCGAAGGTGCTGCTAGCGGCGCGATAAGTTGTCGTCATACTAACGACTATTTGCAATGTTGTGCAATATTCCGGATCGCCTATTGGAAGAAAGCGAAATGATCGAGGCGCAACTCCTGACGCGGCCGTTCAGTTCGTCCCTTGCATGACGTCCTGCACGAAGTCCGCGAACACGCGTGCCTTGGCTGTCGCCAGACGCCCGGTCGGAAATACCGCCCACAGATCGATGTCGGGCAGGGACCAGCCATCCAGCAGGCGGCGCACGCGGCCATCGGCCAGTTCGGGTGAGAACATCCAGTCCGATGTCAGCGTCAATCCCATGTCCGCGAGTACCGCGGCGCGGATGCCTTCGGCGGCGCTGAACCGCGCCCGGCCGCGCAGCAGCACCGACGTTTCGCCGCCGTCACGGCTGAAGCGCCATACATTGCTCAACTGGCTGAACACGATCGCTTCATGATCCGCCAGATCGCCAGGCACGCGTGGTGTCCCGGCCCGCGCCAGATAATCAGCTGTGGCCAGCACGGAGCGCCGCGACGACGCCAGCTTGCGCGCCACGGCACCGGAATCCGCAAGCGTTCCCATCCTCAACGAAACGTCGATGCCTTCAGCGACCAGGTCGATGGCCCGGTCATCCAGCACTACGTCCACCTCCAGGCCAGGATGCGCCTCAAGGAACCGCGGCAAGTGCGGGATGACGTGCAGCCGCGCGAATGTCGGCGCGGCGGAGATGCGCAAGCGTCCTGACAGTCCTGTACCAGCGCCCCGAGCGGCCAGCTCGGCTTCGTCAGCCTCCTGAATGGCCACACAGGCGCGTTCGTAGAAGCGCAATCCTGCTTCGGTGGGCGTCAACCCATGCGTCGAACGCAGCAGCAGCTTCACATTCAGCCGCTGCTCCAGCTGGGCCACGGTCTTGGATACCGCCGGTTGCCCGACTTCCAGCACGCGCGCAGCTCCTGAGAAGGAGCCCGCTTCCACCACACGTACGAAGGCAACCATTGCCGCTAAACGATCCATTTTATTCCTTTAAGGAATAGCCATTATCACCTAACGCCGTCTGCCATTCCAGTCTGGTGGCAGCCACACTGTCGATCAGCAGCTCACCGAGCTTCGATCCACAACCAAGGAAATGCCATGTCCCGCTTCAATGATTACCAAAATGCCTACCCCAACGCTCGCCTGACCCGATCGCCTGAAGGCGTGCTCGAAATCGCCTTGCATACGAATGGGGGCAAGCTGGTTTTCAACGGCCACACGCACGAGCAGTTTGTCGAGCTGTTCCATGACGTCGGCAGCGATCCCGACAACCGCGTGGTGATTCTCACCGGCACGGGTGACGCCTTCATGGACGCGATCAGCCCCGACGGTTTCGATTTCTTCACGCCGCGCGGTTACGACAAGATCTTCCGGGAAGGAAAGAAGGTGCTGATGAATATTCTCGACATCGAGGTGCCGGTGATCGCGGCACTCAACGGTCCGGTGCTTCTTCATTCGGAATACGCGCTACTTGCCGACATCGTGCTGGCTACGCCGGAAACCGTGTTCCAGGACAAGCCGCATTTCGACTTTGGCATCGTGCCTGGTGATGGCGTCAATCTGCTTTGGCCGGAAGTCATCGGCAGCGTGCGTGGCCGTTATTTCATCCTCACCCGCCAGGTGCTGGATGCGCAGACCGCGAAGGAATGGGGTGCGGTCAACGAAGTCGTGCCGGCGGATCGCCTGTTGGCGCGTGCTCATGAAATCGCCAAGGGACTGGCGCAGCTGCCGCCGCTCACGGGTCGCTATACCCGTATCGCGCTGACGCAAAAGCTGCGCCGCATTATCGACGAAGGCGCGGGCTACGGGCTGGCGTTGGAAGGCATCAGCGCAGCTGAAGTGGCGCGTTCGATGCAAGCGTCTGCGTGATCCGTTTTTCGGGCGGACCGCGTTTGAACCGGCTCGCCGCGTTTTTACTCCCGAGCTATTGAGGAACTCCCCATGTCACTGCAAGAAAAACTCGACGCTTTCAAGACCGATTTCGAGGCTGGAAAGCCGCCCTACAACGTGCCGTATTCGGTCATCGAAACCATGCACCGCGCGACCGCTGAACTGATTGCGTCCGGCGCTGCTCAGAAAGCGCTTAAGGCGGGTGACCAGGCGCCCGCCTTCACCCTCAACGACCAGGATGGAAAGCCGGTGTCATCGGCCGAATTGTTAAGTCAGGGGCCGCTGGTATTGACGTTCTACCGCGGCGTCTGGTGCCCGTACTGCAATCTGGAATTGCAGGCTGTGCAAGCTACTTTGCCCGAGATCCTGGCCGCGCATGCGAACGTCGTGGCGATTTCTCCGCAGGTGGCGCCGAACAGCCGAAAGTCGGCCCGGCAGAACGAATTGACCTTTCCTATCCTGTCCGACCCGCATAACGACGTTGCCGCCGCATTTGGCTTGCGCTTTGCGCTGCAGGATTATCTGGTGGATCTGTACAAGTCCTTGAAGAACGATCTGCCCGCATTCAACGGCGATCCGAGCTGGACCCTGCCCATGCCTGCCCGCTACGTGATCGCGCCGGACGGCACCATCGTCTATGCCGAGGTAAACCCCGACTACACGCGTCGCCCCGATCCCGCCGAAATGCTGCCAGCCATCCGCAAGGCCGCTGCTTGATCCACTTGAAGCCGCTTGCCATCGGGCAAGCGGCAAAGGATTCCCTATGTCCCGCACTTTCCTCATCACCGGCGCCAGCAAGGGCATTGGTCTTGCACTGTCCAGGCGACTTGCCGCAGCCGGACACCATGTTGTCGGCCTGGCGCGCACGGCGCCGGCTGAATTTCCCGGCACGTTTGTTTCGGTAGATCTGAGCGATGACAGCGCCACGGAAGCGGCACTGACCGATATCGCACAACGCTTCACAGTGGACGGCGTGATTAACAACGTCGGCCTCGTCCATCCTGCGCCGCTGGCTGCCGTCACGCTACCCGCATTGGATGAAGTCATGCGCGTCAATCTGCACCCAGCGGTTTTGGCGGCGCAAACCGCCTTGCCCGGGATGGAGGCACGCGGCTGGGGGCGTATCGTCAACGTTTCCAGCCTGACCATACTCGGCATGCCCCAGCGGACAGCCTATGCGGCGGCCAAGGCTGCACTGGTGAGCTTCACCCGCGGCTGGGCATTGGAATTGGCCAGCACCGGCATCACGGTCAATGCGGTCGCGCCCGGGCCGACCGAAACCGAACTGTTCCGCGCCAACAATGAGCCAGGTAGCGAAGGCGAGCGCCGCTATCTTGGAGGCGTCCCGATGGGACGCTTCGGCAGGCCCGACGAAATCGCAGCGGTCATTGCCTTCCTGTTGTCGGAAGACGCTGCATTCATGACCGGCCAAACCCTGCACGTCGACGGCGGCGCGTCTCTCGGCCGCGCAGCCTTCTGACGAACTCGAGCATGGAACTGAATCGGTGCTGGGCCGACTCAGGGTTACCTCCACATCTCAGGCCGACGATCAGTGAATGATGCCAGCCATCCTCGAAATCGATATTTCAGCGACTATGTCGTGTACGTCGATGAGAGCGGTGACCATTCGTTGGTAAGCGTTGATAAGGACTACCCAGTCTTCGTCCTGGCGCTGTGTATTTTTCATAAGCGGCACTATGCGGACAAAACCGCATGCGTGGTGGATAAGAATCGCGTGAACAGAACGGCAGGAACTTGCTCCAATCCTTATCACATCGCTTTAGGCATCTGCTTGGATGCGTTGCGTGGCTTTCTGGTGGAAAAAGGGCAAGTCGATATGAAGACCCATGTGGTCGTGGAGTGCCGTGGCAAGAAAGAGGATGCTCAGTTGGAGCTCGAGTTTCGTCGTATTTGCGCCGGCGATAACCCTGCAAAGCAGGTCTTTCCCTTCGACGTTGTTTTTGCTGACAAGAAGGCCAACCTGGCAGGGTTGCAGCTGTCCGATTTGGTGGCTCGTCCCATTGGCCTGAGCTACATTCGGCCAATGCAGTCGAACCAGGCGTTCGACGTGCTGAAACGGAAGTTCTTTTGCGATGGCGGCCGCCACAACTGGGCGTAGGGTACGAGGATGTAGGGTTGATCATCTTCCCGTCCCAAAAAGCGAAAAGCCCCGGTGAAACCACCGGGGCCAAGACGCCGACCGGGAACTCCCAATCCATTTAGGCCCTCAGTCTAAGGCGTAATCCGGGCAAAAGAAACGGTCGCCATCAAAGCCACGCGCTGCTGCCCGCCACGATGACGCCAGATCAGAAGCGCCACCTCACCGTCACTGCACCGCTGTTCTGGCGATTACCACCGCCGTATTGGCCGTTGTAGGCCAGCCCCACGGTTGCGGAACGGGTGATGGCCAGGTCGGCCCCTAGCGAGAACACCGCCGCATCGCGCGCCAGCGGGGCACCGGCCACCGTGAACGACTGGCTGCCCTGGAATGCCAGGGTAGTCGCCGGGTCCAGGTCGCCATATGCATGGCGCCAGCCCGCGGACGCGTACGCACGGCCTTGCGACGCGCCGCTTTCAAAGGTGCTTTGCAGGCGCATACCCAAGGTGGTGCTGCCTACCTTGTTGTGGCCGCTCTTGCCGGACAGCGCGGCATCGCCGCCCGATTCGCTGAAGCCGCGGATGCGCTGGTCGTTGTAGTCGGCGCCGACGAAAGGCTCCAGGCCGATGCGGTCAGTGAGCGGCAAGGCATAGCCCAGCTCACCGAAGACCTGGCTCGTGTTCCCGCTGTAGGACGCTTTCAGCGATTGGCCTACACCCGCCGCGTCGACGTTGCGTCGCGTATCGATGTCATGCCAGGTGTACCCCGCGCCCAGACTGAGGTTGATCTTGCCCGGCCCGACGGCATAAGCCTTGCCGCCGTAGATCACGCCGCTGTAGCTGTCGATGTCCGTGCGGGACGACAGGCCCTTTGCCGTGCTGTGGCTGCCGGTATAGCCAAGCGCGCCGCCCAGACGCCAGCCGCCGCCGACATGCTGGTCGCCGCCGACAAACAGGCCGCCGTCGGATTGCCGGACCTCGGTGCTGCCCTTGCTGCCGCCGAGCGTGCGCCAGTCGCCGAATACCTGCGCCCACACAGGTTGCGCCGCCGATTGCGGCAAGGACGACGCGTCGCCGCCGCCCAGTTGCGCCGTCGGTTGGCCGCGCATCATACCCGCGTTCAAATTGGCGCGCAGATGCTGCAAGGGCAGACTGGCCGCATTGTCCGCTACGCCGAACAGCGTGCTGCTGGCGCTGGCGTGCGACTCGCCCGACAGCGACTGGAACACCGCCGACGGTGCGCCGTTGGGCAGGTTCAGGATGCGGCCATACAAGGGCGTGTTGACCGGCAAGGACTGCAAGGCGTTGGCCGTCGCGCGCTGGTTGCCGTTGGTGGCCAGGTCGGCGAAACGGATGTCGCGGTTACCGCCTGGCGCCGACGAGTCTCCTTCAGCGGGAACCTGTTTCAAGTCGATGACCAGGTCGACCTTGTCGGCGGAGTAGACCAGGCTGGGGGTCAGGTAGGCGTAATTGCTTTCGACCGAGCTGAACTGGCTCCACACTCCATGGGATGCTTGAAGGATGTTGTAGGTCGTCTGGGCAGCATAGGTGGTGCCGCTGCCGATCTGGACGACCGATCCGCTAAGGGTGGCCGCACCGTTGACAAGCAGCGCGCCATGACTGCCATCTGCCGCTGCCATGACGCGGTAGGTGGAGCCGCTGTCCATGACCAGATCGCCGTTGATCGTCAGCGTGCCCGTCGGATTTGTGGCATTTCCTGGTGACAGCGTACCGCCGTTCTGGATGTGGGTGGCACCCACCTCACCCGTCCCCGCGAGCAGAGCCCGATTTTGTACAACTATCCCGGTGCCCAGCTTGCCATCGACTTCCAAGCCACCGGCTGCGACCGTGGTCAGGCCAGCAAAACGACTGCTGTCGCCGGTCAACGTCAGCAGGCCGCTACCGATCTGCACTACAGCGGCTCCGCCGGATAGTGTGCCCGCATAGGTAAAGTCGTCGCTGCGATTGAACACCAACGTACTGAGGTCCGTCAGGTACACATCGCTCACGATGGAGCCTGTCGTGCCGCCGGCCCCGATCTGCAGCATCGCGTTGTTGACCGTCGTCTTTCCTGTGTATGTATTCGCACCGGTAATCGTCAACGGCGCACCCTCGACGAACACGCCGCCGTCGCCAGTAATGCTGCCGCTGTACAAGCTGGGATAGTCCGAAAGAAATCCCAGGCGCGTGGCTGGGGCGAGCACGACGTTGCCCTGGAAACTGCCGCCCTTCATGCCGATTCTCAGCTCGCCGCCTGTTACGTAAGTGCTCCCGGTGTACCTGTTGTCAGCGCGGATGTAGAGCGTTCCGCTGCCTGATTTGGTGAGCGATCCAGATCCACTGATGAAGCTGTTGATACCGGCATAGTCTCTGGCCTCGACGTCGATTGTTCCGCCGGCGGGGTCCAGGATGATGCTGCGAGAGGTATTGAATCCATTGCCGAGTTTCAGTGTGCCGCCTGCCAGCGTGACGCTGCCTGCGGGATCGCCAAAACTGGTGTCGACGAGGGGGCTGAGGGTGCCGGCCTTGATGGTCCAGTTCGTCAGCGCTCTGGTCTCTTGGTCCAGTCTCCAGGTGCTGGTGCCCGTTTTCTCGTAGTTCGTGAATCCGTAGAACGATGAGCCCGCTACCAGAGGCGCTGTCGCCGCGATCTGCCGCACGTCGAAGATGCCGTCAGTATCCCCGCCGAGCGCCAGGGTGTTGGTGACGCCGGGTGCCGCTGCGATGACATTGCCTTGGAAGGAATAGCCGCTCTGTAATTCCAGGCGGTTGTTGGCCCCGGTGAACCGCAGGGCGGTAGTGCCTGGAGCACCCGACGCGTCTCTGCCGGCAATGATCGCGCCGCTGTTGATCACCACTGTGTTGCTGTCCGCAGTGACGCCAACGCCGGCCAATGCGGCGGGCAACGTGCCGCCTTCTACCAAAATTCCGCTGGCACCGGCATTTCCCCCACTGATGGTGCCGCTGTTGTTCAACGTCGCGCCGTCGGCTATCTCGACGCCGGTTCCGCCATTGCCTCCCATGCCGCCATAGAAAAATACGGAATTGCTGCTTCCGCCCTGGCCACCTTGGCCGCCGTTTCCCCCAGCGATGATCCCCTGGTTGATGACGGTCGCCGTTCCCTGAATCGACATGCCGGTCCCGCCGTCGCCGCCAGTACCCCCGCCTCCGGTAAGGCCAGATGCGATGGAAATGACACCCTGTCCGCCTGCCCCTCCATCGCCACCCCTTATCACTGAGTTCCTCACCTCCAGCGTCGATGTGCCGATTACCACGAGCCCATAGCCGCCAGCGCCGCCCCCGCCGCCACCGCCCCCCTGCCCGGCTGGGGATAGGGAGATGCCGCCTTGACCCCCGGAGCCTCCCTGGCCCCCGGCGGTGTTCAAGCCAGGATAGATTGCGGTGATCCCGTCGAGGGTAACGGCGATTGTGAAGGCAGTTGCGCCACCTCCGCCTCCGCCGCCTCCACCGCCACCGTTGGTGGATGAGAATACTGGTGCGTTAGCGCCATTTCCACCAGCGTTGCCGGTTGCCACGTTGCCGGCGCCTGCGAAACCGGAACCCGCGCTCCCGCCAGCTCCCCAATTGAAGTCGCCCTCGCCATCCCCATCGTTGCCGGCCGCGCCGGAGCCGCCTCCCCCGCCACCCGACCCGCCACCGCCGTCGATATGTGAGCCCATCTGGCCACCGTTGCCGGGCGTCCCGCCCGCGCCAGGCGTGGCCAAGTCGGTGCTGTATCCTCCCGCGCCGCCAAAGCTCTGCGCCTGTGCGCAAGGAGCCGCGACCGCGGCGAAGGCCAGCGCGCTGGCGATGGCCAGGGAGAGCCGACGGCGCCGGGGGAATGCGATGGAAGAGGAAAGTCGGGAAATGGCTTGATCAGCGTCGAGGCGGAAAGCCGACGTGCTGGTAAGAGACGGATGCATTTGTACGACGGACGAGAACGCCGCGCAGGCCAGGCCCGCTGACAAAAGAAACCAATAAACGGCGCGCGTTAGGGGGATATCGACGCAGGATCGACGCGGATGGTGCTGCGCGAGAATAATCCGAATCGTGGATAAATTGAAATCTTTTGTTGTAAACGCACGTGCTCAGCATTCCGATGCCACGTTCATGGCAGAGACTTCACCGTGCCCGGTGCTGTTGGTGCGCAAAAGGTCAACGGTATCGCGTCAACGCGTCATAACCCTGGGCGACAGCGAGCGCGGGGGGCGCTCCAAAAGATCAGATATATCAGGCCGCGGCGCCTTTTTTTCTTTGAAGGGCGGGCACGTGCCAGGACGTGCGCGACAACTGGCAGCAAACTCGGGGCTTTACCTAAATTCCCGCTTACCCTCGTGCGGGACCGTAGCGCCTTGTACGGTGGGTGGCCTTATCGCCTGCGCGGCGGTTTTCACAGCCGCGTACGGCCGTCCTGCTTTGCGCAACTTCTGTGCCGGGCCAGGGTGAGTTATGGCGTCAGCACCACCTTGATGCAACCATCGTCCTTGTCCCGGAAGGTTTTGTACAGATCCGGGCCGTCTTCCAACTTGGCGCGGTGGGTGATCACAAAAGACGGATCGATCTGACCGTCGACAATACGCTTGAGCAGGTCGTCCGTCCAGCGCCTGACGTGCGTCTGGCCCATGCGCCAGGTCAAGCCTTTGTTCATGGCGGCGCCAAAGGGAATCTTGTCTATCAAGCCACCATAAACGCCCGGGACGGACAGGGTCCCCGCCGGGCGGCAGACGTAGATCATTTCGCGCAGCACATGAGGCCGGTCGCTTTCCAGCATGACCGCCTGCTTGGCCCGATCCAGCATGGAATCTACTGACCGCCCTGCGTGCGATTCCATACCGACGGCGTCTATGCATTTCTCCGGACCTTTGCCCTGGGTCAGTTCGCCCAGGCGGTCCAGCACGCTTTCCTCATCGAAATTGATTGTGGTGGCGCCCGCCGCGCGCGCCATGGCCAGGCGTTCTGCGACCCGGTCGATGACGACCACTTGGCGCGCACCAAGGATCAGCGCGCTTCGTATGGCCATCTGTCCTACCGGACCGGCCCCCCAGATCGCCACCGTATCGGTGGGCTGGATGTCGCAATTCACGGCGGCCTGCCAACCCGTGGGAAAAATATCTCCAAGAAACAGAACCTGCTCGTCGCTGAGCTGCTCCGGCACCTTCACATGCGTGGTGTCGGCATAGGGGACGCGTACATATTCTGCCTGGCCGCCCGCATAGCCGCCGGTCAGGTGGCTGTAGCCAAACAGCCCGGCGGTCGTATGTCCAAAGACCTTGGCGGCATCTGCGGCGTTGCGATTGGTGCGCTCGCAGACCGAGAAATTGCCCCGCCGGCATTGGTCGCACTCGCCACATGTGATGGTGAAGGGGATAACGACGCGGTCGCCTTTGGTCAGCATTTTGACTTCTGTACCGGTTTCCACCACTTCCCCCATGAACTCGTGGCCCATGATGTCGCCGTGCTTCATGCCGGGCATGAAGCCATCGAACAGATGGAGGTCCGAGCCGCAAATGGCGCAGGCGGACACCCGCAGGATCGCGTCGCGGGGCTCTTCGATGATCGGATCATCGACGTTATCGCACCGAATATCTTTCTTGCCGTGCCATCGTAGTGCTTTCATGGGATCGTCCTTCAAAAGCGCGCCTCAGGGGTGGCGCATGCGGACGCAACACGGCAATCGTCGTGCCCTGCATCAGCTAAACAGGCGCGCCATGAACAGCGCCGGCACGACTACTCTTCCGTCGCTCCAAGCCGGATCCGTGCTGTGCCAAGGCATACGCGTTGCGCGTGTTGGCCGCGCTGTCCAGCGCTTCAACCACGGGAGATCGAAAATGCCAGCAAAGACTTTGGAAGACCTATTCATCCATGCGCTGTCCGACGTCTACAGCGCGGAAAAGCAGTTGACGAAAGCCCTGCCCAAGATGGCGAGAGGGGCCACCAACCCGGAACTGGCCGGAGCGTTTCAAACGCATCTGGAAGAAACGCACGGGCAGATCGAGCGAATCGATCAGGTCGTGGAGGCGGAAGGATTGAAACTGAAGCGCATCAAGTGCGCGGCCATGGAAGGGCTGGTGGAAGAAGGCGGGGAGGTGATCGAAGAGTTCGAGAAGGGGGCGGTACGGGACGCCGGCCTTATCGCTGCCGCGCAGAAGGTAGAGCATTATGAGATTGCCACCTACGGCACGCTATGCGCGCTTGCAAAGCACCTGGGCCTGAAGACAGCGGCGAAGCTGCTCCACGAAACGTTGCTGGAAGAGAAAGCGACGGACGAGAAGCTTACGAAGTTCGCCCAGATGGACATCAATGAGGCGGCCAAGGCTGCCAGCAAGTAAACGTGGCTGGGGGGCTTTGGCCCTCCTGCCTCCTGGCGATAGCTCTTGTCTGCCTCAAAAACAATCCGCGAGAAACCGCAGGAACGCCTGCGTTCTTTCCGGCGTGCTCCGCGATGGCAGCAACGCATACAGCGGGATGGCGGCCATTTCCCACTCCGGCAGCACCTGTTCCAATCCGTCCCTGCGGATGGCGTCGCCCATCGCATCAAATAACGGCAGCGCAACGATGCCGGCACCCGCGACGGCCAGCCGGTACAACACGCCGCCGTTATTCGCACTCAGACGGCCACGCACGGGAATCGTCTTTTCAGTGCGGCCCCGGCGCAGACACCATCCCGCCCGGTGGTCCTGGATAGGCAGGCGCAGGCAATCGTGTTTGGCCAGATCCGCGGGCGCTTTCGGGCGGCCGCGCTTGTCGAGATAAGACGGCGCCGCATACATCCCGCAGTCCATGGTCGCCAGATGGCGCGCCACCAGGGTCGAGTTCGGTTGCCGGCCAAACCGCAACGCGATATCGAAAGGGTTGGAGATCGGGTCGACCGCGTCGGACCCCACGGAAATTTCGCACAAGATGTCGGGTTGCGTCTCACCAAACGTCCGCATCACAGCGGGCAGAAGCATATGCGCCAGTAAACCGGGAACCGAAACGCGCAGAACGCCTCGCGGCTTCGACGCCAGTTCGAGCAAGGTCTCATGCGCGCGGCGCATACGGTCGATCAGCTGCCTGCAGTACTCGTGATACGCGTCGCCTTCATCGGTAAGGATAACGCGGCGCACGCCACGCTTGATCAGGTCAACGCCTATCCGGTTTTCCAGCGTACGTACACGTCGCGCCAGCGTCGACGCCGGCATGGCCAGCCTGGCCGCGGCTCGTCCAAAACTTCTTTGCTTCACCACCTCAACGTACAGCGCGATGTCATTCAAATGCGAACTCATCGAAAGGATTCTAACGGCGATTGAAAGCATCTGTCGGAAAAGAAGGCAATGTAGTTATTGGCATAAAGCGAAAAATGCAACGCGTATGTGCGCCATCGAAACGCCTTGCCAGCGCGCTTCCCACGGTGGATTTGTTTATGCGCCACTCGTGGAAAACAAAAATCCAGCAGTGTTTCTTCCCGCCAACTTTCGACTCCCTGACACTGCCGCCTCTGTGTCCTGTTCCTGGGTCCCTACGTACAAGACCCACAGGCTGCTACTTTTTGGGAGTATTCATGATAAAGACAGTGCTTGCGGGCGCGGTGCTCGCCGCAACCTCCGGTGTCGCGAACGCCGCTGATACGGTCACGCTGTATGGACGTATCGATACCGGTATCGGTTACGAACAGGTCAGGGGAAACGGCTTCAAAGGCAGCCGCATCAGCGAGGTCAACGGCGTCAATAGCGGCTCGCGATTCGGCTTGCGTGGCATCGAAGACTTGGGCAACGACCTGCAGGCGGTGTTCGTGCTTGAGAGTGGCTTCACTGCAAGCAATGGGCAATCCTCACAAAGCAGCCGCCTCTTCGGCCGCCAGGCCACGCTGGGCTTGCAAGGAAAATCCTGGGGCAAATCGAGTTCGGCCGTCAGACCAACATCGGTTCGAAATACCTGGGCCCGGTCGACCCCTTCGGCGCCAGCTTCAACCTTGCGCATTTGGGTACGACATTCAGCGCGGCCGCCACGATGCGGCTGGACAACCAGGTGCTGTATCAAAGCCCGTCATTCGGCGGCTTCTCCTTCGGCGGGGGCTACTCCTTCAATGCCGACGACAAGAGCAACGCCAGTACGCCGAATTTCCAGACCAGCGACAACAATCGGGAAACCAACTTTGGTGTTCGATATGCCAGCGGTCCTCTGTACGTGACCGCGACGTACGACCGTCTGACGCCGACCAACTCCGCGGTCGGCGGCCAGAGCGATGCCCGCATCCAGCAGGTGGCGCTGGGCGCGACGTATGACTTCGAGGTCGTGAAACTGCACGCCGCCGTCGGGCAGACGCGGGACGGCTGGTTCGTGGGGACCAGCTTGGGCACCACGCCGGACGGCTATACGTCGACCGGTTCCTTCCGCCTGGCGGACGGCTTCAAGGCGACGTCGACGATGCTGGGGTTCACCGTCCCCTTCGGGCGCAGTGACATCTTCGGCTCCTGGCAACGGGCCGACCCGTCCAATGACAAGCTGACCGGGGACGCCAAGACCACCAACATCTATGCTCTGGGCTACAAATACGACTTGAGCAAACGTACGAACGTCTACGCGTACGGCGCTTACGGCACTGACTACGCTTTCCAGGATGGCTTGCGCGATCTGGCTTTCGCGGTGGGCCTGCGTCATATTTTCTAGTCAGACGGGCGTGTCCAGCGCCAGCCGCGCATGTGGCCACTGCTGCGTGCGCAGCATCCGCCGCATCATTTCGATCAGCAGCGTGCGCACCACGTTTGCGGCAGGGCGCGTGATGGCATTGGTGGACATGCACACGTAGAGGTCCCGCTTCAGCGGCATGCCTTCGATCGCCCGGAAGTGGAAGCCACCCGCTTCCACTTCCGAACTGGCCAGGGCGGCCCAGGGCAGGATGGCCCAGCATATGCCGGCCTTGACGCAACGTAGCGCCACATTGACGGACGCGGCCTCGGCCACGACCCGGTAGGGAATGGACAGTCCTTTGCAAAGGTGATCGACCTTGTCCCGGATGGACGAGGGCGCGCGCGGCAGGATGAAGGGCAGGTCGGCGAAGTCCGCGACGGTCAGGGGCGTATCGTCCTGGGCCGTCCCGGGGCCGATCAGGAGCATCTCTTCGGTCACCACGTGCAGCGCGTCGAAGGTAGGCGTGCCGCTTCCGCTCAGCCCGTTCAGCCCGCCCGCCCCACCATGGCCGACATCCGCCAGGATGGCCACATCCACCTTCTGACCCGCGATCAGCGCGGTCAACGCGTCGGGCGCATCTTCGACGATGGTCAACGTCAACTCAGGATGGGCCCGTGCCAGCACTTCCAGCAACAGCGGCGCCAGCAGGGGCGCCTCGCTGCGCGGCATGCCCAGCGTGACCGACTCCGGCAGCCCCAGGTCGTGGGTGTTGACGGCCGCCTCGGCCAATTCCACCTGGCGCAGGATGACTTTGGCGTGCTCATAAAGAATGCTGCCGGCCGGCGTGCACTGAACCCCGCGGGCCTCCCGTATCAGCAGCTTCACCCCAAAGTGCAATTCCAGATTCGAAATATGGTGGCTCAGCGACGACTGCGAGACATGCAGCGCCGTGGAGGCCGCCGTCATATTGCTTAGCTCGACGATCTTGGCGAAGTAGCGGAGTTGCCGCAGGTCCATAGTGTTTTCCCCTAGGCCGTAGCCACGAGCCATGGCCCGTGACCCGGCGCTTCCTCTCAGGAAGCCCCTTGTGGCCGGCCGCGATGGAAATTCTCGATGCCGGCATGAAGATTTCATATTTGTTGTGGGTCTGGCTTGGCCGCATAGTGTCGCCAGAGCCCGTCGTGCCGCATGGTCGATGCGACAGCAAGGCTCATATTAAAGCTCGGGCTTGAGCCCGCAAGGGGAAATGATGAAACGACTGATCCATACCGCGGTCCTGGTATGCGCGGCGGCATTCGGCTGCGCAGCGCAAGCCCAGGGTTATCCCGATCGTCCCATCCGCATGCTGGTGGGGCAATCGCCCGGGTCGGCGACCGACGTGGTGGCGCGCATGCTGGCGGCCAAAATGGGCGAATCGCTGGGCCAGTCCATCGTCGTGGAAAACCGGGCCGGCGCCGGCGGCGTGGTGGCCGCCACCTCGATGGCGCACGCGGCGCCCGATGGGTACTACATCCTGATGACCACTGCCTCGCAGACCAGCCTGGCGCCTTCCCTGATGAAGGAAGTTCCTTACGATCCCTTCAAGGACTTCACGTACATCGCGCCCGCCACGGACGTGGCCATGCTGCTGGTGGCCAGTCCGGGCAGCGGCATCAAGACTTTCCAGGACATGATCGCCAAGGCCAAGGCCGCGCCGGGCAAAATCAATTTTGGCAGTTCAGGTTTGGGATCCGCATCCCAGCTGTCCTTGGAAATGGTCACGCAGCTGACGAACATCCAGCTGGCCCACGTCCCCTATAAGGGGTCGGCGCCGGCCATCACCAGTGTCGTCGCCAATGAAACCAGCTTGCACGTGAATGCCTTGGGAAATCTGATGCCCCTGGCCAAAGCGGACAAGGTCGTGCCGCTGGCCGTGCTGACCGATCAACGCAATCCGCAAATGCCCGATGTGCCTTCGCTGACCGATTTGAAGCTGAAGATGCCCCGCGTGCCGGCATGGATAGGCCTGATCGGGCCGGCCAATCTACCGCCGGCCATCGTCACCAGGCTGGCTGACGCCATGCACAAGGCGCAGGCCGATCCCGACATCAAGCAGAAGTTCACCGACCTGGGTTTGCTCGCCTTCGAAGGCTCTGGCGCGGATTTCAAGCAGCGCGCTCAGGAAGATGGCAAGGTCTGGGGCAAGTTGATGCGGGATCGCGGAATCAAGGCCGAATAAGGACGCGCACGCTTACCGGCGCCGGGCTATGACCCCGGGGCCGACGGCGGCGTTCGTACCGCTCCACTCATAAAACAAGACAGCCCAAGGACACCGTTCCATGCCTATCGATGCATTCTCAACGACCGAGCATATCCAGCAGTCGCCCTTCCTGGCCCATCGCACGCTGGTCGCCGCCACCCGCCATGCCGCGTCGGCAGGCCATTATCTGGCGTCGCACGCGGCCTTCCAGATCCTCGAAGCGGGTGGAAACGCGGTCGATGCCGGTGTGGCGGCGGGTCTGGTCATGGGCGTGGTCCAGAGCGACCAGGTCAGCGTCGCCGGGGTGGCGCCGATGATGATCTACCTGGCGAAGGAGCGGCGGCTGGTCACGATCGACGGTCTTGGCACCTGGCCGGCGGCGGCGACGTGCGAGTTCTTTGCCAAGGAATACGGCGGCGTCGTGCCGGAAGGTGTCCTGCGCACGGTGGTGCCCGCGGCGCCGGCCGCCTGGATACAGGCTTTGCGCGACTACGGCACCATGAGCTTCGGCGAGGTCGCCAGCGCGGCCATTCGCTTCGCGCGCGACGGCTTCGTGATGTATCCCTTCCTGGCCTTCTGGATCGAGCAGTCGCAGGAGAAATATCGGCGCTGGGGTTCCAGCGCGGAGATCTACTTGCCGAATGGGCAACTGCCCAAGGTCGGTGACCTGTTCGTGCAAACGGATCTGGCGCGGTCGCTGCAGTACATGGCGGATCAGGAGCAGGCACGTGGGGGCAGCCGGGAGGACGGCCTTAAAGCGGCCCATGACGCCTTTTATCGCGGCGACATTGCCCAGGCCATCCTCAAGTTCCACAGGGAAGAGGGCGGGCTGCTGAGCGCGGCCGACCTGGCCGGCTATCGTCCCCAAGTCGGCTCGCCCCTGAGCGCGCGCTTCGGCGACATGGATGTCTATACCTGCGGCTACTGGTGCCAGGGGCCGGCCTTGTTGCAGTCGCTGGAAATTCTCAAGAACGTGGACCTGGCTTCGATGACGCATAACTCCGTGGAGTACGTGCATCACGTGGCGGAGGCCCTCAAACTGGCTTTCTCGGATCGCGAGCATTATTACGGCGATCCGGATTTCGTGGCCGTGCCGCAGACGCAGTTGCTGGATCCGGCCTATGGACTGCTGCGGCGCGAGCTCATCGACGCGCGGCGCGCATATCCGGGCATGCCGCCGCCCGGGCGCATTGACGGCTTCCCGCTGGACTTCGTATCGCCGGCCGTAAGCCGGGGCGATCCCCCGCCGCCGTCGGACACGTCCTATGTCTGTGTGGTCGACCGCCAGGGCAATGCGTTTTCCGCGACGCCCAGCGACCCATCCAATGACACGCCGGTGGTGCCGGGTACGGGCTTGTGCCCGTCTTCGCGCGGTTCGCAATCGCGCGGCATTGCCTCGCATCCTTCCAGCGTGGCGCCAGGTAAGCGGCCCAGGCTGACGCCTACGCCGGCGATCGCCATGCGCGAAGGCCGGATGGTGATGCCTTTCGGTACCCCGGGCGGCGACGCGCAGGTACAGTCTATGTTGCAGTACCTGCTCAATGTCAGCGTGTACGGCATGGATCCGCAACAGGCCATCGAGGCCCCACGTTTCATTACCTATAGCCATCCGGATTCGTTTTCGCCGCATGGCTACTATCCGGCGCGCCTGTGCCTGGAGGGGCGCTTTCCGCAAGCGACGGGTGACGCCTTGGCGGCGTTGGGGCATGATGTCCAGTGGTGGCCGGACTGGATGTGGAAGGCGGGCGGCTTGTGCGCCATCCAGTCCGACATGCGGACCGGCATTCATCGAGCCGGCGCCGATCCCCGGCGCGCGGCGGCGTATGCGGTAGGGTGGTGATGCCGCGCCGGCTGCAGCGTTTGTGGAATCGATAACGAGGATACGTCATGAGCGACAATATTTTTACCGGCACCATTCCTGCATTGATGACGCCGTGCAAGGCGGATCGGCAACCCGATTTCGACGCACTGGTCAAAAAGGGCAAGGAATTGGTCGACATCGGCATGCGCGCCGTCGTCTACTGCGGTTCGATGGGCGACTGGCCTTTGCTGACCGAAGCGCAGCGCCAGGAGGGCGTGGCTCGCCTGGTGGCGGCTGGGGTGCCGACCATCGTCGGCACGGGCGCGGTGAATTCAAAAGAGGCCGTGTCGCATGCCGCCCACGCTGCCAA
This sequence comes from Bordetella sp. N, assembly GCF_001433395.1. Classification (GTDB taxonomy): domain Bacteria; phylum Pseudomonadota; class Gammaproteobacteria; order Burkholderiales; family Burkholderiaceae_B; genus Bordetella_C. The sequence goes on from NZ_CP013111.1 coordinate 6,126,621, forward strand.
GGTGGGCGCGGATGGGTTGATGGTGATTCCTCGGGTGCTGTCCCGCGGCGGCTCGGTCGCCGCCCAGAAGGCGCATTTCACGGCCATCCTTGAAGCCGCGCCGAAACTGCCGGCGGTGATCTACAACAGTCCCTACTACGGCTTCGCGACTCGCGCGGACCTGTTCTTCGAATTGCGCCGGCGCTCGCCGAATCTTATTGGCTTCAAGGAATTCGGTGGCGCGGCCGACATGCGTTACGCCGCTGAAAACATCACGTCGCAGGATGACGATGTCTTGCTGATGGTCGGGGTGGACACGCAGGTGTTCCACGGCTTTGTGAATTGCGGCGCCGCGGGCGCGATCACCGGCATCGGCAATGCGCTTCCCCGTGAAGTCCTGCAGCTCGTCGACTTGTGCCGCAAGGCCGCCAAGGGCGATGCGGTGGCGCGTGTCCGTGCGCAGCAGCTTGAAGCGGCGCTGGCTGTGTTGTCGTCCTTCGACGAAGGCTATGACCTGGTGCTGTACTACAAGCATCTGATGGTCTTGAATGGCGACAAGGAATATGCCTTGCACTTCAACGAGACCGATGTGCTGAGCGATAGCCAGCGCCGTTATGCCGAAACGCAGTTCGCGCTGTTCCGGACCTGGTACGAGAACTGGTCGGCGAGCGTCAAATAACGGTACAGGTCGATGCTCAGATAGCCGTTTAGATCTCCGCAATTGCAATGGCCGTGACCGTCACCAGGCAGGATATGGGTTCTTCAGATAAAGTCGTTGTCATCGGTGGCGGCATCGTGGGTCTGAGTTGCGCGTTTCACGCGCGCCGCCTGGGTGCGGACGTCACCGTCATCGACCCGGATGAATCCACTGCCATGGCAAGCTTCGGTAATGCGGGCATCCTGGCGGTGAGTGATTGTCTTCCCATAGGCAATCCGCAGCTGCTGCTTTCCCTGCCGAAGCTCCTGCTGTCGCGCGATGGTGGCCTGCGGATAAGGTGGCGATACCTCGCTTCCCTTGCCCCTTGGTTGCTGAAGTTCACTGCCGCGAGTCTGTCGCGCGATCTCGAAACCAGGGCGCTTGCGTTGCGGGGCCTGCTGGCACTGGCGTTGGCGGATCACCGCAAGATCGCCGAGGCTTCCGACGCCGCTTACCTGATTGAAGAGGCAGGCTGGATCAAGGCCGCGGAGACGGAGCAGGCATACGCCGCGGCGGAAGGCGAGCGTCGCTTTCTTCAAGACCGGGGTGTAAAGCTGTCGCCACTTGCGAAGGCGGACCTGCGGGAATACTTGCCCGGTTTCCCGAATGTGTTCGCCAAGGGTACGCTTTATTCGGACTGCGCGCAGGTCAAGGATCCCGGCGCATACATTGCCCGCATCCGTGCAGCGCTGATGGCGGATCAAGTGCGCTTCGTCAACGCACGGGCGAGCGGTTTCGAGTTTTCCGAGGGTAAGGTCGCCGGCGTTCGCACCGCCACATGTGTTGTCAAAGGAGGCCGGTTCGTGCTGGCTGCCGGTGCATGGTCGAAGGGGCTGGCCGCGCAACTCGGCGAAAGCGTAAGCCTTGATACGGAGCGTGGATACCACGCCATGTTGCCCGTTGAAGGTCGCGCCATTTTGAAGGCGCCGTTGTTCTGGCAGGAGCGCTCTATCTGTTTGACGCCACAGGTCGAGGGGATACGGGTAACGAACGGCGTGGAGCTGGCGGACCTGCGTGCTGCTGCCGACTTCGGTCCTCTGGACCGGACCGTCGCCGCGATCCAGAAGATCGTCCCTGCCCTGGGTAGCCGCACCGCAAGCCGCTGGCTGGGCTTTCGTCCGTCCACGCCGGACTCCTTGCCCGTCATCGGCCCCGCGGCGCGCCATCCCAATTGCCATCTGGCCTTCGGCCACGGCCATCTTGGATTGACGCTCGGCCCCGTCACCGGCCGCCTCGTCGCCGAGGCGATGTCAGGCATGCCAGCCGGAATGGACATGCGGCCTTTCTCACCCGGCCGGTTTTGAATGCGCTGCGGCTTGCATTCGATAGAGAGCAAGCCGCCATGTGCATCCGGGATCCGTCCCAAGAAGGCAGGATCAGCGCTGCCTGTCACCCGACGAACTTGGCCCAGACGGCCTGCGCGTTGGTGAACTCGCGCAAGCCGAAGTGCGACAGCTCACGGCCATAGCCGCTTTTCTTGACGCCACCGACGGGAATACGTGCGTTGGTCGCGGGGAAGCCATTGATGAACACGCCGCCGGTTTCCATGCGGCGGGCGATACGTTGGGCACGCGCCACGTCGCTGGTCCACAGGCTGCCGCCCAGGCCGTAGTCGCTGGTGTTGGCCAGTTCAATGGCGTGCTCGGCATCTTCCGCAACGGTGATCGCGGCGACCGGGCCGAAGGTTTCTTCATCGAAGGCGGCCATGCCGGGTTTGACATCGGCCAACACCGTCGGCGCATAAAAGTTGCCAGGACCGTCGATCTTGTGGCCGCCGAGCAGCAGGGAAGCGCCCGCGTCCAGGGTGCGCTGGACTTGATTGTGCAGCTCGTCACGCAAGTCGCCGCGCGCCATGGGGCCCAGGTTGTTCGATGCGTCGAGCGGATTGCCCGTCTTCAACGACTTGGCAGCCGCGACGAATTTTTCCGTGAATTCGGCCGCGATGGATTTCTCGACGATGAAGCGCTTCGCCGCCAGGCAAACCTGGCCGGCGTTCTGAAAACGTGCCTCGATAGCCGCCTTGACGGCCAGATCGATATTGGCATCGGCCAGGACAACAAAGGCGTCGGCGCCGCCCAGTTCGAGCAGGCTCTTCTTGAGTGCCTTGCCAGCCAGCGCGGCAACCGCGGATCCGGCACGCATGCTGCCGGTGAGCGTGATGGCGGCAACGCGCGGATCGTCGATGACGTGCGCGACGGTGTCATTGTCGGCATTCAGATTGGCGAAGAGGCCGGCGGGAAACCCTGCGATCTCATGCAGGCGCTGCATCGCGTACGCCGCGCCCATGACGTTGGGCGCATGCTTCAGGATGAATCCGTTGCCGGACAGCATGATGGGACCGGATGCACGGATCACTTGCCACAGCGGAAAATTCCACGGCATGACGGCCAGGATGCTGCCGACCGGCAAATAGGAAACATGAACCTGGTCGTCCCCATCCACGGAAACGGGCTCGTCCGCGAGGATGGCGGGGCCGTTGTCGGCGATCCAGTCGATGGTAGCCGCGCATTTCGCGACTTCCGCTCGGGCCGCGGCGATGGTCTTGCCCATCTCGGCGGTAATCAGGCCAGCCAGGTTTTCCGCATCTTGCCGCATCGCGTCGGCCAGACGGCGATAGGTCGCGACGCGTTCCGCCATCGGGGTTGCGCGCCACAGCCGATAAGCCGATGCGTTGTCTTCCAGAAGGCGTTCCACTTCCGCGGGATTCTGGAAGGCATAGGTGGCGATCAGTTCGCCGGTGGCGGGATTGCGGGAAACAGCGTTGGAAGCGGGGTTGGTATTGGTCTGCGACATGTGTTTGCCTCTCAAGGTGGAAGTGTCGTGTTCAAGAACTGCTATGACGTCACTTTAGGCAAACACGGCCATCGCAAGAAGGCGTCTTGTTATCCTATGACTCGCGGTCCCTGTCAGGCGTGGTCGGTGTGGGGATGTAGGTCACCAGCGACAAATCCGGCCGGCCGGCCGGCGTCAACGCCACATAGGTGAAAGCGGTAATCTCGCCCGAGGGCAGGCGCATCCGTTTCGCGCCTTCGTCGAATCCCTTGACCTCGGTGTCTTGCCACCATAGGCGGAACTCCGGGCTGAGTTCGTTCAGCTCGGCAATCAGGCTTTCGAAGGGGGCCTTGTCCAAGGCTTGCGCCCGCGCGGCGCGGAAGGCGGAAATCATGCCGCGTGTCATCTGCTCCCAGTCCAGGATGCGGGTGCGATAGGGCGGATAGAGGAACAGCAGACGCAACGTATTGCGTTCATGCGGCTGCAGCAGACCGTAGTCCACGAACATGTCGGCGATCTGATCGTTCCAGGCCAGGATGTCCAGGCGCGTGTTGCGGATATAGGCCGGCGCATGGATGGCGCGAACCAGCAGCTCCAGGCCTTCGCTAGGGCGTCCCCCGGTGGCGGCGGCTGGTGCTTCACGGGAAGACAGCGCGAACAGGTGCCGGGATTCGATCTGGTCCAGCTTGAGTACCTTGGATATCCTGCGCAGCGCGTCGGATGACGGCTGGATTTCCCGGCCTTGTTCCAGCCAGGTGTACCAGCTGACGCTGACGCCGGCGAGCACCGCGACTTCCTCCCGGCGCAGGCCCGGCGTGCGTCGCGAGCCCTTTTCCAGCCCATATTCCTCGGGTTGGAGTCGCGCGCGCCTGCTGCTGAGAAACGTGCCCAACTCGCGTCTTTGTTCAGGAGAAGGTCTGCCGGCCATTTAATACTCTGCTTGGGGGATTATCGGGATAGGATACTGCCCGACGGCCAGGATACATCGGCCGCCGGGGTCCAGACCCGGCCGCCGGTGTATCAGAACTCCTGCTTGGTGGGGCGCAGCACGATCTCGTTGATGTCCACGTCCGCGGGTTGCTCGATGGCGAACGCAATGGCGCGGGCGACCGATTCGGCGGGAATGGCGCTTTTATAGAAATTCAGCACCGTGTCCGCGGCGGTGCCGGTCGTACTGTATTTGAGGTCGCTGTCCACCGCGCCGGGTTCGATGGAGGTGACGCGGATCTTTTCACCTACCTCTTGGCGCAGACCTTCGGATATTGCCCGCACCGCGAACTTGGTGCCGGAGTAAACGGTACCGCCCGGCGCGAAGACCTTGACGCCGGCGACCGAGCTCAGGTTGATGATGTGGCCGCTTTCCTGTGCGGTGAAACGCGGCAGTACGGCCGCGATGCCATAAAGCGTGCCTTTCAGGTTCACGTCGATCATGGCGTCCCATTCGTCGGTATTCACCTCCGCCATGGGTCGAATCGGCATCAGGCCGGCATTGTTGATAAGGACATCGAGTTTGCCGAAGTCTTTCTCCACCGCGGCGACGACGGCTTCGACCTGGGTTTTCTGCGTCACATCGAGTTCATAGGACCGGGCTTCGCCGCCGGCGGCCGTGATGGCGGCCACCACCTCGTCCAGCTTGTCTTTGCGCCGTGCGGCGACCGCGACCTTGGCGCCACGGGCGGCGAGATGCCGCGCCGTCGCGGCGCCCAGTCCGGTGCTGCCGCCTGTGATCAGGATGACTTTGTTTTCTATACCGTTATTCATGGGAGAGCCTTTATGAGAGGAGAGGTTTATGCGTAGGCCGGATAATCCGTGTAACCCTGCTGCGCGCCGCCGTAGACGGTTGCGGGATCCAGAGGCGCGAGAGGCCAGCCATTGGCAATGCGTTGCGGTAAGTCGGGATTGGCGATGAAAGGGCGGCCGAAGGCGATCAGGTCCGCCAGGCCCGTGTCGAGCAGTCGCGCGCCGCGTTCGGCGGTATAGCGGCCGGCATAAATGATCCTGCCGCTGAACGTGTCGCGTACTGCGCGCCGAAATTGCTCTGGCAGATCAGGCGCGTTATCCCAGTCGGCTTCGGCGATTGAAACGTAGGCAGCCTTGGCTGCTTCCAGCACTCTGATGGCTTCAACGTATGTCTGTTGCGGGTCTTCTTCGACCAGGCCGATATAAACCCTGTCCTGATCCGTGCTGGTGAATAGCGGCGTGAAGCGCACGCCAAGTCGATCCGGTCCGACCTCCGCCGCAACGGCATCGACGATTTCTCGTAGAAAACGCAGCCGATTCTGTAGCGAACCGCCATATTCGTCGTCACGTTGATTCGCGTGGGCCGATATGAATTGATTGACCAGATAACCATTGGCGGCGTGGATCTCGACGCCGTCGAACCCGGCGGCTATCGCGTTCCTTGCGGCTTGGGCGTACTGCGCAACCAGGTCCTTGATTTCGGCAACCGAGAGTGCGCGAGGTTCAGGCGGTTCGACCAGCATGCCGATGCCTGGCGCCGTTTGAATGAAAGCCTTGACCTTCTTCGCCTGTATGGCGGACGGGGCCACAGGCGCGCCACCGTCCGGTTGCAGGGCGGTATGCGATACGCGACCGACATGCCACAACTGGGCGAAGATGATGCCCCCGGTCGCGTGAACCGCGTCGGTGACCTTGCGCCACCCTTCGATCTGGGCTTCGCTGTAAATGCCTGGCGTCCAGGCATACCCCTGGCCGCGCGGTTCGATCTGAGTCCCTTCGCTGACCATGAACCCCGCACCGGAACGTTGCTGGTAATACGTGGCCATCAGGTCGGTCGAAACGTCGCCGGGTTGGGCACTGCGCTGCCGTGTTAGCGGCGGCAGCACGATGCGGTTCTTCAGTGCGTGGCGCCCTAGCGTGACGGGCTTGAACAGCGATGGATATTGCATGGGTACACCTTGTGTGTGGAGATACTCAAGCTTGATTGGCGGCGGCGAGTTGCTTGACCAGCAGGGTCGCGGCGGCGGCGGAGGATGCGGGGTTTTGGCCGGTAATCAGAAGGCCATCGCTGACGACGTAAGACGCCCAATCGTCGCCGCGCGAATACTTGCCGCCCTTGGCCTTGAGTTCGTCTTCCACCAGGAACGGCACCACGTCGGTGAGCTGTACGCCGTCTTCCTCGGTATTGGTGAAGCCGGTGACTTTCAAGCCTTCGACGAGGGGCCTGCCGTCAGGCTTCTTTGCGTGGCGAAGTACGCCCGGCGCGTGGCAGACCAGGGCGATCGGTTTGTTCGCCGCGAGGAAGGATTCAATCAGCGCGATCGAATGCTTGTCTTCCGCCAAGTCCCAAAGCGGGCCATGGCCGCCGGGATAGAACACGGTGTCGAAATCGGCTTGATTCACGCTATCCAGACAGACCGTGGCAGCCAGCTTTTCCCGTGCTTCCGCGTCGGCCTCGAAGCGGTGCGTCGCGGCGGTCTGGAAGGCGGGCTCGTTGCTCTTGGGATCGAGCGGCGGCTGGCCGCCCTGCGGCGAGGCCAGCACGATGTCCGCGCCGGCGTCCTTGAAGATGTAATAGGGGGCGGCCAGTTCTTCGAGCCAGAAACCGGTCTTGCGACCCGTGTTGCCCAGTTGGTCATGCGAGGTAAGGATCATCAGGATCTTCATGGTTTTGCTCCTTGAGTGAATAAATAGACCGGTCGTCTAGTGTTGTTGCGTAAAAAAGCACTTCCAGGGAAGTGCGGTACCTATCCTCGGTTCAGCGGGACAGGTGTAGGGTTTGGCGGGTGGCCGCCATGGCGGTGTCGAATGGCTGCATGTCGCGGACGATCTTCACCATGACGCTGGCGCCCAGCCAAAGTTGGTACAGGCTCTGAGCCGCAACCCGAGGGGAGGAATCGATGGATAGCGAACCCTCGGCCACGCCTGTTTCTATCGCGGCTGCCAAGCGATCCACGATGCCGGCGGTCCCTTTCTTGAGCGCCAGGCGCATGGCCTCCGACAAATCGGCGACTTCAGCTCCAAGCTTTACCGCCAGGCATTTGCCCTGGCAGTCGAAGAAGGACTGGGTGTCTTGCCAATCGGCCCAGTACTTCATCAGCCGCTGAGCCATGTCCAGGCCGGGGGTTGCCAACGTTGCGTCCAGCTCCGCCAGGTAGTCATCAAAGTAGCTTTCGAGCATTGCCACGCCGAAAGCGTCCTTCGAACCGAAGTAGTGGTAGAACGATCCCTTCGGCACGTTCGACGCCGTAAGAATCTCGTTGATGCCGACCGCTGAAAAGCCCTTCCCGGCCATGATGCGTTGGCCATTGGCGAGGATGCTGTCACGGACTTCGTTGGTTTCGGTGGTCGCTGCGGTGTTCATGGGCCGTAATGTAGCAGCGATTAGACCGGTCGTCTAGTGATCTGTGGAATTTATTTAGGCTAGCTGGGTGGCGGGCGGCGATCCTGGCCCGGCAGGGATGATGCCGCGCATTCGCGCAGCGATCTCTAGCCGTTGAGATTGGCCGCGGCTGCCTTGACCGCGGCTTCGCGCCGCGCGCGGCTTTCGGTTGCCGCGGAAAGACAACGCTGCACGATGTCGGGACGTGAAGTGAAAGGCGTGCCGCCGGGGAAGGGCGGCGCGGGGTCGTATTCGATCTGCAACTGGATCTGCTCGGCGGTCGCCTGATCCAGTACGTTGGCGACGACCAATAGCGCCATATCGATGCCCGCGGTGACGCCGCCTGATGTGAAGTACTTGCCGTCTATGGTTGTGCGGTCATCCACCGGCTGGGCCCCGAACTCGGCCAGGAGATCCCGTGCCATCCAGTGGCAGGATGCGCGCCGTCCTTGCAGCAGTCCGGCCGCGCCGAGCAGCAGGGACCCCGTGCAGATGCCGAACACCCATTTTGCAGTGGCAGCCTGAGCTCTGACGAAATCCACCCACAAAGGGTCTTCCAGCGCCGCGTCCGTTCCCGGACCGCCCGGCACAACCAGCAGATCGCAGGGTTCGGCTTCCGCCACGGTCGTGGTCGGCGCCAGCCCCAGACCTCTATCCGAACGGACGTTTCCAGGCGCCTTAGCGACAAGCTCGCATTGAAAGCCGGGCGCACGAACCAGAACTTCGTAGGGCCCCGTCAGGTCCAGTTGCGTCACACCTTCGAACAGCACAAAATTCACGCGCATTGCTGCACTCCTCATGGTGAGACGGCCTGCAGCGGCCGCATAGAGTCGATTCGGGCGGTACGTTCAGTTGTGGATAATAGTAATGCGGGCTTAGCCCTATTTGGATGTCGTGCGTGGAGTCGGTCGTTCCGATCGTCTTCGCTGCTGTGGCCGTAGCAGATGGCATAGGTAAGTCCGCGCTGGAAGGTATCGAGCGGGAGCGCGTCGGGGGGCTACCTCGATAAGCCTACCGGTCGTAGCATTCAAGCAGCAGTTCAGTCAGAACCCGGACCTTTCGTGCCGGATGCGGGCCAGGTGGACGGATGACGTAGATCCCTGCTGGCGGTGGGGGATGCCTTGTCATGACCGGAACAAGCGTACCAGCTGCGATGTATTCGGCGGTGAGGTAATCAGGAAGCGCCGCAACGCCCAGCCCGGCTGCCGCGGCGACGGCGAGCGCGACACCACTGTCCGCCTTGAAACGTCCCTGCGGGCGAACCGTGATGACCTTGTCGCCATCCACGAGCTGCCACGCTTCCGTGCCTTGCATGAGGGCTTGGTGCGCAATCAGCTCCTCCGGCGTCTCCGGCGATCCATGGGCTTTGACATAGTCCGGGCTGGCGACGAATTTTCCGTATAGCGGGCCGACACACCGCGCGACCAGGTTGGAGTCCTGCAAAAAGCCGACCCGGATCGCACAATCAAAGCCTTCGCCGATAAGATCCACAAAGCGATCGCTGTATGACGTTTGAATATGAAGCCGCGGATGTTGTCGCGCAAATTCCGCCAGCACGGGAGCGAAGTGCTTGGGACCGAACGACACTGGCGCGGAGACGCGCAAACGACCGCGAAGCTCACCTTCAGGCAGGATCGCATCCTTGGCAGCATCGACTTCCGCGCAAGCCCTGGCTGCATGATCGCGGAACGTGGCTCCGGCCTCCGTCAGCGCGGCCCCGCGCGTGGACCGCGCAAGCAGTTGGATGCCAAGTTCCGCCTCGATCCGCGCGAGCCGGCGACTGACGATAGATTTTGAGACGCCCATTCTGAGTGCCGCGGACGAAATGCCTCCCGCATCGGCGACTTCCACGAATGTCTCCAGATCCTCGATATTCATTGAGTGTTCCCTCGTCCGCAAGGTGGTGCCACCGGGAATGGTACAGCGTGCCACCCGCAACCCGCATAACGGCTGCGTTCCTGTTTCTGCGACACAGCTCATCGCGGAATGGCGCTATCGAATCGAATGGAGGATGCGCACAATGGGGTCCAGGAAAGCGGCGCCGCGGGCGCCATCTTTCCTTCAGAAATCCCATCCCGCCCATAACGGCAACAGAGGAAATGCGCATGAATTTTCGTAACGGCCTTGATTCGCTTCTACGTCCCGAAGCTTCGGTACTCGTTCTTATCGATCACCAGCCTTACCAGCTCGCCAATCTGAACAGCCACGACCCTCATGCTGTGGTCAATGCTTCGACGGCATTGGCGAAGTCGGCCAAAGCCTTTGGCGTGCCGACAATCCTTACGAGTGTGGTCGCGGATCGTGGCGGCCTCATCTTCTCCCAGATCACCGATGTATTTCCCGGTCAGGAAGTCATTGACCGTACGTTCATCAACACCTGGCAGGACAAGAAGGTAGTGGACGCGGTCAAGGCGACAGGCCGGAAGCAATTGATCATCGCGGGGCTGTGGACCGAGATCTGCGTTGCGATGCCTGCGATCCAGGCGCTCGGTGAGGGCTGGGACGTCACGGTAGTGACTGATGCGTCCGGCGGCGTGTCGGTCGAGGCGCACGAAGTCGCCATTCAGCGCATGATACGCGCCGGCGCCAATATGATGACCTGGATGGCCGTGGCCGCGGAATGGCAGCGTGACTGGGCACGGACGGAACATGCCGCTGATCTGACCGAAATCCTGAAACAACACGCCGCCGGCAGTGGCATCGCGTACATGTGGGAGCAACAACTGCTCAATACGCCGGTACCGAAATCCGCGGCTTGATTTAGTAAAAGGGCTGCGGCCTGCTCTCGCACGGAGCCTGCCGCGGCGCATCTTCGGCTTGGATCGACAGTCCATCGGCTATGCTTGAATCAAATTCCCCTACGGGCTTTGCCATGCCAGGATGTAGCGCATGGACAGCCAGCATCGGCTTCCTATGGCGGAAGTCAGCATCAACCTGGAGAGAGTGACCATGGCTGATAGTGATCGCCGGAAATTCATGCGTGTTGTGTCCACACTCGGCCTCGTCAACGCTGGCCTTTCGTTGACGGCAGCCGATGCGATCGCCGCGGGCGGCACGCCGGATAGCTTCATCCTGCAGAAGAATGACTGGGTGCCGAACAATCCGCGTCTGCCGGTGCTGCACTATGCCGCGATACTGAAGCCAGGCGATATCGACGCGATCGCGTCTTCGTTCGAAGAAATCGTGGCGAAAAACGGCTGGCCCGCCCAGTGGCGCAATGGCATATACGACTACCACCATTACCACTCGACCGCCCATGAAGTGCTAGGCTTCGCCGGCGGCTCGGCGGAGTTGATGCTGGGCGGGCCGGACGGCAAACGGGTCAAGGTTCGCGCGGGCGACGTGGTTGTCCTGCCGACGGGTATTGGCCATTGCAAGCTTTCGGCAACGTCGGATTTCCTGGTGGTCGGCGCCTATCCGCCTGACCAGAATTTCGACATCTGCCGAGAAGCGCCCACCGCTGCAATGCTGGAAAGAATGGAAAAGCTGCCGTTCCCGAACAGCGACCCGGTATCCGGAAAGGGCGGCCCATTAACCCGTCTGTGGCAACAAACATGAATCCCCGACGCGCCGGGTGAGGTCATGGACTGACGAGTTGACCGCGCGGTGCCCTCAGAACTGCACTCCGCGAGTCAACCCCCCATCCAGAATCAAATTGGTCCCGGTGATGAAACTCGCGGCGGGGCTGGCCAGGAATACCGCGGCGCGCGCGACTTCTTCGGGGCGCGCCATCCGGCCCAGCGGATTGGCGGCCAGGCATTGCGCGAACAGCTCGGGGGAATCGCGCTCGATCTGTCCCCAGACGCCGTCGGCGAAATACACATTCCCCGGCGACACCGTGTTCACGCGTATCCGTTCCGGCGCGTGGCGGACGGAAAGCGTCTTGCCATAATGGATCAGCGCCGCCTTCATCACCCCGTAAGGCTCTGCGAACATATCGACCTCGCGGCCGGACACGCTAGATATCAATACCACGGCGGCTTTCTGCGAAGCGCGCAGCAGCGGCACGGCGGCATTCACTGCATGCACGGTACCCAACAGGTCAGTTTCGAACGCGCGCCGCCACGCCTCGATCTCACCGCCTCCTGCCAACGCGCTGACGTTCGCGACCACGACGTCGATACCGCCCAATTCGCGGGCCGAGTCCTGCACCCACCGCTGCATCTGCGTCGCATCGGTCACGTCGACAGCCGTTCCCGTCGCCCGCGCTCCGAACCGGGTTTGCGCTTCCTCGATGCCCGCCGCGTTGCGTGCGCAGTAAGCCACGCGTGCGCCTTCTTCAAGAAAGCATTCAACAATGGCGCGGCCGATGCCGCGCGAGCCGCCGGTAACCAGTACTTTGGCGTGTTGCAGATCCAGATTCATGTCAGGGCTCCAGTCGACGGATAGGGGATGCCTGCGGGTCATTGGATAAAATCCCCGAAGACAGTGGCGCGATGGCCTGTAGCGCGTCGATTCTAGGAGCGCCCGGGGCGCGATAATCCAAGCCGGAAGTCATTGCCCCGTAAAGTTTCACCCTCCCGAACTAACGGGACGAATCAAGCCTGGATCCAAGGAAGAATGAGCCCAAACCAAGCACCGACATCGCCCGTTCAAGCAAGCTTCAACGGCATTCAGTCAGTGGAGCGTGCCATGCAGCTGCTGGACGCATTGCGCGCACTGGGTGGCAGTGCCCGGCTTACCGAACTGGCAACGCAATGCGGCATGGGCAAGAGCACGGCGCATCATCTGCTCGACACCCTGGTTGGCACGGGACACGTCGAGCGTACCGGCCGGCAGTATTGCCTGGGCGCACGCCTGACGTTGCTGGCGGAACATCCTGCGGATGCGCTTACGCAGAAGCTGCGACGCGCGTTCGCGCCCGCATTGCGTGCCTTCGCCGACATGACCGGACAAAACTGCTTCCTCGCCATCCCGGGCGGCACGCGCAGCTATCTGACGCTCGCGGCCCTGGACGGGCAGGGCGAGTCCTTACAGCTACCGCGCGATGAGCGCAGGGACGCGCTGCTGACGTCCGCCGTCGGCAAGATATTCCTCGCCCATGACGGGCAGCTCTTGCGCCGGTTACGGCGCAGCGATGCCATCGGCTCGACACTGGAAGATGAACTCGCGCGGGTGAATGCGCAAGGCTACGCCCTGGATATCGGCGCGTCCGCCCCGAACCTGAACTGCGTCGCCTTACCCCTGCGCGTGCGCGGCCGCGTGGTCGCGGCACTCAGCGCGGGTGGCGCCGCCGCGCAACTGGGCCCGCGCCAGATGCGCGCCGCCGCCAATCGCGCCATGCGCGAGCTATTCGACGTCATCAAGATGTGACGAACAAACGGCCATCAGGGATGGATATCGGCCTTCTTCGCGATCTCCGTCCACTTCTTGATTTCACCCGCGATGAAATCGGTGAAAGGCTCCTTGCCGCCATAGACTTCCGCGCCTTGCTGGGCAAAGAACGTCCGGGTCTCGGGAAGTGCAAGGATAGCGTCGAGTTCAGTGCGTAACTTCCCCAATACTGGAGCAGGGACATTGGCCGGCATCGTCAGCCCGAACCAGCTGACGGCGTCGTAGCCCGGGACGCCGGCCTCGGCAACAGTGGGCACGTCAGGCAGCAAGGGCGCGCGATGCCCGGACGTCACCGCCAGGGCCCGCAGCTGGCCGGACTGCAGATAAGGCAGTGCGGCCGGTAGCGCCGGAATGCTCAAGCGGACCTGGCCGGAGATGGTGTCCATGACCGCCGGCGCCGCGCCCTTGTAAGGCACGTGCAGCATATCGGTGCCGGATTTGTCGGCAAGCAGGGCGCCGGCCAGATGCAAAGGACTGCCGACGCCGCCCGACCCATAAGAGATCTTGCCGGGCTGGGCGCGCGCCGCGTCCAGCAGGTCTTTCAAGGTATGCAGATTGCTCTTGGGGCTGACAGCCACCACCGCGGGCGTCGTCACGATCAGGCGCAGATGCGTGAAATCCTTCAATGGGTCGTAGGGCGTGTTGGTGCCGATGGCCGTCACCATGGAAAACGAAGTGTCGACCAGCATCAGGGTGTAGCCGTCGGGCGCCGACCTGGCCACATAGGCCGCGCCGATGACACCAGATGCCCCGGTACGGTTTTCCACGATGACGCTCTGGCCCATGCGCTCGGTCAGTTTCTGCGCGATGAAACGCGCGGTCTGGTCGCTGGCGCCGCCAGGCGCGAAAGGGACGATGATGCGTAGAGGATGGTCGGGATAGCCTGCCGCCAGGACGGGCGAGCTTGCCAGGAGGGCGGACAGAAACAGTATCGCCCTGGCCAAGGCGGTTTTCATGGTGGTCATGCTTGTCTCCTGCTTTTTATTTATAGGCACCGATGCAATCAGATATGGTGGCGCTTCACCAAATCCCAGTCGATATCGAAGCCGAAGCCAGGCAAGTCATTCAGATGCAGATGGCCGTCACGCAACTGCGCCCGTTCGGTAAACAGGCGGGCCCACAGCGGGTCACGGTTCTCGTCCACGAACACCTCCACGCAATCGCCGTTGGGAGCCGATGCCGCCAGATGCCCATGGATATGGGGATCGTGATGCGTGGCCATCAATACGCCGTGTAGATGGGCATACGCCGCCACACGCAGCCATTCCGTGATGCCGCCGGACCGGGTGGCGTCGAATTCCATATAGCGCACCCCGCCCAGGTCGATCAGGTCCCGGCACGCCCAGCTGTGCATCTCCGATTCACCGCTGGCCAGTGCGACATGGGTGTGCTGCGCCAGGCGGCCAAGCGCACGGACCGAGTCGTACCAGTGCAGCGGCTCTTCAAACCAATGAATATCGTAGGGTTCGAACGCCCGGATGGCCGCGATGGCCTGTGGCAGGGTGTAGGCACAATTGGCATCGACCATAAGCATGGTGTCGGGGCCGATGGCCTCGCGCACTGCTCGCACCCGCTGCACGTCCACGTCCAGCGCCATGCCGCCCACCTTCATCTTGACGCCGTTGAAGCCCTGGGCAACGTATCCCGCCATTTCCGGCGCGATGGCCAGGATGTCTGCCCCATCCTGGTAGTAGCCCCCCGTGACGTAGGCTCGGATGCTCTTGCGTTCCCCGCCCAGCAGACGCCACACCGGCAGGCCGGCGGCCTTGCCCTTGATGTCCCAAAGCGCGATATCGATGCCGGCCAGCGCCGCCAGCATCGCGGCTCGCTTGTCCGGGCCGCCAACGTCCGGCAGCTTCAGCTTGCTTATCGTGCCGGGAGATTGCGTCGTCAAGCCGAACAGGTCGGCCCATATGGCATGCTGGGACAAGGCGTCGCGGCCATGCAGGTAGTCACTTAGTTCGGCCACGATTTCAAGGACGCGAGGCATATTGCGGCCGTGCAGCGTGGCCAGCCCGGTCGGCCCGTCCTCGGTCGTTACCTTGACGATGATCTGGCTGCATTTATCGATGACTTCGTTGCTGACCCAATAGCGCGCATGCAGGGGGATGGTCAGCGCGTACGCTTCGATTTTTCTGATTTTCATCGATGTCTCCGGTTTTCTGGGGGATCACTGCCTGCGGGAACTATAGGAGTGTGGAAACGGCCTGGCGCTGCTGAATCTGCATAGCGGTTATGCCGTTCTTGCTTGGGGAGCCATGGTGTTCGCTAGAATCGCCGGGAAAGAGGGCATAAGCCCAGGCGAGAGGAGACGGAATGAACTCTGACGAACTGGCGCTGTTCGCCAAGGTCGCGCGGCATCGCAGCATTTCAAGCGCGGCCATCGAATTGGGCGTGGACCAATCCACGATCACCCGCCACATCGGGCGGCTGGAGCAGGACGTGGGGGTGCGCTTGTTCTTCCGCAATGGGCGCGGCACGGCGCTGACGGAAGGCGGGACGGCGTTTCTTCGTGCGGCGCAAAAAGTATTGGATGCCATGGATGAGGCGCAGCGCGTCGCGCACGCCCTGACTCATCAGGGCCCCGCGCGGCTGGTGATTGCCGCACCGCCCACCATCGGCAGCGTCATCTTCAGCCGCCTGGCGGTGGGCTTGCATGCCAGCTTCCCCGCCACGGCGCTGCATTTCGTCGAGGACATGGGGAGCCGGGTGATCAAACTGCTGACTGATGGGCATGCCGATATCGGCCTGGCCTACGCGCCGGCGCCGACGGCGCTGGCTTGGGACAGCCTGCGGTTGACCGAGGCTATCTATCTGGTGGGCCCCGTCAGCGCCGCCCCCTTGGGGCCGGCCTTCCCGGCGCAGCGGCTGGGTGAGTTGCCTTTGGTCTTGCCGACCACGTCGTACGGCGTTCGCATGCAGGCCGAAATGCTGGCTCGCACGCTGGATATCCACCTGGACGTGCGGGTCGAGTGTGACGCGGGCAGCGCCACGTTGACGCGCATGGTCATGGACGGCGCGGGCTACACCTTGATGCCGTATTCGGTGGTGCGCGACGAGATCGCGCAGGGACGCCTGCAGGCCGCGCCGCTGACGGGACCTGCGTTGACGCGCGGGATCGTCCTGGCGATGGCGCGCAATCGGGATACGTCCGCCGGGTCGTGGAGCGCGCTGCAGGCCGTGCGGCGCATCGTCGTCGAGTCCGTGCGCGAAGGGGCTTGGCCTGGCGTCAGCGTTGACGAAGACGACGCGGGGCCGCCTTGTGAAACGCGCTGAGCGGCGACCGCCTTGGTGCTCGACGGCGCCGCGCCTTCAGAAGCGATAACGGACATCCAGGCTGCCGGCATTCTGCCTGCTGCCCGAGCCGAACTGGCCGCCATAGTTCACTCCCACCGTCGTGCGCTTGGTGACCGCCATATCCACGCCCAGCTCCACCACCGCACTGTCGCGCGCAATGGGAGCGCCCGTCACGGTGAAGGTCTGGCTGCCCTGGAATGCCAGGGTCGTTGCCGGATTGACGTCGCCGTAGGCGTGACGCCAGCTCAAGGTGGCGCGCACGCGGCCCGCCGCGCCGGCGCTGTCGAAAGTGCTCTGCACGTGCAGGCCCAGCGTGGTCGACGCCACTTGATTGCGTCCGGACTTGCCGTCCAGCGCCGCATCGCCCCCCGATTCCGAGAAGCCGCGCGTACGCAGGTCGTTGTAGCTGGCGCCCAAAAAGGGGTCCAAGGTCACGCGGTCATTCAAGGGCAGGGCGTACCCGAGTTCGCTGAAGAACTGGCCGGTGCTGGCGCCGTAGCTGGATTTCAATTCCTGGCTGACGCCGGCCGCGTTGGCGCCGCGCCTGGCTTTGACGTCATGCCACGTATACGCCGCGCCCAGGCTCAGGTTGATCTTGCCGGGACCCGCGTCGAACGCCTTGCCGCCATACACGGTGACGCTATAGCTATCCACGTCGCTACGCGAACCCAGGTCGCGCAGACGGGTCTGGCTATCCGTATACCCCAATGCGCCGCCGACGCGCCAGCCTGCGCCCACGGCGTGATCGCCACCGATGAAGATGCCACTGTCCGACTCGCTGGTGCGCACGGTCTCACCGTTGCCCGACTGATTCCGCCAACTGCCGAACACCTGCGCCCAGACGGGCTGGGCGGCCGACTGCGGCAGCGTCGCCGCGTCGCCGCCACCGAGTTGCGCGGTGGCGGGGCCGGGCAAGGATCCCGCGCCCAGGTTGGCTTGCAGATGCGACAAGGGCAGGCTGCTCACGCGGTCCGCCACGCCTTGCAGGGACCGCATGGTGCTGGCATAGCCTTCGCCGGACAGCGACGCAAACACGGCAGCCGGTTCTCCTTCCGCAAGGTTCAGCACGCGGGTGTACAGCGCGGAGGACTCCGGCAACGATTGCAACGCGTTGGCGGTCACGCGTTGATTGTGATTGGTTGCGTAGTCCGCGAAACGGATGGTCCGCGTAGGGCTGGTCCCACCGCTCGTCCCGCCGTCGTCACCTGTCCCGCCGCCGTTATCGACGGGAACCTGCTTCAGGTTCATCAGCAGGTCTACGGTATTGCTTCCATATGCCAGCGAAGGTGTGAGATACGCCAGATTGCTGCTGACATCCTGGAAGCTGCCGGAGATTCCGCCATCCGCACGGAGGATGCCGTAGCGCGTCGACGCCGCGTAGCTGCCGTCCTGCCCCAGATCCAGGACCGATCCGGCCAGGCTGGCGCTGCCGGTCACATGCACGCCGCTATGCGCACCGGACGCATCCGTACGCACCTGATAGACCGCACCGGACGTGAAGGCCAGGTTGCCGTTGACCGTAAGCGTCCCCATGGGCTGTGCGGTATTGCCCGGGAGCAGCGTGCCGCCCGCGGCGATGGACGTCGTGCCGACAGTACCAACGCCGCTCAGTATGCTGCCCGACTGCACGGTCAATGTGCCACCGAGGCTGCCGTTCACTTCCAGGCTGCCCGCCTGCAACTGCGTGCTGCCGGCATAAGCGCTGCTGTCGGCGGAGAGAACCAGGCTCGCCACGCCTTCCTTGGTCAATACGCCACTCCCCGAGAGCACGCCCTCATACGTCCCATCCTGGCCTTGGTCGAACACCAGGCTGGCATTGTTGGCGATATTGCCTTGCAGGCTAAGCGTGTCACCGCGCAATGTGCCTTGGGCGACCGTGGTGCCGCCGCTGTAGGTATTGGCGCCTGTCAGCTGCAGCGTACCCGCGCCCGTCTTGTAGAGGCCGCCGGCTCCGTCCAGAACCTGGCTGACGGTGAAGGTATTGGCGAGGTCCGTGATGTCAAAGCCACCGCCCGCGCTTCCCCAGATGATGTTGCGAGCGGTCTGGTTATAAGCCGTGCCCGTGACCTGCAAGATGCCGCCCTCGAAGTCCAGGGCGTTGGCCGATAGCCCAAGGTTGAGATCGGATGAAACGGAGAGCGTGCCACCGGTGAGCACTGTGTTGCCGGCGTATATATTCGCCCCGTTCAGGACGAGGGTGCCACCGTCCGTCTTGTTTATGCCCGTCGAACCGTTGATGAGATTATCGATGACGGCAGTGGCGCCGCTGCTCACGCGGATGACGGGCACCGCGCCGTTGTCGCCAACCAAGGTAAGCGCGTCGCCGGTCAAGTGATAGCCATCGGTCATGAACTGCAGGCCGGTGGCCGAGACATCGCCGTTCGTGTTGTCCACGCTGACCGTGCCGGACGCGCCACCGAAAATGGCAAAGGCAGGCTGCGGCGACATCGGGCCGGTCGACGTCCCGTTGGTGTCGGCCCAGGTATTGGAAACCACGGTCCAGGTGCCGCTGCCGCCGCCCATCGCGCCTGGGCTGGCCAGGCCGTTGGCGTTCCACGTGTTGAGGGTCTGACCCTGGGTCACGATCAGATTGATTTGCTTGTCGCTGCTGAGGATCTGTAGCGATGACCCGGCCGGCGGCGTGAAGCCGCCGTTCGTGAAAGACAGCGTGCTCCCCCACTGGAACAGGTTGTATAACCCCGGGCCCATGCTGCCGATGTCATTGACCGTCAGGGAGGAGGCGTCGATGCTTAGCGCGCCGCCCACGACGATGCGATCGCTTTGCCCTGGCGTGGAAAAATTCGGCCCCGGCACGCCGGCATCGAAAATCAGCTGTGTGCCGGCCTGCACGTCCAGGTCGCCATCGATCGTCAGCGTGCCTATGGACGACGTGCCGCCTGCCGTCAACGTCCCGCCATTGGTCACCGTCACATTGCCCTGAACCGTACCGTAGCCGCTCAACGTGCCCTGGCTGACGGTGACGTCACCCGTGACCGCGGCTGCCGTATGCGTGCTGTCGCCCACGAACAGGGTTCCGCCATTTACCTGGATCGAGCCCGTGTAGGCATCTACGCCCGAGCCGTTGAGGGTCAGCTGACCGCCGTCGATGGTCGTGTCGTCGCTGACGACGGCGTCAGGGATGGTCCAGGTGCCGCTATTGACGGTCAGGTGCTGGAAGTTGATGTAGGTGGCGCCAGATATCGTGGTGGCGGCTCCCCCGGTACCTGACCCGGTGCCGGCCGAGGGAAGCACGTTCTGCAGGACCAGGGTATTGTCGCCACCCGCGCCGCCATCGACGGTGCCGGTCGGCGCGAAGCTCAGCGTGGTGCCGGGCAGGCCTATGACATTGAGCTCCTGGCCGGTGCCGCCCGCCGCGTTGACGGACGAACCCGAAACCGCGGTGAATGTATTCTCGCCGTTGACGCCCAGAGAGACACTGCCGTCTATCGTGCCTGCGTTGGTGAAGGTGTTCTGCAACCCCGCCGTGCCGGGACTCTGAAACGCGATACGGCCGGTGATCGTACCTGAATTGATGAAATAGACCTGAGCGCCACCGTATGCCGCCACGACCGCGATGTCGGCGGCTGCGACGTTGTTACCGACAATGGGCAAGCCGCTGATCGTGCCCTCGTTCGTGATGATCGATGTGCCACCGGTGCCGTTCTGCACGGTCAGGGCCAAGCCTGTCAGACCGTTCAGATTGCCGCTCTGATCGAGGGAAGTCCCCCTCATCAAGCCACCTTCCATATTGTCGATGCGGACAATGCTGGCGTTCCCGTTTCCGACAACGGCGCCGGACGACAGGATGGATGGCGAGCCCAGCAGCGCCGGGTCTATCGTGCCGGCGTTGTTCAGCGTGATCTCATTGCCCGTCAGGGTCATGACAGTGCCACCGACGCCCAGCAACACGCCGGCCGAGCTATCCGCCGGCATATTGACTGTCAGGTCATCGGCGGTGGCGCTGTAAGAAGGGGAAAGTGGATTGGCGGGGCCGGAGCAGGTGACGGTAGCGCCCGCGGTTGGGCTGACCGGCGTACATGCCGCCATGGCGCTACCACTCCACCAAGGCAAGGCGATGGTCAGTGCCAGCGTCAGGCGTTGACGTGGAAAGAGGGTGTTCGCGGCGACGCGCGACTTGCCTTTGACATACTGACGATTGACACGCTGCACGGGCCTTCCCCTCGAATACACGGAAATCCTTTAAGGCGTCGTTCAGGCAACGAACAAGCACCTAAAGGAATCGAGGCAGGTTATCGGGCAAATGTTGTGCGAATCTTTGAATTCGCGTGCGTGCAACAGGGGCGGGCCGCGCGATGCTTATGCGCCTATCCGCCAACTTGGTTCGGCCGCCCGCACGACGCCTTCGACCCAGTCCACGAACGCCCTGACCGTGGGTGAAAGATGGCGGTTCCTGGGATAGATGACCGACAGCGGGGCGGCCGGCCCGTCGAAGTCGCCCAGGACCCGGCGCAGGCGTCCGCTGCGCAGATGCGGCAGCACCATGTAGCTGCCCGCCCGGATCAGGCCCAGGCCTTCGACCGCGCACGTGACATACGCGTCGGTGTCGTTGACGATCAGGCGCTCGCGCATCCTGACGCAGCGGCTTTCGCCGTTCTCCACGAAATCCCAGTCGAGAGGGCGTGCTGTCCGGCTGGACAGATAACCCACGGCTTCGTGCGCCGATAAATCGTCCAGCGTCGCGGGCGTGCCGTGTTGCTCCAGGTAGTCGGGCGACGCGCAGGTTACCCATTCGAAGGCGCCGATCCGTTTGGCCACCAGGGTCGGCGAGTCTTCCGGCGTGCCGGCGCGAATGACGCAATCTATCCCTTCCTGCACCAGCTCGACGGTTCGGTCGGACAGGGTCAGCGTCAGTTCGACATCCGGGAAGCGGGATTGGAAATCCTTCATCGCGGGCAGCACCACCAGCCGTGCCAGCGAAAGCGTCATGTCGACGCGCAGACGGCCGCGCGCTTGCCCGGCGCTACCCGGGAAGTTGGACTCCACGGCTTCGATGTCGGCCAGCAGCCGCTTGCAGTGGTCGTAATAGAACGTGCCTTCCGGCGTCAGGCTGATGTGACGCGTGGTCCGTTGCAGCAGCCGTACGCCAAGAAAGGCTTCCAGTTCCTTGACGGCGCGCGTGACCCGGGAGGCGGGCAGGGCAAGGCTGTCGGCCGCCCGGCTGAAGCTTTGCATGTCGACCACGCGGGTGAAGATCTGCATCCACTGTAGGCGGTTCACTGAGTCATCCTGGAGTGTTAATTGCCTTGTTTGAAATAAAAAGGTGCTGACATCGGCACGTCTTGATGCTCACCTGGAGAGAGTTCCGGAGCCGTAGAGGCTCAATAATTCTATCCAAGGCAATAATATTAGCCAGTTTTCGCACTGGATCACCATGCGGGGCGAAGCCAGACTTCAGGCTGTCCAGGTTTCCAGCCAGCAAGCCATGAAGTTATCCAAGTTCTTTATCGATCGCCCCATCTTCGCGAGCGTGTTGTCGGCGCTCATTCTTCTCGCGGGCATCGTCGCGGCATTTCACATGCCGGTCTCGGAATACCCGCAGGTGATTCCGCCGTCGGTGGTGGTCCACGCCCAATACCCGGGGGCCAATGCCAAGACCATCGCCGAGACGGTCGCGGCGCCGTTGGAACAGTCCATCAACGGCGTCGAAGACATGCTCTACATGGAATCGAAGGCCAGCGGCGACGGGCATCTATACATCACGGTGACATTCAAGCTGGGCACCGATCCGAACCTGGCGCAGCAGTTCGTGCAGAACCGTGTGTCGCAAGCCCAGCCGCGTCTGCCGGAGGACGTGCAGCGCCTTGGCGTGACCGCGGTGAAGAGCTCGCCCATCATCAGCATTACCGTGCATATGGTGTCGCCCAAGGGCACCTATGACGGCAACTACCTGAGCAACTACGCCATCCTTCACGTGAAGGATCGCCTTGCCCGCATCGCCGGTGTGGGGGATGTGGCGCCATGGGGCCCGGGGGGCTATGCCATGCGTGTATGGCTGGACCCCGCCGCCCTGGCGCAGCGACACCTGGATCCCAGCGATGTCACTAGCGCCATCCGGCGCCAGAATATCCAGGCCGCGGTCGGCACCATCGGCAGTGCGCCGTCGTCGCCTGACACTGCCTTCCCGCTCAACGTCAATGCTGACGGGCGCCTCAAGTCGGCCGAAGAATTCAAGCGCATCGTCATCAAGTCCAATGCTGACGGCGCGATTACCCGCCTGGGCGACGTGGCGCGGGTGGAACTCGGCGCGGAGGACTACGGCCTGCGCGCCACGCTCAACAACCAACCCGCCATCGCGCTGGCCGTGCAGGAAGCGCCGGGAGCGAACTCCTTGCAGATTTCGCGGGAGGTGCATAGCGTGATGGAGGAACTTGCCAAGGATTTCCCTGAGGATCTGGCCTATCGCGTGGTTTATGAGCCGACCCGCGCCGTTCAGGCGGGGATCGATGCCGTCGTCCGCACCTTGCTGGAATCCGTCGCACTGGTCGTGCTGGTTGTGTTCCTGTTTCTGCAGACGTGGCGGGCGTCCATCATCCCCTTGCTTGCCGTACCGATATCGATCGTCGGTACGTTCACGTTTCTGTACCTCGCCGGATACTCCATCAATACCTTGTCCTTGTTCGGGCTGGTGCTTTCCATCGGCATCGTGGTGGATGACGCCATCGTGGTCGTAGAGAACGTCGAGCGGAACATCGCACGCGGGTTGAGTCCGCGTGAAGCGACTTACCAGGCGATGCGGGAGGTAAGCGGTCCGATTGTCGCCATTGCCTTGACGTTGTCCGCCGTGTTCCTGCCTCTGGCATTCCTCAGCGGCCTTACGGGACAGTTCTACAAGCAGTTCGCCGTCACCATCGCCATCTCGACCTTGATCTCCGCGGTGAATTCCCTGACGTTGTCTCCCGCGTTGTCAGCCTTGCTGTTGAAAGCGCATGGCGATGCGCCGGACGCGGTGACGCGCCTCATGCACAAGGTGTTCGGCCGCTTCTTTGGGGTTTTCAATCGTGTCTTCGAACGTGCTTCGGATGGTTATGGCTCACGTCTGGGACGGATGCTTGGCCGCAAAGGCGCTTTGCTGGCGGTCTACGCGGGGCTGCTCGCGGGCACGTGGTGGCTGACAGGACATGTGCCGGGCGGCTTGGTCCCCGCGCAGGATAAGGAATATGTCGTCAGCCTGGCGCAGTTGCCGGAAGGGGCGACCCTGGACCGCACTGAAGCGACGATGAAGCAGATGAATGACATCGCGCTCAAGCATCCGGGTGTGCAGGAAACGGTGAGCTATAGCGGTCTTTCCATCAACGGCGTGACCAAGAGTTCGAGCACCGCGCTGACCTTCGTGCTGTTGAAGCCCTTCAAGGATCGTCCAGGCATCACGGCGGATCAGGTCGCGGCGGATCTGAACCGGGAGTACGGCGGCATCCGCCAGGCCTTCACCGCGGTCTTTCCCGCGCCGCCGGTATATGGCCTTGGTACGGTGGGCGGCTTCAAGCTGCAGATCGAGGACAGGGCGGACCTGGGGTATGACGAGCTGTACAAGGTGACTCAATCCTTCATCAAGAAGGCCGCGGCGGCGCGGGAGCTGGGCCCGCTGTTTTCCACCTATACGGTCAACGTTCCGCAATTGAAAGTCGACGTCGATCGCGCCAAGGCGCAGCAGCTGGGCGTGGATACGCTGGCGGTATTCAACACGCTGCAGGCCTTTCTGGGCTCGTACTACGTCAACGATTTCAATTTCCTGGGACGCGTCTATCAGGTCCGGATGCAGGCGGACGCCCGCTTCCGCTCCGACCCCGACGACATCGGGCAGCTGCATATGCGCAATGAAGCGGGCCGGATGGTGCCGTTGGGTTCTGTTTTGACCGTCGGTCAGACCTATGGACCCGACCAGGTGGTGCGTTACAACGGCTTCACGGCCGCGGATTTGAGCGGGAGTCCCGCGCCCGGCTATTCGTCGGACCAGGCCATGGCGGCCATCGAGCGTATCGCCGCGGAAACCTTGCCGCGCGGGATGGCGTATGAGTGGACGGACCTGACCTATCAGCAGATCATCGCGGGCAATACCGCCGTGTGGATCCTGCCGCTGTGCGTGCTGCTGGTGTTCTTCGTCCTGGCCGCGCAGTACGAAAGCCTGACCCTGCCGCTGGCCGTCATTCTGATCATTCCGATGAGTGTCTTCTCCGCGCTGCTGGGCGTGTGGCTCACGCAGGGGGACAACAATATCTTCACCCAGATAGGCCTGATCGTTCTTGTCGGCCTGGCGTCCAAGAATGCCATCCTTATCGTCGAATTCGCGCGTGAGCTGGAGATGGCCGGCATGTCGACGCTGCAAGCGGTCATCGAGGCATCCCGGCTGCGCCTGCGGCCCATTCTGATGACATCGATGGCCTTCATCATGGGCGTGATTCCGCTGGTCATATCTACGGGCGCCGGCGCGGAGATGCGGAACGCGATGGGGGTTTCCGTTTTCTTCGGCATGCTGGGCGTGACGGTCTTCGGCCTGTTTCTGACGCCGCTGTTCTACGTGCTGGTGCGAGCACTGGGTGGGCAGCGGCCCCTGCGCTCCGCCGGACATCACTCACCGCCCGCGCCCGTACCCCATCATTTCGAACACAAGCAGGAGGGTTAAGGTCCTTGTCTGAATAAAACGTTAAGCTGCCTGTCTGGATTAAACGGCTCATGGCTATGCAACGCTTGAACAGACTTTTTCCCGTGTGGCGCCGTTGCGCCGCGGTATGGGTGACGGGGGGATTGGCCGCCGTGCTTTCGGTGCATGCTTATGCGCAAGCGCCGACGCAACGGCCGGCGCAATCGGCTACGCAATCGCCGACCGCCTGGACCACGTCGTGGAGCACCGCGTTGCAGGAGATTCCGCGCATCGCGGAGCCGCCTCCGCTTTATCAGGCTCCCGCCGTGGCGGGGCGCACGGTGCGGCAGATCATCGTGCCTACGTTGAGCGGGACGACGACTCAGCTGCGGATCAGCAACCGTTATGGCACGCGGCCTTTGACGATAGCCGGGGTGACCGTGGCGCGCAGCGCCGCCGGGGCCGCCATCGAGCCTGGCAGCGCGAGCGTCGTGACCTTTGGTGGCAAACGCGAAGTGGTATTGGGCCCGGGCATGGAGATGGACAGCGATGCCATTCCATTCAAGGTCACCCGTGGCGCGCCCCTCACGGTCAGCGTGGATGCCGGCAGCGATGCCGTCATGCAGGCCTGGCACCGGATTGCGGGCCGCGTCAGCTACGTATCGTCCGAGGGCAGGCATGCCGGCGATATCCCGGCGGCGGCCTTCAACGTCCGGTTCACGCAATACGCCTGGATCACCCGTCTGGCTGTGAGCGGTGAACATAAAGGGGGGCTGGTGGCCATCGGCGACTCCATCACCGACGGCCTGCGGTCGACGTTCGGCGCCGATCGCAGCTGGCCCAGTGAGCTGTCCAGGCGACTCGCCGCCGCGGGCGCCACTCCGATGGCCATCCTGAATACGGGGATCAGCGGCAATCGTCTGCTGTCCGGCTCGGTTTGTTATGGCGACAGCCTGGAATCTCGCTTCGAGCATGACGCTGCGGAATTGCCTGGCGTACACACGGTGGTGGTCATGATCGGCATCAATGACATCAATTTTTCTTCGATGCCGGCCAGGCGAGGCCTGGATTGCGACACCCCTCACAAAGTCGTCAGTGCGGATGATTTGATCGCCGGTTACCGTCGCGTGATCGCCACCGCGCACCGTCATGGTCTGCACATTGTCGGCGGCACGATCACGCCAGCCGCGCTGCCGCCGGCGCGGGAGGCCATACGTCTCAAGGTCAACGAATGGATACGTGACGGCCGGGCCTTCGACGGTGTCGTGGATTTCGATAAGGCGCTGCGCGATCCAGCGCATCCCGACAGGTTAAAAACGTCCTTCGACAGCGGCGACCACGTTCATCCAAGCGATGCGGGATACGCGGCGATGGCGTTGGCGGCGGAGGGTGTCGTGCCAGGCGCCAAACGCTAGCCCGGCGCTTGGATCAGCGGCTATATCGCCATCATGTTTGGGGCGGCAGGCGCCCGCCCGTCTCATCGAGTATCTTGCCATTCTCATTGGCGATGGCATCGGCCAGCTTCATCATTAAAGACATCAGGGTGGTGTTCAGCATGGCTATCTGCACTTGAAGCGCGGCGGCCAGCGTGCCTTTTTGCTCGTCGTCCATGTTGCTGCCGCGGATTGCCGTCAGCTGTTCGCGGGCCTGGGCGAGCTGCTTCTGCAATCGTGCGATCTGCTTCTGCAGGTTTGCGACCGTCTCGGTCTTTTTACTGTCGGCGCGGTCGGTGTCCTTGCTGTCTTTCGTACTGGAAGACCCCACATCCGCGGCGTCGCTTGATATCTCTTCCTCGGGCGTTACCTGCGTACTTTGCGCCGCCTGGTCGGCAGGACGCGCGTCGATCAAGCCGGTTTGCGGCATGGGTGTCGCAGAGTTGATGGCGGCAATCTGAGTTATCAACGGTCATTCCTTTGAGCTTGCTGTTCAGGTCAGTGTCGGTGGAACCAGGCGCGGCTTCCGCCCCGGCCAAGCGACCAGCGCTCCGCCGGGGCGAAAATGGATCAAGCTTTGACGAAAGCGAGCAGATCCGCATTGATGACGTCCGCGTTGGTCGTCAGCATGCCGTGTGGGTAGCCCTTGTATATCTTCAAGGTGCCGTTCTTGAGCAGTTTGATTGAAAGCTCGGCGGAGTCGGCGATGGGGACGATCTGGTCGTCATCGCCATGCAGAACCAGGGTCGGCACCGTGATCTTTTTCAGATCTTCCGTCTGGTCCGTTTCGGAAAATGCCTTGATGCCCTCGTAATGCGCCTTGGCGCTGCCCATCATGCCCTGCCTCCACCAGTTCTGGATGACGCCGGGAGATACCTTGGCGCCCGTGCGATTGAAGCCGTAGAAGGGGCCAGCAGGCACATCGAGGAAGAACTGCGCCCGGTTTGCGGCCAATGCTGAACGGAATCCGTCGAAGACCTCGATCGGCAACCCGCCAGGATTGTCGGCGGTCTTCAGCATGAGCGGCGGCACGGCGCTAACGAGCACAGCCTTGGCGACACGTCCCTGGGGTTGGCCGAATTTGGCCACGTAGCGAGCGACTTCACCACCGCCGGTGGAGTGCCCGATATGGACGGCATTCTTCAGGTTCAGGTGTTCTACCACCGCGGAAGCGTCGGCGGCATAGTGGTCCATGTCATGGCCGTCGCTCACCTGTTGGGAACGGCCATGGCCGCGCCGGTCATGCGCGACGACGCGGTAGCCATGTTGCAGGAAAAATAGAATCTGAGCATCCCAGTCGTCCGACGAAAGCGGCCAGCCATGGTGGAAGACGATGGGCTGGGCGTTCTTGGGTCCCCAGTCCTTATAGAAGATGTCGACGCCATCACGGGTCTTGACGAAGCTTTCATTCATTTCGGTGTTTCCTTTATGGGCGGACGACTTCGGCGCGGCGAAGCTCGAAGCCGTGGGCATGGTGAGGGTGGCAGCCAGGGCGGAGCCAGCCTTGAGTACGTTGCGTCTCGTTATGGACAAGTCCAGATCTTCGGTCGTCATGAGCGTCCGCGTTCCTTTCGATGATTACACCCTTGTGGGGCGGTAGCGATCCTAGTCGCGCCGGTTCAGCGGCGGCATGAACTTTCTTGCTGCGGATGTATGTTCTTGCTCAGGAATTTTTTGCGGATGGTGCTCTCCGGAGGCTTATATGGATAAAGTCCTGGCAGCGGCTCCGTCCGGCAACGGGCAATGTTTTACGCCGAGACATCAATCACGGGAAATTTGAATGGTCAGTAGACTTGCAAACAAAACCGCCGTTGTGACGGGCGCCACGAGCGGCATCGGCCTTGCCGCGGCGAAACTATTCGTCGCCGAAGGCGCACGCGTCTACATAACGGGCCGGGGCAAGGATGCGCTTGATAAGGCGGTTACAGAGATCGGTAATGGCGCCGTCGGTGTGCAGGCGGACTCGGCAAGCAACGATGATCTGGATCGGCTTTACGCGCGGGTGAAAGAAGACACCGGCCGGCTGGACGTCCTCTTCGTCAACGCCGGCGGCGGCACTATGCTGCCGCTCGGGCAGATCACGGAAGAACAGATTGACGACACCTTTGGCCGCAACGTCAAGGCGACTATCTTCACCGTGCAGAAGGCGCTGCCTTTGCTTGGCAAGGGTTCTTCCGTGGTTTTGACCGGCTCAACCGCGGGTACGGAAGGCACGGCGGCGTTCTCCGTTTATTCGGCTTCCAAGGCGGCCGTTCGCAATCTGGCGCGCTCGTGGGCGCTGGACCTCAAAGGCACTGGCATCCGTGTCAACGTGGTTTCCCCTGGAGCGACCCGGACACCTGGACTGGTGGAATTGGCTGGGGACGATAAAGCCCGGCAGCAAGGCCTGCTGGATTACCTTGCTTCGCGTATTCCGCTAGGCCGGGTTGGTGAGGCGGAGGAAATCGCCAAGGCCGTCCTCTTCCTGGCATCGGACGATGCGAGTTTCGTCAATGGCGCTGAGCTCTTTGCCGATGGTGGGCAGGCTCAGGTGTGATGCGCGAAAGGGATCGATTCACTTGCGCGCGCCACGCCAGACGGACGGACTTTGGCCTGCATGACGTCGGAAGGTCCGGCTGAGGTGCGCGGCATCCGCGAAGCCTGTTGCTTCGGCGATAACTTCCAGCTTTGCGTCGGAGTGAAGCAGATGCGCGCGCACCAGATTGAGTCTTTCTTGCAGCTGCCACTGATAGGGCGACTGGCCGGTCGTCGCCTTGAATGCTCTGCAGAAATGCCATTGCGATTGGCCGACCATGGCCGCGAGTTCGCCCAACGCCATTTTGCGCGGAAGGTGTGCGCGCATGTAGTCCTGAACGCGGCGCAATTGCCATGGTGCCAGCTGGCCCGCACGCGGGGGTGTCTGTCGTCCCGAGGAAAGCAGGGCGAAGACAGCCGCCGTCAAACTATCCCCAAGCAAACCGGACGACGCGTCGCCTTGCGGAATGGCTATCAGCATTCGAACCAGGGTGAGAATCCGTTCATCGGTAAAGCGGAGGCGGGGCGCGTCGAAGGGGCGAGTGTCGATATCTTCTCCCAGCCTTTCCCGTAGCGCTTCCAGGTCGAACAGCAGAATGCCGTATCTGCAGTAACGCAGGTCGCTGGCATACCCCCACAGGTGCATACCCCTGGGGATGATGGCCATGTGATTCGGTTTGTGGTCGAGCCCGCAGGATTTGTTCTGCCTGAGCCGCGGCTCGGTCTGGCCGCCGACCTCGTCAAGGTTCACGGTAAGCCGGGTTTCGTTTTCATAAAGCAGCGAATGCAGCACGCGACCCTGTGCGTATTCATGTATGTCTTCGACCGTCACGCCGTTCCAGGCGCGGCTGTGCCGCTCTATTCGTAGCACGTTTTCCGGGAGTCCGGATTCTTCGACGGCGTAGGCGTTCAAGCGGCTCTCCGTGATGCCTGGATTCATTGCCGCGCATGGGACGGCGCGGGTCACGGCGCGATTCTACGAGTTTCAGGTGAGAGCGAGAAAAGAAAATTAATTATCCATATGGATGGATAGTGATTTAAATTTTTCGGTATTTTTTCATTAAAGAAGAACTTCTACAGTTCATCCGTGCCGCGCAATTCAATACGGGAAATCAATGAAACGGCTAATCCGGCGAACGCTCTTGGTGTTCGTGCTCAGTGCGTTTACCGCCGCTCACTCTCAAGGACTGACTGAAATGAAAACCACCCCTCAAGATATCGCTGCCGCGCAGCGCCTGATCGACCTGCATTTCGACATCTGGAACGACAGCAATGCCGCCAACTGGGCGTCCAAATTTCCTCAGGTCTACACCGCGAATTTCTTCGTTGCCGATTACCAAGGCATGGCCACTGGCTATGAAGAAGTGGCGAAGCTGCTGAAGCGGGTCCAGGGCGAACACGCCGGCTTCGTCTTTACCCCGGAGCCCATTTCGTGGAACCACGGTGTCGGCCGCGTAACCTGGGGCTATGGCCCGCAAGACAATCCCAACTTGGTCCGCGGCGAGGACATCTTCACCATCGAGGACGGCAAACTCGCCAGCGCCCGCGTTTTCATTGACAAGAAATAAGCAGAAGGCATTCACCATGAAATTCGTCGCTACCCTGGTCACTGCCTTGGCCGCTTTCACTGCCGCTCCCTCTCATGCCGCCGGCGTCCGGGCGGTCGGTGTAGACCACGTAGGCATCAATGTGCCGGATCTCAAGCAGGCGGAGGACTTCTTTTCCAAGACCTTCGGCTGCGTTCCGGTCACACATATCGGACCTTTCAAACTGAATGCCAGCGGCGCGGGCGCGGACGCCAAGTTCGCGCCTCGGGCGGACAGTGTTTCCCTGGCCATGCTCCGCTGCGGCACTGGCTCCAACATCGAGCTGTTCGAATACAGGAATTCGAAGGGCAACATGGACATGCCCAAGGCGGAGGACATCGGTGCATCGCACATAGCCTTCTACACGGACGACATCAAGGGCGGGGTGACTTATCTGAAGTCTCAGGGCATCACGGTCCTTGGCGAACCCATCACCATGCCGTCCGGTGACACCGAGGGTGAAACCTGGGTTCATTTCCGTTCGCCATGGGGATCAGAGATGGAATTGGTCAGTTATCCCAAGGGCAAGGGGTATGAAAAGCACGCCAAGGTAAAGCTCTGGAAACCCGGGACACCAGCGAACTGAGGGTCCGTCCGAGCCCGGCTGGCCTGGATCCTACGGCACGAAGTTCGGTTGATGCTCTATCCGGATTCTTCACGGGCTAGCCTTCCCTCCACTTTCTGCTCATTTTAAACATTTGGTAATATTGGTTATATTTTGATTTATTGACGGAGGCGAGGTGGTGGCTGCACGCGTATGGATCGGAGTGTTGAGTTGTACGGTGGTGTTAACGGGTTGTGGGGTTATTCCGCAGTTTCAAGACCGAGCCAAGGAAATCGCTACCGACCCGGTTAAATATTCGAACGAGCACATGAAGGTTGACGAGTTTTCTCGTTCAGTAAGGGAGAAGCTACCTCAAGCGGGCACCGAGCCGCTGGGATTCAAGACCCTGAAGGTATCCGGCAGTGTTCGTAGCGAAGCCGCTGATGGCACCGCAACATCCAGCGACCTTGAGAGCACCTACATCAACGATCAGAACGATGGTTTGGTACGCGGTATTTCGCATCAAACGCGCAACGGGCTGCCGTATCTGTTCAGTCTCGACCTTACGTATCGTGGACTGGTTCCATTCATGCGGCAATCCGGGCTGTCGGCGACGCTAAGGCGTCCCAGCCTTGACCGAGCCCGGGAAATAAATGCGTGGCCAGGCGGCGTGCGCGATGTCCCCGAGCATGGCTCGTTCACCTTCGAATGGGAGTCGACGCTCTACTTCGGCTCCGCTTTGCAGATGCATCGCAAGTTCACCTGCGTCAGTGGCGAAAACTACCCGGCATTTCGGTTCATGCCGCATATACCGGGCGATGCGATCGACGTCCTATGTACGTCGTTCAACGAAAACGGCGTGGAAGTGAGTAAGGAGAAAGCGGTCTTCTTACGGGCTTACGGCATGGCTGTCACCGTCGAGCGAACAAGCGCCTCGGCGAAGTTCACCGTGCGATACAAGACCCTGACCGTGGAATAGGTGGATCGTCGGGGTAAATCCCCGCTGGCACGAACGCGAAAGGCCTCCTTCATGGGAGGCCTTTCTCACTATGCGTGCCTGCAAGTCATTTCTTCAAGTACGACTTCTTGCCGCTGTCGGCGTAACAGAACGTCCCGCCGCGCGGGCCGGTGCAATATTGGCCGCTGCGGCATGTACAGGTTTCCTGCGTGCCGGGCACAGGTGTCTT
The DNA here is from genome assembly GCF_001433395.1 of Bordetella sp. N. Lineage (GTDB taxonomy): Bacteria > Pseudomonadota > Gammaproteobacteria > Burkholderiales > Burkholderiaceae_B > Bordetella_C. The sequence continues at coordinate 6,158,905 of NZ_CP013111.1, forward strand.
CGGCGCTGAAGACGCCACGTTGGCGCCGGGGCCGGTGCAGATGCGCTTAGACGCACTGATGGAGCCGTCATTGCACAGAAACTTTTCGCCCAGGCAATGATCGACGCCCCCCTTGCTGCCGGAGCAAGGGTAATTCGCGGCGTACGAGAGTGAAGAAAAACACGCGACGATTAACAGGAAAGCCCAGCGCATCGTTGTCTCCGAATTAGAAACAGATAGTAACTTAAGCTGCTTGCGCTCGGTTCTTGAAAACACCCGGGATGATTTGAATATGCCCCGGTTGCGCGGATTCTCCCCGTCGCACCTGTAACCGTCGGCGCAACTTTCTCGCTGCTACGATCGGCGCACGCAAAATCATGCCGCTCTTTGCGCATGATCGCCGGCGCGCTAAAGGCGTGGCCGGTCCGTTCACCAACACCAGTGTCCGATCCCGGACGAGGAGGCCCTCGCATGACCCGTCGTAGCACGTTCGCCTGCACTGCCGCCGTATTCGCTCTGTGCGCCGCATCCACCGCTTACGCCCAGTCCGACGCCCAGGTTGTCGAGACCACCGTCGCGCGTAGCGCGAACGTGTGCCCCGGCCACAGCAAGGACCGCACTACGCCGACCGTCAAGCTGGTGCCCGTGGGCGGCCTGCGCGTCTTGCTGGACAAGGGTTTGGTGATGTGCCCCGACCGTCGCCTGGATGCCGACGCGCCCGCGGTCTGGTATGGCCAATGGGGCGTGTACACCTGGAACCCGGAAGTGGAGGGCGCCGGCAAGGCCGTCGCCGCGCAGATCGACAAGATGACGCGTGACGAAACCTTCCCCACTGAAACGCTGGTGTGGAACGCCAAGGGCGAGGTCGTGAAGAACCACACGGTACCCGCGTTCGAGCCGCGTCCCGGTGCCGCAGTTCGCGTGAAGGTGCAGTAGCACGGAGCGCAAGCATGCCGGGCTGGTTTTCCTTCAGTCAGTGGTCCTCGCGTCTCACGGCAGGCATCGGCGGTATCGCCGCCATCGCCGTGAGCTGGGGCATAGGATTGTTCGAGACCCGCACGGCGCCCGTGCGGCCCGTGTTGCCCGTGGGGCAAGCCATCGAAGCGGGCCAGTGGACAGTGCGCCTGGATCGGGTCGACGTCAGTGACCGGATGCCTGGCGCCAGCCGCGCCTACATGGCCGGCCGGCAAGTGATCGTGCTGTACCTTCAGGCGACCAACCGGACCGCCGCGACCAGCAACGCCTTCATGCAGGCCGTCAAGCTCGACACGCCCATCCAGGGCGTGGATGCCAGGCCCACCGCATATCTCTTGCGCGACCATGTGGTCCTGGCCGACCTGCAACCGGCGTTGCCGGAAGAGATGGCTTTGGTGTGGACCTTGCCTGCCAATCAAACGGTGCCGGCAACCGTGCGCTTCACGGTCGAAGCCATGCGCTACAAGGCGGCCGACAACCTTTACGCGCAACCGCTTTGGTCCGATCCGCGGCAGGTCGGCGTCGTCGACCTGCCCGTCACACCCAGGCAGGGCGTCAATCCCACATGAGAAGTCTGGCCGGACTCGTTTTCCTCGTGCTTATGTTTGCCGCGCTCGCGGCGATGCGCGCGACCACGCCAAGCTATGTACGCATCACAGGCCCTATCGGTATCGAGGGCGCCCCGGCAGCGGCCGTGCATGCAGGCAATCTCGTCGTCGAAGCCGGCAGCCCGCGTCTTGCCGGCACGCTGCGCTTTCGGGCCAACGGCAAAGTCGAGACGCGTGACAGCGGCGGGCTGTGGCTGGTGATTCCGCTGCGCTCCCAGGCTGAACGCATGACGGCGCGCGTGCAGGGCGCGATATGGGAGACCTCCGATGGACGTCAATACACGGCCAGCAGCCGTGTCACCGGGGCGGACGTGGTGATGTCGCCGGTCAAGACCCTACAGCCCGGCTTGCAGCGGCGCGACCTGCTGGTGTTTGAGCTGCCATCCGGCGCGCCGCCCGGCGGAACCCTGCTGCTGTCGGAAGACAGATACCCGCGACTGACCGCGCAAGCGCGCATCCCTTACCCGGCAAGCCCGCTGCCGCGGCCCGTTCCGACGCTGGATCTGGATGAAATGCATGGCCAGTTCTGAGTCCGTGCCTCATCCCGTCTTGCCGGCGCGGCGGACGCGCTGGCGCGCGGTCCTCGCCGTGCTGGTGCTGGCGCCTTGCACCATGGCGGCGGTGGGCTGGCGTGACCTTCAAGAGGTGCGCCGTGCGCTTGAATTGAAGATGATCGATGTGCCCGCCGGCCAGACGGCCGACTATAACGATGCGCACATCGAATTTGCCGGCCTGCGCGCGATTCCCCTTGAACCCGGGCTGCCGGAAGACCGTACGTTCCTGCGGGCGCGGATGCTTGTCGACCCCGCGCGCCAGGGTACCCAGTGGCTGGACTGCAAGCTGCGCGTCATCGATTCCTCCGGCCGAGTCTGGACCGAAATCGAACAGGTGCCGCGGCTGGTGCAGCGCACCCTGGCCCGGCCTGGCGAACCAGAAGGGACCAGCTGCAAAGGCCTCGCCGTCACGCAAGCCGAACCAGGAAGCAAGGTAGTCATCGACGCCTATTACCTGGTGCCGCGCCAGGCGATCCCGGACTTGCGCGTCACCCTGAGCACCATGGACGGACGACCGGCCTATCTGCGTTTTCCCGCGAGCCCTGAACAATGAGCGACCGATACACCCGCGCCGGGCCGCTGGGCCTGATTCCTCACAGTTTTGGACTGTGGTTCAGATTCCTGCCCCAATTGCTCGCGCTCGCCCTGGCGGGCACCTTGCTCAATGTGTTGTTCGTCCAGGGCGCCGTCTGGCTCGGTTATCACAACCGCCTCGCCGGCCTGCTTTCTTTGACCCTGGTCGTGCTGGTGAAGCTGGTCATCATCGTGATGATGTTCGAGACGCTGCGGCCGGCGCTGCCGGCGATCGCACAAGCATCGCGGGCGGCGCTCGGCGACGACGACGCCAGTCAGGCCGACACCAGGTGGCGCAAGCTTCCTGGCGTGGTCTCGCAGGCCCTCGTGCCGTTTTTCGTCTATTACGCGGCTTGGGGATTTCTGAGCGATACCATCCGCCAATATGCGCGCGAGGGACTGGTCCAGTTCAATCCCTTCGACGAAACGTATAGCGGTTCATTGTTCACGGTGTCCGGTGGTTGGGGACTGTTTGCGTCGGTGCTGCTGCTGTGGGTCATCCGGCGTACTGCCAAGGCGCTCAAGCAACGCAGCCAGCATCCGATTTTCAACGTGCTGATCGTGCTGTGCGATGCAGGCTGGACCTTCGTCGGCCTCTATGTCATCACCGAGTGGCGGGGCGGAATCTTCCGGTGGCTCGCGGGGCACTCCATCAGTGACCTGTGGCGCTCGATCAGCATGGCGGTCGATCCGGTCGGGACGGCTTACGCCGCCATGCCGATCCCGGTCGAGAACACGCCGCCCACGTTACGGGACACGCTGAGCCGGCTGTTTTTTTCCGCTTTGCTGCCCGTCGTCTGGCTGGCGTTTGCCGCCTTGATCTATCGCTATGACGTGCATACGAAAGAGTTCGGCGAATCCGGCGCCTGGTCACGCAGGGCCAATAGCGTGATGGGACGCTGGCAGGCCCTGCCGAAGTGGATGCGCAATTTTGTGGGGCATTTCTGGGCCGGGTCGGTATCGCGGTACCGCGCGGCGGCCAATAGCGTCTATCTGGTGATCGCGACCGGTATCGCGCCGCTGGCCCTGCTGGTTGTCCTGTACCGGGCGGTGGATTGGGTCTCCGCCTGGGCCTGGGTCGGCGTGACCGAACTGATCGGACCGCGCCCGCTCGTGGTGTGGTCGACGTTGGCCGATCAGGTATCCATTCTGCTGGGCTCGCCGAGCTTTCCCGGCGATGGCATCCTGCCCCAGACCTTGAAGATCTGCCTGCTTGCCGCGGCGCTGGAGCGGTCTTTCCGCGCGGGGCGATCCTGGCGCGCGCTGAAATGATCGGCGATTTCCGCATAATCAAATAAGAACTCAATCTGCCCAATCTCTCCATCGGTATCTAGACTCACAGGTTGCCCCGGGCGCCAGCCGTCCCGGGGTCTTCCCTAGCGATGGAGCAATCAGTGACCGTCAAGCAGCAACCCAGCGACGTCGAACTCGACGCGCGCTATGCGGATATCTTCGAACGTATCGCCCAAGGCGCGGCCCAGCGTGAACAGAAGCGCGAGCTTCCCCACGAGGCCGTGCGCTGGCTCAAGGAGTCCGGTTTCACCTCTTTGCGTATCCCGCAGGAATACGGCGGCGGCGGCGCCAGCCTGCCTCAGGTTTTCCGGCAGTTGACCCGGCTGGCGCGTGCCGACTCGAACCTGCCGCAGATCCTGCGTGCGCACTTCAGGTTTGTCGAAACCCGGCTGGAGGGTGATGAAGCCCTGCGTCAGTACTGGCTGCCGCGGCTGGCGGCGGGCGAAACCGTGGGCTCCGCGGTGTCCGAACGCAGGGGGTCCACCGAAAATACCGTGCTGCTGACGCCGGATCCGTCCGGTAGCGGCTATCGGCTGAATGGCGAGAAGTTCTACAGCACCGGCACGCTCTACGCGGAGTGGGTCAACGTGGCGGCCCATGACGATCAGTCTGACGTGTACGTGATGGTGCGCACCGATGCCGCCGGCGTGACGCGGATCGACGACTGGGACGGGTTCGGCCAGCGCATGACCGGCAGCGGCACTACCCGCTTCGACAACGTTCATGTTCCGGAAGAGGGCATCATCTCTCGCTACCATGCCGCGCGCACGCGTAGCGGAACGACGTTGCAGGCCGCCTTCGTGCAGACCGTGCACCTGGCGACACTGGCGGGCATCGCCGCGGCGGTCCAGGAAGACGGCATTGCCTACGTGCAGCGCAAGACCCGGACATTCGGCGTGCCTGGCCATTCGGAGCCGCGCAACAATCCGCTGGTGCAACGGGTCATCGGCCGCATCTCCAGCCTTGCCTGGTCGGCGCAGACGCTGGTGCAGGCGGTGGCCACGTCGCTGGACCGGCTGCAGCAGGCCAAGGCGGCCGCTGCGGCCCGGCCTGAGGACTATGTGACGACCGATATCCAGGTATTCCAGGCGCAGCAGATCGTGCTGCAACAGGTGCTGGAGGCTTGCTCTTTGGTGTTCGAGGTGGGCGGCGCTACAGCCACCAGCGAGGGCTTGCGGCTGGACCGCCATTGGCGCAATGCGCGGGTCCTGGCATCCCATAATCCCGCCGCGCAACGCGAGGCCTCCATCGGCCGCTATCTGTTGAACGGCACGCCGCCCGACGAGCGCTCCAGCGTTGCGTACGGCACGGACACCGCGCCGCAGGGCACGGCGCCAGCGCCCGCGGCAGCGTCGAATCAGGCGGCGTAACGGCTGGCGGGGCGCGGCAGGTCGAAGTGTTCGCGCAGGGTGCTGCCTTCATAGTCGCGGCGGAAGATACCGCGCCTTTGCAGTAGAGGCACCACATGCTCGACCACGGCAGCCAGGCCGCTGGGAAAGACGTCCGCGTTCAGGTTGAAGCCGTCGGCGCCGCGCTGCGCGAACCAGGTCGCGATGTCGTCGGCGACCTGTTCCGGTGTTCCGACGACGATGCGATGCGCGCCAGGATTGCGATCCAGAATCTCGCGCACGGTCAGATTCCCTTCGCGGGCCTGATGCAGCGTGGCGTCGACGAAACCCTGCGACTGGGTCGACCGCGCGACCTTGGCGATCAGGTCGTAGGGTAGCGGGCGATCGATATGCAGGTCTTCCGCGTGCAGGCCCAGCACGCCGGCCAGGCGCGCGATTTCGCGACTCGTATCCAGCAGCGCGTCCAGCTCGGCCTTGTGCGCGCGCGCTTCGGCCTCGGTGCCGCCCAGCACGGGCAGCAGGCCCGGCAGGATGTGGATGTGATCCGGATTGCGCCCTGCGGCCCTGGCGCGCGCCTTGATGTCGGCGTAGAAGGCCTGACCACTGGTCAAGGTGGTTTGGGCGGTGAAGATGGCGTCGGCGGTCCTTGCGGCCAGCGCACGGCCGTCTTCCGACGATCCCGCTTGCACGAGCACCGGTCGGCCCTGGGGGCTGCGCGGCACCGTCAAGGGGCCGGCCACCGAGAAGTGGCTGCCGCGGTGATCTATGGTGTGGATCTTGTCCACGTCCGCGTAGCGTCCGGTGGCCTGGTCGGCGACCAGGGCGTCATCTTCCCAGCTGTCCCAGAGCTTGTTGACCACGTCCACGAATTCGTTGGCGCGGGCATAGCGCTGGGCCTTGTCGGGTGACGCGTCGGCGCCGAAGTTCGCGGCCGCGGCGGCGTCATACGTGGTGACGACGTTCCACGCGACCCGTCCGCCGCTGATGTGATCGACGGACGCAAAGCGCCGCGCCAGGTTGAACGGATCGTTGAACGTGGTGGACGCAGTGCCGATAAGACCGATGTGCGTGGTGGCCCCGGCCAGCGCGGCGAGCAGCACGGTGGGTTCCAGCGACTGCGAAGGGCCCGCCGCGGGGTTGCGCAGCGACAAGGTGTCGGAAAGAAAAATCGCGTCAAACTTCTCACGCTCCGCAAGCTGCGCGATCTCGCGATAGAAGTTCACATCGATGCCGGAACGAGGGTTCGGCAGCGTGCGCCATCCCGCCGGATGACGTCCCACGTTGGACGCATTGGTGTTCAGATGCAGCTGGCGCTTGGTGGTCATGCTGCGCTGAACGGTCGTTGCGGATTGGACTTCAAGAAAAAACTCCCGTCACGGTGTGCGAGAAGTCATGCTCTCACACACGTCACGGATGGCGAACGACGGGATTTGGATATGGATATGGGGTGGAATGACGCGTGCCGCGCGTTACGCCCCGGCTTTGTTCGTCCCGCACAGTGCATCCACCAGATAGCCAAGCTGCTTGTTGCCCGGTAGGGCGTCCTTGCGTATGCAGACGCGGTGATGGCGCGCGGCCCAGGGTTCCGTCAGTTCCAGTACCGCGACGCTGCCCGGTTCATGGGGGCCGAGGGCCGACACGGGGATGATGCTGATGCCGGCGCCCGACGCCACCAATCGCACGATCGCATCGAAGCTGGAGACCTGCACGCGTACGTCCAGCCGGCCGCCCAGCGCGGCGGCCTGGTTCATCAGGTAGGTGTGCAGCGCCGACCCTTTCTGTTGGCAGATCCATGGCTCGCCGAAGCATTCAGTGAAGCGCACGGCGCTGCGCCGGCTCAGCCGGCTGTCCGGCGGCGCGATCACCACGAAACGATCTTCGCGATACGGCAGGTAATCCAGGTCAGGATGGTCGGAGTCGACCGCGATCACACCGATGTCGCAGCGCCCCTGGATGACGGCCACGATGATGTCGGTGCCCAGCCGCTCTTCCAGGGTGATGCGCACCGACGGGTGATCCGAGAAGAAGCGGGCCAGGTCCTCCGGCAAATGAATGTTGAGCACGTTGTTGTTGGCGAACAGGGTCAGATGCGTGGTCAGGCCAAGGGCGTACGGCGAGAGATCCGCGTGCATCTGCTCCAGGCGCGCCACGCATTGGCGCACGTGTTCGAGCATGACGGTTCCCGCCGGCGTCAGGGCCACGCCGCGTGCCTGACGCAGGAAGAGAGGCACGTTCAGCGCCTCTTCCAGGCGCTTCAGGCGCAGGCTGGCAGAGGAGGGCGCAAGGTGTACGCGGGCTGCGCCGCGCGTCAGGCTGCCCTCTTCGGCGATTGCAAGAAACGTCCTCAGATCGATCAGGTCGTAATGCACTGTGTTTCTTCCCGGCGAATGGTAGACGAAGGGAAAGGCGGGTTTTCCCTAGGAGTATGCCGGTAATTGTGCCTCAGAGGATTCGTATCTGACAAAAGGTCTATTCGCGAAATCTCGCTTGTCCCAGGTGTGAGCGCTACCGATACTGGCAGCCACCGTATGACGGAGAAAACGGAATCATGGGAAAACAGGTAATCGCGGAAGACGCGGCGACGCTCGATCAATTGCTCTCGACCACCATCGCCGTGTTCGGGCTGACGGTGGAGCCCGAATGGCGCGAAGAAGTCCGCTATTTCGCCGGGGCCATCGTCGCGTCGGCCAAGCTTCTGCAGACGGCCGACCTTGGCGACCGCGCCGAACCCGCCACGGTGTACCTCCCATGAGCGCGGCCCTGGACCTGCAAACGCCTGAAGGGCAGTCCGCGCGCGCCATCGCCGGCGCCGTTGCCCGTGGCGAAGTCACCGCCCGCGCCGTGGTCGAGGCGACCCTGCGCCGCATCGAGACCTTGAATCCGGTGGTGAATGCCTTTACGGACGTCACTGCCGACCGCGCCTTGCAGGCGGCGGAAGCCGTGGATCGCCAGCGTGCCAGTGGCGCTAAGCTGGGCGCCTTGGCAGGCGTACCCTTCGCGGCCAAGAACCTGTTCGATATCCGGGGCATTCCCACCCGTGCCGGGTCCAAGATCAACCGCGAACTGCCGCCTGCCGCCAGCGATGCTTTCCTGATCGAACAACTGGAAAAAGAGCACGCCATCCTCGTTGGTGGCCTGAACATGGGCGAGTACGCCTGTGACTTCACCGGCGAGAACCACCACGACGGCGCTTCGCGCAATCCCCACGGACTGGACCATATGTCCGGCGGTTCTTCCGGCGGCTCCGCCACCGCGGTCGCGGCCGGCATGGTTCCCATCGCCTTGGGATCGGACACGAACGGATCGATCCGCGTTCCGTCATCCCTGTGCGGCATCTTCGGACTGAAGCCCACCTATGCCCGCTTGTCACGCGGCGGCAGTTTTCCCTTCGTGTCATCCTTGGACCACCTGGGGCCTTTCGGCCGATCGGTAGCAGACGTGGCCGCCGCGTACGACGCGATGCAGGGGCATGATCGAGGGGACCCCGTGCAAAGCCCGCGGCAGCCTTCGCCTGCGGCGCAGGATATCGATCGCGGCATCGCGGATCTGCGGATCGCGGTTGCCGGCGGCTACTTCCGCAAGGGCGGCCTGCCGGAGGCATACGAGGCGGTCGACCGCGCCGCACAGGCCTTAGGCGTCACCCGCATGGTGGAGCTGCCGCAAGCCGAGATCGCGCGCGCCGGCGCCATCGTGATCAGCGCGGCCGAGGGCGCCGCGCTACATGTGGGCCGGTTGCAGGAAAGGGCCGCGGACTTCGATCCGGCCGTCCGCAATCGCCTGATCGGCGGCCTGGCCACACCGGCGGCCTGGGTAGAGTCGGCACAGCGCTTCCGCAGGCATTTCCGGGAACAGGTCCTGACGCTGTTCGAGTCGGTGGACGTCCTGCTGGCGCCGGCCACGCCGTGCCGCGCGCCTCGCATTGGCCAGAAGACCATGGTGCTGGATGGCGTGACCCTGCCTGTCCGGCCCAATCTGGGCCTGTTCACCCAACCCATTTCCTTCATCGGCCTGCCGGTGGTGGCGGTTCCCGTGCTGGATGACGCGGCCTTGCCCTTGGGCATCCAGGTCATTGCCCCGCCATGGCGGGAAGACTTGGCGCTGCGCGTCGCGCGTGAACTGGAACGGCAAGGCGTCGCGGGCTGCCGCGCACCCGCCTTATCCAAGGAGTAAGGGAAATGGTCATCAACGATCCGCAAACCCTCGCCGAAGTACAGGACGCCTTCCAGCGCTACGAGGCCGCGCTGCTGGCCAATGACCTGGATGGTCTCGACAGCTTCTTCTGGCACGACGGCAAGACCATACGCTATGGCGTGGCCGAGAATCTGTACGGGATAGCCGAGATCCGCGCATATCGCAGCAACCGCTCTCCCGTGGGACTGCACCGCACGCTGGACCGGACGGTGATCACCACTTTCGGCGCGGACTCGGCCACGGCCAGCACGCTGTTCGAGCGTCCGACCCAACCCGGGACGATAGGGCGTCAACAACAGACCTGGGTCCGCCTGCCGACAGGCTGGCGCATCGTCGCGGCGCACGTCAGCGTGATTCCGCACACTGCCGCGCAGTGACGGGCGAGGTAAGACCATGAACCAGGCCGTGAATGCTACCCCCCAGGACCGCCGCCTGCCCGTCACGGTGCTGAGCGGATTCCTGGGCGCGGGCAAGACGACCCTGCTCAATCATTTGTTGGGCGCGATGCACGGCATGCGCATCGCGGTGGTCGTCAACGACATGAGCGCCATCAACATCGACGCGCACCGGGTGCAGGATGCGAGCGCGGTCACGCGCACCGACTACTCGCTGGTCGAAATGACCAACGGCTGTATCTGCTGCACCTTGCGCGAGGACCTGCTGGCCGAGGTGACGCGCCTGGCCGCCGCCGGGCGCTTCGACTACCTGCTGATCGAGTCCACCGGCATCGGTGAACCGCAGCCGGTCGCGGAAACCTTCACCTTCATGGATGAAGCCGGCCACGTGCTTTCGGACGCTGCCCGGCTGGACACCTTGGCGACGGTGGTGGATGGCACTGACTTCCTGGCGCGCATGGCGGCCCGTAACGAGACGGACGACATCGGCCTGCACAAGCTGCTGGTGAACCAGGTCGAGTTCGCCGACGTGATCATCATCAGCAAGGGCGACCTGATTTCCGAAGCGCAACAGACCGAGCTGCGCGGTGTGCTGCGCAGCCTGAACAGCACCGCGCGCATCGTCGTAACGTCCGGCGGCATCGTGGCGCCGGAAGCGCTGCTGAACACCCACGCCTTCGATATCGAACGCGCGGCCGCGGCGCCGGGCTGGATGGCGAAGATGCGCGGTGAAGCGCATTCCGAACAGGACGAGTACGGCATCGCCTCCTTCGTCTACCGCGGCCGTATCCCTTTTCATCCGCGGCGTTTCAGCCGTTTCCTTGCCGACCATGGCCGCGACCCGGCGCTGCTGCGGGTCAAGGGCTATCTGTGGCTGGCGCATCGGGTCACGGAGATGGCGGTGCTGTCCAAGGCTGGCGCGGCGCCCATGTCGCTGGAATGGAGCGGCCCCTGGTGGCGCTTCATCGATGAACGGACGTGGCCGCAGGACGCGGATCAGCAGGCCTTCATACGCGACCGCTGGTCGGACGAGGTAGGCGACTGCCGCCAGGAACTGGTATTCATCGGCCAGGGACTGGATGAACAGGCCATCACCGCCGCGCTCGACACCTGCCGGCTGAGCGATGACGAGATCCTGCAGGGCGCCGACGCCTGGGCAGGATATTCAACGGATTCCACATTGATAGGAGAGTCTCGTGCACTTCAATAACGAGAAGGAAAGAGTACTGGCCCTGCGCGACGCGCTGATAGCCAAGGGCATGCATACGCAAGCGGAAGTGGATGCGCTGGAAGAAGGCTTCGAAACCTGGACGCCGGCCAACGGCGCCGCCGTGGTGGCGCGGGCCTGGTGCGATCCGGCTTTCAAGCAACGCTTGTTGAAGAATGCGCTGGAAGCCGCCAACGAAGTGGTGCAGCCCGTTCCCTTCGGCGGCTGGGATGCCCTGGCGCTGGAAAACACGGACAAGGTGCATAACGTGCTGGTCTGCACCTTGTGCTCCTGCACCATCAAGTCGCTGATCGGCCAGCCGCCGGTCTGGTACAAGAGCCTGGCCTATCGTGCCCGCCTGGTGCGCGAGCCCCGCGCGGTGTTGCGCGAGTTCGGTCTCGAACTGGATGCCGACGTGGAGATCAAGGTCTGGGATATCACGGCGGAAACGGGTTATATGGTGATCCCCGCCCGACCGGCTGGAACCGAAGGCTGGAGCGAAGCGGAGCTGGCCTCGATCATCACCAAGAAAAGCCTGATCGGCGTGGAGCAACCGGACGTAAGCCGGGTCAAGCGCGAGGGGCAGTCAACCGCATCCTGTCTTGAGGTGAACCATGCCTGATACACACGACCTTGGGGGCGTGAAGGCCGTCTACGCGGCCATCCCGCACATCGACAAGGACTACGAATACGACGAGCGTTGGGAATGGACCCTGATGGCCGTGCTGCGCCTGGGAGCGAAGAAGGGTTTGTACACGATGGACGCCTATCGCCATGCCATCGAACGCCTGCCGCGTGAGTACTACCTGGAGAAGTCCTACTACGACCGCATGCTCAGCGGCGCCACGCGCGCTCACCTCGACGCCGGTGTCCTCACCGAAGACGAGATCATGCAGCATCTGGAACCCCACGTACGCATGGCCCCGACCGTAGCGATGGGGCCTGGGCATGCGGGCGCCGACTATCCCCAGACCGTGCGTTTCCAGCCTGGTGATCGCGTCAAGGTGCGCGAGCTGCCGGATGGCCACGTGCGTGCGCCGGCCTACGTGCGCGGCCACGTCGGTACCGTCATCGACCAGGGCCGCCACGCGCTGCCCTTCCCGGGTCGTGCAGGGCATTGGGAAAAGGCGGCGGCCGAGTTCACCTACCGGGTGGAATTCGATCGCCGCGATCTTTGGCCCGACGCGCCTGACGGCGGCACCGTCACGGTGGATCTGTCGGACGGCTATCTGGAACCGGTGGTCTGAGCCCATGGACGCCGCACGGAAACAAGGCCAGTCTGGCGCCGTCTACGACATCGTCAGCCGCGTCAGGCTGGTCGAGGAGCGCAACTACCGGGTGACGCAGATAACGATGCAGGGCGACCAGCGCAGTCCCTGGCACGTTCACACTGAAATCGAAGATTTGTTCTATATAACGGCGGGGGTGCTGAGGATCACTCAGCACAACCCGCCAGAGACCCGCGAAATACACGCGGGCGAATCATTCTCCATCCAGGCGAAGCGTCCGCACTTCATCGAAGTCGCGGACAAGCGCACGGTGTCGTTCCTGTTGATCCAGGGCTACGGCCAGTGCGACTTCAATGTGGTGGAGGATCCGAATCAGCCGATGACAAACGGCGATACATAAAACGTTCAAGGGAAAATCATGGTGAAATTTTTTATGGCCGCGGCGGCAGCCGCGATGGCGATCTTGAGTCCGCAGGCAAGCCATGCGGCAGGCTTCCCGGAAAAGCCGGTGAGAATCGTGGTGCCGTATCCGGCTGGCGGGTCCACCGACGTGCTGATGCGCGTGATGGCGCCGGTTCTGGGGAAGAAGTGGGGCGTGCCGGTGGTGATCGAAGATCGTCCCGGTGCCAGCAGCATCATCGGCGCCAACATCGTGGCGCAGGCCCCGGCGGATGGCTACACGCTGGTCATCGTCGCCAATGCATTCTCGGTGAATCCCAGCCTGCATGACAAGATGCCCTACAACACGCTGAAGGATTTCACGCCGCTGACGCAGCTCACGTTCACGCCCAACGTTCTGATCGCCAACACGGGTGAGAAATTCAAGACCATGCAGCAGATGGTCGACGTGGCGAAGACCAAGGAGCTTTCGTCCGGCTCCATCGGCAATGGCACCGCGGCGCATCTGGCGCTGGAGAAGCTCAAGACGCTGTCCGGCATCAAGGTGCTGCACGTGCCCTTCCAGGGTTCGGCGCCTGGCATCACGGCCTTGATGGGGCAGCAGACCAATCTGCTGGTGGCGCCGTTGCCGGATGTGCTGCCCTACGTACGCAGCGGCAAGGTGCTGGCCCTCGCGATCGGCAGCCCGGCACGCGTTGCGCAGATGCCCGACACGCCGACCTTCAAGGAAACCGGCTTCGACTTCCAGTCCGGCGCCTGGTTCGGCATGCTGGCCCCCGCCGGCCTGGACAAGCAGATAGCCGGCAAGTTGAGCGCGGACTTCATCGAAGCGCTGGGTGATCCTTCCGTCAAGGACAAGCTCGACCTGCTCGGCCTGACCGCGGTGGGTTCGTCGTCGGAAGACTTCAAGAAGCTGATCGTCGACGAAGTGAAGAACAATGGCGACATCGTGCGCCAGGCCGGTATCCGGGTCGATTGACCTGCCGCCCGGCGCGGCCGGGTGCGACTCATAATAGAATGCTGGCGCCAGCCTCTTTTGGATGAACCCAGTCTTCCTTATGGTCAAACCCGCCCCCCGGGGCGCCGGCGCTCCTGCCGAAAGGCGCCAGCGCCGCGCGTCCTCTCCCGAACACGATCAAGTCAACTGGGACCAGCGTCTCGGTTTTCTCATGCACGACGTGTCGCGGCTGCGGCGTAAGCTCTTCGATGAAGTCATGCGCGCGGATGGCGTCACGCGCTCCCAATGGTGGGTCATGGCCCATCTCTCGCGGCACGATGGCGTCTCTCAAAGTGCCTTGGCCGAGCATCTCGATCTGGGGCGCGCCGCCCTGGGCGGGCTGATCGATCGGCTGGAAGCGAATCAATTGGTGCGGCGCGGCGCGGATTCCGATGACCGGCGTGCCAAGCTGGTCTTCCTGACCGAGCAGGGCCAGGCCATGATCGCGCATATGCGGATCGAGAGCGACCGCGTAAGCGAGGCCATTCTGCAGGGCCTGGACGCGGAGCAGCGTCACCAGTTGGCCGAATTGCTGACCATCGTCAAGCGCAACCTGTTGAACTACCAGGGCTAGGCCGGCAGGCGTATCGTACGAATGGCTCACGAAAATATTGTATGTATGCATACAATATTGATGTATATTAATTTCCACGCCTCAGGAAAACCATAGTGCCGAACGATGCGGGGAGACCGACATGGCAGGGCTGTACTTCGAGCAGTTCACCGTGGGCCAGTATTTTCGCCACGACGTACGCCGTACGGTGACGGAGACGGACAACGTACTGTTCTCCACCATGACACACAATCCCGCCGCCATTCATCTGGATGCGGAGTACGCCAAGACGACGGAGTTCGGCCGCCCCCTGGTCAATAGTGCATTCACCCTGGGGCTGATGGTGGGCCTGAGCATCACCGATACGACGCTGGGTACGACCGTTGGAAATCTGGGCTGGGACGAAGTGCGCTTTCCCCGCCCTGTCTTCGTCGGTGACACGTTGCGGGCGGAAACGACCGTGCTTGAAATACGCGCCAGCAAGTCGCGACCGGACAACGGCATCGTGACGTTCGAACACAAGGCTTACAACCAGGACGACCAGGTGGTGGCCACGTGCCGCCGCGTCGCCCTGATGCTGCGCCAGTCGCATTGATACTTCCCAGCACCGGCAGCCATCGATCGCCGGGACCCGCCTTCTTGTGCACCTGATTTCCTGGATGCTAAACCGGTATGGACTTCTCCCTGAGCGAAGATCAGCAGGCCATCGTGCAAGCCATCGGACAACTGTGCGAAGGTTTCGGCGACGACTATTGGCTGGAGCGGGATAGGAGCGGGGAATTCCCGGAGGACTTCTATAAGGCCATGGCCCATGCCGGCTGGCTGGGGGTCGCCATGCCCGTGGAGCACGGCGGCGCCGGACTGGGCATCCTGGAGGCGGCATTGATGATGCAGGCAGTGTCGGGCTCCGGCGCCGGCCTGTCTGGCGCCTCGGCCATCCATATGAATGTATTCGGCCTGCATCCGGTGGTGGTGCACGGCAGCGAGGCCCAGAAGGCGCGCTGGCTGCCGGCCATCATCGAAGGGCGCGACAAGGCCTGCTTCGGGGTGACGGAGCCCAACACGGGCCTGAACACGTTGAAGCTGCGCACGACGGCGGTCAAGAAAGACGGACGTTACGTCGTGCATGGCCAGAAAATCTGGATCTCGACGGCGCAGGTGGCGAGCAAGATACTGCTGCTGGCGCGGACGACACCCATCGATCGGGTGACCGAGCCCGGCGGGGGCCTGAGCCTGTTCTATACCGACCTGGATCGCACCCGCGTGCAGGTGCGTGCGATAGAAAAGCTCGGCCGCCATGCCGTCGACAGCAACGAGCTGTTCATCGATGGCCTGGAAATTCCAGAGGAAGATCGCATCGGCGAGGAAGGTAAGGGCTTCTCGTACATCCTGCATGGCTTGAATCCTGAGCGGGTATTACTGGCCGCCGAGGCCACCGGCCTGGGGCAGGCGGCGCTGCGGCGCGCCGCCCGTTACGCCGGCGAACGTGTGGTGTTCGACAGGCCGATCGGCAAGAATCAGGGCGTGCAGCATCCCTTGGCCGAACGCTGGGTGGAGCTGCATGCGTCGGAGCTGATGTTCAGGAATGCGGCATGGCTTTACGATCAGGGCAAACCCTGCGCCGCGGAAGCCAATGCGGCGAAATTCTTTTGCGCTGAATCGGGTTTTCGTGCCTGCGAGACCGCCGTGCTGACCCACGGCGGCATGGGCTACGCCAAGGAATACCACGTCGAGCGCTACTTCCGCGAAGCCATGTTGCCGCGCATCGCGCCGGTGTCGCCGCAGTTGATTCTTTGCTACATCGCGGAGAAAGTATTGGGGCTGCCCAAGTCCTATTGATTAGCAGAAAGAGGCGGAACGAGTCCTTACCGTAATCACGCATCGAAAAGGCGTCTTGAACGCCAGCCGGGAGACAGGCATGAAGAAAGCCAAAAAAGTCATCATCACGTGTGCCGTGACGGGTTCCATTCATACTCCAAGCATGTCGCCCTATCTGCCGATCACGGCCGAGCAGATCGCGGATGACGCCCTGGCGGCCGCACAGGCCGGCGCCGCGATGCTGCATCTGCATGCGCGCGATCCGCAAACCGGCAAACCGGACCAATCCCCCGAACGGTTTGCCGCCTTCCTGCCGCGCATCAAGGAGCGCAGCGACGCCATCATCAACATCACTACCGGCGGCGGTCTGGGCATGTCCCTGGACGAGCGGCTGGCGCCGGCGAAATGGGCACAGCCCGAAGTGGCGTCGATGAACATGGGGTCCTTGAACTTCAATATCGCCGGCGCCGGCGAGCGCATACAGTCCTTCCAGCATGAATGGGAAAAGCCCTATCTGGAGATGACGCGCGACTTCATCCTTTCCAATACTTTCAACCAGATCGAACGCGGTATAGGCGAACTCTCCGCCCTGGGTACACGCTTCGAGTTCGAGTGCTATGACGTCGGCCACCTTTACAACCTGGCCCACTTCGTCGACCGTGGCCTGGTCAAGCCGCCATTCTTCCTGCAATGCATCTTCGGCATCCTGGGAGGCATAGGCGCGGACCATGACAATCTGCTGCACATGCGCCTGATCGCGGATCGTCTGTTCGGCGAAGACTACCTGCTGTCAGTACTCGCGGCCGGCAAACACCAGATGTCCTTCGTCACGATGAGCGCCTTGCTGGGCGGCAATGTGCGTGTCGGCCTGGAAGACAGCCTGTATGCCGGCAAGGGGAAACTGGCCACCTCGAACGCGGAGCAGGTGGCGAAGATACGGCGCATCGTCGAGGAACTGTCATTGGAAGTCGCGACGCCGGAGGAGGCGCGCGCGATGCTCCAGAGCAAAGGGCGTGACAACGTCAATTTTTGAGCACGCTGCATCATCCGTAAATCCGGCTGGAGGCAAGGCGCAATATAGCGCCGCCTGAATCGTGGAGACAAGAAATGGACGCGTTGAAAGGCGTGCGGGTGGTGGACTTCTCCAAAGTCCTTGCCGGCCCTTTGTGCACGCAGTACCTGGGCGATATGGGGGCGGACGTCATCAAGGCGGAGCCTCCTCAAGGTGACGACACCCGCCGCTGGCCACCCTTTCGCGACGGCGACGGCACGGTCTTCCTGAGTGCCAATCGCAACAAGCGCAGCGTGACCCTGGACATGAAGACACCGGCGGGCCGGGAGGCGGCATTACGCCTCATCGATTGGGCCGACGTGGTGGTGGAAAGTTATGGTCCTGGCGTTGCCCAGCGCCTGGGAATCGACTATCAGACGGTGTCCGCGCGCCGGCCGGGGATCGTGTATTGCAGCATTTCCGGCTTCGGCAGCCAGGGTCCTCTGCGCACCGGCAAGGGTTATGACGTGATCCTGCAAGCCTTGAGCGGCATGATGGCCATCACCGGGGAAGAAGAGGGCATGCCGGCGCGCAGCCCGATCTCGCCCATAGACCAGGCCACCGGCATGCATGCCGTCATCGGCATACTCGCCGCGATCGTGCAAAGGCAGCAGACAGGCAAGGGCACGCACATCGAAGCGTCGTTGTTCGATACGTCCATGGCATTCATGGCATATGTGGCGCAGAGCTATTGGGAGCGGGGCACCGAGCCACGCCGTTGGGGATCGGCCCATGAGTCGCTGTGCCCCTATCAGGCGTTCGAGACGCAGGATAGCCCCATCATGCTGGGGGTGGCCAACGATACCTTGTGGCAGGCTTTCTGCCGGGAAGTGGATGCGCCGGAACTGGCCGCCGATGTCCGTTTCACGACCAATGCGGATCGGGTCGGTCATCGTGCTCTGGTGCTGGAACAAGTGGCCGGGCATCTGGCGCGGGAATCGCGCGAAACCTGGCTGGCGCGTTTCGGCCGCGCCGGCATTCCGTGCGCGCCCATCCTGAGCGTGGGCGACGCGCTTGCCCATCCACACACCCAGGCCAGCGGCATGGTCGCCCAGGTGGAGCGTCCGGGCCGCGCACCGATGAACACGATCTCGCAGCCTTTGCGCTTCGATGGACAGCGCCCCGAGCCTCAGCGCGCGCCGCCGGAGCTGGGCGAGCATACGCGCCAGGTGTTCACCGAGCTGGGTTACGACCAGGCCCAGATCGACGCCATCCTGCAACCCAGGACGCAAAGCTGAAGGAGTCGCCGCCCATGTCCATCGATTTCGACTTTGCTGAAGGCGTGGCCACGATCAGGATCAATCGGCCCGAGCGCCGCAATGCGCTCGATGCGGAGCACTACGCCTGGTTGTCGGAAGCGTGGTGCCGGGTGCGGGACGATCCAAAAATACGGGTGGCCGTGATTACCGGCGCCGGCGACAAATCGTTTTGCGCGGGGGCCGACCTCAAGTCCTTCGTCAACGCTCGGCCGTCCCTGGCGGAATTGGCGCTTACCCAGGCGAATCCGCTTTTGAACCGCGGCCTTGAAGTCTGGAAACCGGTCGTGGCCGCGGTGAACGGTTTCTGCCTGGGCGGTGGCATGACTCTATTGCTGGCGACCGATCTGCGCGTCTGTTCGGAGCACGCAAGCTTTGGCCTGACGGAGGTCAAACGTGGCGTGTTCCCCGCCAATGGCGGCACCCAGCGGGTGGCGCAACAACTGCCCCATGCTATCGCGATGGAGATGCTGCTGATAGGCGATGCCATGGACGCCGCAAGGGCAGAACGCTGGGGGCTGGTGAATCGCGTGGTGCCGCATGCGCAATTGCTGGATGCGGCCATGGACTATGCCAGCCGTCTGGCCGCCAACGCCCCGCTGGCGGTCCAGGCGGCCAAGGAACTGGCCGCGCGCAGCCGCGATGCGGACCTGGCCACGGGGCTGCGCATGGAGCAACTGTTTCTGAGAATCCTGCAGGAGTCCGAGGACGTGGTTGAAGGCACCCAAGCCTTCGCCGAGAAGCGTACGCCCAGTTTTCAGGGACGTTGATCGACACCTCCAGGCCTCTTGGCTTTTTACTAGGAGCTGCACGCATGGCACTACGGTCATTCTTATTCGTCCCCGGCGATAGCGAACGCAAGCTCGCCAAGGGCGACACGGTGGGCGCGGACGCCCTGATCCTGGATCTGGAAGATTCCGTGGACATCTCCCGCCTGCCCGTGGCGCGCGGCATGGTGCGCGAGTACCTGCTTGCGCATCGGGGGGCCGGCCCGCAGCTATGGGTGCGCATCAATCCCCTCGATTCCGGTCTGGCCTTGGCGGACCTGGCCGAGATCGTGCGCGGCGCGCCGGCGGGCATCATGTTGCCGAAAGGTTGTGG
Source organism: Bordetella sp. N (assembly GCF_001433395.1). Classification (GTDB taxonomy): domain Bacteria; phylum Pseudomonadota; class Gammaproteobacteria; order Burkholderiales; family Burkholderiaceae_B; genus Bordetella_C. Next base: position 6,178,433 of record NZ_CP013111.1, read on the forward strand.
CGCGCGTGACGTGATCCTGCTGGGCCAGTATCTGTCCGCTCTGGAAGCGCGCGACGACATTCCCGCCGGCAGTATCGGCATTCTGCCGGTCGCGACGGAGACGCCTCAGGCCATGTTCGCGCTGGGGGAGTTTCGCGATGCAGGGCCACGCCTGCGCGCCCTTACCTGGGGCGGGGAGGACCTGGCCGCCGCCATGGGCGCCAGCACCAATCGCCAGGAGAACGGCGAGTACGAGTTCACCTACAGCATGGCGCGCTCCCTGTGCCTGTTGGGCGCGCACGCGGCTGGCGTGGCGGCCATCGACACCCTGTGGGCGAATTTCCGCGATGCCGATGGCCTGCGCCGCGATGCCGCCCACGCCAGGCGCGCGGGTTTCACAGGCAAGATTGCCATTCATCCCAGCCAGGTCGAGCACATCAACGCGGCATTCACGCCCAGCGACGAAGAGCTGGCGCGGGCGCGCCGCATCGTGAAGGCTTTCGCGGATTCCCAGGGCGTGGGTACATTGCAGTTGGATGGCGAGATGCTGGACCGGCCTCACTTGAAACAGGCGCAGCGAATTCTGGCGATGATGGCAGCGGAATAAGGCGGATACGAAGCGCGGCAAGGATATCCAGCAACCCGACCGCTACTCAGAGCGCGGCGGCATCCCCCAAGGAGACTGAAGATGAGGCAAATTTTCCTGGGCCTATTGCGCCCATTGCGCCCTTTACGCCTGCTGGGTCGGCGGACGATCCGGGTCATGGCCGCCGTCGCGGCGCTCATGCTGGCGCCGGCGGGCGTGCTGGCGGCGTATCCCAGTCAACCCATCCACCTGATCACGGCCTTCGCCGCCGGCAGCGCCAGCGACATCGTTGCGCGTCTGATAGGTGAACGGCTGCAACGCGCGATGGGTCAGAGCGTGATCGTGGAAAACAAGCCGGGGGGGTCCGGGCAACTGGCGGCCGACTACGTGGCGCGCGCCGCACCCGATGGGTACACCATCATGTTGGCCACGAACACGACCCATTCGTCCAATCCGTTCCTGTTCAAAAGTCTGCGCTACGACCCCGTCGCCGACTTCACGCCTTTGGTTCAGGTCTGCAACTTTCCCTTCGTGTTGGTGGTGAGCGGCAAGCTGCCGGTGACCAACGTGCCGGCGCTGCTCGCTTATGGCAAGCAGCGGCGCGGTTCGTTGAACTACGCCTACGGCAACAGCACAGGGCAGATTTCCGCGGCGTCGTTCGATCGGCTGGCGGGCCTGGAAGCCGCCGCCATTCCGTACAAGAGCACGCCGCAGGCCATGACGGACATCATCGGCGATCGGGCCACGTTCATGTTCATCGATCTGGCATCGGCGGCGCCGCAGATCAAGGCCGGCAGCCTTAGAGCGTTGGCGGTGTCGACCGAAAAGCGCAGCGCGCTGGCGCCCGATCTGCCTACCGTGTCGGAAGCGCTGGGCAAGCCAGGCTTTGACCTGGCCGCCTGGGTTGGCATATTCGGGCCCGCCAAGATGCCGGAAGCAGTGTCCCAAAAACTGGCGGATGCGCTCTATGCGATCGTCAGTGCCGCCGATATCCAGCAAAAGCTGACGGAAATGGGTGCCGAGCCCACGCCAGCGCGGGCCGACGAGTTCGGACGCTTCGTCGTGCGGCAGAAATCGGTGTGGGGTGAAAAGGTCAAGCAGGCCGGCATCGAGCCTGAATAGCCATTTGGCGGGAGATATGATCATGAGCCCCGGAGAACAGAGACCGGACTTGCTGGTGGGCTGCGCCGCCGGCGGATCGGGTGACAGGACCGATGCCGCAAGGCCCATCGTGGACGAGCTGATCGCGAATGGCGGCCGCGGCGTACTGGTGTTCGAGAACCTGGCGGAACGCACTCTGGCGCTGGCACAACTGGCGAAGCGGGCCAACCCGCAACTCGGTTACGAACCTCTGCTGGAAGCGGAGCTGCGTCCGGTGCTGGCGGATTGCCTTCGTCACGGCATCGCCATCGTCAGCAACTTCGGGGCCGCCAATCCGAAGGCCGCGGCAGCGCTGATTCAGCGGCTCGCCGCGGAGTTGGGTTGCCCGTCACCCCGCATCGCCGTTATCGAAGGCGATGACTTGTCGGATGAGGCAGGGCAGCGTCTTTTGCAGACACTGTTGCCGGCCGAAGACCGGCGCCGGCTACTTTCCCCGCAAGCTTTCGTCAGTGCCAACGTCTATCTGGGCGCCTTCGAAATCGCCCAGGCGCTGCGTGCCGGTGCGCAAATCGTCGTAAGCGGTCGCGTGGCCGACCCCGCCCTGGTCCTGGGGCCTGCCATCGCCCATTTCGACTGGACCGAAGAGGACCTGGACAAGCTCGCCGGCGCCACCATGGCGGGACATCTGCTGGAGTGCGGCGCCCAGGTCACCGGCGGCTACTTCGCCGACCCTGGTCGCAAGGAAGTCGAGGACCTTGCTCACGTGGGATATCCCATTGCGCAGATTCGCCAGGACGGCTCGTTTGTCATCACCAAGCCGAGCGGCACCGGCGGCGTCGTGGAAATCAGGACGGTGAAGGAACAGCTCTTGTACGAAGTGCATGACCCCGCCGCTTATCTGACGCCTGATGTCACCGCCGACATCATGCAGGCGGAGCTGCGGCAGATCGGCCCGAACCGTGTGGAAGTGCGTGGGGTACGGGGGCATGCCAGGCCACCCACGCTCAAGGCGCTTGTGTACTTCGAAGGCGGATGGCTGGGCGAGGCCGAAATTTCCTATGCCGGGCCGCATGCCGAAGCGCGCGCACGCCTGGCGATGGAGGTCGTGCGCCAGCGCATGGGTCAGGCGATGGCCCTGCGCTTCGACCTGATCGGCAGTTTGAGCGTGTTTGGCGATGATGGCGGCCATGGGCTCGCCGAGCTGGCCGCGGGCGAGGGGCCGGACCACGCGGACATCAGGCTGCGCGTCGCTGGTCGGCATGCCGACTCCGCCGAGATAGATCGCATGCTGAGGGAGGTGTATTCCTTGTGGTTGTGCGGACCGGCGGGCGGTGGCGGTGTGCGCACTGCCAAACGCCAGCGCCTGTCCAACGTCGCCTGTTATGTGCCCAGAGACCTGGTGGCAGCCCGTTTTCGCATCCTGGAGTAAGCCGTGAACAAGACCGTCAATGAACCACGCATCCTGCATGACATCGCGCATGCGCGCGCCGGGGACAAGGGCAACCATTCAAACATCTGCGTGTTTGTGTACCGCCCGGAGGACTACGGCCTTCTGGTCGATCTGGTCACGGAGGAGCGGGTGGCGCGACTCTTCAGCGCCCGCGCGCCCACTGCTGTAAGGCGCTACCTGCTGCCGCATCTGGGCGGCTTGAATCTCGTTCTGGAAAACGTGCTGGACGGTGGCGTCAATGATTCCCTGAATCTCGACTCCCACGGCAAGGCGCTGTCCTTCCTTTTACTGACCTTACCCATCGGCAAGGACAAATCATGATCCGTCGAGACTTCCTGAAGCGTGGCGCCGTGGCCGTTGCGGGCTGGCCGCTGATCCAGCAGGATGCGTGGGCACAAGGGCTATCGTCGCAGCCGATACGGCTGGTGGTTCCTTTTTCGCCCGGCAGCGCGACCGACAATATCGCGCGCCTGTTGACGAGGGAGATGCAGCTTGCGCTGGGCCAGCCCATCGTCGTGGAGAATCGCCCCGGCGCGCAAGGTACCGTGGGCGCGGAGGCGGTAGCCCGTAGCGCACCCGATGGCAATACGCTGTTGGTGGCCTCGGTCTCGCTGGCCGCGGCGCCAAGCACGCTCAAGAGTGTCCCCTTCGACCCCGTTGCCGACTTCACCACCGTGGGCCTGTTTGCCAGCACGCCGCTGGTGCTGGTGGCGCGTGCGGATATGCCGGCCACGAACGTCGCGGCGCTGATCGCGTATGCGCGCGCGCATCCGGGCAAGATCAGCGCGGGCTATGGGTCGTCCAGCTCGCAGGTCTGCGCGGCGCAATTGATCAAGGTCGGTGGTTTCGATGCCCTGCTGGTTCCCTACAAGAGCATCCCGCTGGCCACGAATGACCTTCTCGGCGGGACCTTGCAGTTCACGTTTCTCGACCTGGGCAGTGCATTGGCCCAGGTCAAGTCAGGGCGGCTGCGGGCGCTTGCCGTGACCACCGCGCAACGCAGTCCCTTGGCGCCGGATTGGCCCGCGATGGCGGAATCCTTGCGGGACTTCGAGCCCATCGATGCATGGATAGGCTTGATGGCCCCCAAGGGTTTGCCAGGCCCCGTCACACAGCGTCTGTACAGCGCGATCAGCCGTGCCGTGGCGGACGCTGACGTGAAGGCAAAGATGGCCCTGCAAGGATTTGCGCCGGCTCTGGTAGCCCCCGAGCAGGCCGGGGGCTATGTCGAAGCTGAAGTCAGGAAGTGGTCGCGCTTATGCCGACAGGCGGGTATTCAGCCCGAATGATCGAGGCATCGATGACCTCGGCGGTGGCGATCTTGAAGGTGGAGACCGCGCGCACCAGTTCTGCCGCCTGATCCTGCATGGCGCCGGCGGCGGCGGCGGATTCCTCGACCAGGGCCGCGTTCTGCTGGGTCACTTCATCCATCTGCGAAATGGCGATGTTGACCTGGTCGACGCCGCGGGCCTGTTCATCCGAAGCCATGGTGATCTCGCCCATGATGTCGGTGACGCGCTGCACGGAGGTGACGATCTCGCGCATGGTGGTGCCGGCGCGCTCGACCTGGCCGGCGCCCATGCTGACCTTGCCGACGGAATCCTCGATCAGGCCTTTGATTTCCTTGGCGGCGTTGGCGCTGCGCTGCGCCAAGGTGCGCACTTCGCCGGCCACGACCGCGAAGCCCTTGCCCTGTTCGCCTGCTCTTGCGGCTTCCACGGCGGCGTTCAGTGCCAGGATGTTGGTCTGGAAGGCAATACCGTCGATCACCGCGACGATTTCCGACATCTTGCCGGAACTGGACGAGATGGCGTTCATGGTTTCCACGACCTCGGCCACCGCCGAGCCGCCACGCTGCGCCACTTCAGACGCGCTGGCGGCCAGCTTGTTGGCCTGGCGCGCATTGTCGGCATTCTGCTTCACGGTGGACGCCATCTGCTCCATCGAGGCGGCCGTTTCTTCCAGGGACGCGGCCTGCTCTTCGGTACGCGACGACAGGTCGGCGTTGCCCGCGGCGATCTCGCTGGATGCCATGGAGATGGTCTCCGCGCCGGTGCGGATGCCGCCCACCGTGCGCGACAGATTGGTGTTCATCGTGCGCAGGGCCATCAGCAGGTGACCCGTTTCATCGCGCGCGGTGACCTCGATGCGTTGCGTAAGGTCGCCGCCCGCCACGGCATCCGCGACGCGCACCGCGTAGGAGATGGGGCGCACGATGCCGCGGGTGATCAAGACGGCGCAGGCCACGCCCAGCGCCAGGCCTAGCACCACGATCACGATCAGCAACTGCACGTCGCGTTGGTAGAGTTCCTGGATGCTTTGCTTGGCCGCGTCGATGGTGGCTCGTTGCGTCATGACGAAGGCCTGGATGCGTTCTTCGTATTGCTGTGCGGCGGGGCCGTATTCCTGATCGAATACGCGGCTGGCCTCCGCAAGATTGCCTGCCGCCTTTGCCTTCATGACGGCGTTGCGGGACTCCATATACTTCTGGCGCACGCGGCCGATATCGGCAAAGAGGGCGCGTTCTTCATCGCTGTCCAGCAGTGCTTCGACCTGCTTGGTGATCTTGTCGGTCGAGGCCGTTACGTCCGCAGCATCCTTGGCGAAGTAGGGAACCAGCGAATCGTCGCTGCTTTTCGCGATGGCCGACGTCCGGCGGATCGCGCCGAAAGTATTGCGGCTCCAGTCGGCCGCCAATCGTTCCTTGATCAGGGGCTTTTCCAGCGTGACGCGGTTGGCTTCCGCAAGGCTGCGCAGCTGGAACATGCCAAACGTCGAGGCGCACAGCAAAAGGAGGAGGACGATGGCGAAACCCAGCACAAGGCGGGTGCCAATTTTCAGATTGGACAATTTCACGGGTGGATGAGCCGGTAGGTGGAGGAGATGATGTCGACCGCGACACTGGCGTATGTCGATCCACGCGCTGGGGCGTGTGCTACTTATTGTTCTCAGCGCGGGAAGTCGGATAGTGCTGGCTTGAGGATAAAGGTATCTTCCTCCATACAATCCACTGAAATGCAGCAAAACTCCGGCGCTCATTTTTAGAATGGTCGTTGCGCGGCGTGGACCGCAAGCGGTTCGATGCGGAGCGTTGCGCTTCTTGCGGAAACATCGCGCTAGTTTGCGAATTGATGCTCTGCCATGTTGGCGTCGCGCCAACGCCAACACCAACGCCAACACCACCGCCCCGACACGGCAACGGGCGGACGCGCTCGCGTCCGCCCGGGAAGCGCCTGGATCAGCGCTTAGAACCGCATGGCCAGCTTGAACACGCCCGAGTGCTGGCGGTTGCCACCGCCGAACTGGCCGTCATAGCTGATGCCGGCCGTCGTGTTGCGCGTGATGGCCACCTCAGCACCCAGTCCCAGCACGGCGGCATCGCGCGCGATGGGAACGCCGGCCACCGAGAACGTGGTGCCGCCGTCGAAAGCCAGGGCCTGCTTCGGGTTCACGTCGCCCATCGCATGGCGCCAGCCCAAGCTTGCGGTCAGGCGGCCGGGCTCGCGGTCGGAACCGAACAGCCAGGCGCCGCGCACGCCCAGGGTGGTGCTGGTCACGTCATCGCGTTGCCCGTCTCCGTGCAGGGCGGCGCTACCGCCCGACTCGGCAAAGTCGCGGGTGCGCAGCTGGTTCCACGCCACGCCGGCGAAGGGCTCGACGGTGTACGCGTCACCCAGTGGCAGCTTGTAGCCCAGCTCGGTGAACAGCTGCGTGGAAGACGCGTGATAGGACGAGTCGAGCTGTTGGCTCAGGCTGCCCACCGCCACGTTGCGCTTCGTTTCGATGTCGTGCCACGTATAAGCCGCGCCCGCCGTGAAGCGGATGTCGCCAGGCCCGGCGGCGAAGTTGCGTCCGCCGAACAGGGTTGCGGTATAGCTGTCGACGTCGGTGCGCGACGAGACATCGGCCACCGTGCTGTGGCTGCCGATGTAGCCCACCGCGCCGCCCAGGCGCCAGCCGTTGCCGACGGCGCCATCGCCGCCAATGAACAGGCCGCCATCCGATTGGCTCACGCGCGACGCATTGCCGTCGCTGGCAAAGGTCCGCCAATTACCGAACACCTGCGCCCAGACGGGATGCGCACCGCTACGCGGCAACGCGTTGGCGGATGGCGCGCCCAATTGCGCCGTGCTGTTGCCAGGCAGCGCCGCCGCGTCGAGATTGCTGCGGAAGTGGTCCAGCGGCACCGTGCGCACGGTATCGCCGAGGCTCTGCAACACGCTGGTGGTGCTTGCGTAGGCTTCGCCCGAGAGCATGGCCAGAGCCGCGCGTGCTTCGGCCGGCGTCATGGACAGGACCGCGGTGGCTACCTGGCCCGCGCCACTGTTGGCAGGCGCGAGGCTCGCCAAGGCGTCGATGGCGCTGGTGGCGGGCAGGCCGCTTGCCGTTGTCGTGGACGTCGCGCCGGAGGAAGCATTCGTGGTGCCTGATCCACTCGGGGCAGTCGAGGTACCGGTCGTGGTCGTTGCGCCATTGCCGCTCGTCGAGGATCCGCTGCCACTACTGCTTGCAGGCGGCGCTTCGTTATCCAGCGCGCCGCCCACGCTGCTCTGGTTGCCCGTGTTGCCCACGCTGCCTATCGGCACGCCGTTGCGGGAGAGCGTCAGGAAGGCGTTCTTGGCGTCGTAGGTGAGTGTAGGGGTAAGGAAGGCATACGCGCTCGACGCGCCCGTGAACTGGCCCTGTATGCCGCCGTCAGCGGTCAGGATGTTGTACGTCGCCAGCGGGGCATAGTTGCCGTCGGGGCCGACGTGCGCCACGGTGCCGTCCAGATAGGCGACGCCGGTGACGTGGATGTGGTCGCTGGCGCTGCTGGCCGGGTCGGCATGCACGCGATAGATCGAGTCCTGGCCGAAGGTCAGGTTGCCGTTGATGGTGAGTTCACCGATGGGCGAGCCGTCGTTGCCAGGCGAGATGACGGCAGTGGGATACAGCGTGGTGGTGCCCAGCTGGCCCACACCGGCGAGCACGACTTCGCGCCCGATGTCGACCGGCCCGTTCAACTTGCCGTTCAGTTCCAAAGCGCCGTCGGCGATCAGGATGGGACCGCTCAGGCCGCTGCTGTCTCCATTGAGGATCACCGAGCCGGGGCCGGTCTTGACGAAGCCGCTGGTGCCTTGCAAGGGGTTGTCGATGGTGTCGACATACTGCGCGGAAGCAAGCGTGCCGTCACCGACGACAATGGCTGGCGGATTGCCGCCGTTGGCGACCAGGGTGATGGGCGCGCCTTGCACGCGGTAGCGGTCGCTGGCGAACTGTATGCCCGACACGCGCACCGCACCGGCGCCGTTGTCGACGGTCACCGTGCCCGTGCTGCCGGTGAAGATGGCATAGCCGCCGTCGGGCAGGGCGCCGGTGGCGTTGGCAGGGCTGTTCCAGTTGGTGCTGGCCGCGGTCCAGGTGCCGCTGCCGCCGCCCGCCCGGGTGGCCGACGCCAGGCCGTCGCCGTTCCACAAATTGGTGGTGCTGGGGCCGAGAATAAGGTTGATCTGCTTGTCGCCAGTGAGTGTCTGGATGGTCGCGCCCGGCACGGAATCGCCGCTGACCGAACCCAAGGTCATGCCGTTGCCGCTCAATGTGCCACCGTAGGACAGGATGCGGTAGTAGCCGGCGTTGACCCCCAGGGTGTTCACCGTGACGTTCAAGGTGACGTTATTGAGGTCGACGTTGCCGCGCACGGTGATGTTGTCGCCTGTGCCCGGTTGAGTGATGGGCAGTCCTGCGTAGCCGGTCTCGAAGTCGTACGCGGCGTTGCTCATCGACAGGTTGCCGGTCACGATCAGGTTGCCGTTGGACACACCGGTCGGCGTACCGACGGCGTAGCCCGGTGCGACATGCGAATTGCCCGTGACGCTCAGATCACCATCGACCGAGCCGAAGCCCGCGATCGTGCCGTTCGAGTTGGCGTTGACGTTGCCATCGAGCGTGACTCCCGCGCCACCGCCGTTGCCGCCGATGACCAGCGTGCCGCCGTTGACATCGACGCCGCCGGGATAGCTGACCGAGTTGTCGAGCACCTGGGTACTTCCCGGCGCTACCGTCAGGTCGGCGGCCATGGCGCCACCGCAGGAATACGCACCTAGCGCGATCGTCGCCTTCAGCCAAACCTTTTTGCCGTACTTCAAAATGGATCCTCCAAGGGGGGCCAAAGATCGGAGGTTCCGGCGTTGCTCGTCGGCTAAGCGAGCGTTGCCAACCAAACCAATGGCCTGCGTGAACGGATGAGCTTCCGTGAAAAAGTCCGCAATTTATCCTCCTTTTGCATAAGTACAAAGAACTTAGTGGATGGATACCATCCAGTTAAACGAAGATGCATATGAATGCGTATACAAAGTATGTAGAAAGGGAGCGTGGATACCATCCAATTCGATGATCTCCACGCTCCCGCGGGTACTGCTTGTCGATGCCTCAACGGCCCCTTATGCGTTTAGCGCGCCGCGCGCCTCCGCATCAGAGATGACTTATGGCGCGACGCTCAAACCAAAGATGTGCATCTTGCCCGCCGACACGTGCGTGGGCAGGGTGACGCTTGCCAGGGTCTTGCCTGCCGGCAGCGGGAACGCCTGCTCATAAACATAGGCAGGCGTTGTGTCCGCCGAGCCAGCCGAGTTGTTGCGGTGCGAGCTGGTGATGACGCGCGTGCCGAACTGCGTGCCGCTGGTCCAGTCGCTGACGCTGATCGCCTGTTGCTGGGTGGTGCCGTCGGTGAACGTCAGGGTGAAGGTGCCGGTGCTGGGACCGTTGTTGGCCGCGCCCAGGACGACCAGGCTGCCGCCAACGGGCGCGCCAGGGATCGTGATGGTCTGGCCTTGCGGCAAGACGTTGTCCAGGCCGTTGCTCGCATTGCCCCACGTGAAGTTCGCGCCGCCATACGTGACGGTGGAACCGGCCGTGGGCATGAAGGTGGCCGAGTAGACGTTGCGCTGGCCATCGAAGTCCGCACCGGTGCCGTCGGTGTTCGCCACGCCATCGACACCCGCGGAGCGGCCGTTGAAGGCATCCGCCATGGTCGCCGCGTTGGCGATGGCGTAGGACGGCGGCGCGTCGTTGGCGCCGGTGCCCCAGGAGGACGGGGACGTGGTCATGGCGAAGTCCAGCGTGCCGCCGTCCTGCACTGCCGACAGGGGCACCCAGGTGCTCGTCTGCGCGGTGCCGTTGACCGACAGGCCTTGCACATAGGCCGATGCAGGCGCGCCGCTGGCGTTGATCTGCATCGTCTTGCCGTTCTCCAGCGCGACCTTGACCGACGAGAACTGCGGGCTGCTGATGGTGAAGCCGCCGACCGCCGGAATGGTGGGATACATGCCCATCGCCGCCCACATATACCAGCTGGACGTCGCGCCCATGTCGTCGTTGCCAGGCAGGCCGCCCGGCTCAGTCGTGAACTCGTTCTGCACGATGCGCTGGATCAGAGCCTGCGTGCTGGCGGGTTGGCCCGACCAGTTGTAGAACCAGGGCGTGGCGAAGCCGGGTTCATTGCCGACGTACAGGTAGGGCGCGCTCGTACCCGCGTTGGTCTGGGTGAAGAACGAGTCCAGGCGCGCGTTGACCGCCGTCTGGGTGCCCAGCTGGGACATCAGGCCGCCGATGTTGTGGGGCACCATCCAGGTGTACTGCTCGGCGTCACCCTGGTCGTAGTTGTCCGTGCTGGTCTGCGTCTCGTTGTCATAGGCGCCGCCCGTGGTGCGGGCCACGATCAGCGGCGGGGTCAGGGACGTGTTCAGCAGGTTCATCCAGTAGGCCGACCGGATGCCGATGGTCTTCTGCATGGTCGTGTTGCCCAGCGCGCCGGCGAACTGCGAAATGGCGAAGTCGCTGCTGGCGTATTCCAGCGTCGACGAAGCGATGCCGTTCTCGCTGTCCGTGATGTAGCCGTACTTCAGGTAGCTGTTGCGGCCGCCGTTGGTGGCGGTGCCGTTGCACGCGGTGCCCGACACGTTGGCCTGCTTGATCATGTATTGCAGGGCGGTGGCTTTGTCGAAGTTGGTTGCGCCGAACGCGTAAGCGCCGGCGACCATCAGCGAACCGGCGTCGCCCGGCATCACGCCGGCTTCGTAGTTGTCGTTGACCCAGTGCGGAATGGCGCCGCACTGCTTCGCGTCATTCACCAACGATTGGGCCAGATCACTGGTTTCGTTGGGGAACAGGAAGGCCTTCAGCGGAATCAGGGAACGATAGATGTCCCAGCCCGAGATGCCGGAGTACTGTGCCGACTGGCCCGTTTCCAGCTTGTGCACGGTCTTGTCCAGGCCCATGTACTGGCCGTTGACGTCGTTGAAGACGCTGGGCGCCCACAGCACGTGGTAGAAGGCGGTGTAGAACTTGGTCAGGTCGTCCTTGGAGCCGCCGGTCACCTGCACCGTGGCCAGGCGCTTTTGCCATTCGGCATCGGCGGCGTAGCGCACGGTATCGAAGTCCCAGCCGGTGTTTTCCGCTTCCAGGTTTTGCCGGGCGTTGGTGACGCTGACGTAGGAGATGCCGATCTTCATCTGCACCTTGGCGCCCGGATTGAAGGACATCGTCGCCACGCCGTTGCTGATGGACGAACTGGTGAAGGGCTGGTCGAACTGCGCGTAGAAGTACACCGGCACCAGGGTGCTATTGCCTTCGAAGCCGCCGCCGATGGTGCTGCCCTGCAGCGTGTGATCGTCCATCTGGCTGATCGAGCCGGCCTGGCCGGTGCGCGTATTGTTATGCGTCGAGTCGATCACCACCAGCGCGGGCTTGCCGGCCGGATAGGTGAAACGGCCGAAGCCGGTGCGCAGCGTGGCGGTCAATTCGACGTTGACCTGATTGTCCAGCTTGACGGCGTAATAGCCGGGCGCCGCGTGCTCGTTGTCGTGGGAGAACGATGACGTGGTGATGGACGGTCCGACGGTCGGCAGGATGGGGAATTCGCCATCGTTGCCCTGGCCGCCCGTGCCGCTCATATGCGTCATGCTGAAGCCGGCGATGGTGTTCAGGTCGTAGTAGTAGCCGGCCGGCGAGCCGGGTTCCAGAGTCGTGGCGGCTGCCGGCGAGGTGTTGGTGTCCGGACCCCACTGCACCATGCCGGCGGGCAGGCCGGCGGCGGGCAGCGTGTTGCCGCCCGCGCCATGGCCGGTGGGATTGGGCGAGCTGCCCGGCGCGGTGCCGATAAGCGGATTGACGTACTGCGTCAATGTGCCTAGCGTGGGGCCTGTCGTCGCAGTGTCGCTGCCGCTGCCGCTGCCGGTACCCGTGCCAGTGCCGGTTCCGGAGGACGTCGAAGTCGACGCGCCGTCGGCGGGCTTATCGTCACCGTCGCCGCCGCCGCAAGCTGCCAGTGTGAATACAGCCAGGACGGCCGCGCAAACGCCGGCCAGCTTGAATCTATCAACGTTCATGAACTTCCTTTGTTTTTATTGCGTGGGTATGCCGGGAAAAACCGGCTGGATGCGGACCTATCGTGCGGGCACGAACTCCCGTTCGCGGATCCATTTGGTGGCTATCCATTTCTCGCCGGCCAACACCGTGCCGCCGGCGTGCAGGGACATCGGATCTGTACGTCGATCCGCATTGCCATATTCGAAATACAGGGCCTGGCCCCGGCGGGGAAGCACGGACCAACCCACGTGCGGAAAGCGGGTCTCGCCGCCATCGTCGACGTCGTTCAGGTACATGATGAAGGTGGCGATGCGCTGGCCACTGCGCGCGATCGACGACCTGTTGGCGTCATTGCCCGGCATCAGATAGTCGTAATGCGGCGTGCTTTCCGCGCCGGTCGGGTAGTGCAGGATCTGCAAGCCCTCACCGTGCTCGATGGGCAATCCCGTCAGCGCGGCGATGCGCCGTTCGATGCGCGCCACCAGGGGGGTCTCCATCAGGCTGAAGAACATCCCCGCGCTGCTGCGATGGTCGGCCACCCGGTCGAGGCCGGTGATGGGATCCACCACCGTGGAAGCGGTCATGCGCGGGCGGGCCTGCGCGATCAATTGCGTGCACTCGTCGGCATCGATCACGCCGCCGAGCAAGGCGGCGCTGGGGCGCTGCAATCGAGCCAGCACCGGTATGGACCGGGTGCCGGCCTTCAGCATCGACGCGTGGCCCAGGCGGCTGGGGCCAGGCACATAGCGCGCCGGCGGTGTCGCCAGATCCAGCTTGCCCTGGGGCATGGGTTCGCCGAAGAGCAGAGCATTGGACACCGCCTGCACCATGGCAAGCGCCAAAGGCTGTTCCAAGCCATTGCCCGTCAGCTCCTGCACGACGGACTGGGGCTGCACCCCGCGAATCAGATTCCGGGCGATCCAGTCCCGCACTTCGTTGGCGAAGTCGACGATCATCGCGCGGCTGCCCTAGTGTTGGAAGAACTCTTCGGCCACCCAGCCGTCCTTGGTCAGCCGCACGCCTTCGCGCAGCTGCAAGGTGCCCGCGCCTTCGACCACACGGGTCACCATGGGAAACACGCGGCGAAATTCGGGATCGTTGGTGAAAGGCGCGGGATCGATGTGATAGGTGTACAGCACCGATGTTCTGCTGGTGCCGTCCTGGTCCTTGACCGGCGTTTCCCAGCCGATCACCTTGTCCAGGGTGAGGTTGGCAACGCAGAAGTCGGCGTCATGCGTCTCCTGCTTCGTGGCGGTCGCCACCACCACCGGCTTGTGCAGATAGAATTTCCGGCCTTCCGCCGTCAGGTCGTAGCGGCGTCCGGGCGCGGAGACCTTGGCGCCGTCGTCGCCGGTACGCTCCACCGGCATCACGGTGCTCTTGAGCAGGCCAAGCTTCTCCAACACGGGCATCTGCAGGGCATCGCGCGAATTGCCGGAGGCGTCGTCAGCCACGTATCTGGGCCACTGGTACTCCGCCAGGCACAGATGGCCGCGCTCAGCCAGATAGTCGTTGATCGTCTTGGTGAACGTCTCGGTGCTGGGCTCGGCCGCGCTGCCGCTGCAGGCGGCGAGCATGATCGCGACGGCCACGGGTAGCGTCACGCCCGCGCGACGCAGGGCGTTTGAAAGTCTGTTCATCTGGGTTTGCTCGAAATCGATACGGGTATCAGTCCACGCACTTGCCGCTGGTCGGCTGCGTCGCGGGCGGCTTGTAGCCGTCCGTCAGAATGTTCATGAAGCAGATGAGGTCCTGCATGTCATGCTCGGACATCACGGGCGTGCTGCCCGGCTTTCTGGGTGCGGTGCCGCTGCCCAGCGTGTTGCTGCCGCCTTCGCCGGTGCCCAGGGGAATCTCTTCGTCGATATTGCCCTGGAAGGCCACCGGCAGGTCGTTGAACTTGTGCACGGTGGCATTCGGCACGGACTGCGGGAACAAGGCATAGTCAGGGTTGGCGACAGGCGCGCCATCACCGCCCGTTGCCGGATACCAGTACTCGGGATTCGTGTCACGCGTGTTGTAGAAGTGCACGACCTGGTTCAACGAATGCATCACGCCGTTATGGAAGAAGGCATTACGCGTCGCCACATTGCGCAGTGTGGGCACTTTGAAGACGCCGCAATACGGATCGGGTGTGGCGATGCCCGGCGCACCTGGTGCGTGATCGGTCCGCTCCGGCCCGCACAGACCCATGTCGTAGTAACCGGCATCCTTGTTCGCGGGAATGGGCGACGGATTGTTCGGGATGGACATATCGTTGCGCGGTACGCCTATGGCCTGGTAGGTATAGTCCGTCATCAAGCCCTGGCCGCCATTGAAATTGGCGCCCGCGTAATGGCAGGCCGCGCAGTTACCGATGGTGCCGCTGTTGAATATCATCAGGCCGCGTTTTTCTGCCGGCGTCAGCGTTCCGCCCAACTTGTTGTGGACGTAGAGGTCATATTTGCTGGAGTAGGGGTGGAAGCTGATGTCTTCGCGTTCGAAGGCTTCCAGCGCCTTGCCGACCGTGGCGAACGCCGTGTCCGCATCGTTCAGCGCGTCGGCGCCGAAGGCCTGCTTGAACAGCGCGGAATAGGCGGCGTTCCTGACCGCATCGACGACCGCGGCCTTGGACTTGTTGCCCATTTCGACCGGATTCATCAGCGGGAAAGCGGCCTGGTCGGCCAGCGTGCCGGCGCGGCCATCCCACATGAAGCCGCCGCCAGGAGCGCCAAGCGTCACGTTGTCCGGATTCTCGGCCATGTCGTTATAGGGCGGCGTGCCATCCTTGTAGCGCAGCGACGGGATGGCGCGCAGTCCGGATTGCAAAGGATCGGAACCCAGCTGCACGGACAGGCTGTTGGGCGGCCCATAGGCATAGGCGGGGTCGTGGCAGGTGGCGCACGACATATTGCGGTTGCCGGACAGCGTCTTGTCGAAGAACACTTTCTGGCCCACCTGGGCGGCCAGGCTCAACGAACTCGTGGGAGCCGGAGCAGGGGTGTTCGTGCTGGCCGGGCTGCTTGCCGCGGCGGCCGGCTTGGCCATGGGGGCGGGTGTAGAACCGTCGTCCCCACAGCCTGCCAGGATCAACAAGACAGCGGACAGGGCGCCCGCATAGACCTTGCGCATCACTCTTTCCTTTCGCATTTCAATGCAAGGGACGGGAAAGGGCCGCGGCCCCTCCCCGTCCGGACTTCACTTACTGCTTCACGCTTGCTGGAGATTCAATCAGTTCAACGCCCAGACGTTCTTCTGGTTGTTGTCCGGACCGACCTGCGGGGTGACCACGCCGTCCGTCGAAACCACCGTGCCGCCGCTGTTCTTCACGCCGGTGATGTCCGCCGGATTGAGCTTCTGCGTGTAGCTCGCCGGAATGACGTAAGCGTGGTTGATGGGCCGCACGGAGTCGAAGTGCGTGTCGGCGCTGCTGGTGAACTCAGGCAGGTTCATGATGTTTTGCGCGATGAACGCTTCCGTGTACTTCGCGCGGTTCAGGTACGTCGAATCGACGCCGGGGTCGGCCAGCTGGAACATGTCCTGCAGCGTCCGCACCATGGCGAAGTGGCTGTAGGAATCGGTGTCGACGATGCCCTTGGGAGCGATGCCCAGGTCCTGATGGTTGGTGATCACGCCGAAGATCGAGTTGCCGTGGCCGCCGTTGCCGTGGGTGTAGTTGGTCGGCGCTGTCGTCTTGGTGACCTTGCCATCCGCGTCGATGGACAGGGGCGCCGCGCCGGAGTTGACACCGCCCGCGTTCCAGCCGCAGCACGACGTGCTGGAGCCTTCGCCTTCGTCGAACATGACGACGATGGCCACGCGCTTCTGCGGGTTCTTCCACAGGGCCGAACTCTGGATCTTCGTGATGACACGATTCAGATAGATGTCGGCACGCGTCACGCTGGCGTTCTGGCCGTCGTTGTTGTCGGCGCCGCCGTTGCAGGACTCGCCGTCCGGACCCACGCCGTGCATGTCGTCGCACTGATCGGGCACGACGAAGTTGATGTTGCCGACGTCGCCGTTGTCCAGGTCCTTGCCGAACTGGTCATAGATCCAGTTCGTCAGGTCGTAGCTCGGGTAAGCGGTCGATGCTTTCCAGGCTGCTTCGGTGTACTGCGAACCGAAGATGGTGCGGTTGTCCGCGTAGAACTCGGGCAGGTTACGCGCCGTCTGGTAGGCGATGGAAGGGCCATGCTTGACCTTGTACAGACCGCCCGGCGCCGTGTACGACGACGTATCGTTCACGACCGTGCCGTCGATGGCGGTGCCACTGTATTGGCCGTTGACCGCCGCATCCGCGATGCTGTCGGCGCGTGCGTCCTGGCCGGGGTTCATCGATTCGCTGTAGGTGCGTGCGGTCAGGCCGGCCTTGGACAGCAGGGTGAACAGGTTGTCACCAAGGATGTTGTGAACCGTGCCGCCAGTGGGGCTGTCGCCGCAGGTGGTGTCGGCGGCCACGTAGCCAGCCAGGTGGTTGCTGTCCTTGGGCGGCAGGGCGCCGGTGGCCGGCAGAATCTGGCCGTCGGAGGCGATGCCGCCGGTGAAAGCGACGTCCTTGAGAGCGTACTCAGCGCGCGCGCCACAGCCGAACCAGTTGTCGTCGGTGATGCCGTTGTCGTCACCGCCGCCCAGTGCCGTGTAGTTGGGTTCTGACGGGTTGCCGGTCGAGTAGTAGGTGGCCAGCTGGTTGTAGGTGCTGAGCACCTGGTTCATGTAGGGCGCGCGCGGGTTCTTGAGGATCGCGTCGGTCGACTTGTTCTCTTCGATGATCACGAAGATGTTGTCGTAGGCCGGGATGCCTTCGATGTTGAACGCGGCCTGCTGGGCCTGGGCGTAAGTGATCTTCGCTTGCGCTTGCGTGGGCTTGACGGCGGTGTTGGTGGTGACGCCGCTCAGGCCGACCAGGCGCGGATCGCCACCGGTGACGGCCAGGTTGTCGGGGTACATGTCGCCGCGGTCCAGCTTCGTCGTGGCGTAGGTGTAGCGGTTGGCCAGCGCATTGCCCTCGTACATCAGTTCGTACTTTTCGGCGGCATTGCTGATACCGTTGACGTCGCCCACCGCGTCGGCAGCGCTGACCGTGGCGGTGCCCAGGTTGAACGCGGGGCCCGTCAGGCGCGCGGCCAGGTTGGCCTTTTCCGTTTCGTACTTGCTGTTGTTGGCTTCGACCAGACGTTGCACTTCGCTGGACATCGGGCTGATCACGATGGCGCTCGCGCCCTGGTCGGCAACCTGTTCCTTCGATGCGCGCAGGATCAGGTGGCGGGGAACCTTGACGCCGGACGCGGTGTTGGTGGCCGCGGTGCTGACGTCGGCGACGAACGTGCCGGAGGTGGTCGTGGTCAACGAGAAGTGGCCGTTGGCATCGGTGGTGGCCGAGACTTCGCCGCTGTCCAGCACACCGTTGCCGTTGGTGTCGACGAACACCGTGGCGCCCGAGTAGTAGCCGGCCTTGAGGGTCGGGTTGCCCGAGGCATTGTTGGTGGCGCTGGTGGCCACGACGACGCCGGCATAGGTGGTGGCGACGGGGTCGGTGGAACCGGTGGAGCCGGTGGAGTCGCCGGATCCGGTGGACGCGCTGGAGTCGTCGTTGTTGTTGTCGCCGCCGCAACCGGCCACGAGCAGCGCCGCGGCGATCGCCGTCAGCGACATGGTCAGCATGGATTTACTTGGCTTGAGCACGGGTATCCCCAAAAGATGTGGAAAAGACGTTGCCCTGAGTCGGTGGCGACGTCGGTTCGAAAGGCAGCGGGGATACTGCGGGTGCTACTTGACACAAACGTTGGGGTTTCCTGGCGGCTTCTTGAACATCTGCCAACGGCACGCTGAAAATTTGCTAACTTCCAGCTGTCAGAATGCGTGGGTCGTGGAGACGGATGCCGACAGGCCCATAGGTGTGGCGCAGGTTTGTGTGTATCGAGTCAGGATCTGGTCAGTGAAGCGAAGCGCGCCTTGCAGACGGTGATGATTATGACGGTCATAAAAACTTCACGGCACGCTGGGCCGTGGGCGGTCCGTCAAGCGCGTTCAGTCACTATGCCTGGCCATGTTCCGGTTGGCCTGTGTCCAGGCCCAGGCTTCACGTTTCCCGTAGCCCAGTATCAGGCTCGACTCGGGGGATGCCATGATGGCGTAGCGCACTCTGTCCTTGCCCACGCCGAAGTTGCCTTCTTCGCGCACACAGACAGCGTGGGGATACTTGGCGAGCACGCATTCCTTGCCACGCTCGCCACTGGGCACCGGCTGCCGAACGATGGGCGCGTGGACGGGGGTGGCGAATGCCCGCTTCTCCTTGTCGCGAAAGCTGGTCAGTTGCTTGCGAGTGAGCTTCAGACGGGGATGGTGACCTATCGACAGCAGGAACAGCTCCCACAGGGCCAGGGGGATAGGGCGATGCACCACCTGTTCCACGGGCACCTCGTACTGGTTCCAGGTGCGATACACGTTGGCGCCGTCCCCGCAGACGAGTTGCGCGGCCTGGGTTTGCGTCAGGCCGGCGCTGATCCGCGCATTACGCACTTCTTCGGGCGTGGGAACGGCGATCCGATCGGCAATGGGCGGCAGCTTCATGATGGCGGCGGGGTAAAGGACCGCCCGGAGCGTACACAACCCAACCCTGCTAATTCCTGAAACCGTGGATTGGCCCGTCGCCGGTTTCAGTCGCCCATGTGGCCGTCTTCACCGATTCTTCAATATTTGAGTGCGTTGCTTGTGGGCGCCAGCGGCGTGAAACGGGCGTCGCTGAAATCGTGCAGGCACTGAAGGGCCGCTTCGCCTTTATCTGGATAAAGCTTGAATTGGCTTTTTGGCAGTCGGTAGAGGCAGCCCGCCCGTGCGAACACCAGGTCGCCACCGTCCCAGTCCGCCCAATCGCTACCAGGCAGATCGACCAGCACCGCGCCATCGCGATCCACGACACGATGATCGAGGTCGTACCAGGCCTTCTGCGCGCGGCCGACCCCGGACAGCAGGCTTTGCAGCCGCCTGCCGTTGGTCCCCGGTTTCTCCAGGATGCGCGGTTCGGCGTATCCATAAAGCTCGGACGAGCGCAGACCGCCGCGCTGTCCTTGGCCGGGATCGGCCGTTCGCCAGCCATCGCGTTCGCGGATGATACTGTTGATGGGCTCGTCCTCGCCCCGCCCCGACCACTGACCGCAAGGTTGGACCTGCATGCCCGGCTTCAACTGAAAACCCGCGGCGAGTTCGAAGCCCGTTTCTTCATCGGCAGGCGTGTGGTTCAGGAGCAGGGTGTCTTCATTCTCGAACACGCCGCCGCCGCCCCACGAGTCGGTCTTAGGCCATAGCGCCAAGGCCGTCAGGAATGGGGGTTTCGATACTGCCGTCCAGCTTCCCAGTGGCGCGCGATTGGTCGCCGCGAAATAGACCAGCAATCTGCCGGACGGCGACAGGTCGCAGCGCCGCTCGTAAATGCGCCCCTTCAGCCATTGGCCGTGTTCAAAGGTGTCGTTGCGCAGGTCCCAGCGGATCAACTGCACTTGCCTGGTGGGGCCTCGGCGGAAGATGACGCCGACGCGTGCCTCCCGTGCCAGCAGCGCATACAGTCGCGTCGCGGCGGGTGTGTGCTCTTGCTGATCTTCATCGGCTTGCGTCATGCTACAGCCAATTCCAATCGTCACTGTCGTTGCGCGAAGGACGCTGGGCCCGGCGGGAGCGTTTGTTTTCGTACATCGCGGCGTCGGCGACTTTCAACAGGCTTTCCACGCTGGTGGCGTCGCCTGCCGCGGCCGTGGCCCGGCCTACGCTTGAATGCAGGGCGTAGGCGCGGCCGCCGCGCTCGTTCTCTTTGGTCAGCTCCTGCTGCAGGCGATCCAGGATCACGGTCGTTTCATCGTTGCCCGCGTTACTGAGCAAGGCGACGAACTCGTCGCCACCAAGTCGGGCCAGCACGTCGGTGTCGCGCAAGGCCCTGCGCAACACGTCGCCGAACGTCGCAAGTGCCTGGTCGCCTTCCGCGTGGCCATGCGTATCGTTGATTTCCTTGAACTTGTCGATGTCGAACATCAACAAGGTCACGGGTTGGCGCAGCCGCTGGCAGGACTCCATCACCATGCGGCTCAGGATCTCGAAACCTCTGCGGTTGCTCAGGCCGGTCAGCGAATCCATGGTCGCGGTGTGCAGGGACAGCAATTCCTCTTCGACCATGTGCGCCAGGTCTTGCAGCAAGGTCTGGTCTTCTTCCGACAGTTCGCGCGGCTTCACGTCGATCAGGCACAGGGTGCCCACCCGCATGTCGTCGCCGACGCTGAGCGGCAAGCCGGCGTAGAAGCGGATGCCGGGGTTGCCGGTGACCAAGGGGTTGTCCGCGAAGCGCTCGTCGGCGCGTGCGTCCGGGATCTCGAATATCTTGTCCGCCAGAATGGCATGGCCGCAAAAGCTGACATCACGCGGCGTCTCGGTGGCATCCAGGCCCTGGCGCGATTTGAACCATTGCCGGTTGGCGTCCACCAGGCTGACCAGGGCGATCGGCACGCCGAACATGCGCTTGGCCAGGCGCGTCAGCCGGTCGAAGCGTTCCTCGGGCAGGGTGTCCAGCACGCGCAGGGCGCGCAAGTGGCGCAGGCGTATGGCTTCATTCTCGGGGGCGGCGGGAGCTTTCATGGATGAGCGGCTCAGCGGCGAGGGGGCCCGTGAGGCGCAAAACGCCAGGCCCGGGGTCTGGGGGACAGACTCAACTTAACACTGCCGGGCACCGGGTGCAAACCCTGACAAAACCGCTTACCGAATCGCGAGCCACCCTCGCGGTAGCGCCCCGCCGTGGCGGAGAGGCGCTGCCGCGGGATCCGGCATCACTGGATGACATGCACCAGGAAGGGCTCGATCGCCTTCTTGCGCAGGTTGAGGCCCCAGCCTATGCCATCCTGGATCGCCAGACGGCCGTTCTTCACGCGGGCCTCCGGCGCATCATCGGTGATCTCGATGTAGCCGGGCATGTCCCGCCAGCACGTGTAGATTTCCTGGATGGCGAAGTTGGGGATGCAGGCATCCAGGTGCAGGGCGATCGCGGTGGCCAGCGGGCTGCCGCATACGTGCGGCTGCACACGCATGTCATAGGCTTCCGCCATGGCGCAGATCTTCTTGGCTTCGAAGATGCCGCCCACCAGGCACGCGTCAGGCTGGATGATGTCCAGCGCATGGGCTTCCAGCACTGGCCGGAAACCGAAGCGGGTATACAGGCGTTCACCCGCCGCGACGGGGATGCGCACCTGGTCCGAGATCTTCTTCAACGCGCCGACATCGTAAGGATCGCAAGGCTCTTCGATGAAGAAAATGTTGAGGTCTTCCACCTCGCGGCAGAAACGTATGGTCTCGTCGCAGCTCAGACCCCCACTAAGATCGAGCATGATGTCCACGTCGGGACCCACCGCCTTGCGGGCGGCACGAATCTTCTCCACTGACTTCTTCACCAGGCTCTTGTCCAGGCTGCGCATGGAGGGGTGGCGCGACGTGGCGCGCATATCGCCCTCGCGATACGCGAAGGGATAGCATTTGAGCGCGTCGTACCCTTCCGCCGCGGCCTGCTCCGCGGCATTGGCGAAGGGGATCACGTCTTCGTGCGGCTGTCCCCAGCCATTCGAATACAAACGGACATCGTCACGGATCTTGCCGCCCAGCAGCTCGTAGACCGGCACATTCAGGGCGCGCGCCTTGATGTCCCACAGCGCCAGCTCGATGGCGCTCATCGCGCCGAACACGATGGGACCGCCGCCGCCCTTGGCCCAGAACGTGTGGTCATACATCTCGGACCACAGCGCTTCGATGCGGAAGGGGTCCTTGCCGATCAGCATGCGTTCGGCGATGTCCTTCACCATGCCCGACACGGCGGTCTGCCCCAGGCCATAGGCAATGCCGGCTTCGCCGATGCCGACCAGGCCGGTGTCGGTCTCCACCTCGACGATGACCGGATGCAGGCGGGCGGAATGGACGACGTAAACACGAACCTCACGTATCTTCATGGGATCTCACTCAAAATGTTGAGCCGGCCGGAAGAGGATCTTCCCGCGCCGGCGGATGCAGGGGTAAGGGCGGCGCCAGGTCAGGCGGGGGCGCCTTCGTAGCCGTACAGGGATCGCGCCGTTGTCGCGTCGATGTTGCCCGCGCGCAGGTCTTCATGGACCAGATCGCGCGGACGTTCCAGCGGACTGCCATAGCCACCCGCGCCCGGGGTGATCACCTCGATGACGTCACCAGCCTTGAGCACGCCGCTGTTGCCGTTGAACGGTTCGGCGCCGGCCCCGAAGACGATGCCGCCCTTGCCGCCAGGCAGGCCACCGTTCACGCCCCAGGGTGAATAGGCATGGCGCGAGCCATTGACCATCATGCGGCACTCGCGCTCGACGCGATAGACGCGGCGCAAGCCCATGCCGCCCCGTTGCCGTCCCGCGCCGCCCGAGTTCTCCACCAGCTCGTAGCGCAGCAGGGTCAGCGGATACTCCTTTTCCAGGGACTCGGCCGGCAGGTTGGAGGTATTGGTGAGGTGAACGTGCACGCCATCCAGTCCGTCCAGTGTCTGGCGCGCGCCCATGCCGCCGCCTATGGTCTCCAGATAGGCCCAGATGCTGCCATCGTCGCGGACGCCGGAGAACAGCGCCGAATAGCACGAACCGTTGCCGGCGGCGGTGACGCGGTCAGGCAGGCCTGGCGCCAGGGCGCCGTACACCAGGTCGACCACGCGTTGGCAGGCATTGATCCGGCTGTTCACCGCGGCCGGATGCTTGCAGTTCAACACCGTTCCTTCCTTCGCCGTCACCGTCAGCGGACGCGCCAGGCCGCTATTGGGCAAGACATCGGGATCGACCAGGCTCTTGACGGCGAAATACACGGCCGACAGAAGACCGGTGTAGACCACGTTGATGCCGGAGCGCACTTGCGGCGGACTGTCGAAGTGCAGCTTCATCGCATCGCCTTCGACCACGATCTCGACGGACATCTCCAGGTCCAGATTCTGTCCCAGCGGGTCGAAACGGTCGGTGTAGCGGTAGGTTCCGTCCGGTATGCGCGCGATGCCCGCGCGCATCTTCTTCTCGGCATAGTCCTGCAGTGCTTCTCCGGCTGCCGTGATGGTGGCCGCGCCATAACGTGCGCACAGGGCCTGCATGCGTTGCACGCCCACCTGGTTGGCGGCGCGCTGCGCGCGCAGGTCCGACATGCGTTCGCTCGGTACCTGGCAATTGAGCAGTATGAGTTCCTGCACCTCCTGCTGCAGCTCGCCCGCGCGGAACAGGCGCACTGGCGGAATCCGCAGGCCTTCCTGGTAGATGTGCGCGTTGCCCCGGTCGAAGAAATCGGCATGGTGGGCGGTGTTCATCGCCCACGCCACCAGATGGTCCTCGTGGAAAATGGGTTCCGCCAGCACGATGTCCGGCAGGTGGGTGCCGCCGCCTTCATAGGCGTCGTTGCCGATGAAGACGTCGCCCGGACGCAGCGTTTCCAGGGGGTAGCGCGCCATGATGTGCGGCAGCATGGCAAGGAAGCTGCCCAGATGCATGGGAATGTGCTCGGCCTGGCACAGCACCTGGCCCTTTGTGTCGAACAGGGCGGTGGAGCAGTCGCGGCGCTCCTTGATGTTGGTCGAGTAGCTGGCGCGCACCAACGCTTCGCCCATCTCCTCGGCGATGGACCCGAAGGCATTGCCGAGGATTTCCACGGTGATCGGGTCGAGCGCGCCAGCCGTGGCCGCGTCGGGCCGGGACGTTGCTTGCTGCGTGTTCATTTGAACTCCAGGATGATGTTTTCTTGCGTGTCCACGCGGGCGCTCATATTGGGCAGCACCAGGGTCGTGGCGTCCATCTGTTCGACGATGGCCGGACCTTCGAAGGCATGGCCCGAGCGCAGTCCCGTGCGGGCATAGACGGGGACCGGCGTCCAGCTTCCGGTCTCCGGGAACCAGACGTCGCGCGCGCCCGTTACCGCGGCGGCGATGTCTTCCGTGCCGGGCGGGATGTCGGGCAGGGCGATCTTCGGCGTCTTGCCGATGGCGGCCAGACGGCAGGTGACGATTTCGATGCGCTCCTTGGGCACGACGAAACCGTATTGCCGTTGATGGGCTTTCTCGAAACCGGCGGTCAGGCCGGCCAGCAGCGCGGCATCGTCGCCGTCATCCTGCAAGGGCACGGACAACTCATAGTTCTGTCCGGCGTAGCGCATGTCGACGAGCATCTCGACGGCCTGGGCGTCGCGCGCCACCCGTTCTTCCTCGAACCAGGCGTCCGCATCGCGCTTGAGCCTGGCGAACGTGGCGCGGATCGCGGGAACCGCGTCGGCCCCCAGCTCCTGGAATTGCGTCTGCATCAGGTCCGTGCGCAGGTCGGTCAGCAATAGCCCCATGGCGCACAGTATCCCCGGCGCCTTCGGCACGATGACGCGCTTCATGTCCAGTTCCTGCGCCAGCCGGGCCGCGTGCAGGGGGCCCGCGCCGCCGAAGGCGAACAAAGCGTATTCGCGCGGATCGTGGCCCCGCTGTACGCTGATCACACGGATGGCCTTGGCCATATTGGCCGTGACCACGGCGATGATGCCTTGCGCGGCTTCCATCACACCCAGGCCCAGGCGGTCGGCCAGGCGCTTCACCGCGGCTTCGGCCAGCTCTCTGCGCACGGTCAGGCGACCGCCCAGCAGAGTGCCCGCGTCCAGGGTGCCCAGGACGATGTTGGCGTCTGTGACCGTTGGCTCTTCATTGCCCTTGCCGTAGCAGGCGGGACCGGGATCGGCGCCCGCGCTGCGCGGGCCGACCTTGAGCAGGCCGCCGTTATCCACGTAGGCGATGGAGCCGCCGCCGGCGCCTACCGCATGGATGTCCAGCATGGGCGCCTTGATCGGATACCCGCCGGCGTCGGTCTGGTTGGCCTGCGCGCACAGGCCGTTCGTCAGCAAGGCCACATCGCTGCTGGTGCCGCCCACGTCGAACGTGATGACGTTGGGATAGCCCGCCCGCTTTGAGATGGCCTGGGCGGCCACGACGCCGGTGGTCGGTCCGGACAGGATGGTGCGCACCGGCAGGCTGGCCGCGGTGTCGAAGCTGATGATGCCGCCGTTGGACTGGGTCAGCTTGGGCTCGACCTTGATGCCGAGATCCTTGATGCGGCTGTACAGGCGCTGGATGTAGCGCTGCATGACGGGGCCCAGATAGGCATTGACCACGACCGTGGACATACGCTCGAATTCGCGGAACTCCGGCGCCACGTCGCTGGACGCGCAGATGAAGATGTCAGGCAATTCTTCCTTAAGAATCGCCAGCGCCCGCTGTTCATGCTCGCCGTTGCGGAAGCTGTACAGAAAGCACACCGCCAGCGACTGGATGCCTTCCTTGGCCAGGTCGCGTGCCGCCTGGCGCAGGCCGGTTTCGTCCAGCGCCAGGTCCACCGAACCGTCATGGCGCAAGCGCTCGACCACGCCTTTGCGCAGGACGCGCGGCACCAGTACGGTGGGCTTCATGGCCTGCGTGTCATAGAGATGCGGGCGCTTCTGGCGGCCGATCTCCAGCAGGTCACGGAAGCCGTCCGTGGTGATCAGGCCGGTGGGTACGCCGCGCAACTGGATCAGAGCGTTGGTCGCGACGGTGGTGCCATGGCCGAGAAAGCTGACGTCGGCCGGGTTCGCGCCGGCCCGTTCCAGCGCTTGGGCGATGCCGTCGGCTATGCCGATCGACGGGTCTGCCGGGGTGGATGAAAGCTTCCAGACGTGGCTCTCGCCCGTCTTGTCGTTGAACAGGCACACGTCCGTGAACGTGCCGCCGGAATCGACGCCTATACGCCAAACCATGATGATTCCTATCCAGTTGAATTGATTGCAAGTGCGCTCGCGGCCGGTGGCCAGGTCGCCCGCGAGCGTGGGGCGGGATCGCTTACTGCAGCTCGATCCCCAAGCGGGTGATGATGTCGTTGAATTGCTTGTTCTCGGCTTCGATCCGCTGACGCGCATCGGCCGTGGTGGAGGCGACCAGGACCATGCCCAGGTCTTCCAGTTTCTTGCGGGTTTCCGGTTCGCTCAGGAACTTGGCGATTTCCGCCTGCAGCTTGCTGACGACGTCCGGTGGCGTGCCCTTGGGTGCGGCCAGGCCATACCAGGGCGTGCTCTCGAAGCCCTTGACGCCGGCTTCACCGAACGTGGGAACGTCGGGCAGCTGGGGGATGCGCTTGGCCGAGGTGATGGCCAGCGGCTTCACCGTCCCCTTCTTGATGAGGGGGATTTCCGTGACGGTGTTGTCCATCATCGAATCCAGGGTCCCGCCATAGAGGTCGACCTGTTGTTGCGGCGTGCCCTTGTAGGGGATCAGGTTGGCATTGATATGCGCCGCCGCGACGAACTGTTGCGCGGCCAGGTATTGGTGCGAACCGATGCCGGCGCTGCCCAGGGTCACCGTGCCGGGTTTGGCCTTGGCCTTGGTCAGGTATTCGGCCAATGTCGAGATCGGATTCTTCTGGTCCACCACCAATACGAAAGGCAGGTCGGCCAGCAGCATGACGTGGATGAAGTCGGTGTTGCTGTCGTAGGGCGGCTTGCGATAGAGATGCGGATTGATGACGGCCGTTCCCGATGACGTCAGCAACAGCGTGTAGCCGTCCGGTTCGGCGCGCATCAGCTGCGTGGTGGCGATGGTGCCGCCGGCGCCGGGCTTGCTTTGGACGACCACGGTCTGGCCCCACACCTTGCCCAGATGCTCCGCGATCATGCGCGCGATGATGTCGGACGTGCCGCCTGGCGTGAACGGAACGTAGAGGTTGATGGGCTTTTCCGGATAGGCCGCGTGCGCGGCACTGGCCGCGGCGAGCAGCAGCATGCTGAATGCCGCCTTCGCGATGCGTTTGATCATGTCATTTCCCCTTGAGCGATGATTTGAATCGCAGATCTATGTGATCCTGCAGCGTGTATCCCGCCAGTACCGCGGGCAGGAACCACGGCGTGCCGGTGTAGCCGGGAAACCCGGAGAAGGGCAGTTCGTCGAAGACGCTGCGTCCCTCCTGTTTGCCCAACATCTTCAAAGCGGCCTTGTGGCCGAAATAGGTGGAGCGCCCCACACCCGAGCCGCAATAGCCCAGCGCATAGTGGATGCCGTCGTGCTGGCCCGTGTGCGGGACGTGATCGAAGGTGAACGCCACGTTGCCGCGCCAGATGTATTCGACCTGCGTGTTGCTCAGCTCAGGGAAGATCCTGGCGAGCTTGCCGTGCAGATGCGTGGCGGTATGCGCGTCCGACTTGCCGCGCAGGACGGGCGGTCGTCCGCCCAGCAGGATGCGCGTGCCATCCGGGCTGGGGCGATAGAAATTCATCATGCGCCGCGTTTCCCCGTGCATGCGCCGGCGTGGAAACAGGCGGTCCATCACGTCCTGGCCGACCGGTTCGGTGGCGATGATCGCGGCCTGGACGGGCACCAGCCGCCGGCGGAACCAGGGCCAGGCGGGGTCGGTGTAGCCGTTGGTCGCCAGCAGGACCTGGCCCGCGCGGATCTTGCCCGCCGACGTTTCGACGTGCCACGTTCCCTGGTTGCGCTGTATGCCGCGCACGCGCGTCTGGCCCATCACCAGCGCACCCGCACGGCGCGCGGCGGCAAGCAGGCCGCTCAGGTACTTGGCGGGATGCAGCCCCGCGTCGCGGTGATAGAGCATGCCGCCGTGGTACAGGTCGCTGCCTATCTCGCGGTGCTGGTCGGCGCGCTCGACGCTCTCGGCGCGCAGATCGATGTAGCGGCTCAGCCTGTCGGCCTCGCGCTTCATCGACTCCAGGTGTTGGGGCAGCACCGCTGCGCGAAAGCGGCCCACGCGCTGCAGGTCGCAATCGATGGCTTCCGCTTCGATGAGCGCCAAAGTGTAGTCCATGGACGCCACGCTTTCCCGCAGGAACAGCCTGGCCTTGTCTTCACCGTATTTGGCGATCAACGCATCCACGCTCAATTTGTGGAAGCTGGGCCCCAGCATGCCGCCGTTGCGCGAACTGGCGCCGTGGCCCGCGGTCTGGCTGTCGAGCACCGCCACGGACCGTCCATGGCGCGCCAGGGTCAGCGCGGCGGAAAGCCCTGTGTACCCGCCTCCGATCACCACGACATCGACTTCACCGGGCAGCTCCGCCGGGCAGGGCGCCGGCTGCGCGGCCAACCACCAGTAGGGGAAGGAGGTAAAAGTAGCGACTGCAGGGGCCATGGCCATACGATCCAGCATGCTCGGAAGCTGCATGATCGGCCAAAGCCGCGAAGGCCAACAAATTCTTTATTTGCCCTTACCCATTCGGTTTGGGAATGGCTGGGGCTTACCCTAAAGCTCGTCCAGACAGAGCTTCAGCGTTTCGACAAAGTGCTGTCCCTGCACAGACAGCGGGACCTTTTCCGACAGGACCAGACCGACCCGCATCAGGCATTCGGGCGCGAACGGACGGTATTCGATGTTGGAATAGTTGCGCGCGGCCAGCGAGAGCCGGTCGACCACCGACACCCCATAGCCTTCCTCGACGATGCGGCAGATGACGGCCGTATTGTTGACGCGGATTTCCACGTTGAGCGGCACGCCCGCGCTGGCGAAGGCTTTCTCGACCATCTTGCCCAGGCCCAGGCTGGACCGATAGGCGATGAGCGGTTCGCCGGCGAGGTCCGCGGGCGTGATCTGCGCCTTGGCGGCAAGCGCATGTCCCTTGGGAAAGACGCAGACCATCGGTCCCGTCCAGACATTGCGCACTCCGGGGAACTCCTCTTCCGGACTGGTGATGATGATGCCGATGTCCATATGCTGGTTGCGCACGCTGTTGACGATGGCGTCGGTGTGTGCCACGGTCAGGCTGAGCTTGGCGTCGTGCCAGGTTTCCTTGTAGCGGGCCACGACGCGGGGCAGCAGATAGGAGGCGATCGCGGCCGTCACCTGCACGTTCAGGTGCGCCGCCTGTCCCGCCTGCAACTCGGCGGCGACTTGAAGGAAAGACCGCAGTTCCTCGTTGACGCGATTGGCTTCGACCATGAGCGTGTAGGCATCGGCCGTCGGCTTGAGCCGGCTGCCGCCAGTGCGAACGAATAGGGGAAACCCTAGTTGGCGCTCAAGCGCGCCCAGCGCCTTGCTGATGCTGGGCTGGGTGGTGCACAGCAGGTCCGCCGCCCCTTGCGCGGAACCGGTCTGCATCAGGGCCAGGAAAACTTCGATATACCGCAGTCTTAACGAGCTCATTCCCTAACCGAATAGCCAAGCCATGAAAAAGAATTGGAGCGACGCATCCGTCACGTCCTACCATTGAGGCCCTTCACGATACGAGCTCGAAGATGGAAATCCTACTATATGTCGGCGGGGATGAAACCCGGACCCAGGCGTTTCTCCAGCAATTGCGCGAGCGCCTGCCCGCAAGCCGTGTCCGGGTGTGGCAAGCCGGGGACGACGCGCCCGCCGATTATGCGTTGGTGTTCCGTCCACCTGTCGAGCTGCTGAAGCAGCGGGCGGGCCTGAAGGCCGTGATCTATCTGGCGGCCGGCGTGGAGTATCTCACCGGCATGCTGCGGCAGGATCCCACCCTGATCCCGGCCGACGTGCCCGTGCTGCGCATGGAAGACGCCGGCATGGGCCGGCAGATGGAGGAGTACGCCGCCTACAACGTGCTGCGCTTCTTCCGGCGGATGCATGACTATGACGCGGCGCGGCGCGCGGGCCGCTGGCAAAAGCTGCCGCCGGAAGATATCGCCACGTTCCACGTCGGCGTGGCCGGGCTTGGCGTCCTGGGACAGCGTGTCGCACGTGCGGTGGCGCGGTTGGGATTCCCGGTGCGCGGATGGAGCCGGTCCGAGAAATCGGTCGACGGCATTCAGTGCCTGGCCGGCGAGGCGCAGTTGCCGCGCTTCCTGGACGGCTTGCGCGTGGTCATCAATCTGCTGCCGCTGACACCGGAAACGGCGGATACCTTGGACAAGCAATGGTTTTCCGCGATGACCGCGCCGGCGTATGTCATCAACATCGGCCGCGGGCCGCATCTGGTGGACGCCGATCTGCTCGATGCGATCCGCGCCGGCCAGATCGGCGGCGCCGCGCTGGATGTCTTCCGCGAGGAGCCGCTGCCGGCCAGCCATCCTTTCTGGGATGAACCGCGCATCGACATCACACCGCACATCGCCGCCGTGACCTTGAGCAATGAAGGTGTCGCGCAGGTCGTGGAGAAGTTGACCTTGCTGCGCGATGGCACGGCGGTGACCGGACTGGTGGACCGCGCGCGCGGGTACTAGGCGCGGCGCGGGAGCTCCTGCCGGCGGGGGGCAGCCGTCATTGAGGTTTCAGGATCTCCCGCCACTGCTTGGTCTGCTGCGCGATGGAAGCGGCCACCGTTTTTGATGGATCGCCGCCAGGTTCGGCGCTGATGGTCTGCATGCCCTTGAGCATGTCCGGCGATTTCAGCGCGGCGAGCACGCTCTGATACAGCCGTTCCCGGACGTCGGCCGGTGTGCCGGTGGGGACCATCAAGGCATACCAGGTTCTGAAGTTGTAGTCGGGCAGATGCGCGGCTTCGGCAATGGATGGCAGGCCCGGGAAATATTCGCTGGGCTTGGGACTGCTCACCGCCAGGGCCTTGACGCTGCGCGCGCGCACGGGGCCCAGCACGATGCCGCTGGGCGGCATCGCCACTTGCAGGCGTCCGCCCAGCAGGTCGGTCAGCATGGGCTCGTCGCCCTTGTACGGCACGTGCTCCATCTTGATGTTCGCGCTGCGGTTGAACAGCTCCATCGACAGCTGGTCGGTGCTTCCTATGCCCGCCGATCCGAAGTTGATCTGGCCAGGATGCGCCTTGGCGTACTCGATCAGTTCCGGAACCGAATTGACGGGAAAGCTCGAGTTCGCGATGAGGACGTGCGCCAGCGACGCCACCGTCGTGATCGGCACGAAGTCCTTGATGAAGTCGTAGGTCAGCGAGTCGTATATGGACGGCGCGATGGTGTGCGCGGTCGTCGCCAGGAACAAGGTGTAGCCATCCGGCTTGGCGCGCGCCACGTAGGCCGCGCCCAGCGTGCCGCCCGCGCCCGCCCGGTTGTCCACCACCACGGTCTGCTTCAGCTGCTTGCCCAAAGTGGACGCGAGCAGGCGGCCGATCATGTCGGTGGAGCCGCCGGCCGGGAAGGGCACTACCAGGGTGATGGGGCGGTCATCCGGCCAGGCCGCCTGGGCGGCATGGCCATAGGAAGCGCCCAGGCAGGCGACGATACCCACCGTCAAGATACGCGGGAAATTCATGTTGTCTCGCTCCGCCGTTCGGCTTTTTATATGTACGCAGTATTCGGTCGGAGCGACGCAAGAACAATTTCCGCGCCGTAATACGGTCATAACAACGGTGAATGAATGCGCCG
Organism: Bordetella sp. N; assembly: GCF_001433395.1. GTDB lineage: Bacteria > Pseudomonadota > Gammaproteobacteria > Burkholderiales > Burkholderiaceae_B > Bordetella_C. The sequence continues at coordinate 6,210,188 of NZ_CP013111.1, forward strand.
GTCCGCGTCCCCGGTTCTACACGATCCCCGTGATCGCGTCATAGAACATGTCCGCCAAGGTCCGCACGCTGCGCCGCGGCCACACCGCGCACAGATCGAAGGACGGAAAGCTGCCGCTGTGCTCCGCTTCGCAATAGCGCACCCCATCCAGATGCAGGGACGTGATCCACGACGGCAACAGCGCGACGCCCAGGCCGGCCGCCACGCAGGCCAGCACGGTCAAGGTGCGGCCTGCCTCCTGGTTCACCCGCACCGTGTGGCCATGCTGCCGGAACGTGTCGAGGATGCGGGCAATGAACAAGGGCAACTGCGCCTGCGGATACGTCACCAGTCCCATGGCGGCCATCTCGGCCACGCTGATACGGCCGTCTTGCGCCAGGCGCATGCTGGACGGCACGGCCGCGATCAGCCGTTCCCGCATCAGGATTTCTTCCCGCATGGCGCTGCCCAGGCCGACCTGTGAATGCATCAAGGCGATGTCGACATCGCCCGCTTGCGCGGCGCGCCCCAGGTCGGCATTGCTCATTTCGCGCAAGGTGACCTGGATTTCCGGAGCGATCTGCCGCAGGCGGCGCAGGGCGCGGGGCAAGGCCTCGACCAGCGCGCTGGACACCAGGCCCACCGTGATGTGGCCCGCGCGGCCCCCGGCGATATCACGTGCGCGCTGCTCGGCACGGTCGATGTTGGCCAGGGCGTGGCGGATGTCCTCGACAATGGCCTGGCCCGCGGGGGTCAATGCGGCACCCTGCCGCGACCGCGTGAACAGCTTGATCCCGATGTCGTTTTCCATACGGGACAGAGATTGGCTCAAGGCGGGTTGCGCCATGCCCAGCCAGTCGGCCGCGCGTGTGACGGTGCCGTGGTCAGCGACCGCCAGGAAATGCCGTAGCTGGCGAGATTCCATGTTCCATAACAAAAAACAATGATAGCCGATGGATTTTATATGACTTGGCTACGTGGAGCCTCCTAGAATCGGCATCCTCGGTTCAATCGGTTCGGGCGTCGTGCCCCGGGCCGGGATGACGAACCCACGCCAGAGACATCGCATTACCCATGAATCAAACGCAGCAGAAGGTCGTCGACAGCCACGCCCATATCTATCGCGCCAACTTGCCGATGGTAGACGGCCGCCGCTATTCGCCGGATGTCGACGCGCCGCTGGCCGACTATCTAAATGTGTTGAAGGCACTGGGCGCCACCCGCGCCGTGCTGGTCCAGCCCAGCTTCCTGGGGACGGACAATACTTTCCTGCTGCAGGCGGTGCGCGAAGCGCGCGACTGGATGCGTGCCGTGGTGGTGGTCGAGCCGGAGATCGCGCTGTCCGAACTGCAGGCCATGGCCCGGGATGGCGCGGTAGGCATACGCCTGAACCTGTTGGGCAAGCTGCTGCCGGACCTGGCCCATGCGCGCTGGGACCCCTTGCTGGAATTCGTGCGAACCAACGCCTGGCACGTGGAGCTGCATTGCGAAGCGGGCCGCCTGCAACAACTGATGGAGCCCTTGCTGGCGCGGGGCTGCCAGATCGTGGTCGATCATTTCGGCCGGCCCGATCTGGGCTTGGGCGCGCACGACCCGGGTTTTCAGTATCTGCTCAGTACCGCCGCGACGGGATCCGTGTGGGTGAAGGTATCGGCGGCTTATCGCGTTGGCCCCGGACCGGACGGCGGTGCGCAGACGCAGTCATTGCTGGATGCGGTCTTGCACGCGTTCTCCGCGGATCGCCTGGTGTGGGGATCCGACTGGCCTCATTCGCAACATCCTGAAGCGCCGGCGCCGGCAAGGTTGCTGGCCGATTTCTGCCGGCGCGTGAGCGATGCAGGCGCGCGGGAAAAAATTCTTTGGCATAGCCCCAACACGCTATTCCATTTCGATCGATGTAGTCCCCATAGGAAGACAGGCCCGCACGAAGGGCCGCCGGCTTATCGACCCACGCAAGGGCGGCCGGAAGACAAAAGCAAGGAGGCAGTATGTTTCGCTGGTTTTCGACCCTCACCAAGGCGCAGCGCATCACGTTCTGGGCCTGCTTCGGCGGGTGGGCCCTGGACGCGTTGGACCTGCAGATGTTTTCGCAGGCCATCCCCGCGCTGATCACGACGTGGGGCATCAGCAAGGCGGAGGCGGGCTTTGCCGGGGGTATCTCGCTGTTTTCGCTGTCGCTGGGCGGCTGGCTGGGCGGGTGGGGCGGTGATCGTTGGGGCCGCGTGCGCATGCTCCAGATCACCATCCTGTGGTTCTCCGCCTTCACGTTGCTGACGGCGGTGGCGCAGAACTTCGAGCAGCTGCTTGTCTTCAAGGCCCTGCAGGGCCTGGGCTTCGGCGGCGAATGGGCCGTGGGCGCCGCCTTGATGGCCGAAGTGCTGCCGACGGCGGTACGCGGCCGCGCGCTGGGCCTGGTGCAAAGCGCCTGGGCGGTAGGCTGGGGCGCGGCGGTATTGCTCTATACCTTGATCTTCCTGTATTTCGAACCGCAGATCGCGTGGCGCATCCTGTTCGGCATCGGCGTGTTGCCGGCCTTCCTGGTGTTGTATGTGCGCCGGCATATTCCCGAGCCTCCGCGGATCGCACGTAAAGAAGAAAGCGCGCTGGGAGCGTCTCCCTTCGTCATCTTCACCAAGCCTTTGCTGATGACCACGCTGATCGGCGCGGCATTCGGCGTGGGCGCCCGCGGTGGCTACTACGCGCTCATGACCTGGCTGCCCGCTTATCTGCAATCGGAACGCCATCTGTCCATCAGCAATGCCAGCGGCTTCCTGGCGGTGATCATCGTGGCTTTCTGGTGCGGATGCGCGGTCTGCGCGTTTCTGATGGACAAGCTGGGCCGGCGCAATGCCGTGGTCGCTTTTTCCTTGTGCTGCCTGATCACGGTCTTCGTGTACATGTATGCGCCGCTGAGCAACAGCAGCATGCTGATACTGGGCTTTCCCCTGGGCTTCTTCGCCGCCGGCGTGCCGGCGTCGATGGGGGCATGGTTCAGCGAGCTGTACCCGCAATATGCGCGGGGCGCCGGCGTGGGTTTCTGCTATTGCTTTGGCGGCATCGTGGCGTCTTTCTTCCCGGCCCTGGTCGGCAAGATGACCGAACACATGAGCCTGGGCATCGCCATGGCCTCGATCACCTGCGTCTGCTACGCTGTCGTGCTCGTGTCGGCGCTGCTGCTGCGTGAAACCAGCCAACAGAACCTGGACACAGCGACCGCCGGTGCCGGTGAGCAACACTGAACGACTAGAGGTAGATGGCATGGGCGCGCTTTCGCTTGAACGTTTCGGTTCCTTCCATATCGGCGGCCGCGTCGCGCAGGTCGATGACCTGCCGCCGCGGCAGGTGCGCTACTCCAAGGATTGGATCGAGACCTTCGATCCGAATGGCGGCTTCGCGGTCGAGCAGATGTACGTGCAGTTCTTCGTGCCGTCCGATGCGCATGCAGTACCCCTGGTGTTCTGGCCGGGTGGCGGGATGACCGGCGTCAACTTCGAGACGACACCCGATGGCCGTCCGGGCTGGGTGGACTTCTTTTTGCGGCAGGGCCGCACGGTGTACAACACGGACCCCGTCGAACGCGGGCGCTCCGGCTGGGCCATGTTTCCGGAGATCTTCGAAGACGCGCCGATTTTCATGACCCGGCAGCGCGCGTTCGAATCCTTCCGGTTCGGCGAGCCGGACGGGTATCACGAGGATCCCGCCCAGCGTCGCGCCTTGCCGGGCACCCAGTTTCCGCTTGAAGCCTTCGATCGTTTCGTGCAGCAGATCGTGCCGCGCTGGACGCACACGGGCGCCGCGGCGCAAAAGGCCTATCAACAATTGCTGGAGCAGACCGGGCCTGCCGTGGTGTTCGCTTTTTCTTCCGGCGGCACCCAGGCCTTGCAGCTGGCGGAGCGCCATCCGGAACTGTTCGCGGGGCTGGTCCTGCTTGAACCGGCGGGCACCGGGCTGGCGGACAAGGGGGACAGTCTGCGCGACATTCCCCTGCTGGCGCTCTATGGCGATTTTCTCGATCGCCACCCGCTGTGGCCCGGCATACGGCAGCGGCTGCAGGCCTACCTGGAGCCCGGCCTGACGACAGGCAAGGCCAGCATCGTCGACCTGCCCACGCAGGGCATACGCGGCAACAGCCATTTCCTGATGATGGACCGCAACAACCTTGAGTTGGCCGCATTGGTGGAAACCTGGCTCGCGCGCAACGTGCGCGGCGAATAGGCCGCGTTTTCCCCGAATTCAAAGATTGGCACAACAATCGGTTGATAGGGTGCAGGCTTCTAGCGCTATCTGGGGAAAGCCTCCATGTGCAAGCCTGCCATTCAAGGACGGATATCGTCTGACCGATTTGTATTGACCACCAGCGCGGCGGCGCTGGCGCTGGCGACGCTCGGCTTGCCCGGGCAGGCCTGGGCGCAGGTGACGTCCACGGGCGGCGCCGGGGGCGCCATCACCAGCCTTCCTGCTGGCGGCGCGGGCGGTGACGCTGGGGCGTTGTTGATCGCCACTGATCCTGTCCTGGGCAGGGGCACTGTCTCGCAGCCAAGCAATACAGGGCAAGTGGCGGCGGGGGGCAACGAGTCCGTGTTGGACGGCGGGACTGGATATTCAGCGACCTCTGGCTCGGACAGCGGGTCTGGTGGTGGTGGTGGCTATAGCAATATTCGCGGCGGCGACATCGTTACGCCGTTGACCGGCGGCGCAGGGGGCGTAGGGGGTTCCGCCACGGGCGGCAATGCGGGCGGCGGCGGCGGGGGAGGGGATGGCGCGCGCCTGATCAACCTGAATTTCCCGGATTTCGCCGCATTCAATGTCACTGCCGATGTGACTGGGGGCGCGGGCGGCTCGGCCGGTTACTCCCCTGCGGCGGCCGTGCCAGCCGGCCTGGGCAGCGGCGGGGGGGGCGGTGGCGGCGCCGGCTTGATTGTGGGGCCGTACGTCAACGTGCTGATCTCTTCCATCGTGACCGGCGGCGCCGGCGGCAACGACGGATCGGCGCTGAACCTGGGTACTGCCGTTGGTGGCGGCGGCGGCGGTGGCGCCGGGCTCATCACATTGGGCGCCAACACCGGGGTGACGGTGACGGGCTCGGTGACAGGCGGGGCCGGCGGGGATAGCGGGATGTCGGGCCTGTATGCCGGCAACGGCGGTGCCGGCATCGTCGCTTATGACAGCATGACGCTGACCGTCGGTCCGAGCGGCCGTGTCATCGGCGGTGCCACGACGGGCGTCGGTGTCGCGGGCGCGGCCATCCAGGCATCCAACAGCACGATCACCAACGCCGGGACCATTACCGGGGGCGCCAACAGTTTCGTCCGTTCCGTCGGCCCGCAGGCCGTCGCGGCTGGCGGCATGGGCAGCGGTGGCGCGCAGGGTTACGGTAGCGCGGCGTTGTTCTCATCGGGCGACGCCGGCGCCGGCATCGTGGGCAGCAACCTGACCATCATCAACAGCGGCACCATTGCGGGCGGACTCGTCTCCGCGCCCTACGTCCGGTACGCCAATGCCATCACCTTCACTGGCGGCGGCAATACGCTGACCCTGCGGCCCGGCTATGCCTTCCTGGGCGATGTCGTCAGCACGAGCGGCATCAGCACGCTGCAGCTGGGCGGCGCCACCACCGGTGTCCCGGACGCGGCGCGGACGTTCGATGCATCGCGCCTGGAGGCCGCGACCGGTAGCGCCACCACGGCCTATAGCGGATTCGCGCAGGTCAGGAAGGTAGACAGCGGGGCGTGGATCGTGACGGGCGCGACGACGTTCACCGGGCCATGGGGCGTGGCGGCCGGCAGCTTGCAGGTGGATGCAACGCTGCCGGGGTCGGTAAACGTGAGTTCGGGCGCGACGCTGACGGGCACCGGTACTATCGGAATGCTCGCGGTCCAGAACGGCGCCTCCCTGGCGCCGGGCAACGCGGCGATGCCCACGGGCACGCTTACGGTGACCGGCGATGCCACCCTCGTTAGCGGCGCGACGTATCAGGTGACCACCGACCCCGTCACGGGCGCCAGCAACAAGCTGCACGTGCTGGGAACGGCCAACCTGGCTGGCTCCGTGGTGCATGTGGGTACTGGGGGCACCTATGCCGCCGACAGCAGCTACGTCATCGTCACCGCGGACCAGGGCATCACGGGCGGTTTCTCGGCCGTCACCAGTCAGTTGGCCTACTTGAACACGAGCCTGTCCCAGGACACGAACAGCGTCACGCTGGACGTCAGGCTGAAGGATGTGCCGGTCGATCCCGGGACACCGACCACGCCAACGACACCGACCGATCCGGTCACACCCACTGATCCCGTGACGCCGGGCGGCGGTGGCACGACGCCGACGCGTCCAATCCGCTTCGCCGATCTTGCGCAAACCCGCAATCAACGCGCCGTGGCGAACGCGGTGCAGGACATGCCGACGAGCAGCACGGTCTACGGCCGCGTATTGAATCTGGCCGAAGGCCAACCCGCGGGAGTCTTCACGCAGCTGGCCGGCGAGTCCTTCGCCAGCACCACGTCCATGCTGCAAGGCGTGGGCGGCACCGTGCGCAGCCTGCCGTTCTCCTTCCTGCGGCGCAATCTGGATGCGGGCAGCCTGCCCGGCGCCGCGACCGCGCAGTTGGGGCAGAGCGATGCTTCCGCCTTGCCGGCATCGGCGGCGCAACCGGTCTGGGCGCAGGTCTTCGGCAACTGGCGCACTGTGGACGGCGACGGCAATGCGTCCAAGCTGAAGCAGTCCGACGGCGGCCTGTTCGTCGGCGGCGACCGGGCGCTGGGGCGATCAGGCTGGCGGATGGGCGGCGCCCTGGGCTATACCGGCAGCCACGGCAGCCTGGCCGACTCCAACGCGAAGACGGACATCGACAGCTATAGCGCGGTGCTGTACGGCGGCAAGGCCTTCGCTGCGGGGCCCGGCAAGCTGAAGGTCATGGCGGGCGCGGCCTATACCTGGCATGACATCCGCAGTCGGCGCGACGTGAACACGGGCGGATTCGACGACGACCTGAAGGCGAAGTACGGCGCCAGCACGGGCCAGGTCTTCACCGAGCTGGGCTACGCCCTGCCCATGACGGAACGCATCACGCTGGAGCCTTTCCTGGGCGCGGCCTGGAACGACCTGCGCACGCGCGGCTTCGCCGAGTCGGGCGGTGACACCGCGCTGAGCGGCGCCGCCAAGCGTGACGATACGACCACGACGACCTTGGGTCTGCGTGCCCAGACCGCTTTCGAGGCCGGCCAGATGCAGGGCACCTTGCGCGGCGCGGTCGGCTGGCGGCGCGCCTTTGGTGATGTCAATCCGCGCGCGACGCTGGCGTTTGCCGGCGGCCCATCCTTCACCGTGGCCGGCGCACCGATCGCGCGCAACGCGACGGTGGTCGAACTGGGCGCCGATGTGAAACTCACGCGCAACGCGACCGTGGGGCTTACCTATGCAGGGGAATTCGGCGCGGGCAATCAGCAGAACGCCGGCCTGATAGACGTGCGCTGGCGGTTCTAGGCGCCAGGCCGGCGCACGGGCGCCACGTGCAATCCCGTGGCGCGACGAAGCGTCAAGGGATCCAGCGTGTCTCGCCGCTCAACCAGCAGCCCGGCGCATCCTTGCGCCCGCGCAGCTGGATGGCCGATGGCGAACCCATCGCCACGCCTTGGCGCACGGTACACACACGGTCCGTCGGTACCACGCGCACGTTGGCAAGATAGCCCCACAGCGCGGCCGCGGCGATGCCGGTGGCGGCGTCCTCCGGATACCCGGATGCCTTGGGGAACTGGCGCGCGTACACGTCATGGCCGGCCACCGCATAGGGATACAGGCCGGTCGAATCGATGGCTTCGCACAGGCCGCGCATCGCATCGAAGTCCGGCGCCAGCGCATCCAGGGCGGCCACGCTGGGCATGCGTATCAAGGTCTTGACGCGGCTGGTGCTGGCATTGATGGCGCACAGCGTGGATTCGATGCGCAGCGCCTTGGCGATGGCACGCCCTTGTTCGGCGCTCAGCGGGGAAGTCGTCACTTCGGGTTGGGAGATCCAGGCCCAGCCGCGCGCTTCATCCCATTCGATGTCGACGCTGCCGCTCAGTGTCTGCACCCGAGCATGCGGCGTGGTCCAGCGGCCCCATTGCCGCAGGGCCCATAGTGTTCCGACCGTGGCATGGCCGCACATCTCCATTTCATGGCCAGGCACGAAAAAGCGCAGCCGGCACAGGTGATCCGGCGCATCGGCCGGCAGCACGAAGGCGGACTCATGGCCGTAGTGCGCGGCCAGGGCCTGCATGTCCGCGGCCTGCATGCCGCGGGCGTCCAGCACCAGCGGCACCGGGTTGCCGCCGCGCGGGCCGGCGGCCGGATCGACGAATACGCGCAGCATCGCCGCTTCGCCCACCGGCGGTTCAGGAGGGCGGCGGGGGGTAAGGTCAGTCAAACTGGACTCCGATGTTCTTGATGAGTTCGCCCCAGAAGGCGATGTCGTGGCTCACGGCCTGGGTCAGCGCATCCGCGCTATCCGGGCGCACGTCGACCCCTTTCGAGGCCAGATCCGCGGCGATGGCGGGATCGCGCAGCGTGGTGTTCAGGGCGGCGTTCATCTTCGCCACGATGGCGGGCGGCGTGCCTTTCGGAAAGGCCAGGCCATACCAGAGCGACTGCGTGTAGGCCGGCATGCCCTGAGCGGCAAAGGTGGGTACGCCGGGCAGGATGGGCGTGGCGGCGGTCGTCGCCACGGCCACGATCTTGCCGCTTTGTACGAACGGCGCAAGGCCGACCGGGTTGTCGAACATGATGTCGACCTGGCCGCCGACCAGATCCGTGTAGGCAGGCGCCGCCCCGCGATAGGGAATGTGGGTCAGGTCCAGCTTCTCGTCTTTCGCGAACATTTCGCCGAGCAGGTGCGACACGGTGCCGGCGCCCACCGACGCATAGCTGCCATGGCCCCGGGCCTTCAAGGCCGCGACCAGGCCCGGCAGCGTGGTGGCCTTCAGCGACGGATGAGCAGCCAGCACATAGGGCGAGGTGCCGATGAAGCCGGCATAGGCGAAATCCTGCGCCGGGCGATAGGGCAGGTTCTTGTAGAGGCTGGCGCTGAGCGCCGTGGTGCTGGTGGTGACGGCAAGCGCGGTGTAGCCGTCAGGCGCGGCGCGCGCGGCCTGACCCGATCCGACCGTGCCGCCGGCGCCGCCGGCATTCTGGATGATGATGGTCTGGCCCAATTGTTTGCTCAGGGCCGGTTGCAGCGTGCGCAGCACCAGATCGGTGCCGCCGCCGGCCGGGAAGGGCACGATCAGGGTGACCGGCTTGTCCGGCCAGGCCGAATCGGCAAAGCTCGCGGCCGGGGCCGCCGATAGGATGAGGCCCTGGATCAGAGCGATGGACAGTGTGCGTAACATGCACTTCCCCTTGGTTTGGCGTTTTTGGTGGTTTGATGCGATGCATCGTAGAGACGGGCTCTTCCACTAGCGAACCGGGGGGCGACAGGGTTTCATCCAAAACGCGACAGCCGCATGGCCTTGCACGAATGACCGCGCGCGCCGATACTCGCCCCATTGCTCTATCCGCCGTCCGGGCGCGCTGTCGCCTTCGGCCTTGATTTCATGACTCGTCCCGCCCCGCTTTCGTCGAAACAGGACCTGATCGCCCAGACCGGCTTTGCCCTGGCGGCCAGCCGTCAACCGCGTTATGCCTTCAATTGGCATGAGCATGACTGCGCCATGCTGCTGTGGCCGCGTGCCGGCGTGCTCGACAGTGCCTGGCGCGACGAGGCCGGCGCGCGCCGGCGTGGCCGCCTGGTGCGGGGCCAGGCGCTGCTGCTGCCGTCCTACATCGAACACAGCACGCGCGCGGAAAGCGTCGCGCAGCAGCACGGCGAGCTATACCTCGCCCCGGAGCTGTTGCGCAGCTGCGGCGCGCGTGGCGTCCTGCTCCTGGATGGGGCCGCGCAGGCCATGCTGGATGTGCTGTGGAAACCGGCGCTGTCGCCTGGCGCCGCGCCGGCACTGATCGCGGCCTTGATCGCCCAGCTGGCCGGCAGCCGGCCGGCCGAGCCCCTGCCCGGCGAACCACTGGGGCCGGCGCAGCGCTGGATCAGCGGGTTGCGCCAACAGCTTGAAGAGGGCAGGCCGCTGGCTTCGGTTGCCGATTCGGCCAATATGCTGGGGATATCCACGCGCACCCTGCAAAGGGCCTGCCTGGACGCCTACGGGCTCACCCCGGTCGCCTTGCGGCGCACGCTGCTGGCGCAGGCCGCCCGTCAGCGTATCGCCCTGGGCGAGACCCCCGCCCGCGTCAGCGCGGAACTGGGCTTTTCCAGCAGCGGCCACCTGGGGCGTCTGCTGCGCGCGATCGACGCGGGCCAGCCGCTGTCCGTCGACGCCGCCTAGAGCGGGCGAGTATCGCGGCGTTTTCGCGCCGGCGCCTGCCCGCCACGGTCCTATCGCTCGATATCGCTCCGCACGACCTATTGGCCGCGCAGCTTGCCCTGCTGCTGCCTGTTCAGCTTGGCCGCTTCTTCTTCGGCGTAGTCACTTTCGCCGTCGTCATAAGGGCCGTCATACATGCAGCTGCTTTTGCTGATGGCGCATTGGATGCTGCTATGCCGGGAGGGCTCTTTGGGGCCCGAGGAACAACCGGAGATTATCCCGACGAAAACAAATGCCAGCGCGGCTCGGGACAAGGTGTTATTGAACATCTGAAAATCCTGGGAAATCGATTAAATCAAGGACCCATTAAAGTCCCGCACGGAATATAGGCACGATAGCAGCACGCCGGGAGGGGCCGGTTCAGGACAGGATTTGGCGCGATTGAGCTGTAACAAATATTTATATTCGCGTTGATAGGCGGATTAATCGAATTCGCCCCTGAAGGCGTATGCCGCTAAGCGGTTTGTCAATTACAGTTACTAATATAAGCATGCGTTACCAGCGTGCTGCAAATGTAGACAAACTTGTTTCTGTCGCGATGTTATAAATCCGGCCCATCATGCAGAAATTTCTTAACCGATGGCGCTTGGCCCCCGCAAGCACTCTCGCCCCGGTCGTGGCGTTGTTATTTACCGCCGGTGCCGGCATTACCGCGGCGCAGGCCGCGACCAAGCTTCCCGACGATGTGCAAGCCTTTCTGCACCAGCAGGAGGAGTGTGAGCATTGGGCTGGGGAAGAGCCCTACGACGACGCTCGGGCCAAGGAAATCGCCAAGGCCATGGCGGATTTGCACTGCGACGATGCACGTAAGCAAGAACAGGAACTGCGGCGCCGTTATCCCAACGACCAGGCCGTTGTTGATGCGCTGAACGAGCGCGCTGATCAATAAAGCATTTCTGCCAGCAGTTTGAACAAAACGATTTGATTACAGGGCGCTTTGTGAGCGTCTTCGCCGGCCGACAGGCCGAGGAGTATTTCGATGAACTGGAATGACTTGGGCGGGGGCGCGGGACGAATCGCCCGTCGTATGACTCGTGGCACGGCACTGACGCTGGCGTTCGGGCTGACTGTCCTGTGCGCGAACCAGGCTTTCGCGGCGGACGCCGATCCACTCGGGCCCTTGCGGGGCGCGGAGAGCAAGCTGCTCAAAGGCTGGCAGGGCCGGGACTCGGGCCGCTGGTTCGTCCTGCAAAACGATGCCGAGAAGGAATCCGAGCAGACGCTGATGCTGAAGCCCGGTGTCGCGGGCAGCGCCGGCCGTTATCTCGGCGCCAGCGTGGCCGTCGATTCCAAGACGCCGTCGGCCTCCATCGGCCTGCTCGCCCGCAATACGAGCACGGGCGACCTGTGCCTGATGGAAATCACGGCGGTTGCCGACGCGAATCTGTTCTGCGTCGTCAAGGGCAGCAACATCAAGATCGCCAGCCAGCAGAAAGTGGCCAAGCTGGGCGGTAATGACTTCCTGCAGCTGGTCGAATCCAGCGATGGCGCGACCTTCTTCCTGAACGGCAAGCAGTTCGGCAGCGTTGAACCGAGCACGCTGGCCATCGACCAGGTGGGCGTGATGGCCTACAACACCGGCATGTTCGGTGTCGGCGACGTCAAGACCATGACGTTGGCGCAGGCCAAGCAGGCGGCCAGCCAGGCGTCCTCCGGCGGTTCGTCGGGCGGCGCGCAGGGCGGTGGCGCGCAGGCCGGTGGTTCGCAGCAGGGCGGCGGCGCCCAACAGGGCGGCGGCGGTGCAGGCAGGGGCAAGCCGGCTGGCGATCCTCCTGGTGTCGCGCTCAACCCCATGGAACAAAAGTTCGACGGCGTGGGTCCCATTCCGCAGTTCGACGGCACCACCATCCGCCGTGTGGCCGCTTATCTGGGTATCGCGCAGTCGGTCTTCATCCATGAGTTCGGCCACGCGCTGATCAACGAACTGGACTTGCCGTCGACCGGCCCGGAAGAAGACGCGGTGGATATCTATTCTGCCCTGCATCTGGTCGATCCCACGATCTATAAGGCCGACAGTGCCGACATCGACGCGATCGGTCGCGAGACCGCGATCTACGGCGCGCTGCAGTGGTATTACAGCGGCAAGATCAACGAGGCGAAAGGCAACGGCGAAACGCCCTGGCAGGACGAGCACACGGCCGACCTGAAGCGCTTCCGCAATTTCTTCTGCGTGATCTATGGCGGTAATCCCAAGGTCTTCGGCAACATCGCCAAAGGCACCGGCATCGACGACCGCACCTTGAGCCGCTGCACCGAGGAATACACCAAGCAGAACCGTGCCTGGCGGACCATCCTGGCGCCGTACACGCGTGTCGGCCCCTGGCATCCGGAAGGCACGCTGCCGGCGAACGCGCCGGGCGCCAAGATCACCGTGCGCTTCGAGCCGTCCAAGTACCGTGTCGGCAACTTCTTCCGCGCGGCGTTCGAGGAAGGCCTGCGCGGTAGCGTGGAAGACCTGGCCAAGACCTATGCGCTGCCCCGTCCGCTGACCGTCGTCTACCGCGATTGCGATCAGTTGAACGCGTGGTACAGCCGTCAGGATGCGAGCATCACCATGTGCTACAACCTGCTGGGCTATCTGGTGAACATGGTTTCCGACATCGAAATGAAGACGGTCGATGGTTGGGTCGTTCCTCAGAAAACCGGCGCGCCTGGTGGCGGTGCATCAAATGCCGGCGCATCGAACACCGGCGGTTCCAATACCCGTGCGGGTGATGACGCGAACGCGGCGCCCAGCCGTTCGCCGTCCGCGTCCGCGGGTAGTGTCGACGAAGCCAAGGATTTTGGCGTGCCGGCGGGGCTTGTGCTGTATCCCGCGCCTTATAAAGGCCCGACGCCGACCCGGAACCTGCGCGCCCAGGTGGTGACCACCGCGGAGTTGGCCTCGTTCCTGAAGTCCAGCGACGATGTCCTGCTGATCGACACCAGCAAGCTTGATCAGACCATTCCAGGGGCCATCCAGGTGCCCGACGCCGGCCGCGACGGCAGCTTGACGGACTCGTTCCAGGATCAATTGCTGGAATGGCTGGGGTCGAAGACCAAGGGCGACAAGAAGCTGCCGGTGGTTTTCTTCGGCACCGGCATCAACGACCGCTCTTCGTACAACGCTGCCCTGCGTACGGGCGCGGGCGGCTACAAGGCCTACTGGTACCGCGGTGGCCAGGAAGCCTGGGCCGCCGCCGGATTGCCCTTGAATAAGGTAGGCAGATAGGGCCCCCCCGTACCGCGCGGAGCGCGGCCCCCCAGGGGGCGGCACTGGCGGACCGGAGAAAGGACCCACCCCCACGCGCTCTGCGCGTCCCCCTCAAGGGGGCGGCACTGGCGGACCGGCAAAGCCGGCTCCGCTGTGCCTGCGATAGCGCGGCGCGGCGCGTTTCTAAGCTCCGCGTCGGGCCAGGACCTCATCGCGGGGGCCGGCGTCCACGACGCGGCCTGCTTCGAGCACCACCACGGTATCGAAGCGGGCCAGCAGGCTGGGACGGTGCACCGACGCGATGATGCAGGCGTTGGGGAACGCGGCGTCCATGCGGTCGAAGACGCGCCCCTCGGCCGTCGGATCCAGCGCGCTGGTGGGCTCATCCAGCAGCAGCACCGTGCTTCCCTGCGCGGCCAGCACGCCGCGTGACAGGGCCAGGCGCTGCCTTTGCCCGCCCGACAGATTGCCGCCCCGCTCATTCAGGGCGCTGGCCAATCCCGCCGGCATACGTTCCAGCACTTCGTCGAACACACCCGTGTGCACCGCGGACGCCAGCGCCGCCGCTTCGGCCGGCTCGCCGAAGGTCAGGTTCTCTTCCACGCTGGCTTCGAATACCTCGGCTTCCTGAGGGATCAGGGTCGCCAGGGTGCGCAATTGCCCCCAGTCCACCACCTGCCCATCACGCAGCAACTCCCCCTGCTGCGGCGGGTACAGGCCTGCCAGCGTCCGCAGCAGCGTGCTCTTGCCGCCGCCGCTGGGGCCGATCAGCGCCACCCGTGCGCCTCGTTGCAGGCGCAGGTCCACCCCATGCAAACCGCCGCGCGCGTCGTCGGCATAGCGCCAGGTGGCGCCGCGCAGCTCCAGGGTCTGCCAGGGCGCGTCGGGAATGATGGCCGGTACGGGCGCATCGGGGGCGCTGGGCGCCTGCCAGATCGGCTCCGAGCTGCCGTAGTCGGTATGCATGCGCGCGAAGCTCTGGAAGTTCGATGCCATGGCGCCGACGACCTGGGCCGCCTGTTGCGCGTACTGGTAGATCATGAAGACGGTACCCAGCAGAATTGCCTGGCCGGGCTGACGGTTCTGCAACACGTATTCCACCACCAGGATCCAGGTCAGCCCCATGCCCATGATGTCGACGGCGAACCACTTGCCTTCGTTGACCGTGACCGACCGCCGCAAGGGCACCATGATGGCGTCGATGCGGCGGCCCAGCAGTTTGCGGGACGCTGCCTGCAGGCGCAGGCCGATGATGGTGCCGGCGTTGCCGACGAAGTCCAGCAGCGCGGCCGCGTAGCGGCGCTCCTCGTCGTTCTCGGCGCGCGCGAGCTGCATCAGTGTGCGGTCGAAACGGAGGATGATGATGGCGATGATGACGTAGCCGCTGATGGCGATCGCGCCGCTGGCGGTGGACAGCAAGGCCAGGGCGACCAGGGGGCCGACGAAGTTGAAGATGCTTTGAAGGTAGCCGAACTGGTTCTGCGCGAAGTCGGACAGCGCGCGGCTGGACTGCACCACGCGGTGCTGCAATTCGCCGGAGTGCCTGCCGTCACGCCAGGCCAGCGGCGCGGACGCGATGCGGGCATACAGCTGGTCGGCCAGCCGCGTGCGCACCTTCACGGCCACATTGCGTTCCAGGATGCGGCCGGGGCCATGCAGGAACCAGGACGACAGATAAATCAGGACCAGGTAGACGATCCAGAGGCCGGCGGTGCCCATGTCGCCCTGCTGCAAGGCGTTGATGGCGTGGGACGCGAGCCAGGGCATGGTCAGCCTTAGCAGCTGCGCGCCCGAGAGCAGTCCCGCGGCGCCCAAGAGATTCAAACGGGCGCCCTTCGCGTGGCGCCAGAGGGCGGAATAGAGCTCGCGGGCAGCGCTGCCCAGGCCGATGGTGGGGGTAGGGGATGTGGTCTTGGTCACTAGCGGTTCCGGTGTTGGCGAGGGCGCGCGTCGATAGCTCCTTGCTGGGGGGGACTACCGGGGCGCGATCGGGCAAACAGGGTCTTAGCCTACTACACTGGGCGTTTGTCAGCAGCGGCCCTGCCGGATCGCGTAACGCTCGCAGTCAGCCCGAAACTCAATGAAACGTCTTGCCTTCTTCTCCACCCAGGCCTTGCAGGCGATCAGCCTGGTCTGGAGCACCTCCCGGGGCCTGTTCCTGGGCTTGATCGCCGCCACCATCGCCGCGGGCGCGTTGCCCGCCTGTGCCGCCTGGGTCGGGCAGCACATCGTCGACGCGGTGGTCGCCGCGATCCAGCTCCGCGGGCAGGGTGGCGACCCGCCGCTATGGCCCATGCTGCGCTGGGTCCTTCTGGAGGCGGGCATACTGATCCTGCTGGCCGCGATGCAGCGCGCGCTGTCGGTGCAGCAATCGCTGCTGCGGGTGCAGCTGGGGCAGAAGGTGAATCTGCTCATTTTGGAAAAAGCGCAGCAGCTGTCGCTGGTCCAGTTCGAGGACTCCGAGTTCTACGACCGCCTGGTGCGTATCCGCCGCGATGCGTCCACGCGACCGCTGTCGCTGATCATGAAATCGCTGGGGCTGGTGCAGAACCTGATCCTGCTGGCCAGTTTCGCGGTGCTGCTGCTGCATTTTTCGCCCTGGGTGTTGCTGCTGCTGGTCGCGGGCGCGCTGCCGGTGTTCGCGTCGGAGACCCATTTTTCGGGCAACGCGTTTCGTCTGTTCAGCCGGCGCGCGCCGGAGAGCCGCCAGCAGAACTACATAGAAAGCCTGCTGTCGCACGAGCAGAACATCAAGGAAGTGAAGATATTCGGCTTCGCACCCTTGCTGCTCAAGCGCTACCGGGATACCTATGCGCGCCTGTATGCCGAGGACAGGCGCCTGACCCTGCGCCGGGACGGCTGGGGTTTTCTGCTGGGGCTGTTCGGCACGGCCGCGTTTTACGGCGCGTACGCATGGGTGGCGATCGATACCGTGCGGGGCATGACCACCCTGGGTCAGATGACCATGTATCTCGCCTTGTTCCGGCAGGGCCAATCGGCGATCAGTTCCGGCTTGACGGCGATCAGCGGTTTGTACGAGGACGGCTTGTACCTGTCCAATCTGCACGAGTACCTGGCTTATCCCGTGACGCGGCAGACCGGGACATTGGTGGAAGGTGTCAGGCCCGGCGATGGCTTGCGCTGTGAGAACGTGGGTTTCACCTATCCCGGCTCCAGCGAACCTGCTTTGCGTGGCATCGACCTGCATCTGGCGCCCGGCCGCAGCCTGGCGCTGGTGGGCGAGAATGGTTCGGGCAAGACTACGATGATCAAGCTGTTGACGCGCCTGTATCGTCCTGACGAGGGCCGCATCCTGCTGGACGGCAGCGACGTCAACGATTGGCAGGAGGATGCCCTGCGCCGTCGTATCGGCGTCATCTTCCAGGACTTCATCCGTTATCAATTGCCCGTCAGCGAGAACCTTGGTGTCGGCGACGTGCAGGCCTTCAACGAAGAGGCGCGTTGGCGCGAAGCGGCCGGGCAGGGCGCGGCGGCGGAGTTCATCGAGCGGCTGGAACATGGCTATGCGACCCAGCTGGGGCGCTGGTTTGCCGGCGGTCAGGAGTTGTCCGGCGGGCAGTGGCAGAAGATTGCCCTGTCACGTGCCTACATGCGTCGTGACGCCGACATTCTGGTCTTGGATGAGCCGACCGCGGCGCTGGATGCGGCGGCCGAGGCGGAGGTCTTCGAACATTTCCGCAGGCATGCACAGGGCCGCATGACGCTACTGATCTCGCATCGCTTTTCCAGCGTCAGGAATGCCGATGAGATTCTGGTCCTGGAGCGCGGGCGCATCCTGGAGCGGGGCGATCATGCGGCCTTGATGGCTTTGCAGGGGCGCTATGCGCATCTGTTCGATTTGCAGGCGCGGGGATATCGCTAGCAGCGCGCAGCTCTACAGCAAGCGGCCACGCTGTTCGTCCGTCAGCAACGCACAGTATTCGGCCTTGCCGAACCAGCGGTAGCGGTTGCGGGCGACCAGGGCGTAGAGGCGATCGCGCAGGCCTTCGGGCAGGATGGCCGTTGCGCGGAACAGATGCCAGGGGCCGCCCAGGATCTTGCACAGTTCAAGGTATCCGCTTGTGGCGGTGTAGGCGCGGCCATTGGCGATCAGCAGATAGCTCTCGTCCATGATGACGCCGTAGTGCGCGTAGAGGGCCTGGCCCAGCGGCTCCTGCGCGGGCGCGAAATTCACGCGCGCCCGTTTGTCGTATTTCATCAGCCAGCTGGCGCCGCCGGAACACAGCACGCAGACGCCGTCGAAGACGAATAGGGGCTTGGTGTCATCGAAGGTCGGTACCGCCGCGTCCTGACGGTAGCTGTAGGCGGCTTTCGATACGTCAGGCATGGGTGGGCTCCCGAATGATCTGGATATCCAGGCCGACCAGCGCATTCAGATAACTGTCCAGGTCGATCAGGTCCACGCAAGGCTGGGCGCCTCGTTGCGGGATCTCGTTGCCGGACCAGCGGCGGGCAAGCAGGATGGCGGGGATGCAGGGGATGTAGGCGCCATGGCCGGCGCGCGCGACGATCATGAAGCGCCGTCGCAGCGGCGCGCCGTCGTGGCCGATGCCGTCCAGGATCATGTGGAAGCCGCTGCAGCCGCTGCCGAAACGGTTGAACAGGAAGGCGATGCGCAGAAGCGTGTCGGCGTACTTGTCCAGCGATCCGATCAGGCCCAGGCGCACTAGCGCGCCGCCCAGCCGGGTGCCATAGTGCAGTACCTTCAATTCATGGCCGGCGGCGAAGCGCATGGACTTGAGCGAGGGATAGCGTTGCGGGAATAGCGCCAGGTCGGGAATGTCGCAGTTGCCGAACAGACGCGACCCGAGCTGTGGATAAGTTTCGGCGTGGGTGTCCTCCCAGCCGTGGACGGTGGTCATTTTCCCGTCCCGCAACACGCGCAATGGTTTGCCGATATAACTGAGCACCGCGGCCGTGGTGGCCAGGCCGCGGTTGGTCTGTTGCGCGGTGGTGATGCCGTAGTCGACGCTATCCAGGCGCGCGAAGGCCGGCAATTCGTCATCGATCACGGCCGCCGTCAGGCAGGGCACGGAGCTGGCGCCGCCGACGACGAGCACGTCATTGGCACGCGCCTGCGCGTCCAGTTGTCCGATGTTGGCCACGAAATCCCGGGCGTCGGCCAGGTCGGCGTAATGGCAGCCCTGGGCGATACATGCCTGTGCGACGTGATAGTCCTGCGACTGAAAAGGTCCGCTGGTATGGATGACCACATCCGGCGCCAGCCGCCGCAGGCCCGCGGGCAAATCGACATCGATATCCAGTGCATGCGCCTCAGCTGGATTCGCCACAGCCACATTCGCTGCAGCCACATTCGCCGCCTTCAGCCCGGCAACAAAGTCCTCGGCCTTGCGCGCCGACCGCCCCGCGATCAGCAATTGAATGCGCGAATCCCCCGCCAGATTCCGCGCGATATACCCGCCGAAATTCCCGTACCCACCGATGATCAAGACCCTGCAAGTCATATTTCCTGGCCACCGTACGGGAGTGGCAATGTGTATGAGCCGACGCGGCGTGCAGAAATAGTAACCGACGCAAGGCTTTGCAGAATCCGGGTTGGGCTGGCCCTGGCCTGAGCTCTGCGCCGCTACCTGCGCGGCTCGGGCAATCCCAGTCGTTCCCTGATCGTCCCGCCCTTGTACTCCGTGGGGATGGTTCCCGCGGCGCGGAGCAGGGGGATGACGCTGCGGTTGAACTCGGAGATGCCGTCAGGAAGGACAGGGATGTGAATGTTGAAACCGTCGACGGCGCCGCTGCGCCACCAATCGATGATGGTGTCGGCGACGTCCTTGGGCGTGCCGACCGCCAGGCGGTGGCCGCCATCCACAAGGCGGACCAGCTGGCGTGGGGTCAACGGCTCCGCGCGCGTCAGCTCTTCGAATGAGCGTGAGAACCCCACGGGCCGGGCCTGGTCCTGCGTGTAGCTGAACAAGGCCGGGTCGATGACGGTGTCGGGGTCCAGGGCCGCGATCGCCGGGATGGCCACCCGTTTCAGGAAGTCCCTGATCAAGGCATCCTCGCCACCCTCGCCATGCAGGGCTTCATGCTTGCGATAAGCATCCTCGCGCGTTTCGCCGAGCACGACGACCAGCCCCGGCATCAGGCGGATACCGTCCGGATCGCGATCATGCGCCACCGCCCGCTCCTTCAACGCCGCCTTATAGTCGAACGCGGCCTGCTTGTTGAACAGCGACGCATACACGATGTCCGCATGTTTGGCGGCCAGGTCTATGCCGGCATCCGACGCGCCGGCCTGCGAGATGACGGGATGCCCCTGCGGCCCCGCGGGCACATTCAACGGCCCGGTCACATCGAAGAACTCGCCGTGGTGGTCGATCTTGCGGGCGCTGCCGTCATCCCACAGCCTTTCCGCCGGCGCTTCACCCGCCGGCGTGTCCCAGCTCAACCACAGCTTCTTCACCACCTGCACGAACTCATCGGCGCGCCGATAGCGTTCGGCCCGCGGCGGCAGCGGCGCCGCGCTGAAATTCGCCGCGATGTCCGGATTGAAGCTGGACACCACGTTCCAGATCACCCGGCCACCGGAGATATTGTCCAAGGTGGCCAGCCGCCGCGCCAGGTTGTAGGGCGAGTTATACGAAGAAGAGGCCGTCAACAGGAAGCCGATATCCGGCACCTGCGCCGCGATCGCCGAGAACAGCACGGTGGGATCGAAGCTGTGCAAGGGACGGCTGGTGTTGTCACGCTGCAGGGCCGGATGATCGGACACGAAAACGATATCGAAGCCGCCCTCGTGCGCCAGCTGCGCGGACCGCAAGTAGTGATCGTAGCGGTTGAAACGGGTCCAATCCGTGTCCGGCCACTTCCAGGACTTGCCGGCCGAACCGGTACTGTTGACGGCGACGCTGAGAAACAGCGGGCGCTGGGGACCAGATGAACGATGCGAACGGGTGGCGCTGGCTGCCGCGTGGGTCACGAACCTCTCCGGTATTCATTGAACGGTGGCCGCTGCCGATGCAGCCGCCAGGAATGTCTCATGCTCACGCAGGCGCTTGCCCGGCGTGGCGTCGAGCAGGACGCGCGTGTAGGGATGCTGCGGTTGATCGAAGACCCGCCGAGTCGGCCCCGTCTCGATCAGGCGTCCCTGCCGCAATACGGCCACGGAATCCGACAGGGACCGCACCAGTTCCAGGTCATGCGAGATGAACAGATAGGTCAATTTCAAGTCTTGCTGCAGGCGCGCCAGCAGGTCGATGATGCGGCCCTGCGTCACCACGTCCAGTGCCGACAAGGCTTCGTCCAACACCACGATGCGCGGCCGCGGCGCCAGGGCGCGCGCGATGGCCACGCGCTGCTGCTGGCCGCCGGATAGTTCACGCGGCCGGCGTCCGGCCACGGAGCGCGGCAGTCCAACCTGATCCAGCAGCTCCGCGACCAACTGGGGCCGGCGCGCCCGATTGTCGATGTCGAAAGCCTGCAAGGGCTCGCCTATGATCTGCTCGATGGTCAGGCGCGGGTCCAGCGATACCTGGGGATTCTGATGCACCAGTTGTATGTGCCGCCAGATCTCCCGCTGCGCCGCCCCCGCGAGATTCGTCGCCTCCCGGCCCGCCACGCGTACGCTGCCGGCGTTCGGCCGGGCCAGACCCAATACAAGACGCGCGATGGTCGACTTGCCCGACCCGGATTCGCCCACCAGCGCGAAGGTGCTGCCCGCGGCCACGGAGAAGGACACCATATCCACCGCCTTGAACTGCTGGCCCGAACCGTGCGCATAGATCTTGCTCAAGCCGACGACTTCCAGCGCGGGCGGGGAAGCTGCCGGTTCCGCCCGTTGCGCGATGGCGCGCAGCTTGAACGCCGAGCCGACCAGATCCCGGGTGTACTGATGCCTGGGCTTGAATACCAGGTCCTCGATCGCCCCGCTTTCCAGTATCTGCCCGTTGCGCATCACGATGGCGCGCTGCGCGTGGTCGCAGGCAACCGCCAGATTGTGGGTGACGAACAGCACGGCCACGCCAGTCTTCCTGGCCAATCGATCGAAGACTTCCAGCACCTGCTTTTGTACCGTGACATCGAGCGCGCTGGTCGGCTCGTCCGCGATCAGCAGCTTGGGCCGCAAGCCGAAGGCAATCGCGATCAGCACGCGTTGCTTCATCCCGCCGGAAAGCTCATGCGGGTACTGAAGCAAGCGTTGTTCGGGGTTGTCGATGCCCACCAGTTCCAGCAGCGCCGCGGCTTCTTCACGTAGCTGCGCGCGTGTCCATTGGCGCTTCGACGCCTGCAGCTTGAACACCTCGGCGACCTGGGCGCCTATGGTCTGTACCGGATTCAGGGACGTGGCCGGATCCTGGGGCACCAGCCCCACGACACGCCCACGCAATCCGACCAGCTCGCGTTCGGACAGCGTGGTGATGTCCTGCCCCGCCAGCCTTATGCTGCCGCCCGCGATGCGCGCGGTCTTGGGCAACAGGCCGATGACCGCCTTGCTCAACGTCGACTTGCCGGAACCGGATTCGCCGATGACGGCGACGATCTCGCCGCCGGCGATGGACAGCCGCGCATCGTCAACGGCGGGTTGCGCGTTGCTGCGGTACCGGATGGTCAGGTTTTCGATCTCTAACAATGGCGTCGCCTTACGGTGAAATGCTCAGATCCGGAACCTGCGTTGCAAGAGCCGGCTGACGCGGGACACGGCCAGTACGGTGCAGAGCACGACGATGCCTGGCAGGGTGGTCAGCCACCATGCCCGGGCCAGATAGTCACGTCCTTCGGATAGCAAGGTGCCCCATTCCGGTTGCGGCGGTGGCGCGCCATAGCCGAGGAAGCCCAGGCTGGCGATGCTCAGGATCGTGGAGCCCAGTTCGGTGGGAATCAGGGCGATGATCGGACCCGCCGAGTTCAGCAGGATGTGCCGGAAGAAAACGGCCGCGGGCCTGGCGCCCGACATGCGCGCCGCGTCGACGAAGTCCAGCTGCACGACGCGCAGTGCCTCGCCGCGCGCCACGCGCGCGAAGGGTGCGATGGCGCCTATCCCCACGCCGATGGCGATCTTCTCGGTCCCGGGCCCGAAGGCGGACACGACGCACAGGGCAATCAGGAAACCCGGGAAGGCCAGCAGCACGTCCACGATACGCATCAGCACGGCGTCCACCGCCCCCCGTGCCACGCCGGCAATGACGCCAATGGTGGTGCCGACGGTGAGCCCGATGGCGGTGCCGATGATCGCGCCATACACCGTATTGTGGGTGCCGTGCACGACCCGTGTGAACGTATCGCGGCCGGCCCGATCGGTGCCGAACCAGTGCTGCAGACTCGGTGGCAGGAATTTCTCCGCCGCGTTGCCTACCAAAGGATCGGCCGTGGTGAACCAGCCGGGCAGCAGGGTCCACAGCACGACGATGGCCAACAGGATCAAGGCCAGGGCGCTCAAGGCATCCGCGGCGGTCAGTGCCGAAAACTGGATGCGTCTGGCGGGAAGGCTCCGCGTAAGGAATGGCATGGACTTTCCCTCAGGCCCGCGCCGCGCCCGGCGTGAGCAGGATTCTCGGATCGAGTACCGGGTAGAGCAGGTCGATAAGCAGGTTCACCACCACATACACCGCCGCGATGATCAGGATGAAGCCTTGCACCAGCGAGGAATCGTGCTGCGTGACGGCGGTCTGCAAGGCCCGCCCCACACCCGCGCGGGCGAACACCGTCTCGGTAACGACGGTCCCGCCGACCAGGGTGCCAAGGATGTGCCCGGCCACCGTCAAACCCGGCGCCGCTGCATTGCGAACTACGTGGCGAAAGAACACCCAGTAGCGGCCGGCGCCTTTGGCGCGGACGACGTCGATGAACTCGCTGGCGTAGACGGTCTCCACGCTCTTGAGCAGCACCTGCGAGAAGGCCGCGGACAATGGCAAGGCCAGGACGATGGCCGGCACCAGTATCGACAGGAAACTGCCGTCCGGGAATATCGAGATCAGGTGCAGCCGAAATGACAGCACCGTCAGCACCACGATGCCCACCCAGAACACGGGCGCGGCGGCGAACAGCGGCGGTAGCAGGACGACGAACTCGCGCAGCCAGCGCCAGCGCCCCAGCGACGCCGTGATGACAATGAGGGTGGTCACCAGCAAGGCCGCACAGAAGGCCATAGCCGCCAGGCGCAAGGTAGGGGGCGCGGCGTCGCTGATGGACTGGACGACGGTTTGCCCTGTGCTCATCGAATAGCCCAGCTCGCCCTGCACCACATGCCCAAGCTGGATGAAATAGCGGGCCACCACGTTCTGGTCGAAGCCGTAATACAGCTTCATCTGCTCGACGGTCTTGGCATCGACGATGCCGGATTCGCCCGCGGCCAGCTGGACGATGGGATTGACCGGCAGGAAGGAGATCGCGACGAAGACCAGCGTATAGGCCAGCCACAGCACCGCCACGGCCTGGACGACCCGCGACAACACGTATCGGGCCAGGCGTTGTGCGCCACTGCCTTGCAGGTCGACCGCTGCCCCGAACCGGGCGGGGGCAGCTGCTTCCAGGGTGTCGCGGTCGCCAACCGCGCGGTCCGTCATCAGGCCTTCTTCCAGGCGTTGTAGAAATCCGGATAGGTTTGCGCCAGGAACGTCAGGTGGACATCGGGCGATGCACCATAGGTCTGCGCCTCCTCGAAGTAGGCAATCACGTAAGCGCCCTTGTGCAGCGCCTTCTGCTGTTCGATCTGGACTTTCCTGAACTCGGCTTCGTCCTCGGCCTCGAGTTCACGCTGATAGAGCGCGGTGAGCTCCGGCGGGGACGCCAGCAAGGATGTATTGCCGGTATCGGAGAAGAATTGGCCCAGTGAAATGATGGACGTCCGGCTGACCATGATAGGCACATTGACGTCCTGGTTGGCCTTGGCGGCATACGCGGGGTCATTGCGGACGTCGAGCAATATCCCCAGTTCCTTGCGCCATTGCTGGGCGATGAACTCCCACGCGGGTCCCAGGGCCACCTGTTGCGCGCTCTGCGGCACCGACAATTGCAGCTTCTTGCCCTCCTTGGCGCGGATGCCGTCGGCGCCGCGCGTCCAGCCAGCCTGCTCCAGCAGATCGCGTGACTTGCCGGGATCGTAGGCGAACTCGTGCGACAGATCGATGGCGTTCGGATTGTTGGCGTTGAGGATGGAGATTGGCGGCGGATACCGCGGTGTCAGTGCGTCGCGCGACAAGGCCACTCTATCGATGCCATGCACCAGGGCCTGGCGCACGCGCAGGTCCTTGGTGAATTCATTGTTCACCCGCAAGGCAGCGAAGTTGGAGCTGCCCAGCGGCGGCGCGTAGGCCAGCAACTGATAGCCGCTCTCCAGTATCGTGCCTTCGTCCGCGGGCTGGATGCCGCGCGCCACGTCCACCTGCTTGGACAGCAACGCGCCGGTGCGCAGCCCGACCTCGGGCAACACCTGCCACACGATCTTGTCGAGATAGGCCTCGCCCTGATTGGGCGAACCGCCCGGCGCCCAGGCATAGCCGGTGCGACGCACGAACGTGGCGCCCTGGCCGGGCACGTAAGACTCAAGAACGAAAGGCCCCGCGCCGATGCGATTCTGGGGCAGCCCGGCTTCTTCCAGCGTGAGCGCCAGCGTCTTTTCGGCCAACAGAGCGGAATTGACGCGTGTCACGTCGCGCAGGAATTGCTGATTGGGTTTGTTCAGCACGATGGTCACGACATCGCCATCCACTTCAACGCGCTCGAAGCCCCGCGCGATTTGCGGATGGACGGGAATGCGCAGCTTTTCATTGCCGCGGCCGAACTGTTCGTAGTTCCTGGCCACGACCTGCGGCGTCAGCGCCGTGCCGTCGCTGAACGTGATGCCCTTGCGGATCTTGAACCAGAAGCGCGTGTTCTCCGGGTTCTTGCCCCATTGCTCCGCCACCCACGGCGCGAAGGTTTTCTTGTAGGGGTCGAAGTACAGCAGGAAGACATTGGTCGGACCGGTGACGATGCCGGAGCTGTACGAACCCAGTCTTTGGTTCTGCCAGCTGGCCACGGCTTCGGTGTCGGAGAACACCAGCGTGCCGCCGCGGACCGGCGGACCCGAAGGGCCCGTGAATGCGGGCGCGGGTGCCGTTGTTTTCGCGCCGTCCGCCGCATACGCGCGCGTCGCGCTCATCAGGAACGGGCTGCCGAAAGCAGCGGCTCCCACTCGAAGAAAACGCCGCCGATCTATCGTTTGCGCCATAGCCCTCACCGTGATGTTCGCAACTGTGTGTCGTGCCACCGGCTTGCGCTCGGTGGCACCATCATCGGCTTATGCTACTGACGAACGTTTCAATCCTATAGGAAATAGATGCTATTTGATTATGTCGCGCGCCCGTGTCTGGCGCGCTGACATCATCAGTTCGTCGTGATGTGACCCACCTCGATCACGCGCTTCCAGCGGTCGTATTCTTCGGCCTGGAACTTGGTGAATTGCTCGGGCGTGTTGCCGACGATCTCGAAGCCCAGTTCAAGCAGCTTGGGCTTGATGCTGGGGTCGTTGAGCGCCGCGACGATGGCGCCGCGCAGCTTGTCGCGTATGGCCACGGGCAAGCCCTTGGGCGCGGCGAATGCTTGCCACGACGTCACCGTCACGCCCTTGAAACCCAGTTCTTCCATGGTGGGCACGTCGGGCAGCAGGGGCGAACGCTTGGCGCTGGTGACCGCCAGGGCACGCAGCTTGCCGGCCTGGATGTGGGTCAGACACGTGTTGATGTTGGAGAACGACGCATCCACCTGGCCGCCCAGCAGATCGACGATGGCCGGCGCGCCGCCCTTGTACGGGACGTGCGTGCCTTCGGTCTTGGTTTCCTGCCAGAACAGCGCGGCCGTCAGGTGATCCGACGTGCCGTTGCCCGCCGACGCGAACGTCATCTTGCCGGGATTGGCCTTCAGATACTCCATCACGTCTTTCAAGGAATGGAAGTTCGACTTCGCATTGACGACCAGGACATTGGGAGCCTGCACGGCAACGGTGATGTAGTCGAAGTCCTTGCGTGCATCGTAGCCGGCGTTGGACACCAGATGCGGCGAGATGACGAAGGGTCCCAGGGACGACACCAGGATGGTGCTGCCGTCAGGCGCGGCGCGCTTGGCCTGCGCGGCACCAGTCGTACCGCCGGCGCCCGGCTTGTTTTCCGTGAGGAAGGTGCCGCCCAATTTCTCGCCCACCTTCTGCGCGACGGCGCGCGCGATGAAGTCGGTGGAACCGCCGGGCGGGAAGGGCACCAGGAACGTGACGGGTTTATTGGGCCATGCTGCTGCCGCTGCATCGGCGGCGTTGGCGATAGCCGGAGCGGCAAGCGTCACGCCAAGCGCGAGCAAGGTGGTCAAAAGGCGTTTCATCGGTTTGTCTCCTCAATGGCGTCGTTGCGCCGGGATATTTGATAGACCCCGTTTTGCACGGGGTTTGCAGCACTGCGAACAGCTGTCTATGCGCGCTTGCCCACCTCCACTTGCTCGCGGGTCCAGGCGCGGGCCTGGTCGGTAAGCGTCAGTCCCAGGCCGGGACGCTGGGGCACCAGCATGCGTCCGTCGCGGGTTTCCAGGCGTTCATGGAACAGCGGCTCCAGCCAGTCGAAGTGCTCGACCCAGGGCTCGGTGGGATAGATCGCCGCCAGATGCACGTGCAGCTCCATCGCGAAGTGCGGCGCGAGCATCAGCCCGGCTTGATCGGCTTGCGACAGGATCTTGAGGAAGGGCGTGATGCCGCCGACGCGCGGGGCGTCGGGCTGGATGTAATCGGCGGCGCGATGGCGGATGAGATCGCCATGTTCCGCGGCGCTGGTCAGCATTTCGCCGGTGGCGATGGGCGTGTCGAAGGACGCGGCCAGGGCGGCGTGGCCTTCATGGTCGTACGCGTCCAGGGGCTCCTCGATCCACACCAGATCGAATTGCTCGAAGACGCGGCACATGCGCTGCGCCGTCGGACGGTCCCATTGCTGGTTGGCGTCGACCATCAAGGGCACGTGGTCGCCAAGGTGCTTGCGCACGGCTTCGACGCGGCGGAGGTCCAGTTGGCGGTCGGGTTGGCCCACCTTCAGCTTGATGCCGCCGATGCCTTTTTCACGGGACGCCGATGCATTCACCAGCAACTGCTCGGTGGGCGTATGCAGGAAACCGCCCGACGTGTTGTAGCACTGCACGGAGTCGCGATACGCCCCCAGCAGCTTGGCCAGGGGCAGATTGGCGCGACGAGCCTTGAGGTCGTACAGCGCCACGTCGAAAGCGGCGATCGCCTGGGTCGACAAGCCGCTGCGGCCTACCGACGCGCCCGCCCAAGCCAGCTTGACCCACAGGCGGCCGATATCGCTGGGGTCTTCGCCCAGCAGCACCGGCGCGATTTCCTTGGCATGCGCGAACTGGCCCGGGCCGCCCGCGCGCTTCGAATAGCTGATGCCCAGGCCTTCATGGCCGTCCTTGGTCTGCAGTTCGACGAACAGCAGCGCCACTTCCGTCATCGGTTTCTGCCGGCCCGTCAGCACCTTGGCGTCGCTGATGGGCGTGGCCAGCGGCAGATAGACGGAAGAAATGCGCATCCAGCTGATGCTGTCAGGGGCGAGGGGCTGGTTCATGAGGGTCTCCTGAGGGTCTGGCGTCGTCCTGGAAAAGACGATATGGACAACGTTGTCATTTTTGGGGAAAAAGCAGCACCGGACTCTTTGTCCACGCAGGAACGGCACATTCGCCTTCCTCGGGCCACAACAGCGCGGTGCATCTTCGGGAAAAATGATAACGTTGTCCAATTGCGCCAACAACCCCGGCAAGCATCGGGGAATACCCTTAATTCCGGTTCAGTACCTTCCATGAAGCAGAAGTCGATCACCCTGCACGATGTCGCTCGCAAAGCAGGGGTGTCCTTGATCACCGCGTCGCGCGCCCTGGGCAATCCCGGGCGCGTGTCCGCGGCGACGGTGGCCCGCGTGCAGGCCGCGGCCGAGGCGATTGGCTACATCCCCAATCTGCTGGCGGGTGGACTGAAGTCGCGCCGCAGCCGCATGATCGCCGCCCTGGTGCCCATCATTTCGGTGCAGCAGTTTCTGCCCACCATCGAAGCGCTGACCGAACAACTGGATCGCGCCGGCTACCAGCTTCTGTTGGGGCAGACGGGCTACGACCGGGCCCGCGAAGCCGACCTGCTCAACACCATGGTGGGACGGCGAGTCGACGGCATCGTCATGGCCGGCCTGCTTAGCGATACGCAGGCCGGCGCTCACGTGCGCGCGGCCGGCATCCCCCTGGTGGAGACCTGGGACATCACCGAGAACCCCTTCGACATGCTGGTCGGCTTCTCCCATCTGGACGTGGGCCGCGCTGTCGCGGATTACTTCCTGTCCAAGGGTTGGCAACGGGTCGGCGCGGCCACGGGCGATGACCAACGCGCGCTGGTGCGGCGCCAGGGCTTTGCCGAGGGCATGGGGTATGACGTCCCTACGGCCGTCGTGCCGGCGCCCAGCAGCGTCGGCTCCGGGCGGCAGGCCGGGGCCGAGCTTTTGCGCCAGCGTCCCGGCCTGCAAGCGATCTTCTGCAGCTCCGATACCCTGGCGGAAGGCGTGCTGACCGAGGCGCGCGTGCAGGGCCTGCGCGTGCCGGAGGACCTGGCGGTCTGCGGGTTTGGCGGCACGCCGTTCTCGGCGCACATTGCCCCCACGCTGACCACCGTGCATGTCGACGGCGCCCGTATCGGCGCGGAAGCGGGCCGCATTCTGCTGGAGCGATGTAGGGGCGAGACGCCGGCGCAGTCGTTCATCGATGTTGGTTTTCGCATCATCGAAAGAGAATCGACCCGCGCGTAAAACGGCGTCTTGCCCCGCTTGCTCCGGACAAAAGTCTGGAGCATGACCATTGCCATATACTGGTTTGCCGCGTGGGGGGCGCTAAAAATGAATACGCAGATCCGTTCTCTGGTTGGAACAGGTGCAGGCAAGGCCCTGCTTGTCGTAGGCGGTTTGCTCGCCGTCCTGGGCGCATGGGCACTCTGGTCGGCATTGGCCGACAGCTATCCACAACTGGCCAATGCGTGGCTATGGGGACTGGTCGCCGCGGGGGCCACCGCCGCGGGCACCGTGCCGGTCCTTTTTTCCCAACGCTTGTCCGAGCGGGTGCAAGACACCATGTTCGGCTTCGGCGCCGGCGTGATGCTGGCGGCTTGCGCCTTCTCGCTGGTGGCGCCCGGCATCGCCGCTGCGCGCGACCTGGGAGCGGGCCCCTGGTCGGCCGGCTTGACCGTGGGTTGCGCCATCCTGTTGGGCGCGGCGGCCTTGCTGTGGCTGGAGCACGCCATTCCGCATGAGCATTTCATCAAGGGCAAGGAAGGCCGCGATGGCCGCATGCTCAAGCGCACGTGGCTATTCGTCTTTGCGGTGATGCTGCATAACCTGCCCGAGGGGCTGGCCATCGGCGTCGGCTTCGGCGGCACCGATCCGCTGCGCGCCGGCGCGCTGGCCACGGGCATCGCCATCCAGGACGTGCCGGAAGGCCTGGTGGTGGCGGTGGCCTTGCTGGCGGCAGGCTACAGCCGGGTATTCTCGGTGACGCTGGGTATGGTGTCGGGCTTGATCGAACCGGTAGGCGCGCTGGCAGGCGCCGCCGTGATGGTCTGGTCCACCGTGCTGCTGCCCTGGGGCCTGGGTTTCGCGGCGGGCGCCATGTTGTTCGTGATCAGCCACGAGATCATTCCGGAATCCCATCGCAAGGGCCACGAAAACTATGCGACGGGCGGCTTGATGCTGGGCTTCGTGCTGATGATGCTGCTGGATACCGCGCTGGCTTGAGCGCGCTGCGCCCGAGCCTGATGGCCGCCAAGGGGCAGGGCGCGCGCCACTGACTTGCGAATCCATTACCGAATAAACGATAATGGTTCTCAATATTGGTTGTTCTCGCCGGCCTGCCCGCATGTCTCTTCCTCCGTCCGACCCGGCCGCCGCGGCTTCTTCCTCGGTGGCGACTCTCTATGCCGAGCACCGGGGCTGGCTGCATACCTGGCTGCGCCGCCGCCTGGGCTGCACCCACGACGCGGCCGACCTGACCCAGGACACTTTTCTGCGCCTGATGACGGGACGGCAGATTCAAGCGCTGCGAGAACCCCGGGCCTTTCTGACCACGCTGGCCCGGCGTGTGTTGATCGACTTCTGGCGTCGCCGCGAGCTGGAACGCTATTACCTCGACAGCCTGGCTGCCCTGCCCGAAGCGCATGCCCCCTCGGAAGAGGCGCGGGCGCTGGTGCTGGAGGCCTTGGCGCAAATCGACAAGCTGTTGGGACGTCTGCCCGCCAAGGCGCGCGCGGCATTCCTGTTGAGCCAGCTGGATGGATTGAGCTACGCGGAGATCGCCGTGCAACTGGGCGTGGCCGAGATCAGCGTGCGCCGCTATATGAAGCAGGCCATCGTCCTGTGCGTGGCCGCGCGCCAGGAACTGCCATGAAGCGCCCCGGCCAGGATGTGCTCGACCGCGCCGTCGACTGGATGGTGCTGATGGAGTCGGGGCGGGTCAGCCGCGACGAGGCCACGCGCTTTCAGGAATGGCTGGCCGGCGATGCGCGCCACGAGCACGCCTGGCAGACCGTCACCGCCGCGGTGGGCGATGCCTTGGGCTCCGTCCGTGGCGGCCAGGACGGGGCGCGGCACGCCGCGGTGGCAAGCGCTGCCTTGCGGCGTCCGCCGGCGCGCCGCAAATGGATGCTGGGGGCGGTGGCGCTGCTTGCCGCGGGCGGTACCTATGGCGTCCACAGGCAGATGCCCGTGAACCTGCTGGCCGCGGATCTGCGCACGGGAACCGGCGAGCGGCGCCGCTTCGAGCTGGAAGACGGCAGCACCATCGACTTGAATGCCCGCTCCGCCGCCAACCTTGCCTTCAGTGCCTCCGAACGGCGTCTGCGCCTGCTGGCCGGCGCCATGGTGGCCGATGTGCGCAACGATGAACGGCCTTTCGTCGCGGCCAATGATGACGGCGAGGTCCACACCCAGCAAGGTGTGTTCGCGCTGTCCCAGGACGAATCCGGTTCGACGGTGACCGTGTTGCGGCAGCAGGTCGTCGTCTGGGCGGGCGGCCTGCAACTGCCTTTGGCCGCCGGCCACGCCTTGCGCTTCAGCGCCAATGACGTCGGGCCGGTGCGCGATGCATCCGAGGACGCCGCCGCCTGGCGCCAGGGCATGCTGTTCGTGCGCGACGAGCCGCTGGAGAACGTCATCGAGTCGCTGCGGGCCTACCGGCGGGGCTGGCTGCGCATCAGCCCGGAAGCGGGCAGGCTGCGCGTCATGGGCGCATTTTCGCTGGACGACAGCGACGCCACCCTCGATGCCCTCAGCCAGACCCTGCCTATCGTCGTCCGCCGCCATGGCGGCTGGCTCGTGACGATAGACATGCGCGGCGCATGATCGCTTTTGCCGCGCTCGTCCGACATACCTCCTGAACCCCTCGCTCAGGAGAAATTGCATGATTCCGCGTTCGCGCGCATTGGCCGCCATGGCCGCCGCAACCTTGGTGGGCACGCCTGCCTGCTACGCCCAGGCGCAGACCGCCGTCCAGGACTTCGATCTGCCCGCCGCCCCCTTGGCCGATACGCTGGCGCAGTTGGCCCGCAGCAGCGGCCGCATGGTGTCGGTCGATCCTGCCCTGGTGGCCGGACGCCGAACCGAGGCCGTGCGGGGGCGCTACTCCGCGGAGCAGGCCCTGCGACTGGCGCTGGGCGGCACCGGGCTGGAACTGGTCGTGACGGCGAATGGCACCTTGAGCCTGCGCCCTGCGCCCCCGCAACCGCAAACCACGACGCTGGAGCCGGTGAGCGTGGTGGGTGCCCAGGAGTCGCCCACGGGCCACGTCGACGGTTACGTGGCGCGCCGCGGCCTGTCCGGCATGAAGACCGACTCGGCCCTGATCGAAACACCGCAGTCCATCTCGGTGGTGACCAGCGACCAGATCCGCGACGTCAAGGCCAGCTCGCTGGCGGACGTGCTCGGCTACACGCCGGGCTTTTCCTCGCAGACGGCGTCCTTCAATCGCATGGTCGACGACTTCATGTTGCGCGGCTTCAACGTGGCGACCGGCAATAGCGGCATGCTGCGCGACGGCCTGAAATTGCAGTCCAGCGTGTACGACGGCGGTCAGGACCCGTATGGGCTCGAGCGCGTGGAAGTGCTGCGCGGGGCGGCGTCCGTGTTGTATGGGCAGTTGAGCCCTGGTGGCCTCGTCAACGCGGTGAGCAAGCGGCCCACCGATACCCCGCTGCACGAGCTCAACGTCGAAGGGGGTTCCTATGACCGGCGCCAGCTTTCCGGCGACTTCAGCGGACCGCTGACCGAGGATGGCGTCTGGAGCTATCGCGTCACCGGCCTGACGCGCGAAGCCAATAACTGGATGGACCACACGCCCGACGACAAGACCTATCTTGCACCGTCCCTGCGCTGGCAACCCTCGGCGGCCACCTCCTTGACGATGCTGGCCACGTATCAGCACATTCGTACCAATTTCGCCGCGCCCCTGCCTGCGGCACAGACTTTGAACGGCAAGCTGCCGCATGACTTCTTCGTCGGCGAGCCCGATTTCGATCGTTATGACACCGACACCTGGACGGTGGGCTATGCGTTCGAGCACGCGTTCAACGATTCCTGGAAAGTGCGGCAGAGCACGCGTTATTTCCAGGCCGATGGCAATTGGGATTACCTGTCCTTCGGCGCGCTGAACGCGAATGGGTCCGTGCGACGCGGCGTCGTCAGTCGCAATGAACGATCGACCGGCGTGGCTTCGGATACGTCGGTGGAGTGGAAGACGGCAACGGGGCCGGTGGCGCACACCGTGCTGGCGGGCGTGGATTATTACCGCAGCCGCTACGACTCCCATCGCTACAGTGGTACGGTCACGGCCCTGGACAATATCTACGATCCCACCTACGGCGCCACGCCGGTGCTGAATACCACTGGCGATTACGGCATCGGCACGCGGGGGGAAGCTCTGGGGCTTTACCTGCAGGATCAGATGCGTCTGCACGACAAGTGGGTACTGGTGCTGGGCGAACGGCAGGACTGGGCGCGCTCCAATCAGACGACATTTTCCAGCGGCGCCAATACGCGCGTGAAGGACAGCGCGACGTCGGGGCGCGCGGGTCTGGTGTACCTGGCCGATAACGGCCTGGCGCCGTACGTCAGCGCCAGCCAGTCGTTCTCGCCGACCATCGGCGCGGATCGCAACGGCAATCCGTTCAAACCGACCAAGGGCACGCAATACGAACTGGGCATGCGCTACAAGCCGCCCGGGACGGAAATGCTTTTCTCGGCAGCCGTGTACGACCTGGCGCAGCGCAATGCGTTGACGACGGACCCTGACGATTCGACGTATTCCGTGCAGACCGGCAAAGTACGTTCGCGCGGTCTTGAGCTGGAGGCGCGGGCGAAGTTCGGTGCGGCCAGCTTGACGGCGAGCTATGCCTATACCGATGCCCGTACTACCCGCAGCAACGATCCGACCCTGGTCGACCAGCGGGTGGCCTTGGTGCCGCTGCATGCGGCGTCACTGTGGGCGGATTATGACTTCACCGGCTTGGGTATCGCCGGGCTGACGCTGGGGGCTGGCGCGCGCTACAACAGCAGCAGCAATATTCCCGGCTACGACCGCGATGCGCCGGGTTATGTCCTGTTCGACGGCATGGCGCGCTATGACTTTGGCGCCAACCATCCTTCGATGAAGGGCCTGAGCCTGACGTTGAACGCGCGCAATCTGTTCAATCGTGGCTATGTATCGTGCGCGGCTTCCAACGGCTGCCGTTATGGCGCGCCGCGCCTGCTCTACGCCACGATGACGTATCGCTGGTAGGACGGGATGCCCTCCTGGCCGCGCCGCGGCCAGGAGGCTTGCCGTTAGGGCTTTTGCCTAGTCGACGGACGCGTGCGATTCCTCCACGATGGTGCGCCAGCGCTCGATTTCCTCGGCCAGGTATTTCTTGAAGAAGGCGGGCGATTCCGCCATCGGGGCCATGCCCAGGTCGACGAAGCGCTGCTTCAGCTCCGGTTCTTCCATCGCCTTGTTGATGGCCTTGTTGAGTTTTTCGATGATGGGTTGGGGCGTGCCAGCCGGGGCGACGATGGAGTACCAGGTGCCCACTTCCATGCCTTTGACGCCTTGTTCGGCCATGGTGGGGATGTTGGGCACCGCGGGGAAGCGCTTGGCCGCGGTGATCGCCAGGGCGCGGATCTGGCCGCTTTCGATCAGTTGCTTGGAACTGGGAATGTTGATGAAGCTGAAGTCGGCTTCGCCGCTGATGACGGCGGTGAGGGCCGGGGCGGAGCCCTTATAGGGAACGTGGGTGGCCTCGATTCCCGTCAGCTTCTTGAACAGTTCGCCGGACAGGTGTTGGGTGCTGCCGCTGCCCGCCGACGAGAAATTCAATTTGCCGGGATGCTTCTTCGCATAGGCGATGAATTCCGATACGGACTTGACCGGCAGTTTCGGATTGATCAGAAGCAGGTTCGGCGCCTCCGCGAAGATGGCCACCGGATCGAAATCCTTGACGGCGTCGTAATCAAGTTTCTTGTAGAGCGTCTTGTTGACGGCCAGCGCGGTCGACGACAAGGACAGCGTGTAGCCGTCGGGCGCGGAGCGGGCCACGAAGGCCGCGCCAATATTGGTGCCGGCGCCAGGGCGGTTCTCGACGACGATGTTGCCGTGCAATATGCTCGCCAGCTCCTTGGCCAGCAGGCGCGCCGCGACGTCGTTGCCGCCGCCGGGGGTGTAGCCGACGACAAGCTTGATGGGGTGATCGGGGTACTTGTCCGCGGCTGAGGTCTGCGCACAGGCCGCGCCGGACAGCAGGGTAAGGCCAATTGCAGCAGACGCAAGAATGGCGGTGAACGATTTCACAGGCTTGTCTCCGTATTTTTTGTATGGGTGGCACTGTGGAGATGAGTCTGCGCCGAACGGGGCGGCTCGGCATTCACTATTGGCCAATACCTCTTCAGCGGGAGAGAAGACCCAGTATTACCCTTACCCACGCGTCCAGGCGGGCGGTGGCCCGTTTAGAGGCTGCGCCGCTGTCGCGGCTGGAGGTGTTGTTGTCGCTGGCGCTGGCGGTGGAGCCCGAGCCGGAACCGGAGTCGGAGGGGCGGAGCCCTTCGTCCGGTGCGCACAGCTCCCGCATAGCCTGCGCGACCTGGTCGCGGAATGACGCGGCATCGCCGCGCCAGGTGACGACGCGATGGCGCAGGTCAAGCTCCACGGCGCGGGCGGCGTTCGCGGTCTGTTCGGGCTGGTCCGTGAGCACCAGGATGATGGGCTTGTCGTAGACCAGGGCGATCGACAACGCGGCCATGCCGGGCGCCGAGATGATCACGTCGCTGCGGGCGGCGTGGTCGGCCCAGTGTTCGTCGCGCGCGATCCAGCCGGGCCTGTCCGCGTAGCCTTCGCCTACGCAATGGGAGAAGCTGCCATTGCCATTGCTCGCGGCGGCCGCGGCCTGCGCCAGGCCAGCCTGCAACGCATCGGCCAGATGCGGATCACGGAAATGGGGATTCAGATAAACGGCCGCGCCGACGGCGCCCCCAGGCCCGGCGTCCGCCGTGGCAACAGCCACTGGCGTCGGCAGTTGATAGGTATGGGAAGAGGCAACCTTGGTTGGAAGGCGCCGCGCGGGGCCCGGGTCCGTCAGCGTTGAGTATCCCAGCGCGCAGGCGCTGGCTTCGCCGCCGGGAACCAGGCTGCGGGCACGGGCATCGAGTGCCCCCTCCCGGACCGGATACGCGAAATCATGTTCGATACGCGCGCGGGCGGACGCGATCTGCCAGGCGATCACACGGCTGAAGAGATTGGCGACCCAACCCGTCACGCGGCCACGGAAATTGCCTTCCAACGCCGCCCGCAAGCTGGCGCCGTAGACATGCACGACCTTGCGCCGGCCGACCGGCAGGATGCCCATGGTCAACAAGGCGGGATGGAAGGAGTCATTGACGACCAGGTCCGCGTCACGCATCAACGCGCGCAGCCGCCAGAGGTCACGCAACATGCGGTTCGGCAAGAACACGTATTTGGCGACGTTGGCATCGGTCGCGCGCCGCAACATGTTCTGCGCCTGGTCGAACTGCACGGCGTAGTGCCGCGACAGCACGGGCGCATCGATGCCGAAGCCTGCCAGGAAGCGCCGGCCTTCATCAGACGTCGTGATCACCTGCACGCGCGCGCCGGCCGCGGTCAGGGCATGGGCCAGCAACTGCGCCCGCATCAGGTGGCCGCGCGCGTCCGCGGTCGCCAGATAAAGAATCCGTGGAGCCATCAGGTCGATGGCGCTGGCGAACGCAAGGCGCACATCCAACCGGCGATGTACATGCCTATCGACCCGCTGATACCGAAGCCGCGCTCGATGCCGCGGATCTCCCGCAACAACGCTTCCAGTCTGGGCAGTTCGTCCGCCGTCACGGTGCGCTTGAGCGTGTGCATGCAAAGGCGCACGTGGCGGGACTCGTCTTCCAGGACGCCGGCCAGCAGCGGGTGCAGCGGATGCGTCGTGCCTATCGTGTCGCAATGGCGGCGCAATACGCGCACGCCCATCTGTTCCGCGCACAGGCCGATGGCGTAAGCCGGCACCAGCACACCCTGCGAAAAGTGCGGCGCGTGGCGTTGGGCCAGGCGCTTCCAGCGGGCAATCTTGCGGCGGCTGAGCCAGTCTGGCTCACTGGCGCCGGGCGCGCTTTGGCCCGCCGCATTCGCATCCGCCGCATCCGCGGCAGCGTCGCCAGCGCCGCGCTGGCCATCCCCAACCGCAACGCTACGCTGCGCGATGGCCGCCGCGAAGGCCTGCACGTGCTCGCGTTCTTCCGCCAGGTGCTGCGCGGCCTGGCGGGCCAGCCAGCCCGGCGCGTCGCCGGGGACGAAGTCGTCTTGCAGCGCCTGTTCGGTGGACTCCTCGCCGATCAGGTACATCCGCAGAAGCAGGATCTCGCCAGCGTTGCTCGCATGCAGCCGCCGCAGCGCGGCGCGCTTGATGCGATCGACGAGCGCTGCCTGGACCCGCGCCCAGCCCTTTGGGACCGGCGCGTGCAGGCAGGCATAGGCGTCCCGCGGATCAGTTTCCATTGCCCGTTTTCACAGCCGCAGCCACAACCGCCCCACGCTGCTGCGTCAGGATCAAGCCCAGGAAGCTGTCTTCCATGAACAACCGTGCAACCCTGTCCGCCTGCGCGAATGCCTGCTGCACACCGTTGAAGCGCAGGTAGCCCTGGCCGTCCTTGGCGCCTATCGTCAGGGCATCGTGCTTGGCGAAGCCTTTCTCGCGCAGAGGTTGCAGCAGCGTTTCATTTTCCAGACCGAACAGGAAAAGATCGCCCTGCACGGCGCGGCGGGGGATCTGGCCGCTCAGGGCTTCCATGTCCAGGGACCAATTGCCCTGCGCGATCCGGGCCGCGATGCCGGCATCGCCGTCCAGCTGGCTTTGAAAGCGCACTCTGGCCAGCCGCTTGGCGACCTTGCCCACACCCAGTGACACGATGACATCAGGCGCGTCAGCCAGGTCGCCCGCCGGCCGGACATGCACCAGCCCCTGCGCGATGCGCGCCGACAGCGAAGGTTTCGCCAGCACGGCGATGGCCCGTTCTTGTGTCAGCACGATTTCTTCGCCCTTGGGGCCGTTCACCGTGACCGTGTACGGATCGATCCGCACGTCGCTGAAATCGCCGCGCACCGGTGCGTGCGCATGCATGCTCACCTTCCATTTGTTGCCATCCCGGTTCAGCTTCAGGTGCAGGCTCAAGGGCACGCGCTTGCCCTTGGCATCCACGCCGGTCCCTTGCAGCAGCACGTCGCCCACGGGCGTGTCCGCGTCATAGTGGCGGGTATTGTCGAAGTGTATCGTATGGCCCTCGGTATCCACGGTGGCGTGGGTATCCGCATCGGCGAGCGCCAGGCGGTCGCAAGCCTGGCCGCCCGCGGTCGCATCGCCCAAAGGGCAGCCGCTACCGGACGTGAAGTTGAACACGCCACGGCCGGCATGGGTCGCGGCGGCGGCGTGAGCGCTGGCGCACAGAAAAAGCGCCGCGGCAATCGAACGATAGGTCAGGCGGAGGGCCATCTTTGGGCTTCCAGTAGGTAGGTGAGGCTGCGGTAGTGCGATCAGACAGTGCAATCAGGTAGGGCGATCAGGCAGTGCGATCAATGGCGGTGATAGGACAGCGCCTGCGCATCGGCGCCCCGCCGGGTCGTATCCAGCCCCAGGCCGCGCGCCAACGCGCCCAGCGCATCCACGGCCGAGAACCCCAGGATCATGGTGACAGCCGCCAGGCGGCGCAGGCCGCGAACGGGCTGGAGATCCTGACGGTTCAAGGCCCGCAAACTATGCCGCAAGCGGATGGCCAGCACGCATAGCGGACCGATCGGGCCGCTACGGCCCAGCCACTGCATGCGGGCCGGCGCATAGGTGCGCACCAGGAAGGGCGTGAGTCCCACGCTGTCCTGGCCGCGCATCCAGCGCAGTTGCAGCGCTTCAAGCCGGCTGTCAGGAAGACGATGCTCCGTGTGCGCACGCGGCGCGTAATGCAGGGGGATGCCGGCGGTGACCAGACGCAGTCCCAGCACCTGGCAGTGCGCTCGGTAAACACCATCCAGCGGCTGGTAGCGGTATTGCTCGAACACGGCGTGCTCGAAGGCCACGTTGTTGGCGTAGAAGTTCGCCGTCGCGGCAGTCCCAAGGCGACTGGGAAAATACATGAAATCGATGGTGGTCAGCGCGGTGCCGGCGACCGTTTCGGCATAGCTGGTGCGGCCCGCCACCACGCGCGGCGGGGCGTCGGCAGCGAAGGGCGCCAGCAGTTGCGCCAGCCAGTCGGCCGAGGGCTTGCAATCGGCATCACCGAAGGCGACGTAATCGCAGCGCGCGGGGTCGGTACGATCGAAACCCAGGTTCTTGGCCTCGTAGTAGCCGGTTGCCGGATCGATGCGGACGAAATCGATGGTCCGACCTGCCAGGGACTCGATCTCGCTACACACTGTCGCGGGCAGGCCGTCGTGCGTGATGACGACCTGTGCCAGGCTGGTCAG
Source organism: Bordetella sp. N (assembly GCF_001433395.1). Lineage (GTDB taxonomy): Bacteria > Pseudomonadota > Gammaproteobacteria > Burkholderiales > Burkholderiaceae_B > Bordetella_C. The sequence continues at coordinate 6,249,746 of NZ_CP013111.1, forward strand.
GGGCAGGGTTTGTCCACGCAAGGCTGCCATCAGCCGCGTGAGGCTCTCAGCGACTTTGTGCAGGTCGGCCCCGCCGCGCAGGTTGTTCGTTTCCAGCACCAACGCGGTTCTTGCGGCGATCTGTTCCGTGGGCATCGCTTTCTCGTTCTTCGAAGGTGGGGCTCATTCTAAACCGTATCGAATCTCTACATGGACAAGGCGCCAGCGGTCAGGGATGGGCCAAAAATCGGGGAAGATGCGGAAACATTCTCTGAGTTATCGATATGCCCTCGCCAGTATCTGCGTGATAGCCTGCCCCGACCGTCTTCCCCGCCTTTCTGGAGGAAAGCCCGATCTCGGACCAGACTCTACGGCCTGAAAACCCTCAAGCGACGCCTGGCCAGCGCGTATCTCACTTGCCTTCGCTGACGCCACTGCGTGGCATCGCCGCCGTATGGGTGGTGCTCTATCACTACGGCGTGCTCTATTTCCCCAGCATGCATCCGGACCGGCATACCGCTCTGTTGAACAAGGGCTACCTGGCGGTCGACCTGTTCTTCATGCTGAGCGGTTTCGTGATGGCGCACGTCTATTGCACGTCGTTTGACCGTCGCGTCGATGCGCGCAGTTACTGGTCCTTCCTGTCGGCGCGCATCGCACGCATCTACCCGCTGCATCTTGCCGTGTTGGGGCTGTTCGTGGCGGTGGCGGTGATCGTCAGCGTCGCGGAATACGCTGCGGGCGGACCGCTGCAAGGGATTCCTGCCACGGGAGTGCGGTCCATGCTGGCGCTGGTCGCCAATCTGTTCATGCTGCAAGGCCTGCATGCCAGCACCTTGAGCTGGAATTACGCGGCATGGTCCATCAGCCTGGAATTCATGGCCTATCTGGCTTTCCCCTTCGTGCTGTTGCGAGTCTGGCGGGCCAGCCCGCAAGCGCAGGGGCTGTTAGCCGCCGTGCTGTGCGCCGTGTTGCTGGGCCTGGCGTGGTGGACGAACGATGACTTCAATGTGTGGGACGGGCCGAGCACCTTGCTGCGCTGTCTGCCGGAGTTTCTGCTGGGCACGCTGCTGTATCGGGCGTACACGTCGCCGCTGCGTCCCGCCTTGCTGTCGGGTGACGCGGCCACGGGCGTTTTGCTGGCGCTGGTGCTGCTGACCTTGCACGCAAAGGGGCCGGACCTGTTGGTGGTCCTGCTGTTCGCGGCGCTGTTGTTGGCGGTGGTGTCGAACCGCAGTCGCTTCGGCGCATGGTTGAACAGCAGCCCGCTGGTCTGGCTGGGCGAGGTGTCCTATGCCCTGTACCTGATTCATGGTCTGGTGGAGCATACGACCACCGAGGTCCTGACGAAGGGGCTGGCTATCCATGATCGCCATGCGCTTTCGCCGGGATCCTCTTTCGGCATGATGATGTTGATGCTGACGGTGAGCCTGCTGCTGGCGGCCGCCTGCTATCGCTGGATCGAGAAACCCGCGCAGCGTTATGTGCGGAGCGCGTTGGCCGCCCGGCGGGCGCGGGCCCAGATCCAGGCCGATTATTTCAATTTCAGAAATTGAAAAGTCCAGCCTGCGTGCTTTTCAGCAATGCCTGGTGTGCCTAGAGTGCGGGGTTGAGCGTCGCGAGAGATCGCGGCACGAGACCATCGCGGTCTGGGCACCCTTTGTACAGGTTGGAACTTGAAAAGCTTGCTGGATTTCCTCGCGCACGGTTTGCTGCACCTTGGCTGGCTGCAAATCACGGCGATCACCTTGATCGCCACTCACATCACCATCGTCTGCACCACGCTGTATCTGCATCGCAGCCAGACGCATCGAGGCGTGGATTTTCATCCCGTGGTGGCGCATTTCTTCCGTCTGTGGCTGTGGCTTACCACGGGCATGACGACGCGGGAGTGGGTGGCCGTGCATCGCAAGCACCATGCGCATTGCGAGCGTGAGGGCGACCCGCATTCGCCCAGGATCTTCGGGGCCATGCGGGTATTCCTGCGTGGCGCGGATCTCTATCGCGAAGAGGTCGCGCGCAAGGAAACGCTGGAGCGATACGGCAACGGCACGCCGGATGACTGGATCGAGCGGCACTTGTACACGCCGCACAGTGTGCTCGGCATCATGATCATGCTGGCGATCGATGTCCTGGCCTTCGGCGCCATCGGGTTGACGGTCTGGGCCGTGCAGATGGCGTGGATACCTTTCTGGGCCGCGGGGGTCGTCAACGGCTTGGGGCATTTCATCGGCTATCGGAATTTTTCCAGCCCGGACGCCAGCACGAATCTCTTTCCCTTGGGCTTGGTGATCGGTGGCGAGGAACTCCACAACAACCACCATGCGCACGCGACGTCCGCCAAGTTCTCCAGCAAGTGGTATGAGTTCGATATCGGCTGGGGCTACATCCGGATCTTGCAGGCCCTGCGGCTGGCGCGGGTGCGCCGCGTCGCGCCCAGGGCTGCGGTACGGAGCCTTCCGCGGGCCGATGTCGACATCGCCATGCTGCAGGCCGTGCAGACGCATCGCTATGCCTTGATGCGGCGCTTCGGCCGCGTCTTGAAGAAGACCGCTCTGCGTGAGCTGCGGGCGCTCAGCCGCGTGGCGGACAAGGCGTCCGTCAGCGCGCGCAAGTCGACGTTGAGAAAACTGTTGCGGCTACCCGAGGAACTCTTGGGCGCCGACGAATTGCGGCAGCTGGAGTCCGCCATGCAGGGCATGCGGCAACTGAATGCCGTGGTGGCGATGCGGCGCAGCCTGGCCGGCATCTGGGGCAGCTCCCTGGAAAGCAGCGAGCAGATCCTGGCGCGCCTGCAAGCCTGGATCGAAGAGGCCCGTTCCAGCAGCGTGGTGGAACTGACGCACTTCGCGCGCCACCTGTCGCGGCTTTGACGGCCGCAAGGTCAGGAAAACGCGCGGGGGCGAGCGTCGTCCGCCTCAATCGAAAATTGCCGTACAGAGCGCCTGGCTGATTTCCGGGCGCTCCAGCGACTCGTTCCAGAAAACGCTGACGTGCCGGTCGCTCCACGCCTCGGTAAGCGGCAGCAGCTTCAATGACATCTGCTTCGCATAGCGGTCGACGGCGCTCTTCGCGACGACGGCCACCCCGATGCCGGCCTCTGCCATCTCGCAGATGGCGCCGACGTCGTCGATGGCAACGCGGCGGATCATGCGCCGGCCCAGATAAGCGGCCTGGCTGGTCAGAAACCGGTCCAGCGCCGATTGCGGCCGCAGGCACAGCAAGTCGAAATCCAGGACCTCGGCGAACCGTACCGCGGGTTTCGACGCCAAGGGATGGTCGTGGGCCATCGCGACAACGAGCTTGTCGGAAAAGGCCGGCCGCGCCTTGATGGCCGGGCTGGTGTCCGTCAACGCAGCCAGGCCCACGTCGACACGCCGCTGCAGGACCATGTCTATCGCTTCGGCACTCGGGACCTCGTGGACCGTCACGTTGGCGCCGGGGTTGTCGCGCAGAAAGCGGGTCAACGGTTGCCGCAGAAAGGAGATGGCGACCGAGTTGGCGGCGATGCTGACTTCCCCTTGAAGTCCTTCGGTCGAGCGCTTGAGCGCCAGGTCGAGGCGCCCGGAATGTTCCAGCATGGTCTGGGCGAAGCGGATCACCGTCATCCCCGCGGCTGTCGGGACGACACCGCGCGCCACCCTGTTGAACAAGGGCGTGTCCGCGGACGCTTCCAGCGCCTTGATCCGCTCACTGGCGGAGGCGACGGCCAGATGCACGGCTTCGGCGCCGGCGGTAATGCTGCCCGCTTCCGCGACGGCTCGCATCAGCCGAAGATCCTGCAGATCGAATTTCAAAGGCACAAGCGGGTCCTCGTCGGGCGTTTTTTTTCGGCCAGCACGCTTCGGAAATGCCGAAAGCGGCTCACGGATATTCCAGATTGTTCAGCGGCGCGCGGCGTTTCATGATCCCAATGACGGAGCCAGACCGGTCCGGCATGACAAACAAGGGGAAAAAACATGATTCGTGGATTGCTCGCGCGCTCGATCGCAGCGGCGTCATTGCTGTGCATGAGTATTTCAGCGGCCTCGGCGGCTGTCTACCCGGAAAAGCCTCTACATGTGGTCCTTGGCTTTCCGCCCGGCGGCGGGGCGGACGCCGTGACGCGGTTGATCAGCGAAGGCCTGGCGCTGGAACTCAAGCAGCCCGTCATCGTTGAAAACCGCCCGGGAGCGGGCGGTGTGATCGCCTCGGATTATGTCGGCCGGGCCACGCCCGACGGCTACACCCTGCTGGTCGGTCCGGCCAGCCAGGTGATCGGCCCCAACTTCTACAAGATGGCGGTCGACCCCGTGACCGGCTTCGAGCCGATCTCGCAGATGGTCAGCGCCTTGATCGTGCTGGCCGCGACCAACAATGGCGCCGGGGCGTCCTGGCAGGATTTCCGTGCTCGGGTCAAGGCGAATCCGCGGGACGGTGTGATCGCCAGTTCGGGCGTCGGCACGGTATTCCACCTGTCGGGCGTGCTGCTTTCCCGTGCTGCCGACATTCCGCTGCAGCATGTGCCCTACAAAGGCGGCGGCCCCGCCGTGGTCGATCTGATCGCTGGCCAGGTGCCCATCATGATCGACACCTATTTCACCTTCAAGCCCTTTCTTCAAAGCGGCAAAGTCAAAGTGTGGGCGACCCTGGGCAAGTCCCGGTCGCCGCTGCTGCCCGATGTACCGACCCTGGCTGAACTCGGCTATCCCGACGTCGTCGCCGACAACTGGTATGGCCTGTTCGCGCCCAAGGGCACGCCTCCCGCGGTGGTCGACCGCCTGGCGCAGGCGGTACAGCGGGTGTTGGCGGACCCGGCCAGCCGGAAGCGCCTGGAAGAACAGGGCGCGGTGCCGATCGGCAGCGATCCGGCCGCGTTCAAGGCCTTCGTGCAGGCTGAGCGCGGAAAGTGGGCCGACGTCGTCCGCAAGAATGACATCAGGGCAGATTGATCAAACCGGAGTGAGCATGGAAAACACCATAGAGCTGGACAAGAACGCGCTGGTACAACGTGCCATCGCGCAAATGGAGAAACACTTTGGCGACGCGCCCCAGTGGTCCACGCGGCAGAAGCTGGCGCTGTTGTGCCGCATGGTCTACGCCAGCGGGCACGACTCGGGCATGTCCGGCCAGATCACCGTGCGCGGGACGCAGCCGAATACCTTCTACACCCAGCAGTTCGGCATCGGCATGGACGAAGCCACGGCGGCCAATCTGCTATTGGTGGACGAGGACCTGAACGTGCTGGAAGGCGAGGGCATGGCCAACGCCGCCAATCGCTTTCACCTGTGGATCTACAAGGAAAAGCCCAAGGTCAACTGCATCGTTCACACGCATCCGTTCCATGTGGTGGCCCTGTCCATGCTGGGCGTGCCGCTGGAAGTCGCCTGCATGGACTCGGCGGTTCTCTACGACAACTGTGCGTTCCTGCCTGAATGGCCCGGCATCCCGGTGGGCAACGAGGAAGGCGAAATGATTTCCGCGGCGCTGGGCGACAAGAAATCCATTCTTTTGGCGAATCACGGGCAGTTGGTCGCGACGCATTCGATCGAGGAGGCCTACGTGCTGGCCCACCATATCGAACGCACTGCCCGCCTGCAATTGACCGCCATGGCGGCCGGCGTGATACAGAAGATCGACCCTGGGATGGGACGCGAAGCGCGCGATTGGATACTCACACCCAAGCGCACGCAACGGACCTTCGAGTACTACGCGCGCAAAGTGCTTGAGAAGGGTGATGGCTTCATGGAAACCGACGGCGCGGGGGCTTGATCCGAGCCGTGTCCGCGGGGGCGTGTTGGGTGCCGCCTGGATCCCTTCAGCCTTGCAACGTGGCCGCCGCTGGCGGAATGGCGGGGCGGCGCGCCGTGACGGCGCTGCCGATGGACGCGGCCATGATCAGGGCGATGGCCAGCCATTGGGTCAGGGTCAGGTGTTCATCCAGCAGCAGCAGGGCCAGCAGCGCCGCTGCCGCCGGCTCCATGCTCAGCATGATGCCGAACGCCTGCTTCGGCAGGCGTTTCAGAGCCACCATTTCCAGCGAAATCGGAATGGCGCTGGACAGGGCCGCCACGCCCAGGCCCACCAGCAGCACCGTGGGGGAGAGCAACGCCGTGCCTGCCTGGGCCGCGCCTATCGGCACCACCACCACCGCGGCCACGGTCAGTCCCAGCGACACGGAATGGCCCGCGTGCATATGCTCCACGCGCTTGCCGCTGATGATGTACGTGGCCCACAGCGCCGCCGCCAGGAGGGCGAACATGACGCCCGTCGGATCGAGGGTGCTGACGTTGTTGACCATGGGCAGCAGCAGGAGCAGGCCCACGATGGCGAACACCACCCAGATGAAGTCCATGGCGCGGCGCGAGCCAAGCAAGGCCACCAGCAGCGGGCCGGAGAATTCGATGGCCACGGCGATACCGAAGGGAATGGTCCGCAGCGCCATGTAGAAGCACAGATTCATGGCCCCCAATGCCGCGCCGTAATAGGCCACCATGCGGGCGTCCCTGCCGCTCAGCGGCCAGCGCCAGGGCCGCCACAGCACAAGCAGCAGCAAGGCGGAGAAGCCGACGCGCACGGCCGTGGTGCCTTGGGCTCCGACCAGCGGAAACAGGGTGTGCTTGGCCCAGGACGTTCCCAGCGCCAGGAAGATGACGGAACCGAGAACGGACAACAGCGGTAACAGCGAGGCGCGGCGCATGGATGAAGCAAAGCAACGACAGTGGGCGGAAGCCGCGATTGTGCCAAATTTCATGCGTCGACGTTTTGGCGCCTCGTGCCCATCCAGACGGGTTTAATGCTGCACTGCGGGGTGCCGGAACACCACGAATGACGCCAGGGCCAGCAGCCACACCGCGATGGCCCCGTACAGCATGACCCAGCCGAAGCCATGGTGCAGCGCCGCGCGCCCGGTGGCTTCCAGCGCTGCCGCCGGCAGCCCGGCGGGGAAGGCCGCGGCCGCGTCGGACAGATTGCCCGACGCGATGCGATTGGCCAGTGCCAGGGTGGCCGCGTCCGGCAGCGACGTGGGCAAAGCGTCGCGCAAATAGTGCGCGACACCGGCGACCAGCAGGAATCCCATCATCGCGATGTTCATCGCCAGGGAAATCATGCGGGCGCTCATGTCGATGCCGGACGCCATGCCGGCGCGCGCGCTGGACACGGAACCGGTGCTGGTGTTGGTGACCGGCGTGTTGGTCAGCCCCAGCCCGGCGCCGGCCACCAGACAGCCAGGCAGGACGGTCAGCCAGTCCACCGTGCTGCCGATGCGCATCAGCAGAAAGCCCAGGCCGATCACGAACATGCCAGCAGGAATGACGATGCCCGGCCGGTAACGCAGCGCCAGACGTTCCCCCAGGGGCGGGAACAGCAAGGTGGGCAGGGTGTAGGCCAGCAGCGACGCGCCGGCGGTGGCCGCGTCCTGGCCCAGCGCGCTCTGGAAGTAGATGGGCAGGTAGATGACCATGGGCCAGAAGCTGAAGTTCATGCCCGCGGACCCCAACAACGCACCCGAGAAGTTGCGCACGCGGAAGACCGAGAAATCGAACATGGGGTGCGCGGCACGCCGCTCCGCCAGAAGGAAGGCGCAGAAGGACAGCACGCTGACTGCCAGGGCGGCAAGCGCCGGCACGGTGCCGAAGCCCCGGTCCGCGCCCTGGGTGACGAAATACGCCAGTCCGAGCACCGCCAGGGACAGGGTTACCGTGCCGGCGACGTCCAGCCTGCCGGCGTGGGGGTCGCGCGACTCCTGCACGCTGGCCGCGGCCAGGAACCACGTCGCCACGGCGATGAACACATGGACCCAGAATACCCAGCGCCAGCCTGACAGGGCGACGATGACGCCGCCGACCAGGGGGCCGAAGCCCAGCCCGATGCCGAAGATGATGCCCCACGCGCTGAACGCCTTGGCGCGCATGGCCGGATGGCTGAACTGGCGCGACAGCACGGCCACCAGGCAGATCAGCATCGCGCCGCCGCTGGCGCCCTGTAGCACGCGGCCCGCGATCAGCAAGGGCGTGGTCCACGCCAATCCGCACAACAGCGAAGATACGGCGAACAGCGCGATCGAGTAGAGGAACACGCGCTTGCGCCCATAGCGGTCGGCCAGCGTTCCCGTGGCCATCAGCACCGCCCTGCAGGCGATGGTGTAGCCGTTCATGATCCACTGCATGCCCGCGAACGAGCCCTGCAGCGTGTGCTCCAGGATAGGCAGGATGACCGGCACGCTGGAAATCTCCAGGCCGGACATCAAGGCGGCCAGGCAGACTGCCAGCAGAGCCAGGCGGTCCCGTGTCGAGAAGGCGGCCTGTGGGGCAGCGGGGAGGGGGATTTCGTGCGCCGGCATGGCGGGGGTGCTCCGAGGAATCAGGCGTCCGGACAGAAGATAGGACGCGACCAGGGGAGTTTATGGGAATAGAATTCCCAGATTGGCTCGCTGGATTCCTAGGATTTGATCCTGAAATGATCCAATGGATGCGGGTCTGTTTCCGCCAAGACCTCTGGACAACCCCCTGATGATCGACAAACTGGACGGCGTCACCACCTTCGTGCAGGTCGTCGAGGCCGGTGGCTTCGCGGCCGCCGCTGAACGGCTGGACCTGACCCGGTCGGCGGTCGGCAAGGCCATTGCCCGCCTGGAAGCCCGTTTGGGCGTGCGCTTGATCCAGCGCAACACCCGCAACCAGGCGCTGACCGCCGAGGGCCTGGCCTATTACGAACGCTGCGTGCGCGCGCTGGCCGAGCTGGACGCGGGCGAGGCCGATCTGGACAGTGGCCGCATGGCACCCAGCGGCCGCCTGCGCGTCAGCATGCCGGAGGCCTTCGGCCAGCTTTGCGTGGCGCCGGTGCTGCTGGCGCTGACGCGCCGGCATCCGCAATTGCACGTCGACATGTCGTTCAGCGATCGCTACGTGGACCTGATCGAGGAAGGCTTCGACCTGGCCATCCGTATCGGCACGCTGGAAGACAGCAGCACGCTGGCGGCACGGCGCCTGGGTACGCAGTACACGGGCATAGGCGCCGCGCCGGACTACCTGGCGCGCCACGGCACGCCCCGCGATGTCGACGATCTTGACGGGCATGTCCGCATTGCCTATTCGCACGGTGGCGCCACCGCGGCGTGGACCCTGCTCGACGCCGCGGGCCGGTCGCGCCGCGTGGACGTTCCCACGCAAATCAGCATGGACGACATCCAGGCCATCGCCAATGCGGCGGCCGATGGCCTGGGCCTGGCCTGGCTGCCCAGCTGGCTGCTGGCGCATTACGTCCGGCGTGGCACCCTGGTGCAGGTGCTGGAGCACACCACCATCCGGCCGCAGGAGGTCTATGCCGTCTGGCCCCAGGCCCGCCACCTGCGTTGCAAGACGCGCTCGGCCATCGATGCGCTGGCCGAGGAGATCCCGAAGCTGATGGGGAACGGGTAAGCTCGACGGGCGGATAGACAAACAAGCAACAACGTACGCAAAACCAGGGAGTACTCGATGGCATCCTTTTCAACCCGGCGCCAGGTCATCGGCCTGGTCGGCTGGCTGGCACCAGGTTTCATCACCGCCGCGCTGGGCGCGATTGCGTCGGTGCAGGCCGCGGCGTTCTACGCTCAACTGGTCCAGCCCACCTGGGCCCCCCCGGCGGGTGTCTTCGGTCCCGCATGGACCACGCTCTATATCTTGATGAGCCTGGCGGCATGGTGGGTGTGGCGCGCGGGAGGCTGGCGTCTGCATGGCGGTGTGCTGCGCCTGTACGTGATCCAGCTGGCCGTGAATGCTCTGTGGAGCTGGCTGTTCTTCGCCTGGCACCTTGGCGCATGGGCCTTCGTGAACATCTGCGTGCTGTGGCTGCTTATCGTGGCCACGCTGATAGGCTTCTGGCGCGTGCGCGCGCTGGCGGGCCTGCTGCTCGTGCCTTACCTGGCGTGGGTAAGCTTCGCTACTGCCTTGTGCTATCGCGTGTGGCGCGACAATCCCGGCTTGCTCGGTTGAGGGAAAGCCCGGCGCGCGGCGCCGGGCCTCGCTTGCTTAGCGCGTCGGCGTGAACTTCTGTACCCGCTTGCCGGTATCGACGTCGCCGGTATACAGATTGCCTTGCGAGTCGATCGCCAGGTCATGCACCCAATGGAAATCGCCGGCATAGCGGCCAGAGTGCCCCGTCGTGGCGAGCACCTGTCCCGTGTCGCGCGACAGCGTCAGCAGCTGGTTGTTGCGGCCGTCGGCGACGTACAGATACTCCTGCGCCGGATCGCGCGACAGCACCAGGTCCCAGACCGAACCCGGTCCCGCCGTATTGGGCGCGACCGAGAACTCCTTCACGTATGCGCCGTCTTTCTGGAAGACCTGGATGCGGTTGTTGAGACGATCGCAGACATAGACCATGCCGTCACGAGCGACGCGCACGCAATGCGGATTGGAGAACTGCAACAGCTGTTCCGGCGTCGGGGGGTCTCTGCGCACGGAGCTGGCGGGCCCGATGTCGGCCGGCTGCTTACCGTACCCGCCCCACATCCGCTTGTAGGCACCAGTGTCGCTGTCGAAGACGATGACGCGGCGGTTGTAGTAGCCGTCGGCAACGTACAACTCGCGGGCGTCGGTGTCCACCTCGACACCGGCGGGCCGGCCCAGCCGAGTGGTGTCCCGATTGCCCGTCTGCGGTCCCGGCTTGCCGATCTGCAGGACGAACTTTCCGTCGCGCGTGAACTTCAGGATCTGTCCATCCTTGTCGCCGTTGCCGGAGATCCAGACGTAGCCCTGCTTGTCCACGTAGATGCTGTGCTCGTTCTGCGGCCAGTCATAGCCTTGGCCAGGACCGCCCCAGGCGCGCAGCGGTTTGCCGGCCGCATCGAACTCGATGACGGGAGGCGCGGGTTTGCAGCAGCTGGAAAGCGGCGGATTGAGCGCGGCGCCGCGCTCGTCTTCGGTCAGGCTGCCGGGCCGTTGCAGCACCCAGACGTGATCATCGGTACTGGTCGCCACGCCGGCGACCTGGCCGAGGATTTCCTGATCGGGCAAGGCTTGCGGCCATGCGGCATCGACCTTGAACCGGGTGGCCGACGTGTCGGGCCCGGAGTGCGTGGCGCATGCGCCGAGCAAGGCCACCACCGAAACCGCTGTCGCGGCCAGGGTGGTGCGTACGGTCTTACGAAGAAAATGGTCTTGCACGAGCTGGCACGCGGCATCCGCTTTGCGCTTCATGATGTGTCCGTCCTCCGTTTTTTCTGGAGCAGGCGCGTCATCGTGTTCATGCATGATCTTCTGTGCGCCGTCCCCAAGGCTATTCCGCCTTGATAGATCCCTCCTTGACAACCTTAGCCCACTTTTCGGTATCGCGTTGGATCAGCTCCTTGAAGCCTTGCGGTGTGGATCCCGTGGGTTCGACGCCTTGGGTTGCGAGGTTGTCGACCAGGGACTGAGCCTTCAATGCGTGCTGCACCGCGGTGTTCAGCTTGTTGGTCAGGTCAGGCGTCAGACCCTTGGGGCCGAACACCCCATACCAGTTGCTGGCTTCGACGTTGGGGATGCCCTGTTCGCCCAGCGTGGGAACGTTGGGCAAGGCCTTCAGGCGCTGTGGCGCCGCGACGCCCAATGCGACCAGCTGCTTGTCTTTGATGAAAGGCATCAGGCCCGATACGTCGCCGAAGAAGGCTTCGACGTGGCCGCCTATGGTGTCGGCGATGGCGGGCGCCGCGCCCTTGTACGCGACGTGCAGAAAGCCCACCTTGGTCTGCTGCTTGAACAACTCGATGGCCATGTGGGGCATGCTGCCTATGCCGGACGACGCCAGGGTGGCCGGCTTGGCCCGCTGGCGCGATGCCGTGACGAAATCGGCGGCCGAGCGCGCCGTATTGCCTGGGGCGACGACCAGGACCTCGGGCGTGTGCACCACCAGCGAGACAGGCGTGAGGTCCTCCAGCGGCTTGTAGGGCAGGCTGGGGTAGAGGGCGGGGTTGATCGCGATGGCCCCTGCCGAACTGAGGAACAACACGCTGCCGTCCGCGGGGCTACGCATCACGTAGGTGATGGCGATGGCGCCGTTGGCCCCGGGCTTGTTCTCGACGATGACCGATTCCTTCAGTTCGTCGGCCAGCTCCTTGGCCAGGATGCGGGCCAGCGTGTCGGCCGGACCGCCCGGCGGAAATGCGACCACCAGCTTCACGGGTTGCGCGGCATGGGCGGTCCCGCCCAGGGATAGCGCGGCCAGCAACGCGCTTGTGAAGATGACGCTGCGGATATTTGTTCTCATATTTATGTCTCCTCTGGGACGGCGCGCCGGTCAACCGCCGGCGACTCCCTGGGTGTTCACATACAGCGAGTAGATGGACGTGCAGGAGGCCATGAACAGCCGGTTGCGATGGCGCCCGCCGAAGCAGAGGTTGGCGCAACGCTCCGGCAAGGCGATATGGCCGATCGCCTCACCTTCGGGCGTGAAGACCCGCACGCCGTCGAGTTCTTCGGTACCCATTCCCCAGCCGCACCACAGATTGCCGTCCACGTCGACACGGAATCCGTCCGGCGTGCCGGCGCCCGCGTCGATGAGGACTTCAGGTTGCGACAGGCGCAAGCCGTCATCACTGACGCGCAGCGCCACGATATTGCGTGGCCGTGCCCGCGATTCGACGACGTACAGCAGTTTCTCGTCCGGGGAGAACGCCAGGCCGTTCGGCCCGTTGATACCTTCAGCCACCACGGTCAGCGCGCCCGTCACCCCGTCTATGCGATAGACGTTGGCGGGCAGTTCCTGCGGCGCCGGCTCGCCCTGGTAGTAGCCGACGATGCCGAAGGGCGGATCGGTGAACCAGATCGAGCCATCCGATTTGACGACGACATCGTTCGGCGAGTTCAGGCGTTTGCCGTCGTAGCGGTCGGCCAGCACCGTGATGCCGCCATCATGTTCCGTGCGTGTGACGCGGCGTCCGCCATGTTCACAGCTGATGAGCCGCCCTTGCCGGTCGCGGGTGTTGCCGTTGGCGTGATTGGAGGGCGCGCGATATTCCTGCACGTTGCCGCTGATCTCGTCCCAGCGCAGGATGCGGTTATTGGGGATGTCGCTCCACAGCAGGTAGCGCCCATCGCCGAACCAGACCGGGCCTTCGGTCCAGCGGCATCCGGTCGCCAGGCGCTCCACGGCGGTAGACAGCAGATGGTATTTTTCGAAGCGGTGATCCAGCGAGCGGATGGCGGGATCGGGGTAGCGTTTGGCTTCAATCACAGCGCACGCTCATGCCGCCATCCACGACGATTTCGGTGCCGGTGATGAAGCGGGCCTCGTCCGACGCCAGGAAGAGCGCGGCGTTCGCGGTGTCGGTGCCGTCGCCCATGAAGCCCAGCGGGATGCGCGCCTGGCGTTGCTGCAGCAGGGTCTCGATATCGCCACCGGCGCGCTGCTTGGCCAGTCGCGCCTCCACCATGGGCGTGTGCATTTGTCCGGGGACCACGGTATTGACCCGGATGCAGTGCTTGGCGTACTCGACGGCCACGACACGCGAAAACTGGATGACGCCGGCTTTCGAAGAGGCGTAGCCGACCTGCGCCGCGCCGGTCCAGCGGGTGCCGGACGTCGAAGCCGTGTTGACGATGGCGCCGCCGCCTTGCCCCTGCATGACGGGAATGACGTGCTTGCAGGCCAGGAAGACGCTCTTCAGATTGAAGTCCAGTTGTGCGTCCCAGTCTTCCTCGGACAGGTCCACGGGGCCGCCCTTGCGCGACCCGCCCACGTTGTTGACGAGGATGTCGATGCGGCCGAACTGGTCCAGGCAGGCTTGCACCATGGCGCGCACGTCGGCGTCGCGGGTGGCGTCGGCCGTCCAGGTGCGTAGTTCTCCTGCGGCGCCCTGGGCCAGGGCCAGCGTCTCCGTCATGGAGTCGGCATTGATGTCGACGGCCAGCACCTTGGCGCCTTCTTGCGCGAAGCGCACCGCCACCGCCCGGCCATTGCCCCATCCCGGGCCGACGCAACCCGCGCCGGTAACGATCGCGACTTTACCTTCCAGTCTTCCTTTCATGTCTTCCATGCTCCTTGAGCGCTGTTCGGTTTCATTCCGGCTTGATGCCCAGATCCTTGACGATGCCCGCCCATTTGGTGATGCCGGTGGCGATGGCTTGATTGAAGGCGGCCGCGGTGCCGCCAGCCGGTTCGGCGCCGTCGGCCTGCAGCTTGGCGTGAGCCTCGGGTGTCAGCAGCGCGCGGTTGACGGACGCATTGATCTTTTCGACGATGTCCGCGGGCAGGTTCTTCGGACCGATCAGGCCGTACCACAGTGTCGCGTCATAGCCGGGCAGGCCGTTCTCGGCGATGGTGGGAACCTTGGGCAGGGCGGCGATGCGATCGGCGGTCGTCACGGCCAGGGCCTTCATCTTGCCGGCCGCCACATGCGGCAGGGCGCTCGCCGTGGCGGCGAAATAGAGCTGCACCTGGCCGGCCATCAGGTCGGTCTGAGCGTTGCCGCCGCCCTTGTAGGGAATGTGCGTCATGCGTATGCCGGCCTGGCGGGCGAATAGCTCGGTGGCCAGGTGAATCACGCTGCCTTCCCCTGACGACGCGTAGTTGATGGCGCCGGGATGCGCCTTGGCGTAGGCGACCAGTTCCGTCAGCGAATTGGGTGGGAAATCCGGATTGGCGACGACCAGCAGCGGCCCCCGCGATACCTGCACGATGGGGGTGATGTCCGCCACGGGATCGAAGGTCATGCGGTACAGGCTGGGATTGACCGTATAGCTTGATGAAATCAGGGTCAGGGTATAGCCATCCGGCTTGGTATTGCGCCCCGCTTCCACCCCGATCATGCCGCCCGCGCCGGGACGGTTTTCCACGATGACGGGCTGGCCCATGTCTTCGCTCAGCGCGCGGGCCAGATAGCGGGCCAGCAGGTCGGCGCCGCCACCGGGCACGAAGGTCACGATCAGGCGGATCGGTCGGTCTGGATATGCCGCCGCGGCCGGGCCGCCCATCAGAATGGCTAAAGGCGTGGCGATGGCGAGCAGCCATCGCAGCGTGCGCTGGATCATGGGAGTCTCCTCGATGCTTATTGTTTTGTAAGGGGATTCTGCTTAAGCTCGGAGATATCCGTCCAATCGCATTTTTGGATGTGAGTAATTCTTTATTGGAATGAGTGGGCGCCGGGCTTCGGTCGCGCTTCCAATCCGCGTCGCAACCGATTCCCGACACCTGCCCCATGGATCCCAAGTTCCTGCGCATGTTTCTGACCCTCGCCGAGGAATTGCACTACGGCCGCGCCGCGGAGCGCCTGTTCATTTCGCAGCCGCCACTGACCAAGGCGATCCAGCAGATGGAGCAGAAGCTGGGAGTCACGCTGTTCGACAGGAACAAACGCAGCGTGCGCCTGACCGTTGCCGGCAATGTGCTGGTCGAGGAGGCGCGCCGCCTGTTGACGCAGACGGAGCTGTCCATCCGCGCCGTGCAGCGCGCCGAGCGAGGCAACGCCGGCCGGATACGCATAGGCTTCGTGGCCGCGGTGCTGTTCATGGACATCCGCGAGGTGATTCTCGGCCTGGAGCGGAAGATGCCGGGTCTGGAGACGGTCTGGGAAGAGATGGGATCCTCCGAGCAGATCCAGGCATTGGCGCATGACCGTATCGACATCGGCTTCGCCCAGATTTCGAGCGGGATGAGCGAAATGATGTCCATTCCCGTAGGGCGGGTGGATCTGGTGATCGCGTTGGAGACGGGGCACCCGCTGGCGCGTCGTCGTAAAGTCAGTTTGTCCGATCTGAGCGAAGACGCGTTCATCGCGATTCCGCGGCAGAGCGGGCCCAGTTTCCATGACCTGACCATCGCCGCCTGCATGCGCGCGGGTTTCAGTCCGCGCATCGTCCACTATGCCAAGCATCTGGTGTCGGTGGTCAGCCTGGTGGCGATGGGGCGCGGCGTCGCCCTGGTGCCGCGATCCTTCGCGCGCGCCGGCGTCCCGGGGGTAGTTTTCAAGCAGATCGACGGCATGACGGTGGAGGCGGAATACTCCGCGGTGTGGAGTCCGGCGAATACCTTGCCCCTGCTGCCACGCGTGCTGGCCTTGCTGGAGACCGAGCGGCCGCCCGGACTGGCCACGGCGTAGGACGCGCCCCATGTTGTCAGCCCCGCTTGACCAATAGCCCGCCGTCGACCGGCAGCAATACACCGGTGATGTATCGGGCTTCGTCCGACGCCAGGAACAATGCGGCGTTCGCCACGTCCCACGCGCTGCCCATATGCCCCATGGGTACCAGCGCGTCGCGTTCCGCCCGCACCTGTTCCTGCGGCACGCCCCGTTCGCGCGCACGACGCTCGATGGCCATGGGAGTGTCGATCAAGCCCGGCAGCAGGGCATTGGCGCGGATGCCGTGCGCCGCGTTCTCCATGGCCAGATGCTGCGTCAGCGCATTCACCGCGCCCTTGCTGGTCTTGTAGGTCAGCGTGGGCCGCGCGGCCAGGGACGATGTGGAGGACACGTTGATGATGCAGCCCGATTTTTGCGCGATCATCACGGGCAGCACGTGCTTGCAGGTCATGAACATGCCTTTGAGGTTCATGTCCATGATGGCGTCCCAAGCCGAGACCTCCAACTCCGTGGTGCGACGGTCTCCCGTGGAGCGGCCGACGTTGTTGTGCAGAATGTCCACGCGGCCGTAGCGCTCGACGCAGGTCCGCGCGATGGCACGGCACTGATCTTCCTTGGTGATGTCCGCCTGCAGGGTCGATGCCTGGGCGCCCAGGCCGGCGACGGCCCGCAGCGTATCGTCGGCCCACTCGGCATTGATGTCGACGATAAGCAGCGTGGCGCCCTCGGCGGCGAAGCGCTCCGCCACGGCGCGTCCGTTACCTATCGTTCCGCCCGGTTGCTGGCCGCCGCCGACGATGATTGCGATCTTGCCTGCCAACCTTCCTTGGTCGTTCATGCTGGGTCCTTTATTTATGGTTTGGTCTTCGGTTCGGTGTTCACCGATCGCCGTGCCCTGGATACTCGCGCTGCCTGCCATGCCCGCACGGCTCGCGGCGTCATCCCATGGACACGTGACCTTCTTCGATCACCTTGCGCCACCGCGCGATTTCCTCATGCACATACTTGGCGAGATCCGCCGGCGAGTTGGGGACATTGGTGATGCCTTCGCTGCCCATGCGCTGCTTGAACAGGTCGGATTGCGTGGCATCGATGGCCGCGCGGTTCAGCGCGGCAACAATGGCGGGCGGCGTGCCGGCGGCGGCGAACAGGGCGTACCAAACGTCGGCGGCATAACCGGGGCAGGTTTCCGCGATGGTCGGGATGCCGGGCCAGTAGGGCGAACGTTCGGTGCTGGTGATGGCGACCGCGCGTAGCTTGCCCGCTTTGACCAACGGTGTGACGGCGCCGGCAGTGCCGAAGAACATATCGATCTGGCCCCCGATCAGGTCTGTCATCGCCGGGCTGGCGCCTTTGTACGGGACGTGCGTGAGGGAAACGCCGGCCATCTCCTTGAACAGCTCGGCGGCCAGATGCACCGCGGTGCCGTTGCCCGAGGAGCCGAAGGTCAGCTTGCCCGGGTGGGCTTTGGCATAGTCGGCGATGTCCTTCACGGTCTTGAAAGGACTGTCCGGACGCACGACCACCACGTTCGGGGCACGTCCCACGATGGCAATGGGCGCGAACGCCTTTCCCGTGGCGTAGGGGAGCTTGGGTACCAGCGTGTCGTTGATGGCGTGCGCTGACGTGTTCAGCAGGATGGTGTAGCCGTCAGGCGCGCTGCGCGCGACATAGTCGCTGCCGACCACCGTGCCCGCCCCGGGCCGGTTCTCGACGATCACACTGGCCTTCAATTGCGCGCCGATGCGTTCGGCCAGCACGCGGGCCAGGGTATCCGTGCCGCCACCCGGCGGGAAGGGCACGATCAGGTGGATGGGTTTGTCGGGGTAAGTCTGCGCCGCGTGCGCGACGGTCGGCAGCCAGGACAGGGCGGCCGCAAGGGCCGCACCCAGGCCGATGCCGGCCAGCAGCTTCGTCATGAGTGGCTTGCACATCGTTATCTCCGGTGTGTTTTTATCGTGCGGATCATGTGGCCCGTATCAGCCGCGCGCTTATTCCGATTTCAAGCCCAGCCGCTTGATGGTGCCCGACCAGCGTTCGTACTCCTGGCCTATGTAGGCGCTGCAGCGCTTCTGGTCCATGTTCATCGGTTCGGCCCCCTGGAAGTCCAGGCTCTCCTTGACCTTGGCGTCCTTCATGGCGGCCTGGACGGCGTCGTCCAGCTTGGCCAGGATGGCTGGCGGCGTGCCTTTCGGCGCCGCCAGGATCTGCCAGGTGCCCGCGTCGAAACCGCGCAGCCCTGCCACGCTTTCGCTCAGCGACGGCACGTTGGGCAAGGCCTGCGACCGGTGGCCGGATGACACGGCCAGGGCCTTGACCCGGCCGTCCTTGATGAAAGGCAAGGCGCTGTTGAACGAACCCGAATACATGAAGTTGACGTTGCCGCTGGCAAGGTCCGTCAGCGCGGGCCCGTTGCCCTTGTAAGGCACATGCTGGAATTTCAGGTTCAGGCGGCCGGCGATGTCCATGGACACCAGGTGGTCGATGGAGCCATTGCCCGAGGACCCCTGGAAGTACTTGGCGGGATCCGCCTTCACGGCCTTGTAGAAATCCTCGGCGTTGGCGGCGGTCTCGGTCTTGGGGACCAGCAGGATCAGGGGCACGGACACGGAACATCCCGCCACGTCGAAAGCCTTGGTGGGATCCAGGTCGGCCCGGTTGAACAGCGCCGGCGCGGTGGTCACCGACGAGGTGCCGTACATCAAGGTGTAGCCGTCGGGCTTGGCGCGGATCAGCTCCTGCGTGCCGATATTGCCGCCCGCGCCGGGACGGTTCTCGATGATGATGGGCACATTGAGAATCTCGGACACGCGCTTGAACAGGACGCGGCCGATGGCGTCGGTGGGTCCGCCGGGCGCGAAGCCGATGATCAGGGTGATGGGCTTGTTGGGGTAGGCCTCGGCGGCATGGGCTGTCGTCGGCAAGGCAAGGGCCAGGCCTGTGCAGGCCATAACCGAGGCCAACATCGAGGCCGACATCGAGGCCAGCATCGGGGCCAATGCGAGGTTCGCGCGTTTGAACGTGATGGGGGGCAGCATGGCTTGTCTCCTTTTATAAGAATCTTGGTAAGCGTTGCTTCGTCTATGGCTTCGTCAATCGTGGATCATGTCGGCAGGTCGTCCAGCCACGTCGCCGGATGCGCACCATTGGGCGCCGGCGGAATGGCCCAGTGGGCCCGGGTGTGAGAAAACTGCGCCACCGGCGGCAACTGCCGCAATACGCCGTAGGCCGACGAACGGGTTTCCAGCAGCGGCGTCAGGCCTTCGGAAAAATGACGCCGGTCCTCGCGCGGCGTGAAGCCCGGTGTCAGGCCCAGGCTCTGCACCCACATGGATGTCCGCGTCAGCGACACCTTGACGTGATAGCTTCCGCCCTCGGTGGCGCGGCGCAGCAAGGCCAGCATGACGCCGGCCGCGCCCAGGTAACCGGTCAGGTAGTCGTTCAGCAGATAGGTCGGCACCACGCGCGGCTTGCCGCCCGCCACACCTTCGCTGATGGCGATGCCGGCGACGGTCTGTCCCAGTTGCTCGAAGCCGCCGCGTTCGGCCCAGGGGCCCGTGTCGCCGAAAGCGCTGACGCTGACGTAGATCACGCCAGGCCGCACGGCCGCCGCTTCTTCCGCGCCCAGGCCGCGCCGGCTCAGGCTGGCCGGCCGCCACGACTGCACCACCACGTCGGCGGCGCTGACCAGTTCGCGCGCGCGTTGCTGGTCGGCGTCCTGCGTCAGGTCCAGGAAGGCCGACTGCTTGCCGATGTTGGTGTCTATGGTCTGGCGGAAAGGATCCTGATTCATCGGCGGCGTGATGCGCAGCACTTCCGCGCCGTGTTCGGCCAGCGACCGCGCGACGACGGGCCCCGCGATCACATGCCCCAGGTCGAGCACGCGCAGGCCGGACAAGGGCCGCGCGCCGGGACGGGGCGGCTCGGGGTCGCTGTCGGCGATCTTGGTGATCTCGATGACCGGCAGTTGCGCCAGCAGCTTGCCTTGCGGATGGCGCAGCCATTCTTCAGTGCTGCGGGCATAGATGCCGGGCAGGCGCTTCTCGGCGAAGGCGGTTTCCAGGTCGTCGCCTTTCCAGCGACCGATGGCGCGCCCCAGCGCGGCGGGTGTGTTGGCGCAGTCCAGCAGCTCAAGCACGCCGTCACGCAGATGCGGATAGGACCCGATGGGGAAAAACCAGCGCTGGTCGGCCGTGCGGTAGAAATCAGCCTTCAGTTCGGTCAGCAATGACAGCGCCGGCAGGTTGTAGCCGTTCTGCGTCTGGAAGTGGCCGGGATTGAGCGAGGATGCGGCCTGCATCCAGTCGATGGCGACGGTCTGGTGCTGGCCGGTGGCCAGGTGCCACCACTTTTCCACGGTCAGGGCGTAAGCGCCGATGGCGGCGCCCGCCGACAGGGTCAGGGCATGCGGGCTGTCGAAGGCCGGCGCGGAACCGTGGAAGCGCAGCCGCGCTGCGGGATCGGCCTCCCAGGGTTGCTGCGCGCCGAGCAGATCCGCGATGGCCAGGCAGGCGCGGTCGGACAGGGTAGGGGAGGCGGACATACAGAGGCTCCAGTTTCGGCGCATGCGGAAGCGCGCGCGCTTGAATGGGGGCAGTCTATAAAGCGGAAAAATCTGCGTCCAACATATAATTCATTGGTCTGTGAGACATAACGTATCTTTATGATCAATAGCCGCCTGCTCCGCCAGTTCATCGCCGTGGCCGAAGAGTTGCACTACGGCCGCGCCGCCGCCCGCGTCGGCATCGCGCAATCGCCACTCAGCCAGGCCATCCAGAAGCTGGAAGCGCACATCGGCACGCCCTTGTTCCTGCGCAACAAGCGCTCGGTCGCGCTGACGCCGGCCGGCACGGTGTTCCTGGAGGAGGCGTATCAATGGCTGCGCTACGAAGAGGTGGCGATCCAGCGTACGTTGGGCGCCAGCGGCGGCGAAACCGGCCAGTTGGCCATCGGTTTCATCGGCAGTGTGGGCTACGGCTTCATGCCCGAGTTGATCAATCGCTTCCGGCAGCAGTACCCGCAGGTGCGCTTGCGCGTCGTCGAGATGACGACCAAGGACCAGTTGGAGCAGATCCAGGGGCGCGCCCTGGATGTGGGCATGCTGCGCACGCCGCTGCCGAGCGTCGCGGCGCAGATCCAGACCCGCTTCTACCAGCGCGACGAGCTGGTGGTCGCGCTGTCAAGAAACCATCCGCTGGCGGGGCGCAAGCGTATCGATCTACGGCAACTGGCGGGCGAGTCTTTCGTGGCCTTCTCAAGAGAGAAGGTGCCGGCGGCGCACGCGCAACTGATCTCCGTTTGCGGCGCGGCGGGCTTTTACCCGAACATCGAGCAGGAGTGCTCCCAGGTGGCCAGCGTGATCTGCCTGATCGCCGCCGGTCTGTCGGTGGCGCTGGTATCCGGCAACCTGACGTCGCTGATCCATCCCAAGGTCTGCTACGTGCCGATTTCGAATCACACGCCTTATCTGGACCAGGAGGTGTCGATCGCCTGGCGTGGCGGCGACACCAATCCCGCGCTGCACTCGTTCCTGGAGGTGGCGCGCGGGATGGAGGCGGCTTCCGGGAAGACGCGGCGACGCCAGGCGTAAGGCCGCGAAGCTACTCGTACTGGTTCCTGTAGCTGGCGGGCGGCTGGGTCCTGGATAGTTCGAAGATCTCCGCCTCGGATGAACCCGGGTTCGGGCTGGCGGGGTCGTTCCAGCCGTGTATGAGCGTGATGGTGCCTTCGGTCTCGGTCTTCAGTTCATATTGCCAATAGGCCGTTTTCCAGGTGCTGGCGACCTCGGCCATGCCCAGGTCCTCGGCGACCTCGACCACGGCGGTGTCCTTCTTGTCCAGGCAGGCCTGGTCGATGGCGGCAACCAGCTGGTCGTAGGCGGATTCTTGCGTTGCGCTTGGCATGTGCTGTCCTTGACGGATGGTTCAGGGCCGGGCCCGCTGGATGGCGGGCCGGTCTGGCCTGATAGATTTTGCCAAACTTTAAACGATGCCTTGCCCATGAGTGCCGTGATACGCTCGGTCCCGCACCCTAGCCCGTTGCGATCAGGAATCATTACCTTATGTCCGCTCCCGCCCCCAGTCCTTCCCCCGCGCCGCCGCCGCAGACCGATGCGCTGGGTTGTTCCGCCAGCAAGCTGGCGGTCAGCCGGGAACTGAGCACGGACGATTTGACGTTCTATCGCAAGAGCACCAGCGATGCCCGTTTCGGCAGCGTGGGCACCGCGGCGTCGGATCGCGGCTTCCTGGTGGGTGTGGCGATGCACGGCGGCCATCGCCGGCGTATCTTCGAGGGGCGCCATGCCGCGACGTACGACTTCGACGCCGGTTCGATCTACATACGGGACTTTGCCGAGGACTATCGCGCGGACTTGAAGGGCGCCTTCGACTTCCTGATGATCGAACTGCCGCCCGGTTTCATCGAGCGCCTGAGCGATGAACGGGGCGGACGCAAGATTCGCCATCTGTTGCCGCAACAAGGGCCGGGCGACGCTGTCCTGGCGCATCTGGCGCAAGCCGCCGCCGTGGTGCTGGAGCAGCCGGGACCCGCCAGTCCCTTGCTGGTGGATCATCTGGGCCTGGCGATAGGCAGCCATCTGCTGGAGCAATACGGTGCGGGCGGCACGGACCGCCGGCCTGAAGCGCGTGCGGGCGGCAAGTTGTCGCCGACGCTGGAGGCGCGCGCCAAGGAGATGCTCCTGTCCGGCATGGACGAAGAGATCTCCATCGCCGCCATCGCGGACGCCTGCAAGTTGTCGCGGGGCTACTTCATCAAGGCCTTCCGCCTGACGGTGGGGGTTACGCCGCATCGCTGGCTGACCGAGCAACGCGTGCACAAGGTGCGTCATCTGCTGCGCTTCTCCCACATGTCGATGGCCGAGATCGCCTTGCTATGCGGATTCGCCGACCAGCCGCACATGACGCGGGCGTTCTCCAAGGTCACCGGCGTCACGCCTGGCGCGTGGCGCCGTGATGGCGAAGGCTAGACGCAAGACGTACATCGCCTAGGGATTTCCCTGAAAATCGCGGTCGTTCGCGAGCATCTCTGCATAGAGAACCTATTAGAGATGCTTAAGTTTTCATGCGGAGATTTAAATTGTTGCGGGGTGCCGATTGGTCCATAGTCGTCTGTAAACAGGAGACGAGACATGGGCCAGACCCACTACAAAACACAGGCCGCCGCTGCCCCCAAGCCTTATCGAAAGTTCACGCGGACGACCTTGCTGGCGGTATGCGCGGTGTGCGCCGGCGCGACGCTGATACCCATCTCCAATGCCATGGCAGCCGCGCCGCTGATGGGCTCGAACGAGTGGCGCAAGGCTTTGCTGGACAAGGCGCCTGTCGCGGACCCCAAGGATATTCCGAAGAATTCCCCGCTGTGGGAGGCCCATAAGGAAGGCAAGCTGACCTATGGCGGCAGCAAGACCCAGAAATTGTTTTCGGTGAAGAACCCGATCACGGGTGAGCTGGAAGGCTTCGATGCCACCATGGCCCTGCTGCTGGCCAAGTACCTGACGGGCAAGCCCGAGGTCGATGAAAGAATCGTCACGTCGGAAACGCGTGAAGCGTTGATCAACAACAAGACCGTGCAGGCGGTGTTCTACACCTACTCCATCACCCCGGAGCGCCAGAAGAAGGTGGATTTCGCCGGTCCATACCTGATCAGCGGCCAGTCGATCGCCGTGCGCGCCGACAACACGGACATCCACAAGCTGGAGGACCTGGCCAGGCGCAAGGTCTGCGTCACCAAGGGTGGCACGGCCTATCTGACGATGACCAAGCGCGTGCCAAGCGCGGAGCTGATTACTCTGGAGTCGAGCAGTGAATGCGAGGCTACCTTGCGCCAGGGCCGCGTCGACGCCGAGGTCCAGGACCGGCCGGTGCTGCTGGGCCAATCGCAGGCCGGCGGCTTGAGGGTGGTGGGCGAACCGTTCACCTACGAGCCCTACGGCATTGGCCTGGCCTTGAACTCGCCGGAGTCGGTCGAGTTCGTCAACAACTGGCTCAAGCTGTTGATCAAGGACGGGATCTGGCAGGAAGCGTTCAAGCATACGCTGGGCCAGGTCGAGGGCGCGACGTCGACCCTGCCCACACCCGGCAAGGACCTGATGCCCAAGCTGAATCTCGATTGAGCGGCAGCCTGTGATGCATCTTTCGAATTGGCCCTACTGGGGCATGTTCGCGTCGGGACTGCTGCTGACGCTGAAGGTTTCGATCCTGGCTTACGCCGGCGCGCTGGTCCTGGGCACCTTGGGCGTGATCCTGCGCACCAGCCGCATCGCGCCCCTGCGCTGGGCCGGTACGGTCTATGTCGAGGTCATCCGCAATGTCCCTTCGCTGGCGCTGGTGTTCATCGTGGTCTTCGGCTTGCCGCAGATCGGCTTGACCTTGCCGTTGGTGACGTCAGTGGTGGTGGTGCTGGCGATCTACGAGGGCGCTTTCGCGTGCGAGGTGCTGCGCGCCGGCATCAACTGCGTCGACGTCGGCTCGGCGGAAGCCGCGCGGGCGCTGGGCCTGACCAACCGCGAGACCCTGTTCCACATCGTGCTGCCGCAGGCGGTGCGCAGCGTTGTGCAACCGCTTACCAACGTCTTCATCAAGACGGTGATCAACAGTTCGATGATCGCCATCGTCGGCCTGGCGGACCTGACCGGCGTGGCGCAACGGGTCAATATCCGCGAGGCCGAGCCCATGCTCTTCTTCGGCGTCGGCCTGGCCTACGTGACCATCGCGCTGCTGGGCGGCCTGCTGGGCGGCGTTATCGACAGCAAAGTGAGGTTCACCCGATGACGGCGACTCCCCTCGATCGCATGTTCGATGCGCCTGGACCGCGCGGACGGCGCCATATCCGGCTGGCTTCGCTGGTGGCCGTGCCCTTGCTGGCGGGCCTGGTCTGGCTGATCCTGCATCGCTTCGCGCAGGCGGGCGGCCTGGACTGGCAGAAATGGCAGATCTTCGAGTCTGCCGGCGTGTTGAAGCTGTTGGCGTCGGCCTTGTCCGCCACCGTCCGCGCCGCCGTGTCGGCCGGCGTGCTCGCATTGTTGTGGGGTACCGCGCTGGCCCTGCTGCGGCTGTCGCGGCGGCGCTGGGTACGCGGGGCCGCGGCCGCTTATGTGGAGGTGACGCGGTCGCTGCCGACCTTGCTGGTGCTCTATTTCACCATCCTGATCCTGCCGTACTACGGCATCCGCTTGCCGGTCTACTGGCAA
This sequence comes from Bordetella sp. N, assembly GCF_001433395.1. Classification (GTDB taxonomy): domain Bacteria; phylum Pseudomonadota; class Gammaproteobacteria; order Burkholderiales; family Burkholderiaceae_B; genus Bordetella_C. The sequence goes on from NZ_CP013111.1 coordinate 6,274,954, forward strand.
CTGGTGCTGGCCTTGACCATCACCAATGGCGCCATGATCGCGGAGGTGCTGCGCGCCAGCCTGCTGAGTATCCCCAAGGGGCAGATGGAAGCCTCCCTGTCGCTGGGACTGACGCGGCCGCGCGCCTGCTGGTACATCGTCCTGCCGCAAGCCTTCCGGGCGGCCATGCCGGCGCTGGTGTCGCAGATCATCTATCTGCTGAAAGGCACCGTGCTGGGTTACGTCATCAGCTACGAGGAGCTGCTGTATAGCGCCAAGATGATAGGCGAGTACACCAACTTCATCCTGCAGAGCGTGCTGGTGGTGACGGCGATCTACCTGGTACTGAATCTGGCCATGTCGTCAGTGTCTAGCTGGCTGGAACAGCGGCTTGCCCGGCGCGGCGCCACGTTGTCGAAAGAGGAAACCTGATGGATACCGCCATGTACAAGCAACCAGCCACGGCGCGCACGAACAGCTTGCCGGGGGCCGGTGCGCCGGGCCTGGTGCGCATGCAGCGCGTCAACAAGCACTTCGGCAGCCATCACGTGCTGCGCGACATCGAACTCGAGATCGGCCGCGGTGAAGTGATCGTGGTGGTGGGGCCATCGGGTTCGGGCAAGTCCACCCTGTGCCGCACCATGAACGGCCTGGAGCGCATCGATGGCGGGGCTATCGAGATCGACGGCCAACCGTTACCGGAAGAAGGCCGGGCCCTGGCCAGGCTGCGGTCGGAGGTCGGCATGGTGTTTCAGCAGTTCAATCTGTTTCCCAACAAGACCGTGTTGGAAAACGTCAGCTTCGCGCCGGTCAAGGTGCGTGGCCTGCCGGCGGCTACCGTGCGGGCCAGGGCCATGGATTTGCTGAACCGCTTCGGCGTCGCGGACCAGGCCAACAAATTTCCCTCGCAACTTTCCGGTGGGCAGCAGCAGCGCGTCGCCATCGCGCGGGCGCTGATCATGGAGCCGAAGCTGATGCTGTTCGACGAGGCGACCAGCGCCCTCGATCCGGAGATGGTACGCGGCGTGCTGGAGATCATGCAGCAGCTCGCGGCCGATGGCATGACCATGGTGGTCGTGACGCACGAGATGGGCTTCGCGCGGGCTTCGGCTGACCGCGTGGTCTTCATGGACTGTGGACAGATCATCGAGACCGCGCCGCCCGAGGCTTTTTTCAGTAACCCGCAGAGTCCGCGTGCCCGCAAGTTCCTGGCCGACATACTGCGCGATTGAATGTTTACCCGTTTGCTCACAGGAGAATCGATATGTCCGTAGTGCATTATCACGAGTCGACCGACCGCGCGTACGCGAAGAAGCTGCGCGAGGCGGCGCCCGAGGAGTTCAAGGCCTATCGGAATTTTTCCGATACGGCGGTGGGACGCCAGGACGGCGTCATTCCACCCAAGTACCGTGAACTGATCGCGGTGGCGGTCGGCCTGGTCACGCAATGCGTGTATTGCCTGGAGACGCATACCGCCAAGGCGCGCCAGTTGGGCGTGACGGAAGCCGAGCTGGCGGAAACCGTCTACGTGACGGCCGCGCTGCGTGCCGGCGCGGCCGCCGCTCACGGCATGATGGCGATGAAACTGTACGAGCACGCGGGCAAGGAAAACGCCGGCGCGCCCACTTACCATGAGTCGACCGACCGTGCCTATGCGAAGAAGCTGCGCGAGGCCGCGCCCACTGAGTTCGCCGCCTATCGCAATTTCGCCGATACGGCCGCCGGCCGCGAGGATGGGGCGATCCCGACGAAATGGCGCGAGGTGCTGGCGGTCGCGGTGGCGCTGACCACGCAGTGCGTGTATTGCCTGGAGACCCACACCGCCAAGGCGAAGAAGCTGGGCGTGACGGAAGCCGAACTGGCGGAAACCGTCTACATCACGGCTGCCCTGCGCGCCGGCGGCGGCGCGGCGCACGGCATGATGGCGATGAAGCTGTACGAGAGCGCTGCGTGAGGGAGACGTCGGGGGGCAGGCTGTCTTCCCGCCAGGTGGCCGGGAGGACAGGTCATGCCCTGCGTGACGGATTTGTGTCGCAGAACAACACCGCAAGGCCTGGTCAGCCCGCAAAATTTGATGTTCCCATGGAAATAATAATAAGATCGTTTCTCATTTGTAAATTCGACCAGTCGCACCATGATGCCGCCTTCAGCCGCGGGGAACGCGCTTTGCCCTGACACTGCTCAAAGTTTCACCACGCTCTATCGCAGCCATCACGCCTGGCTGACGGGGTGGTTGCGCAGCCGCGTGGGCTGCCAGAACGATGCGGCCGATCTGGCGCAGGACACGTTCATCCGCGTGTTGCAGTCCAGCGTCGCGGCCAGCCTGCGCGAGCCGCGCACCTATCTGGCCACGGTCGCCCGGGGACTCGTCATCGATCTGTGGCGGCGGCGGGCGCTGGAGCAGGCTTATCTGCAAGTGCTGGCGACTCTGCCTGAAGAACATCAGCCGTCCCTGGAGGCGCAGGCCCTGGTCAAGGAGCGCCTGATCAAGCTGGACAGGATGCTCGATGGCTTGGGCGGCAAGGTGAAGCAGGCTTTCCTGATGGCCATGTTCGACGGGGCCGGCCATGCCGCCATCGCGCAGAGCCTGGGGATTTCGGTGCGCACCGTGGGCGACTGTATGGCCAAGGCGATGGCGCGTTGCTGCCTGCTGCTGGACTGAGTCGCCCCATGGATGCACAACGATCGCTTTCCCCGCGGCAGCGCGAGGCCGCCGAGGAGGCGGGCCGCTGGTTCGCGCGCCTGATGGGGGCCGATGCGCAGGACCCGGTGCGTGACGCCTGGCGCCTGTGGTTCGCTCGCTGTCCCGAGAATCAATGGGCATGGAGCAGGGTGGAGGCGGTGCAGCGCTGCTTCACGGACGTGCCGGCGGAGATCGGGGCGCCCACGTTCCAGCGCATGAACGCGCAGCGGCGCCGGGTGTTGCGCCTGGCGCTGATGGGGGCGTCGGCGGTGCCCTTGGGCATGCTGCTGTCCGAAGTGCCGGCGGAATGGCGGGCGTGGAACGCCGCGTACAAGACTGCCGTCGGGCAGATCGCGCCGGTGCCTTTGGGGAGTGGCGTGCTGGCGGTTCTGGATACGGATAGCGCGGCGGATGTGGTGACGTCCGGTGGCGAGGATCGCATCGTTCTGCGCAATGGGCGGATTTACGTCAGGAACGAAGCGGCTGATGCTTCCGCGGCTTCCGCGCGGCGGCCTTTGGTGGTGCAGACCGAGCATGGGGCGGTGTACGCCACGGGGGCGGAGTTCACGGTGGGCATCCATGGGGATCACAGCATGGTGCGCGTGAATCGCGCTGCCGTGCGGGTGGCGCCGTGTACGGCCGGCGCGGCGGAGGAGGTCGTGCAGGCGGGGTATTGCGCGGACTTCTCCACGCGGGCGGTCGGGCCTGTGCAGAACCGGCCGTCGAAAGTGTTCGCCGCGTGGCATACGGGGTCGATGATGGCGGTGAACCTGCCGCTGGCCGAATTCGTGAAGAAGCTGCGGGCTTATCGGCCGGGGTTGTTGTTCCTGGACGATGCGCTGGCGGCTTTGCAGGTATCCGGAACGTTTCCCTTGTCCCGGACCGACCTGGCTCTGGACGCTTTGGAGAACAGCTACCCCGTCCGCATCCGCCGCCTGACGCGATACATGACCTGGATCGAAGCACGCGAAGCGTGAGATCAAGGGCTGGGCCCTTGGACCCGTTGCCGTGGGGGGGGTAAAGGGCTCCGCCCTTGACCCATGCCGCGGGGCGTACGGGGCGGCAGCCCCGTGATTTCTTGCGGGGAGCGTTGAGGGGCGGAGCCCCTCAACATCAACACGTGAAGGTCTCCGCCAGCACGCCAATCCAACCGTTACAAATTAATCTGCCGATTTCCCGCGCCTCGTTCGGCCTACCTCCGAAAGCCACAACATCTGTTTCGGACCAGCCATGTCTCAGCGCGCAGTTTCTCTTCACCGTCCCTTCACCCCCAAACGCCTGGCCTTGATCACAGCCGCCGCCTGGTCGCTGCAATGCGCCTGCGCACAGGCCCAGACGCCCACTACGGCAACCACCGCGACCGCTGTCCAGCAATACAGCATCCCCGCCGGTTCCCTGGTCGAAGTCGTCAACCAATTCGCCAGCCAGGCCGGCATCGCGCTGACCTTCGACGCCGACGCGCTGCAAGGCGCCACCTCCGCGGGTGTGCAGGGCAGCTACACGGTGGACGGCGGACTGCGCCAGGCCCTGGGCGGCAGCCGCTGGCAGGCACGTCGCATGGCCAACGGTGCCTACATGCTGGAAGCCGCCCCCGTCGCCAGCCAGGGCGCGGCCGCGGGCGAAGCGGTCACGATGGCCGCCGTCAACGTGGTTGGCACCGCCAACCGCGCCACCACCGAGAACTCCGGCACCTACGGCGGTTCCGCCACCACGGTGTTCAAAGGCCAGCAAACCGTCCGCGAAACCCCGCAGCCCGTGACCATCGTCTCGCGCCAGCTGCTGGACGACCGCATGCTGCCCGACATGCACGACGTGCTGCAGAACGTGCCTGGCGTCACCGTCGACTACACCGACAGTGAGCGCGTCAGTTACTTCTCGCGCGGCTATCAGATCGACTCCCTGCAGGTCGACGGCATCAATATGTACCAAAGCGGTTCGGCCTTCGTGCAGCCGGATACCGCCGTGCTCGACCGCATCGAAATCCTGCGCGGCTCGGCGGGCATCCTGCGCGGATCGGGCAACCCCTCGGCCACCATCAACCTGGTGCGCAAGCTTCCCACTCGCGACTTCCAGGCCAGCGTGTCGGGCTCGCTGGGTTCGTGGGACCGCCGCCGCGCCACCGCGGACATCTCCGGCTCGTTCAACGACAGCCAGACCCTGCGCGGCCGCATCGTCGCGGTAACCGACGACAAGGACTTCTTCCAGGAAGCGCGCAACGAAAAGCGCCGCGTCCTCTACGCCGTGCTGCAGGCCGACATCACCGATCGCACCACCGTCACCGCATCCTTCGAACACACGGAACTGAAGGCCACCGGCGCCTGGGGCGGCCTGCCGCGCAACTTCGACGGCACGTCGCTGGGCCTCGGCCGCAGCACCTATCTGGGCAGCAACTGGAACCAGTGGAACCGCTGGAACGACCAGGCCATGCTCGCCGTCGAGCACCGCTTCGACAATGAATGGCAGCTCAAGGCCACGGCCATGAACACGCGCTTCCGCTACTTCGACGGAGGCTTCAAGCAGACCTATATCTCGCGCGCGAGCAAGACCGATCCCTACCTGTTCAACGTGACCACGTCGAACTATCCGGAAAGCGCCAGCGACCAGAACGCCTTCGCCCTGACGGCCAACGGTCCCTTCGAAGCCCTGGGCCGCAAGCATCACCTGACCGTCGGCGCGGAAAGCACCTATGTGCGCACCACGGCCTCGAGCGGCATGGCCAGCTACGGCACCGTGAAGAACGTCGACATCCGCAATTGGGATCCCTACACCACCTACCCCGAGCCCACCAGCTACGCCGGCGGCAGCTATTACGAGGCCACCAACAACGTGGTCAAGCAGCAGGCGCTGTACGCGCTCGGCCGCTTCTCGGTGACCGATCCGCTGACCCTGATGCTGGGCGCGCGCGCCACGTGGTACGACTATCAAGTCTTGCAGGGCACCGCCAAGTACCGGGTCAATCATGAGATCACGCCTTATGGTGGCGCGGTCTACGACCTGAACGACAACTTCAGCCTGTACGGCAGCTACAGCCAGATCTTCCAGCCGCAGCAGGCCTACGACAGCGGCGGCAATCTGCTGGACCCCATCCGTGGCGACGACTACGAAGCCGGCATCAAGGGCGAGTTCTTCGGCGGCGCCTTGAACACCGCGCTGTCCTTGTTCCAGATCACCAACAAGGGCAAGGCGATGGACGACGCCAGCAGCCCGAATCCTTGCCTGCCCAACTATCCCACGGGATATTGCAAGGTGGACGGCGGCAAGACGCGCAGCCGCGGCTGGGAGCTGGAAGCGACTGGCGAGTTGACGCCGAACTGGCAGATCATGGCCGGCTATACCAACACGCACACCAAGTACCTGAAGGATTCCACTGCGGCCAATGAGGGCTTGCCGATCCGCTCGCTGGATCCGCGCCATCTGGTGCGTGTCTTCACCACCTATCGTCTGCCGGGCGCACTGCACGGCCTGACCATCGGCGGCGGCGTGCAGGCGCAAAGCAGCATCTACGCCACGGGCGGCGGTGTCACGGCGAAGCAGGGCGGCTACGCCATCTACAACGCCATGGTCGCCTACGACATCAACAAGAACGTGCGCGTGCAGCTGAACATGAACAACATCTTCGACAAGGTTTACTACAAGAAGGTCGACGCCACGGGGATCAGCAACTACTACGGCGATCCGCGCAACTTCATGTTGACGGTGTCGGCGCGTATGTGATGCGCCGCGCCGGACTGTCACTCCACTGACACCTCCCTGTGTGTAAATGCGACTTTCCCGGTTTGTCGCCGGGATCGTCGTTTTCACATCCGCTTCATGATCGCGAAGCGCACAAAAAGGGATAGCCATGGATCGTCGTCGGTTCCTCAAGTGGAGTGGTTTCATCAGCGTCTCGGTTGCCAGCCCCGTACTGCTGACGGCCTGTGGCGGCGACCACGACGATGACGACTCGGATACCAGCAGCCCGCCGGACACCGGCACCACGCCCACCGGCACCGGGTTCTCGCTGGGCGTGGCGTCGGGCGATCCCAAGCCCGACAGCGTCATCCTGTGGACCCGCGTGGATGGCGGCTCGGACGCCGCGCTGTCGGTGCGCGTGCAAGTGGCCACCGACACGGATTTCAAGGCCCTGGTGGTGGACACCACGGTCAGCGCCGTGGCGCAGTGGGACTACACCGTCCGCCACAAGGTGACCGGCCTGACGGCCAACACCACGTACTACTACCGCTTCATCTCGGGCATGGCGACCAGCACCACGGGCCGGACCTGGACGGCGCCCGCCACCGATGCCGACCTGGCGAGCCTGAAGTTCGCGTTCATCACCTGTCAGGACTGGAACGCCAACCACTGGGGCGCCTTCGACGCGCTGGTCAACGCGGAAGATCCCGACATCAAGTTCATCGTCCACGTGGGCGATTACATCTACGAGCGCGCGTCGGCGACCCGCCTGGTGCCTTGCGAAGATGTCCATCCGCCCCTGGTCGACAAGCTGACGGGCGGCACGAAGGTGGGCGACGATGTGTACGCCACCACCATCGGCGACTACCGCGCCCTGTACAAGACCTATCGTTCCGATCCCCGCCTGCAAGCGCTGCACGCCCGCTATCCCTTCATCGCCATCTGGGATGACCACGAGTTCTCCGACGATTGCTGGGGCGACGACAGCACCTATAACGACGGCAGCGACACCAGCACCGGCGTGGCCGAGCCCGCGCGCCGCCGCGGCGCCAACCAGGCCTGGTACGAGTACATGCTGGCCGATGTGACCTTCACCGACGGCTTGACCGGCGATCAATATCTGGACCTGCAGATCTATCGCTCTTTCACCTTCGGCAAGCTGGCGACCCTGGTCATGACCGACGAGCGTCTCTATCGTGCCGACCACCTGATTTCGGAAAGCCTTACCAGCGGCAGCGAGATCGGCAGCCGCTACCTGGTGCCGCAGCCGCTGTTGCAGGCGGTCGAGGCCCAGAAGCTGGCGGGCGGGGCGCTCAATGCGTCGGTGTCCATCCTGGGCGATGCGCAGCGCCAGTGGTGGAAGGACCAGATGAGCGCCGCCAACGGCAAGACCACCTGGAAGCTGTGGGGTAACGAGGTTTCCCTGATGCGCATGCAGGTGGATCTGGTCAAGGCCCTGCAATTGGGCCCGCAACTGGCCGCCGGCATCGTGACCAGCGCACCCACCCTGGCGCCCGTGCAGACGCAGCTGGGTGACGCCATCACCGCCGACCTGACGGCCTTCGGCAAGAAATACCTGCTGGCGAAATCGCAAGGGACGACGCTTGCCATCGCGGCCAGCGACCTGACGCAGACCCAGGCCCTGATCACGTCGCTCGCCGATGCGACGACGGCCCTCGGCGTGGCGACCGGCCTGGCCACCACGCTGAATACCGGCTACGCGTCCTTCTTCCAGTACTTCGCCACCTATCTGTTCGATTGCGACCAGTGGGACGGCTACGATGCGGAACGCAAGGATTTGATGGCGTACCTGAAGACCAACAGCATCCAGAACGTCGTGGCGCTGACGGGCGACCTGCACGCCATCTTCGCCGGCCAGGTGATGGACGACTTCGACGCCGCCAGCCCCACGCCTGTCATGGTCGACCTGATGACCCCGGGCGTGTCCAGCACGTCCTTGCTGGGTTTCTATACCGCGGCGATCAAGAATGCCAACCATGCCTACGACGCTCTGGCGGGCCTGGTGCTGACGGACGTCACCAACTACACGGGCGATGCCTTGTCGGGCACGGTGAAGGGGGCCAACCCCTGGATCAAGTACGTCGACACGAATGCCCAGGGCTACGCTGTCGTCACCCTGACGCCGGCCAACCTGACCTGCCAGATCAAGAAGGTCCACACGCTGCTGTCCGACGGCGCCACCGCGCCTTCGGGCGCGAACGTGGTGGCCCAGGTGGTGACCGCCACGGTGACGGCGGGGACGCCGGACGTGACGATCGCCGTGGCGTCGGCGTAAGGCGGAAGACGTAAGGCAGCGCCTTAGAAGATCGGCGGTTCCGGGGTCGGCGCCGTCCCGGCCAGGGACCGGAAATCGCAGCCCTGGTCCGCCTGGGTGACTTCGCCCTGGTAAATGCGGACATAGCCGCGCTGATAGGGCCGCGGCGGCGGCACCCAGGCCTGCCGGCGCGCGGCGATCTCGGCGTCGGACACCAGCATGTCCAGGCGGCGCTCACCGATGTCCAGGCGCACCATGTCGCCCGTGCGCAGCAAGGCCAGTGGCCCGCCCACCGCGGATTCCGGCGCCACGTGCAGGATGCACGTGCCGTAGTGCGTCCCGCTCATGCGGCCGTCCGAGATGCGCACCATGTCGCGCACGCCCTGGCGCAGCAGCTTTTTCGGGATGGGCAGGTTGCCCCACTCCGGCATGCCGGGACCGCCCACCGGCCCCGCGTTGCGCAGCACCAGCACGGTGTTCTCGTCGGCGTCCAGATCGGGATCGTCCACCGCCGCGAGCATTTCCTCGTTGGAGTCGAAGACCAACGCGCGGCCCGTGTGGCGCAGCAGGTTAGGGTTGGCCGCCGAAGGCTTGATCACGGCGCCGTCGGGGCAGAGATTGCCGCGCAGCACCGCGAGGGCCATGCCGGCTTCCGGGCAGGCGGGTGTGGCCGCGATCAGGGGCTGGGCGCAGGTCCGTATGGTGGGCGCCGCCTGCGCCGCCGGCCCTTCGTCCGCGTCGGGCCAGGCGTCGATTTCCTCGCCCAGCGTGCGGCCGGTGATCGTGAGCGCGGCCAGATCCAGGTGCTCGCGCACCTGCTTCAGTACCGACGGCAGGCCGCCCGCGTAATAGAAGTCTTCCATCAGGCCTTTGCCCGAAGGATAAAGGTCGACGATCACGGGGATGTCCCGCGCCACGGCGTCCAGGTCGTCCAGGCCCAGCGCGATGCCCGCGCGATTGGCCATGGCCGGCAGGTGGACGGCGGCATTGGTCGATCCGCCCAAGGCCATGTAGGCGACGATCGCGTTGTGGAATGAGGCCCGTGTGATGAAACGCGACGGCTTCAGGTCTTCCCACACCATGTCCACGATGCGCTGTCCGCAGGCCCACGCCATGCGGGGATGCGCGCTGTCCACCGCGGGGATCGCCATGGCGCCGGGTAGCGACAGGCCCATGGCTTCCACGATGGCGGTCATGGTGCTGGCGGTGCCCATGGTGTTGCAGGTGCCGGGCGAACGCGCCATCTTGCCTTCCAGGCGTATCCACTCGGCATTGCTGATGTTGCCGATGGCGTATTCGGCCCAGAACTTCTTGGTATGCGTGCCCGCGCCCACGGCTTCGCCGCGATAGCGGTCGTCCAGCAAGGGACCGGCAGGCAGGTAGATACAGGGGATGTCCATGGACAGCGCGCCCATGACCAGGCCCGGCGTGGTCTTGTCGCAGCCGCCCATCAGCACCACGCCGTCCAGGGGCAGGCTGCGCAGCAATTCCTCGGCCTCCATGGCCAGGAAGTTGCGGTAGATCATGGTCGTGGGTTTGACCATGACCTCGCCCATGCTCATCGCCGGCAGCTCAAAGGGAAAGCCGCCGGCCTGCAGGATGCCGCGCTTGACCGACTCGGCCCGTTCGCGCAGGTGCGCATGGCAGGGCGACAGCTCGCTCCAGGTGTTGAGGATGCCGATGCAGGGGCGGCCCAGGAAGGCTTCCCGGGAGTAACCCTGTTGCTGCATGCGCTGGCGGTGGGCGAAGCCGCGGATCTCTTCGTTGGCGAACCAGCGCTGGCTGCGCAGTTGGTCCAGGGTGCGCCGGGGCGCGCCGGCGGCGGGGGGTGTCGGGCTCACGGGGTGGTCTCCTCCTGGGTTTTTTCTTACGGGGTGGTGCCGTTGCGTCAGTACTGGCTGCCCGGTCGTTTGGCGCCTGTCGCGGCACCCAGATGCTGGGCGAAGCGCGCGGCGACGTCATCGGCCGCCTTGCGCAGCAGCACCTGGTCCGTGGCCACGGCGACGAACAGGGCACCCAGGTCCAGGCAGGCACGGGCACGCTGTTCGTCTTGCATCAGTATGCCCGGCGCCTTGCCGCAGGCGCGGATGCGCCGGATGGCGTCGTCGATGGCGGCGGTGACCTTGGGATGCTGCAGTTCGCCCGGATGACCCATGCTGGCGGATAGATCGGCGGGACCGATGAAGATGCCGTCGATGCCGTCCAGCGCGGCGATGGCCTCGATATTACCCAGCGCTTCTTCGGTCTCCACCTGGACCAGCAGGCACAGTTCCTTGTCCGCTTCACGCACGTAATCCCCGTCGCGCCCGAAATGGCTGGCGCGCATGGTGCCGCCCATGCCGCGGATGCCGTGCGGCGGGTAGCGCATGGCGGCGACGGCGGCGGCCGCTTCATCGGCGTTCTGCACGAAAGGCAGCAGGAGCGTCTGTGCGCCGATGTCCAGGTAGCGCTTGATCAGCACCGCATCGTTCCAGGCGGGCCGCACCACGGCGGACGCCGGCCGCCGCTGCTCCGCCGCGACGGCCTGCAATTGCTGCAGCATCAGCGGGACGTCGCTGGGCGTGTGTTCGGTATCCAGCAGCAGCCAGTCGTAGCCGGAACCGGCGACCAGCTCGGACACGTAAGGGCTCGCCAGGGTGGACCACAGACCGATCTGCGGCTGGCCGGCACGCAGCGCGTGCTTGAAGGAATTATGCAAAGGCATGGTGGGCTCGCTTTATGTTCGGAGGGGTTTTTCAATCGATATGCACGTTGCCGGCGCGGATCACTTCGCCCATGGACTGGTGGTCCTTCTTCAGGCGCGCGGCGAAGGCGTCCGGCGTCGACGACAGGATTTCGAAGCCCTGGGCTTCCAGCGGTTGGCGGAAGGCGGGGTCGTCGAGGATCTTGCGCATGGCCGTGTTCAGTTTTTCCACGATGGGCGCGGGCGTGCCGGCGCGCACCAGCATGCCGCTCCAGGCCACCGATTCGACGCCGGGCAGGCCGACCTCGGCCATGGTGGGCACGTCGGGCAGCAGGGGCGAGCGTTTGGTGTCGGCCACCGCCAGCACGCGGATCTTGCCGGACTTGTGGAAGGGAATGACCGCCGACAGGTTGTGGAACATCATGGGTATCTGTCCGGCCAGCACGTCGTTCAAGGCGGCGGGTCCGCCTTTGTAGGGGATGTGCATCAGCTGTATGCCGGCCTTGCTCTGGAACTGCAGGCCGACCAGATGCATGGTGTTGCCGTTGCCGGCCGACCCGAAGGCCAGCGCGCCTGGCTTGGCGCGCGCCGCGGCGATGACGTCGGCCACGGAGCGGTAGGGCGTCTGCGCGCCGACCAGCAGCACGTTGGGGGTCTGGTTGGTAAGCGTCAGGGGCAGGAAATCCTTGACCGGGTCGAAGCCGGCGTCCTTGTATAGATGCGGGTTGACCGCGAGGGTGCTGACCGAGCCGTAGAAGATGGTGTAGCCGTCGGCTGGCGTGATGTGCGCCACGTTGGCGGCGGCGATGTTGCCGTTGGCGCCCGGCCGGTTGAGGATGATGACCGACTGCCCCAGGGCCTTGCCCAGCGCCTGGCCGAAGGGGCGGGCGAACTGGTCGGCCGCACCCCCGGCGGGTTGCGGGACCACGATGGTGATGGGCTGGCTGGGGTAGTCCGTTTCGGCGGCAGCCGGCCGGGGCAAAAGGGCGGCGGCGGTCAGGACGAGGGCGGCGGCAAGAACGGCGCGCGCGTGGGCGGTCGAAGGCATGGGTTGTCTCTCCACGGGTCTTGATCGTCCCGGGCGGTCGGCCTCAGGCGATCTGGTTATATGTATATGGAACCGGTTTCATCTGTCGCTCGAAAAAACGCCGAGGGCATTTCGCAACGGCGTGATTTCCCAGGACAAAGGCGGTGAGACCCGCCTCGCTCCGGCATCTACTGGCATGTAGATGAAACCGGTTCCATGGCAAAAGTGTATTATTCCTTCTCGCGGGTCGTCAATCGGTCATCGCCCGATCTGGCCGCCCTGCCCATCGCCCTGCCAGGAATCCATGACCACCGACGCGCCGGACGAAAGCGCTGCCCGCCGCCGGGGACCACGCCCCAAACTGCTGGCCACTACCAACCGCGACATCGCCCGCCTGGCACAGGTGTCGGTGGTGACGGTGTCGCGCTATTTCAATTCGCCCGAGCTGGTGTCGGAGGGCGTGCGCGAGCGTCTGCGGGAGGTCATCGCCCAGACCGGCTATGTGCCCAGCCAGGTGGCGCGCCGGCTGGCCTCGTCCAAGAGCGGCGTGGTGGGCGCCGTCATGCAGAACGTCGGCAGCCCTACGTTTGCGCGCGTCGTGCAGGGCATCACCGAGGTGCTGGACCGGCAAGGCCTGCAATTGTTGCTGGCCAGCAGCGATTACCTGCAGCATGCCGAAGCGCGGGCGATACGGACCTTTCTCGGCTGGCACCCGAGCGCCCTGATACTCACCCGCGGCGACCATGCGCCCGACATCGAGGCCTTATTGCGCGGCACGCGGGTGCCGGTGGTCGAGGCCTGGGACCTGACCGATGACCGGCCTTTTCACCAGATCGGGTTCCGGCAGCAGGACGCCGGCGCGCTGGTGGCGCGCCACTTCCTTGAACAAGGCGTCAGGCATGCGCGGTTCGTGCTGCCGGCCAGTGCGCAGGACAGCCGCGCGACACGGCGTGGCGACGGCTTTATCCAGGCCATGCGCGACGGCGGTGGCCAGGCCGTCGCCGTGCGCGCTGCCGCGGTCGACGACTTTGCCGCCGGCGAGGCCGCCATGGCCGCCTTCGCGGCCGAGCCGCCGGCGACGCGTCCGCGTGCGCTGGCCTTCGCGAACGACAACATGGCGATGGCAGCGGTTCTGCGCGCGGCTGCCTATGGCTTGCGGGTGCCGCAAGACTGCGGCGTCGCAGGCTACGGCGATGCGCAAGTCGCGACGATGCTGTCGCCCGCGCTGACCACGGTGCGCCCGGATCCCTATGCGATCGGCGCCGCCGCGGCGCAGACGGTATTGCGGCTTATCCAGGGGAGCGGCGCGGAGGCGGACGGCACGGTGGTCCGCCAGGAAGTGCCCTGCGTGCTGGTGGCACGCGCAAGCAGCGCCATCACGGCTTGAGGTCGATTTCCAGCCGGATGGCATCGCCGCGGTAGGTCACTTCGGCGTAATAGATCACCTGCCCATCGGGCCTGCGAAACACGCGGCGGACTTCCGCGGTGGGCGAGTCCCGCGCGATCCGCAGAAAGGACGCGGTTTCGGCGCTGGCCGTGCCTATCGTCAGCGTCTGGTGTGCCTGCGCGATGTCGACCTCGGGATGTTCCAGCAACACCAGCACGACGGCCCGTTCGCGAAAGCGCAGCGGGCATAGCGCGTAGACCGAGCGCGCGATATAGAGCGAAATCAGGCAGTAGGGACGGCCTTCATGCATGTGCAGGCGGCGCATGTAGACGTAGCCTTCATCCATGCCCGGCTCATCCAGGGGCAGCGGACGAGGATCTTCGTCCATGGCCAGGATGGTGGGCTGCAGATCCCGGTAGGTGTCGCCCAATTCCTGCAGGGAACTGGCCAGCGGCGCCGTGCGTATGGGCAGCGCCGCCTCGGTGACATAGGTGCCTTGCCCGCGATGGCTGGTCAGCAGTCCTTCGCCGACCAGCAATTGCACCGCCTGACGGGCCGTCAATCGCGCCACGCCGAAAGCGTCCGCCAGTTGCTGCAGCGATGGCAAGGCCTGGCCGGCCGGCCATTCGCCGCCGCCGATGCGCTTGCGGAGTTGATCGGCGAGCACCACGTACCGGGGGATGGGGCTATCGGGGATTGCCTTGGGATGTGCAGACATATAAAAGTATAGTACTCTGGACTTGTAGATTTTATCAGAATTCGGCGCCTTGGGAGACACGCTAGGCCACTCGTCCATTCAAGCGGCTGGGCGGCCAACCGTCCTGCCCATGCGCTTCCAAGCAAACGAGACAGGGCCGGGGTGCCGGCTCGGTCCACCTGACGATACGCGCATATGTCCCTGGATCACACCTTTGAAATCGCCCGCCTGGAAACCTTTGTCCTGCGGGTGCCATCCGAACCGCCGGTGCGGACATCGTTTGGCATCATGCATGACCGTCCGGCCGTGCTGGTACGCGTTACCGGCGCCGACGGCGTCCAGGGTTGGGGCGAAGTATGGTGCAATTTTCCAGCCGTCGGGGCGGAGCATCGCGCCCGCCTGGTCGACAGCTGCGTCAAGCCGCTGTTGCTGGGCCAGTCCTGGGCGACGCCGCAGGACTGCTACGACAGCTTGACCGAGCGCCTGCGCATCCTGGCCATCCAGTCCGGGGAACCCGGCCCCCTGGCCCAGGCCGTGGCGGGTGTCGATACCGCGATCTGGGACATGATCGCCCGCCGGGAAAAGTGCCCGCTGTGGCAGTTACTGGGGGGCGCGCCGACGATCAACGTCTACACGTCGGGCATCAATCCGGACCACCCGGAGCGGATTGCCGAAGCGAAGGCGCGGGAAGGTTATACCGCCTTCAAGCTGAAGGTGGGCTTCGGCGATGAGCGCGACGAAAGCAATATCCGGGCGCTGCGCCAGACCATGGGCGCGGACGCGACCTTGATGGTGGATGCGAACCAGGCCTGGACGCTTGCCCAGGCCGCGCGGATGGCGGGGCGCCTGGCCGCTTACGGTGTCGCGTGGCTGGAGGAACCCTTGTCGGCGGACACGCCATGGCCAGTCTGGCGCGAGCTGACGGATGGGGCGCCCTTGCCCATCGCGGGCGGGGAAAACCTGCGCGGCCGCGAGACCTTCGTCGAAGCCATCGAGGCCGGCGGCTTGTCGGTGATACAGCCTGACCTGGGCAAGTGGGGCGGGCTCAGTGCCTGCCTGCCGGTCGCACGCGACGTCCTGCGCCTGGGCCGCACCTTCTGCCCGCATTGGCTCGGCGGCGGCATCGGCCTGACGGCGTCCATGCATTTGAAAGCGGCGGTCGGTGGCGCGGGCTATGTCGAAGTCGACTCCAATCCCAATGCCCTGCGCGACTGGTTGGTGCCGCCGGACTATGCCGTCAAGGACGGCAAGGTCACCTTGTCCGGCGAGCCCGGCCTGGGCGTGACGCCGGACCTGGAACGCCTGCGTCCTTACATCGTCGCTTCCCACGGTGCCTGAGGCAGCGCGACCAAACTCATATCGTCATCAACGCGTTCATGGATGGCGGCGCCGTATAGGCAAAACCCAGCTGCAAAACTCATCTGCAAGGCCCATCAAAACAAACGACATCGCAATAACGCGAGGAGACAAACCATGAAATTCGCTGCCCTGTTGAGCAGTTGCCTGGTGGCATGCGCCGCCGCGGCCGTGCCGGCCCACGCCGCGTCCCAGTGGCCGGACCGGCCGGTCAATCTGATCGTGCCCTATCCCGCCGGTGGCGGCGTCGATCCGGTGGCTCGCCTGGTGGGGCAGAAGTTGTCCGAGCGTTGGGGACAGCCGGTGATCGTGCAGAACAAGGCCGGGGCAAGCGGATCCATCGGGGCATCGTTCGTGGCGCATTCGCGCCCGGACGGGCTGACGATCATGATGTCGGCGACGGCTGAAGTGGTGATCAACCAGTTCATCATGAAGCAGATGCCCTATGACCCGGAGAAGGACCTGGTGCCGGTGACGCTGGCGGTACGCCTGCCTTTCGTCCTGGTGACGCAACCGAAGCAGCCGTATTCCAACGTGGCGGAACTGATCGCCTATGCGAAGCAGCACCCTGGCAGCCTGACCTACGCGTCGTCCGGCACGGGGACGCCGCAACACCTGGCGGCCGTGTTGCTCGAAGAGCTGGCCGGCGTGAAGATGACGCACATCCCCTACAAGGGCGTGGCGCCTTCGATCAGCGCGCTGCTGGCCAGTGAAGTGAACATCGGTTTTGCCGGCCTGCCCACGGGGTTGCCGTATATCCAGAGCAAGCAGTTGAAGGCGCTGGCCGTATCGTCGGCCAAGGCCGCGAACGCCGCGCCGGACATTGCGCCGGTGTCAGCCACGCCGGGCCTGGGCAAGTACGACCTGACGCAATGGTTCGGCGTGTTCGTGCCGGCGGGAACGCCCGATGAGGTGGTTCAGCGCCTGCAGAAGGATGTCCACGACGTGCTGCAGATGCCCGAGGTGCGCAAGAACCTGATGGCGCAAGGGGCGGAGCCGAGCGGGATGGCGACGGCCGATTTCCGCGCCTTCGTTCAGGAAGAGCGCAAGAAGTTCGCGGAAATCGTCAAGGCCGGGAACGTGACCGCGGGCGATCAGTAGATCTTGATGCTGAGCGGCTCGGCGCCGGCGGCGATTTCCAGCAGGCGGTCGACGTTGGGGTGAGCGCCCGGGCGGTTGCGCGCATCGGTGGTGATTTCCGCGAACACAGCCAGGCCGTGTTCCGCCGCCTTGGCGTCCAGCTTGCCGAACGCTTGATGCAGATACTGGTAGACCGCCAGGGAACCCAGCTTGCCGGGCTGATGGGGAATGTCCGCCACCACGGTGCCCTTGGCATCGACCAGATCGATGCGCGCGACCCCATCGATGGACGGCAGTTGCTGCAGATTGTCCTTGAACACGGGGCCGGCTTGAATGACTGGAAGCATCGCTGATTTCCTGAATGGTGGTTGACCTGCAAACCCGGTCTACGAACCTGGTCTGCAAAAACGCCATGTTATCCGAGGAACGTCGGGGTCATTCAAGCGGGCGGCGCGGGCTGATCTATGATGCCGCTAGCTGATCCATGATTCGCGATTGCTGAATCCTTGTCCGTTCCCCGGAGTCCATTCATGACCAGATCGATTGCTGAAAAGCGTGCGGTGTTTCGTGGCTTGCATGACCATGGCTGCTTCATGTTGCCGAACCCCTGGGATGCGGGCAGCGCGGTCTACCTGGCCAGCCTGGGCTTCAAGGCGCTGGCGACGACCAGTTCGGGCTACGCCTGGTCCAAGGCGCGCGCCGATAATCACGTCACGCGGGACGATGTGCTCGCGCATCTGCGTGACCTGGTCGCGGCCACGGATCTGCCGGTGAATGCGGATTTCGAGAACGGCTTCGGCGCGGACGCTGACACGGTGGCGGAGAGCGTGCGGCTGGCGGCTGAAACCGGTGTGGCCGGCCTGTCGATCGAAGATTCGACGGGGGCTGCCGACGGATCCCTGTTTCCGCTGGACGTGGCGGTGGCGCGCATCAAGGCGGCGCGACGCGCGATCGACGAGAACGGTGGCGATACCTTGCTGGTTGGCCGCGCGGAAAATTTCTTCACAGGTAAGCCGGATATCGATGACGTGCTGTTGCGTCTGCGGGCTTATGCCGACGCGGGCGCCGATTGCCTGTACGCGCCCGGCATCAAGACCCGCGCGCACATCGAAGCGGTGGTCAAGGCCGTGGCGCCCAAACCGGTGAATGTGTTGGTGAGCGCACCATCCGAATTTACCTTGCAGGATCTGGCCGCGCTGGGCGTGCGCCGCGTCAGCGTGGGAGGCGCGCTGGCGCGCGCGGCCTGGGCCGGCGCCATGCGAGCCGCCGAGTCCCTGGCGCAAGGCAATTTCGATGGTTTCGCCGATGCCGCGTCCGGCGCGCAACTCAATAAGCTGTTCACTGACCAGCGGCCAGAATAAGCAGTCACCCAGGCGATAAGCGCAAGCAATAGGGCAAGCAACAGGGGAAAGAAACGCCCGCGTTGCGGGCGTTGCCTGGCCTGCCTTCAATCGGCTGCCTTCAATCAGAAGCGGTGCTTCATGCCCACCATGAACTGGGTGGCGTGCCAGTCCTGTTTGAACCAGGCGCCGTCCAGATAGGCCAGCGACGTGTACAGGTTCGTACGCTTGCTGATGTCCTGGGTGTAGCCGACGCTGTACACCTTCTGGTGATGGGCGCGCCTGCCGTCGGTGGAGCGGACGTTGTGGTTGGGATCGTTGAACTGCACCTGGCCGAGCAGCGTGCCCACACCGAGGTCATAGGACGCGCCCACGGTATAGCCGTTTACTACGCCGCCACGGAAAGTGGCTTGCTGGCCGGCGTTGTTGGGATGCACCCCATTGATGTAAGCGTCGCGGTGCTGCGCCCAACCCGCATGGAGGGTGACCGGGCCGAAGGACGTCTTGCCGCCAAGACCATACTCTTTTGGCGACACGTTGAAGTGTTCGCCGTTCGTCCTGGTCAGCGATTCCAGCGAAGTCTGTTGATAGTAGGCCACCACCTTCCAGGTATCGCCGCCGTAAGCCAGGGCGCCGCTGATCACGCGGTCCTTGGCGTTCTTGTCGAGCAGTTCCTTGATAAGCACGCGATCTTCGTTCTGCGCCAGATGCGCGTCGAAGGAATAGCTGAGCCGTGCCTCGAAGCCGCCGACATCGGGCGAGATGTACTTGATGGTGTTGTCGGCGCGCGGTGTGGTGTTGCTGTTGACCGCGCTGCCGAGGCCCGCCAGTTTGTAGCTTGAGCCGAAGGGACCGAAGACCTCGGTCAGGTCAGTGGCGGCGAGGGTCTGGCGGCCCATGCGAAGTTCGCCGAAGTGGCCGCTAAGACCCAGCCAGGTGGTACGCCCGAACACGCCGCGTTTGCGATTGGGCTGCGTCCCGTCCATGCCGTTGAAGCCGCCTTCGAGCTGGAAGTTGGCGCGCAGGCCATCGCCCAGGTCTTCCGATCCGCGCAGGCCGAAGCGTGACGCGCCTTGGCCGCCGCTGATCAGGCCGTTCCGGGTGCCCACGCCTTTGATGTTGAGATATTGATAAGCAGCGTCGATGACGCCATACAAGTTGACTTCGCTTGCCGAATGCGCCGGCATGGATACGCTGGACGCGGCAAGAGCGAATGCGATCGGATAACGTTTCATGTTTTGGTTTCCCTCTGAGTGAGTTGATTGCGTCAGACGCAGCGCGCACGCAGAGGGCTATGTGGAAGGCGTTCGAGCGAACGTTCCGCGGCGATTTTTCGGAATTTAATTACGCGGCGGGATACCGAGAAGTCAGGACTTTTCGGTTTATTCGCGCGTGAGCACCAGCAGCTTGCCTGCCTGGCGCGGATGCGGCATCACGTCCGCATCAATGTCATACACAACGCGCAATAACTCAGGCGTCAGCACCGTGGCGGGCTCGCCTTCAGCCGCGACGGTGCCGCCGGCCAGCAGTACGAGGCGGTCGCACCAATACGCCGCCAGGTTGATGTCATGCACGATCACCAACACGCCCAGGCCATCCTGATGCGCCAGGTTCCAGGCCGTGCGCAACAACTCGATCTGATGCTTGGGATCGAGACTGGAGATGGGTTCATCCAGCAGCAGATAAGGCGCCGCGCTCCTGTGAGTCGTGCCTGTATGAGCCGCGCTCTCATGCGCCGCGCCATCATGCATGGCGGCGCGGCATTGCGTCAGCACCCGCGCGAACTGCACGCGTTGTTGCTCGCCGCCGGACAGCTCTGGATAACGGCGTTCGGCCAGATAGCCCACGCCGGCCTGGTGCAATGCCTCGTCGACAAGCACGTCAACGTCCGCGGGGCTCAGCTCGGGAAAAGGATAGGCGCCCATCGATACGACATCGCGCACACCCAGGTCGAAGGTCAGTGAAGGCTTCTGCGGCAGCACGGCCCGCCGGCGTGCCTGCTTGCGCGCGAGCAGGCCATGCAGGTCGGCGCCGTCCAGGGCAACCTTGCCCGCGTCCGGCCGCAGTTCACCGGCCAAGGCCGCCAGCAGGGTGGACTTGCCGGCGCCGTTGGCGCCCAGCAAGCCGACGACGCTGCCTGGACGGATCGTCAGCGAGACCTGGGTCAGCACGCGGGTCTGGCCGCGCGCCACGTCGATGTTGTCAGCCTGCAGCGCCATCAGAATCTGCGTCCTCGCGCCAGCAGCCACAGGAAGAAAGGACCGCCGACCAGGCTGGTCACCAATCCGATAGGCAATTCCGCCGGGATCACCGCGACGCGGGCCAGCCAGTCGGCCAGCAACAGCGCCAGCGCGCCCGCCAGCACCGACGCGGGCATCAGGCGGCGATGATCGGCGCCCAGGGTCATGCGCACCAGATGCGGCACCACCAGTCCGACAAAACCGATGCCGCCGGTGGCGGCCACCAAGGGGCCCACGACCAGCGCGGTGGCCATGATCAGCCGGCGCCGCACCGACGTCAGGGCGTAGCCCAGATGGCCGGCCTCGCGCTCGCCCAGCAAGAGCGCGTTCATCACGCGCCACTGGCTGATCAGCCACGCCGAGCACAACAGGGTCCACGGCGCCAGGAAAGCGAGCACGCGCCAGTTGGCGCCCGCCAGGCTGCCCATATTCCAGAAGGTCAGATCGCGCAGCTGGTTGTCGGATGCCAGATACGTCAGCAGGCCGATCAAGCTGCCGGCCACGGTGTTGATCGCCACCCCCGCCAGCAGCAAGCCGGCCACGCCAGGCGCGCGACGCCCCACGGCGTAGGCACATGCCGTCGCGGCCAGGCTGCCGACGAAGGCCGCGGGCGCGATGACTGCATAGCCGCCGCTGGTGAGCACGATGGCGGCGACGGCGCCCAGCGCGCCGCCGGCCGAAATGCCGACCAGGCCAGGCTCGGCCAGCGGATTGCGAAACAGCGCTTGCAGGGACGCGCCGCAAACGGCCAGGCCCGCGCCCGTCACCGCGGCGAACAGCACGCGCGGCAGGCGGATGTTGAGCAGGACATTGCGCCACAACTCGTCGTCGGGCTTGATCAGCGTGTCGGACCAGAGCAGGCGCAGGGCATCAGCGGTGGGGATATGCACCGCACCGCTGGCCGCGGACAGCAAGGCCACCACCACCACTGCCAGCGCCAGGCCCACCAGCGCGGCCGACACGCGGCGGTCACCGTGCTGCGCGGCTACCCGTCGCGGGGAGTCCTTCGCCACCTCAGGCGGGCGCGCGGCTGGACCGTTGGCGAGCGACACAGTCCGTTTCCTTCAACTGGCGTATGGCTTGCGGCAGGCGCGGGCCGGTGCCCAGGGCGAGCAGGTCGTCCATGACGACGATGCACGAAGCGGCCGGCGTGCCGGCGATGCCGGGCATGGCCCGCAGCTTGTCCAGTCCGCCGGAGGCTTCCAGAGACGTGCTGGTGATGACCAGCACGCGTGGCGCCAGGGCGGTGAAGGCTTCCGCCGAGATGGGTTTGTACCCTTGCTGGTCTTGCAGCACATTGCGCAAGCCGGCCAGCCGCAGGACCAGGCCGGCTGCGGTGCCGCCGCCTGCGCCTTGCGGCGTGCCCGTGCGGTTCATGATCAGCAGGGCCGGTGCATTGGTGGTGGGTAGCGCCTGCGCGGCTTGCAGGTCGCGGTCGACCGTGGCGATCAATTGCTTGCCGGCGTCAGCGGCGCCCAGCACCTGCGCGATCTGGGTGATGCGCTTGTGCAGCGATTGCACTGACGGCTGATCCGAAACGGTTTCGACTCGCACACCGACACTGGCCAGTTGCTTGAGCGCGGAAGGGGGGCCGGCCTGGTCGGAAGCCAGCACCAGATCCGGCTTGAGCGCCAGCACGCCCTCTACTGGCGTGGCGCGGTAGTAGCCCACGCGCGGCAGCTTGGTGGCTGCCTCCGGGTAGAGGCTGGAAAGGTCGTCGCCGACCAGGCGATTGCCCTGTCCCAGCGCATAAACGATTTCCGTGACGCTGCCGCCCAGGGTCACGACGCGCTGCTGCGCCTGGGCCTGTACGGACCAGGCCAGACAGGCGCCCAGGAGAAAGGCCGTCGCTCGATGCATGATGATGTTGTCCAATTCGTCAGCGGCGGCCGCTGTCACCAAAGGGAAAAATGACAGCCGCTACCGAGTCGTTACTCTTGGCGCTAACGATAGCAGTTCTCAATAGAGCGTGCCGCCACGGGTTTCTATTATTAACGCCTATTAATGCGCCTGGTCGCTTGCGGGTGCGCCAACTGTTGAATCCATCATCGACCCGCGTATCAGGTCTTCGGTCACCCGTATCTCCACACCCGTGGGCGACATCTGCGCGGCGGGCTCGAAAGGCGCCACCGGTGTCGGCGCCGGCGATTGCTGGCGGCGGCGCAGGAAGAACAGCGCCATGCACAGATTCAAGGCGGCCATGGCCCAGAAGAGGCCGGCCGAGCCGACGCGGCCCATCAGCAGGGAGATGAGCAGCGGGCTGATCGCGGAGCCGATCGAGTTGACCAGCAACAGGCCCTGGATCATGCGCACCAGGTCCTCCGGGCCGGCCTTGTCGGCGGAGTGGCTGACGGCCACCGGGTAAATGGCAAAAATCCCGCCGCCCAACAGGAACAGCGGCAAGGCCAGGAAGGCCGGCGTGCTGGGCAGCATCAGGATCAACAGCGAGTCGACCAGGCACAGGAAGCCCAAGGCGATCAGCACCGTCTGGCGGTCCTTGTGATCCGACCAGCGTCCGACCGGGTATTGCAGCAGCATGGCGCCCAGGATGGTGGCGGACATCAGGTTGCCGACCTCGTCGACGCTCATGCCCACGTGTTGCAGGTACAGCGGCAACAGCGTGTAGACGGCGGCGATGGCGACACCGGAGCCGAAGCAGCCCATGACGCCGGTCGAGGTCATGCGCAGCAAATCGCCAAAGCGCAGCGGCTGCACCCGTTCCATTACCGGGGAGATGCGCGGGATGATCACCATCGGCAACACGGACAGCGACGCCAGGATGCCGGCCAGGATGAAGGGAACCGTGGGTCCCGCGGCGTCGATGTCGCCCAGGATCAGCTGGCCCAGCATGGTGGAGCCGTATAGCGCGATCATGTACAGCGCCAGCAGACGGCCGCGCTGCTTGGGCGTGCCTGATAGCAGCAGCCAGCTTTCCACCACCAGGAAGACGCCCAGTGTGGCCCAGCCGTTCACCAGCCGCAGGATGAACCAGAACGTCGGGCTGGCGAACAGGCCTTGCAGCAGGACGCTGACGGAGATCACCGACACGAAGCCGCTATAGGCCCGGATATGCCCGACCCGCGCGATCAGTCGGTCATTGAAGAAACCGCCCAGGGTCAGGCCGATGAAATACGCGGAAGAGATCAGACCCACCGCCAGGGCGGAGGCGCCGGCGGCATCCAGGCGCAAGGTGGTCAGGGAGGAGATGAAGCCATTGCCGGTCGCAACGACGAACAGACCGAGGACCGGGGCAAGAATAGTGGTGAAGAGCTGCCCAAACATCACGGGTAAAAATCAAGGCGGTAATCAAATACGGGGCGCGCATCCTCAGATGCGCGCCCCGCTTACTAAAGCAAAAACGTTACTGCGCGATCAGACGCCGACGACCGACACGGCCTTCGTCACCAGGTACGCTTCCAGGGCTTCCGGGCCACCTTCCGAACCGTAGCCGGAATCCTTCACGCCGCCGAACGGCAGCTCGGCCGAAGGCGTGGCGGGCTGGTTGATCCAGACCATGCCCACTTCCAGGCGGCGCGACAGTTCGGTGACGTTCTTGAAGGACTTGGTGAACGCATAGGCGGCCAGGCCGAAGGGCAGGCGGTTGGCTTCCTTGATGGCGTCTTCCAGGTTCTCGAAGCTGCGCACCGCGGCGATGGGGCCGAAGGGTTCTTCGTTGAACACGTCGGCGTCCAGCGGCACGTCGGTCAGCACGGTGGGCGCGAAGAAGTTGCCCGCCGAACCGATGCGCTCGCCGCCGGTGGCGACCTTGGCGCCCTTGGCGCTGGCGTTCTTGACGATCTTGTCCATCGCGGCCAGGCGGCGGTCGTTGGCCAGGGGGCCCAGGGTGGTGCCGTCAGTCATGCCGTCGCCCAGCTTCAGGCTTTCGGCGTGCTTGATCAGCGCTTGTTCGAAGGCCGCCTTGACGTCCTTGTGGACCAGGAAGCGGGTCGGCGAGATGCAGACCTGACCGGCGTTGCGGAACTTGGCGCCGCCCGAGGCCTTGACGGCCAGTTCGACGTCGGCGTCTTGCGCCACGATCACGGGGGCGTGGCCGCCGAGTTCCATGGTCACGCGCTTCATGTGCTGGCCAGCCAGCGCGGCCAGCTGCTTGCCCACCGGCGTGGAGCCGGTGAAGGTGACCTTGCGGATGATGGGATGCGGAATCAGGTAGCTGGAGATTTCGGCGGGCGAGCCGAACACCAGGCCGACCACGCCCTTGGGCAGGCCGGCGTCCACGAAGCAGTTCAGCAGGGCGGCGGGCGACGCGGGCGTCTCTTCAGGCGCCTTCACCAGGAAGGAGCAGCCCGAAGCCAAGGCCGCGCCCAGCTTGCGCACGACCTGGTTGACGGGGAAGTTCCACGGCGTGAAGGCCGCCACGGGACCGACGGGTTCCTTGATGACCAGCTGCTGGGCGGCCGGGTTGCGGGCCGGGACGATACGGCCGTAGACGCGCAGGGCTTCGTTGGCGAACCAGTCGATGATCTCGGCGCCGGCGGCGACTTCGATGCGGGCTTCGGCCAGCGGCTTGCCTTGTTCCTGGGTCAGCAGGCGGGCGACGCTGTCGACGCGCTCGCGCAGCAACTGGGCGGCCTTGCGCATCAGGGTGCAACGCTCGTGGGCGGACATGTCGCGCCAGGTTTCGAAGCCACGCTGGGCGGCCGCGAGGGCCAGATCCAGGTCTTCCTTGCTGGCGTTGGCGACCTGGCCGATCTTGTTGCCGGTCGCGGGATTGACGACGTCTATGCGCTTGTTACCGCGCGCTTCGCGCCATTCGTTATCGATCAGGAGGAGAGTGTCGGGGTAACTGCTCATGGATGCTCCATACCTTTAGAGGAGAGTTCGGGTCACGATGTCGTTGTTGGTCTTGCTTTGCGCTGGCCGCGCCGGCCTACCCGGAGGGCGTCGCCTGCACCGCCTCGTAGGCTAACATTTTTGACGATCCGTCCGTAAGCGCTGAAGACCTTACAGACGACATGCCCATTCAGTCCGATGCAGGCCTGCGGCCATTGCCGTAGCGCGCGACGGCCTTATGCGGGCAGTTGCGCCGGCGTAGCCAGCTCCACGGGCTCCTTGCCGCCCTGGAGCAGGCGCGCGGGAAACGGGCCATCCAGGCTGATCTGCTTGCCACGCACGCGTAGCCAGTCCCCCTCCGGCAGGGCGACGATCTTTACTTCCGGGCGCAGCGCCATGAATTCGGCCAGGC
Organism: Bordetella sp. N; assembly: GCF_001433395.1. Taxonomy (GTDB): domain Bacteria; phylum Pseudomonadota; class Gammaproteobacteria; order Burkholderiales; family Burkholderiaceae_B; genus Bordetella_C. The sequence continues at coordinate 6,300,576 of NZ_CP013111.1, forward strand.
GTTGGTCGCGGGTTTCGCCCTGGTGGCCGACCGGCAGGGCATTGGTGTAGTGGGGGTTGATCTGCACGTCGATCAGGCCCAGGGCGTCGAAGCCGCCCGGGTCGACGATGGGCATGTCATTGGTGGTGCAGATCGTCGGGCAGGCCAGATTCGAGCCCGCGCTCCAACCCATATACGGCAGGCCGGCGAAGGCGGCGCGGCGGATGGCCTGCAGCCAGCCGCGCTGTCTGGCCTGTTGCAGCAGCTGGAAGGTATTGCCGCCGCCCACGATGACCAGTTCGAAAGCATCGAGGTCGCCGGCCTTGACGGTATGCGCGCCCGTCACCGTCAGGCCGGCCGGCGCCAGCGCCTGCCGCACCTTGTCCGTGTATTCGTCCCAGGTGGTCGTCACGCCCGCGAAGGGAAGGAACAGCGCCTTGGTGCGCGCGCCCGCCAGTTCCCGCACGAGTTCGACGGCATGGTCCAGGTAGCCGCCGTCCGGCGAGCGCGAATTACTGAGCAGAAGAAGATTCATAAGTGCGGGGGAGTGACGGTAAAGACCTGAATTCTAGGCCGGTGTGAGAGGCGGCTGCGGCCAGGCGATGCCGCGGTCTCGAGGGCGGACGGGCAACAGCACCATTTTACCTAGGGAAAACCCTGGATCGGACGCACCACCGTACTCGCCAGATCCGGATAACGCAGCGGTGATGATCAAGGCGGATATTTGGTCCTGCCGTGGATGCGGGACGGGCGCGATGATTGCGCGCGTGTGGCGATCCCCCTGGAGTCAAACCGGAGCGGCCATCATGAAGAACGCTTATCCCATCATGCTCATCCGCCACGCGGAAAAGCCCACCCGCGACCCGCGCTACGCGGAGGACACCCATGGCGCGCGGGGCCGACACGGCTTGAGCACCCGTGGCGAGCGGCGGGCCCAGTTGCTGGCGGCTTATTTCACTTCTTCCGATGACGTGCTGCGCGAACGCGGCCTGTGCAGGCCGCAATTCATTTTTGGGGCGGCGACCAACGCGCAGCATCACAGCACACGGCCGGTGGACACGGTCATGCCGCTGGCGGTCGCCTTGAAGCTGGAAGTGCGGGACGACTTCAGTTCCGATCCTCCCTTCGACAAAGTGGCCGACACGCTGCACAACGCCGCGATGCAGGGGCCTGTCCTGGTCAGCTGGCGGCAGGATTCCCTGCCGGAGCTGGCCCGCGCGATCGGTGCGCGCGCGGTGCCGAGTGTGTGGCCACTCAGCCGCTTCGACATGATCTGGTTGCTGGAACGCCAGGACGATGAGTGGGCCTTGACGCAGGTGCCGCAGATGTTGCTGCCGGAAGATAGCGAAGCGCCGATCCGGCACGAGTTCGAGTAGCCGCGGGCGTTGAAACAGTTTGCTACCCGTTGCCCATCTTTTGGTCTAAACCGAATATCTTCTTGCCTCGCGGCGGGCGCCGTACGCGGGCGGCCTCTCGTACCTGTTTCCTCCACTCGAAGCCTAAGAAGATGCAAAAAGACCTCGATCGTGACCCGAGTAAGACCTTCGTTCCCCTGAAATGGCTGCGTGGCGCCAGTGTCGCCACGGCTGTCGTGATGGCCTTGGCGGCCGCCGCGCCGGCTTCCGCCGATGTCCTGCTGGCCCAGGCGCCGCCGGTGTCGGCGCATGGCGGCAGGGCGCCGGCCGCGCCGGCCGGTGAGCCCAGGGCTGCCGTGCCGCAGGGTGGGACCGCAGCCGGCGATCCCTTCGCCGCTCCGGTGACCAAGGGCCCGCTGAATCCCTATCAGGCGCGCCCGGCGCTGGAGCCGGTGCAGAAGACCATCATCCAGGACCAGGTCGCCTACGAGCGCTTGATGAACAACAGCGGCATTACCGTGCAATGGCTGTGGAGCGCCAAGCGGGGCCACCTGAAGGCGCAGGACGTCAACGACGTGGTCAAGCTGGAGGGCACGCAGGCCAATCATGAAGGCACTTTGAAGATCAATGGCGAGGTCGTGGCGATCTCGAAGGACCGCTTCCGCTTCCGCGGCACCATCCTGATCCTGGAGGCGCCCGACAAAGGCCGCCATTGCGAGCGTACCGGTGACTTCGATTTCCGCATCAGCGGCCAGCGCAAGTACTGGCGCCTGCAGCAGATGGAGTTCTGCGACCGTTTGACGGATTACGTCGACGTTTACTTCTAAAGCGACGTTACCCAACAATTGACCGACGGGCGGCGCTACACTGCGCTCGTTTGCTCCCCCCGGGCACCCCAGTCGGTCAAAAAATGAAAGTCGAGCGTTATGGCATTGCCTTGACCTGTGAAGGCATGGGCGATTGCCTCTATGCCATTCCTGTCATCAGGAAGCTGCATGCGGCCACCCGCGCAACGCGGGTGTACGACATCTTCACCAAGCAGCCGGGCCTGTTCGAGTCCTGTCCCTACGTGGACAGGGTCTATCCCTTTGCCGATGGTCCGCTGATCCAGGACTACTACCGCAACAACCGGCTGGTCCAGTTGTTCGATCTGAAGAAGTTCGAGCATTGGGCGCTGGACACCACGGATTTCATCAGCCTGCCCACGGGCATGGGCCAGCTGAGTTTCCGTGAAAAGCAGCTGGAGTACTTTCCGACGGAGCCGGACCGCGCCGAGGCCTTCGACGTGGTGCTGAACACGTCGCGCACCTGGCCCAGCCGCAGTTGGCCGCTGGCGCATTGGCAGCGGCTGGCGGATGAGTTGAGCGCGCGTGGATTATCGGTGGCGGTGGTGGGCAAGGACGTCAGCAGCACGTCGGACGGCCTGAGCAAGCAGTCACCGCCTTTGCAGGGCTGCCGCAATCTGGTCAACGCGCTGTCGCTGGACCAGACCTACTACACCATCGGCAAATGCCGCCTGTTCGTCAGCAATCAGAATGGCTTGTCGGTGCTGGCGGGCACGACCGATGTCGACATGGTCGTGCTCGACATGTCCATCGAATGGAGCAAGCGGGCGCTGTACCGGCAGGAAAACCCGCTGCACAAATTCGAGCTGGTCAAGGGCGACTGCACGATCTACTGCTGTAGCTCGGACACGTGCCCGGAGCCCAGCCATAAGGGCGAATTCAAATGCGTGCCGCCTTACGACCGGGTCCGTGCGTCCGTCTTCCGCAAGCTGGGCCTGACCGGCCCTGCTACTTGATCTCGAACTGGTGCCAGGCGTCGACCAGCTTGTCGTAGTCGAAATCCGGGCCGTTGAGTACCTTCAACAAGGTCGACTCCCGTTGCTGCACGCGGGCGATGGCGGCCGGGAGTTTTTCGATCAGGTCCGCGCGGATGACCACGCAGCCGTGCTGGTCGGCATGGATCAGGTCGCCCGGGCGCACCGGCAGGCCGAACACGCTGACCGGCGTGTCGAAATCGATCAGGTGCGCGAAGCCGGAGCCCGGTGTCACGTTGCCGCCCAGCAGCTGATAGCCTTCCGGCAAGGTGTCCAGATCGCGGATCGCGCCGTTGGTCACCACGCCGGCCACGCCCATGGCCTTATGCAAGGACGCATTGATCTCGCCCCAGATGGAGCCGACGCCAGGCCGGCTGCCGCAGTCCTCCATCACCATCACGGTGGGACGGCCAGCGGCGGCCAGGTATTTGTAATAGGCGAAGCGGCGCTCCATCATCACTTCATGGCCGTCAGTGCAGGGCTGCGATGAAATGATCTTGGCGGTCAGGGCGTAGCCGGTGAAAGGCGGCAAGCCGGGATTGGCCGCGATGACCGTATCCAGCGTGTAGTTCTTGCCCCGCAAGGTGGGATCCATGACGATCATGGCGTTGCAGACGGTGGGCGTGTCGATGCCGCGCAGGGCTTCGATGATGTGGAGGCTCATAAGGGTGTTCCTTGCTGCGAAAAGGAGGCCGGGCAAGCGCTGCAGGCCTTGAAGGTTATCGTTCACTGACACAGGGACGCAATCACACAGTCATGCAGTCAGGCGGCCGGCACCGTCGCGCCGGCCCTGGCCAGGCGCAAGGCTTCCTCGCGCGCCACTTCGTCCAGTTCCTTCTGGTTCACGCAGGCCCGGATGGTGCCGTGCCGCAGGTAGTCCATCAGATACGTGATCGAGAAGGTGCGGATATCCACCAGGCTGGCGGTGCTGTAGAAGGCGGCATGCGGCGTCATGATCAGGCGTTCGTCCAGCCACTCTTCTCCCCGGATCCAGGCGCTGATCAGCGGATCGTCGCGATCCAGCGGTTCCGTCTGGAACACGTCCAGACCCGCGCCGCCCAACTGCCCGCTTTCCAGCGCTTCCTTGATGGCGGCGAACTCGACGATATTGCCCCGCGCGGTGTTGATCAACACCGCGCCCTGCGGCAGCAGCCGGAGCGTTTCGCGGTTGATCATGAAACTGGTGTCCTTGGTCAGCGCCGCATGGATGCTGACCACTTCGCTGAATTTCAGCAGATCCTCCAGGCTGTCGAAGCGCTCCAGGCCGACGCCAAGCTGATGGCCTACCGGCAACAGCGGGTCATAGAAGGCGACGCGCATGCCGAAAGCCTTGAAGCGCAGCGCGGCCGCCGTGCCGATACGGCCCAGGCCGATGATGCCGACACGCAGGCCGGGCAGACGCTTCACCGACTTCAGCGAGCGCGCATCCCATGAATCATTGGAGCGGCGCAGACGCCGGTCATAAGCCTGTACGCCACGCAGCAGATTCAAGGCCAGCGCCACGGCGTGGTCAGCGACCTCCGTGGTGCCGTAGTCGGGCGTGTTCATGACGCGGATGCCCTGTTCGGCCGCCGCGCGCAGGTCGACGTGCCCGTAGCCCACGCCGCCCTGCTGGATGACCCGGCAATTCTTGAGCTTGCGCAGCGTTTCGCGTGGTAGCAGATGCGCGCTGCGGCAGTTCAACACCGCGTCGGCGCAGGCATAGGTCTCATCGTCGTTTTGCAGGGAGCCATTGACCGACTTGCGGAACAGCAGTTCGGCGTCGGCGCCGACGACGCGGGTTTCGATGTCCGGCTCATCGGTGAACAACGGGTCTATCACCAGGATCTTGGTTTTTGCCATGTCGGGTCAGTCGAGCTTGATGTTCAGTTGAGAAAGCAGCTTGCCGTAGTCCGCGTATTCCAGCGGCAGTTGGCGGGCGAGATAGGCGGCGCTTGGGTCCGCCGCCGGGGTGGCGCCCGCGTCGATCAGCTTCTGGCGCAGGGCGGGGGTGTTCAAGGCCTTGACCAGCGCCGCGTTGAGCTTGGCGATGATGGGCGCGGGAACGTTCCTGGGCGCCAGCAGGCCGTACCAGAGCACGGGCGGGTGGTAGTCGGGAATGCCCGCGGCCTGGGCCGCGTCTTTCATGGCCGGCACGCCAGGCAACTGGGGGATGGTTGCCGGCGATACCGCCAAGGCAACCAGCTTGCCGGACTGGATCTGCGGAATGGCCGAGGAATCCGAGAACAGCGTCGTGATGCGCCCGCCCATCAGATCCGTCAGCGCGGGCGCCGTGCCTTTATAGGGCACGTGCATCATGGGCTTGTCGATGCTGCGCTGCAGGGCTTCGCCCGCGATATGCATGACGCTGCCGGGACCCGATGAGCCGTAGGACACCTGGTCCGGCGCCGTGCGGGCCTTCGCCACCAGGTCCTTCAGGCTCTTTATGCCGCTTTCAGGACTGACCACCAGGATGTTGCTGGTATTCGCGACAAGGCCGACAGGCGCGAAGTCCTTGAGCGCATCGAAAGGCACGCTCTTGTAGATGTGGGGATTGATTTCAAGAATGCTCGATGCGGCCAGCAGCACCGTGTAGCCGTCCGGCGCGGCCTTGGCGACATAGCCCGCGCCGATCAGGCCATTGGCGCCGGGCTGATTGGTGACGACGATATTTTTTCCCAGGGCGTCGCCCATGGCCTCGCCCAGCAGCATGCCCACCAGATGCACGAAGCCGCCGGTCGCGTAGGGCACCACCAGGTAGATAGGCTTGTCCGGGAATCCCGCGCGGGCGGGCGCGGCGCCGGCGAACAGAAACACGAACATGCCCGCCGCCGCGCAGTAGCGCCTGAGCCGGGATCGAACTGCCAAAAAGCCGCAAAGCAACGTCATTTTGATTTCCCCTTGAAACCAACTTCTTGCCAAGAAAAGCGGAGTTTTTGAATTGCGTTCTTATGTGTATACAGACACTAAGGCAGCAATGCGTACAGGTCAATCTTTGTTTTTCGTTTCATACAAAGCGACGATGAAACGCTTCGATTCGACATGCGGATACGTCAAAACGTCGATGCGTATCGAGGATCGCTACACTCAAGGGTTTCCACCCCCCCTTCGGAGAATCGCCATGACCGCTGAACGTCCGCCGCTGCCGCCGTACATGCACCAATCCGCCGTCCAGAAAGTCCGGCTGGCCGAAGATGGCTGGAATGGCCGCGATCCGGAGAAGGTCGCGCTGGCCTATACGCCTGACAGCTATTGGCGCAATCGCGCCGAATTCATCCAGGGGCGCGAACAGATCGTCGCGTTCCTTACACGCAAGTGGGCGCGCGAGCTGGATTACCGCCTGATCAAGGAACTGTGGGCTTTCCACGAAAACCGCATCGCCGTGCGTTTCGCTTATGAATGGCACGACGACAGCGGCAACTGGTTCCGCTCCTACGGCAACGAGAACTGGGAATTCGAGGACAACGGCCTGATGCGTCGGCGGCTTGCCTGCATCAACGACGCGCCCATCCGCGAGGCCGACCGCAAATTCCACTGGCCGCTTGGCCGCCGCCCCGATGATCACCCGGGGCTCAGCGACCTGGGATTCTGACTACGTATCCATCAATGCCCCCGCATCCATGCCCCTGAAACGCACACGTATCGACATGCGAGGACAAGTCTTCAAGGACGTCCTCGGCTACACCTTCCGCCACTGGCGCCATCAGCCCCGCCGCATCGCCCTCATCATCTTCCTGGTGTTGGGCGGCGCGCTGGCGGACGTGGTCACGCCTCTGTTCGCCGGCCGTCTGGTCGACGCGGTGACGGCAGGCCCCGCTTCGAACACCGCCATCTGGCAGCAGGCCGTGTCCGCCTTCGTGCTGCTGATCGTGGCAGGCGTGGCGGGCACGGTGCTGCGGCAGTTGTCGTATGGGGTGATTTCCGCGCTGACCGTGCGCATGATGAACCGCATCTGCGCGGAGGCCTTTCATCGCGTGCAGCGCTTTTCCAGTGACTGGCACGCCAATACCTTCGCCGGATCCACGGTGCGCAGGATCACCCGCGGCATCTGGGCGCTGGACCTGTTGAACGACACCTTGCTGGTGGCCTTGCTGCCTTCGCTGACGATGCTGGTGGGCGCGGCGCTGCTGCTGGGATGGCAATGGCCCATCATGGGCCTGGTGGTGGGCGGTGGCGCCGTGGTCTACCTGATCGCGATCGTCTCGCTGTCCTTGTTCTACGTCGCGCCGGCCGCGCGCCTGGCCAATTCCTGGGACACCCGCCTGGGCGGCGCGTTGGCGGATGCCGTCAGCTGCAACGCGGTGGTGAAGGCCTTCGGCGCGGAAGGCCGCGAAGAAAAGCGCCTGGGCCGCATCTTGAACAAGTGGCGCGACCGCACCTATCGCGGCTGGATCCGGGGCACGATCAACGGCGGGCTGCAAGGCGCGCTGTTGGTGTTGATGCGCACGGTCATCGTCGGCGCCGCGCTGCTGCTGTGGGCCGACCAGCGCGCCAGCGCCGGCGATATCACCTTCGCCTTGACCATGTATTTCATCCTGCATGGGTATATGCGCGAGGTGGGCATGCACGTGCGCAATCTGCAGCGCTCGGTCAACGACATGGAGGAGCTGGTGGGCATGGAGCGGCAACCGCTCGGCGTCGCCGACCGGCCAGGTGCTCGCCCGATTGCCATTACCAAGGGGGACATACGCTTCGATCATGTCACCTTCCAGTATGGCGGCCACACGACGCCGCTGTACCAGGACTTTTCCCTGCACATCGAGCCGGGCGAACGGGTGGGGCTGGTGGGACACTCCGGCTCCGGCAAGACCACCCTGATAAAGCTGATCCAGCGCATGCACGACGTGAATGCCGGGACGATCACCATCGATGGCCAGGATATCGCGGACGGGCTGCAATCCTCGCTGCGCGCGCAGATCGCCATCGTGATGCAGGACCCGGTGCTGTTTCACCGCACGTTGGCGGAGAACATTTCCTATGCGCGGCCCGACGCCACCATGGCCGAGATCGAAGCGGCCGCGCGCCTGGCCAGCGCGCACGATTTCATCGCCGCGCTGCCGCGGGGCTATGACACGCTGGTGGGTGAACGGGGCGTCAAGCTGTCTGGCGGCGAACGCCAGCGCGTGGCGATCGCGCGCGCCTTCCTGGCCGATGCGCCCATCCTGATCCTGGACGAAGCCACGTCCAGCCTCGACAGCGAAAGCGAGATGCTCATACAGCAGGCGATGGAGCGGCTGATGGTGGGTCGCACCACGCTGGTCATCGCGCATCGCCTGTCGACCGTGCGCGCGCTGGACCGCCTGATCGTCATGGACAAGGGCCGCATCATCGAAGAAGGCACGCACGATGCCTTGATCCAGCGCCCGGGCGGCGTGTACCGTGGCCTGTTCGAGCGGCAGGCGCTGTCGCTCACGCAGGCGCTGGACGCTGCCGCGGAATAGCACTTGCTGCGCGAGGCCCTTTGAGAGAGGGGCGCCGCGCAGTGCCATGATCGCCGTGTCCCTCTGATTCGCGCCGTGCGCGCGCCGACGGGCGTTTGCCCGGAGCATCAAAGGAGACCTGATGAAAAACTGGCTGGACATCAACGCGTTCATGGGCATTCCGGCTCTGGACTGGGTCTACGCGGTCGTCGCGACCCTGCTTGGCTTTATCGTTCTTGTATACCTGCTGCGCTTCGTGATCGATCGCGCGCATGCGCTGGCGCGGCGGACGCGTTCGCAGCATGCCGAGATGATGGTGGACGTTCTGCGCGGGACCAGCAAGACCACGTTGTTCGTCGCGGCAGTGATCATCGGGGCAAAAATCCTGCCTTTGACCGACCGCTGGGATGACCGCCTGGATCATCTCTGGTTTCTGGTCGTGGGCTTCCAGATCGCGCTGTGGATCAACCGCGGGGTGGTGATATGGACGGCGCGGCGGCTGGCCATGACCGGTGATGTCATCCACAACCCCGTCATCACCACGATGACGGCCTGGACCTTGCGGGCTTTGCTGTGGTCCATCCTGCTGCTGGCCGTGTTGGCCAATATGGGCGTCAACATCACGGCCTTCGTGGCCAGTCTGGGGGTGGGCGGCGTGGCGGTCGCGCTGGCGGTGCAAAGCATCCTCAGCGACCTGTTCGCTTCGCTGGCGATAGGCCTGGACAAGCCCTTTGAACTGGGCGATTTCGTGGTGTTCAACGATATTGCCGGCAGCATCGAACACATCGGCCTGAAGACCACGCGCATTCGCAGCCTGAGCGGCGAGCAGGTGGTGTGCAGCAACACCGAGCTGCTGAAGAACACCCTGCATAACTACAAGCGCATGAATGAGCGCCGCATCCTGTTCACGTTCGGCGTCAGCTACGACGCCAGGCCGGAGCAGTTGCGCCAGGTGCCCGACATGATCCGGCAGGCCGTGGAAGCGGCTGGCGACACGCGTTTCGATCGCGCCCATTTCAAAGGCTTCGGCACGCAGGACCTGACCCATGAAGTGGTGTATTACGTGACCGACCCCAGCTACAACCTGTACATGGACGTCCAGCAGAAGGTGAATCTGGACATCATGGAGGGGCTGGAACGGTTGGGGCTGGCGTTCGCGCTACCGGTGCGCAATGTCCACGTGGTCAGGCAGCCGCGCGGCGACGCGGCCCGCGGGGAAGGGCAGACCGCCGCCCAGCGGCCGCTGTCCACCACCCCGGCTCAGTTCGCGCGCCGCGGGACATAGGCGGCTGGTGCCTACTCCGCCGCCATGTGCGAGTCCTTGATCACCTTGGCCATGCGCTGGTAGTCCTGGGCCATATAGCTGCCCATGTCGGCGGGGCCCATGTACATCGGGTCTATGCCCTGGTCGGCGAAGCGTTTCAAGGTGGCGGGGTCGTGCAGCAGGCCTTCCAGTTCATGGCTGACCTTGTTCACGACCGTGTCCGATACGCCCTTGGGCGCGACGATGCCTATCCATGACGCGTAGTCGTAGCCGGGGACACCCGCTTCGGCGACGGTGGGTAAGTCAGGCATCAGGGGCGTGCGCTGGGCGCCGGCGACGGCAATGGCGCGCAGCTTGCCGGATTTCACCAGGGGCAGAACCGTACCGATGGCGCAGAACATGGTGTCGACTTCGCCGGCCGCCAGGCCAACGGCGGCCTGGCTGGCACCCTTGTAAGGGATGTGCTGAAGCTGCACGCCGGCACCTGCTTCGAACATGGTCATGGCGATGTCCTGCGGGCTGCCGACGCCGCCGGACGAATACTTCAGCTGGCCGGGATGTGCCTTCACATAGGCGAGCAGTTCCTGGGTGTTGTGGATAGGCAGTGCCGGGTTGACCAGCAGCAGCGTGGGCAAGACGGCCACCATACCGATGGGACGGAAGCTCTTGACTGGGTCGTAGGGGACTTTACGCAGATTGGGCAGTACGCCCAGGATGGTGTTGTTGCAGCCGCACAGGGTGTAGCCGTCAGGTGTCGAACGCGCGACCCGGTCGGCGCCTATGGTACCGGATGCGCCGGTGGGATTGTCCACGACGATGGCCTGGCCCAGCCGTTCGGCCAGCTTGTCGGTGACCGCGCGGATGGCGACGTCGGCGGCGCTGCCCGCCGCCAGGGGGGTGACCATGGTGATGGAATGCGTGGGCCAATCTTCCGCGACGGCGTAGGGGCTGGTGAAGGTGATGACGGTGGCCGTCAATAGGGCGGCGGTGTGGGCGGCGCGGGCGCGCCGAGCCGCGGCGAACTGCGTGGTCGCTTCTGTGGGCATTTCGGTCTCCGGATGTTTATTTTCTTATTTGCGCCCGGGGGGAGGCGCGAGCCATTCTAGGCTTGGCGATTGGCCACCGTCCACCTGTCGTAAATCCCTGCTCCCCGGGGGGCTAGGGGACGCTGGGAGCGGCGCGCGCCAGCCGGGTGCCGGCCGTGGCGAAGACGGCGAGCAGCAGGGCGGTCATGCCAGCAAAAATGCCGGCCAGGCGCAGGAGCGCGGGCAGGGGATCGGCGGACCACTGATGATCCTGCACGAAGACCATGAGGAAGGCGATGGTGAACTGGCGGCCGACATAGCTGGCGCCTTCCTTGCCGGTCTGCACATGACAGCCCACCCACACACCCACGGCCAGCGCGGCCAGGCACAAGGCGGCATGGCCCTGCATCAGCGGCAGCATGGCCACGCTGATGCAGCCGGCCAGCAGGCAGCCGATGGCGCGCTGGGCCATCTTCTCCACCATGGGCTTGTGGACGGTGTCCGGTTGCAGCCCCGCCGGCAGCATCAGCACCGCGATGGCGGTGACCATGGCCTGTTCGTAGCCGGGCAGTTGCAGGAACTGCACGCAGGCCGCGACAAGCGCGATGGCCAACGCGGCCTGGATGCCGAGCAATCGTCGCACCGCGGGCGCGGTGACCGCGACGGCGTCCGCCGCGATGACTGCTTCGGTCCCCGACGGGGGCGCTGGCGCGCGTGATGCGCTTGCCGCGGTGGCTTCCGCGGGCGGCAACGGCGGATCGGCGGGCGGTTCATCGCTGCCGACGGCATCGGCTGCCGCCGTGGACAAGGCGCTTCTTCGCTCGTACGTCTTCTCACCCCAGTGAAACAAGGTCGCCACCACCACGCAGGCCAGCGTGCCGATCACGACCTCGGCGACGCGCAGGGTCGCGAACGCCGCGGTGGGCTGAATCGCCAGCGCGGTGCGTGCCTCGCACATCACCAGCAGCGCCGTGATGCCCCCCAGCATCCAGGCGTAGGCCCAGCGCGAGGCATTCACGTTGTAGACCGTCACCGCCCCGATGGCGGCCATCGCGGGCACGAACAACCAGGGCACGCTGCCGACCCATGGCCCCGCCAAGGTCCCCAGCAAGCCTCCAGCGATGGTGCCCACGATGCGATAGGCGGCCCGCTGCAGGGATGCGGAAAAGGCGGTCTGCATGACCGCGAAACCGCTGAGCGCGGCCCACCAGGTATGCGTCAGATGCAGCGAGTGAGCCACGGCCACGGCCAGCGCCACCGACAGCAGCGCTTCTATGCCGAACAGCGCGCGGTCGCGGGAAGGGCGCCAGGCCCGCAGCTCGCGCGTCAGCGCGGCCAGCGCGACCTGGCAAGTTCGGGCCAGCATGGGAAACAGGGTCAAAGCAGGCATGCTTCATGGTCCATGGGTGCGCGCCAGCACTGCTTGTAACCGGGAGTGGACAGCAGGGCGGTAAGCAGCAGCAGTGAGCAGCAGCGGTAAGCCAGAGCCTCCGGCAAGAATACCCCGCCTATCGCGGGGCAAGGCCGCAGGCTTCAGGCCAGATTCAGCCATTCATGCGACGCTATGCCTGTCGATTGCTGCGCTGCATCGCGGCGCAACGCATTTATCAGAAGCCATGGCCACCCAACAACCCACTCCCTATCCGCCGCTCGAAGGCGGACAGCTCGTGCTCGCCACCGTCGCGGTGGCGCTGGCGACGTTCATGAACGTGCTCGATACGTCGATCGCCAACGTCGCGATTCCAACGATCTCGGGCAACCTCGGTGTCTCCGTCGATGAGGGCACGTGGGTGATCACGGTGTTCGCCGCTGCAAACGCCGTGTCCATTCCCTTGACAGGCTGGCTGACGCAGCGGCTGGGGCAGATCAAGCTCTTCGTCGGCGCGGTGGTGCTGTTCACCGTGGCGTCGTTCCTGTGCGGCATCGCGCCCACCCTGCCCATCCTGTTGTTCGCCCGCGTGCTGCAAGGCGTGGTGGCCGGGCCGCTGATTCCGATGTCACAGGCCATCCTGCTGGGCTCCTATCCCAAGGAGAAGAGTTCGATGGCACTGGCGCTGTGGGCCATGACGGCGACAGTGGGACCTATCGCGGGGCCGTCGCTGGGCGGCTGGATCACGGACCGCTACAGCTGGTCGTGGATCTTCTACATCAACATCCCGGTGGGGATATTCGCGGCCCTGGTCAGCTGGAAGATCTACCGTAAGCGGGAGTCGATCACGCGCAAGCTGCCCATCGACCTGGTCGGGTTGCTACTGCTCATCACTTGGGTGGCGGCCCTGCAGATCATGCTGGACAAGGGACGCGACCTGGACTGGTTCGATTCCGGCGTCATCGTCGCACTGGCCGTCACGGCCGCCGTCAGCTTCGTGTTCTTCGTGATCTGGGAGTTGACGGAGGAACATCCCATCGTGGACCTGCGCCTGTTCGGGCAGCGTAACTTCCTGGGCGGCACGGTCGCCATCTCGGTGGCGTATGGCGTGTTCTTCGGCAATCTGGTGCTGTTGCCGCAATGGATGCAGGAGTACCTGAACTACCGGTCGGTGGACGCCGGCATGATGCTGGCGCCCCTGGGCATCTTCGCGCTGGTGCTGTCGCCGGTGGTCGGCAAGCTGCTGCCCAAGTCGGACGCGCGCATCATCGCCACCATCGCGTTCCTGGCCTTCGCGGGTGTCTTCTACATGCGCTCCGACTATGTGCTGGAGATCGATACCTGGCACCTGATCGTGCCGACGCTGCTGCAGGGTATCCCCATGGCCTTGTTCTTCATCCCCTTGACGGCCATCATCCTGTCCGGGCAGCCGCCTCACAAGCTGCCCGCAGCGGCGGGCCTGTCGAATTTCGTGCGGGTGTTCTGCGGCGCGGTGGGCACGTCCATCGCGGGCACGGTGTGGAACAACCGCACCATCATGCACCACGAGCGCCTGACCGAAGCGGCGAACGCGGACAATCCGCTGTTCGCGCATCAGATAGACATGATCCGTTCGTTGCTGCACCTGGACACCAATACCGCGAACAATCTGTTCGACACCACCGTCAACGCCCAGGCCGCCATGATGGGCCTGAACGACATCTTCTTCGTGTCGGCCATCATTTTCCTGCTGATCATTCCGCTGATCTGGATCACGCGGCCCGCCAAGGGCGGCGGCGCGGACGCGTCTTCGGCGCATTGAAGGCGTTGCGCGGGGCCGGCCGCGTTGCGGGTCACGGCTGTCGGCGAGGCGGTGGCGGCGCCGTGTCAGCGCTGTGCGGTCTCAGCTTCTAGACAGCCAAGAGGGGTCAATACTTCCGTTTGATCGCGCCTTCGGCGCGTGCCAGGGGCAAGTAGCATCGTTGCATCTTCCGTCTTAGATGCAATGTGCTGTTGCATGCCACCTTGCGAGCTTCCATGATTCCCACGCCGTTTCGTCGCGTCACCGGCCCCGGCGCCGTTTTTGCATTCAGCCAGATCGCCATGGCGGTCAGCCTTCTGTTCACCGGTGCGCCGGCTCACGCCGCATATGAGTGCGAAGACGCCGTCGACGGACAGTCGTTCTCGGGGGCTCACGGTTGCATCGACTGGACGGTGGGCAGCCTGACCATCACCAACACCGGAACGATCACCAGCGGCGCGGACGACAACGGGACCGGCGCGAAATACGCCACGAGCGTGGGAACGCTGTGGAATCAGGGCACCATCACCAGCTTGAGCTCCGTTTATGACACGCTTGTCATCGGTTTAGGGTCAGCCGCGGCGGAGATTCTGAATGATGGCTTGATCAGCGGCGTGTCGCCCGTGCGGGTGGTCGGCTCCGTGACACTGCTGACGAACTCGGCAACCGGGACCATCACGGGCAGCGGCGATTACGGCATTCTCAATGATGGACGGTTCGGGTCCCCAACTCCCGCCCAGATCAGTACGTTGACCAACGCCGGCCTGATCTCGTCCACCGGTGTGGCCGCTGTCGGCAACGTCAATGTCGCCTACGACGGCGTAACGGGCGTGGTAACCATCGGCACCATCGACAATCAGGCATCGGGCACCATTTCCGGAGAGGGCGTCGTCACGGGCGCGTCCGGCGTGCTGAACTCCGGTACTGTCGTGGTGTTGAACAACGACGGCCAGATCCGCGGCGGCTACGCTGGCGTTTCCAACAGCGGGCTCATCAGCACCATCACCAATACAGGAACGATCCAGGGCACCGGGGCAATCGACAACAATGCCCGCGGCATCTACAACGCCGGCACCATCGGGTCGATCAGCAACAATGGCGGCCTGATCCAAGGCATGGACACCGGCATCTACGTGGACGGAGGTTCGATATCCACGATAGATAACGCGGGCGTGATCCGGTCCATGGACGGTTCGTCCGGCTTGTACCAGGCCGGCCTGTTCGTGACGAGAAGCGGCAATGTCGGCACACTCACCAACAGCGGCACCATCCGCGGGCTGTACGACTCCATCTACGTCAGCGGATCCAGTTCGCTTTCGACCATCGTCAACACTGGCACGATCGCTGGCGACATCACTGATGCCAGCACCGCGGGCCTGACGATCAATGGCGGCTCGCTCAGCAACGCCGGCTTGTTGACAGGCGCCGGCGGCGGAACGGGCGTGGCCGACAAAGGCACGATCTACAACGTAGCGTCGAACCTGACATTCGGCACCGGCTTTCTGGTGCTCAACGACGATCTGAACGTCGGCGCATCCGGCACCGTCTACAACACCGGCGCGACGCTGGGACTGATCAATCCCATCGACGTCACCGGCAACTACACTCAGACCGGCGGCGCGTTGGTTTTTGCTGCCTCGTCGCCCGGCAGCTACGCCTATCTGAATGTCAGCGGCAACGTCGCGATCAGCGACAGCACCATCGCCATCTCGGGCAACAGCCTGGCGCCGGGCATGTCCTTCTCCCTCGTGCGCGCCGGCGGCACCGGCACTTACACCAACCTCTCGGCATTCCTGTCAACCAATGACGGCTTGCTGGCGCAGATCGCCACAGTCCAGGGTAATCTGGTGTTGACGCTGGCCCCGGATGCCGAGCATCACTACTGGGACGGCGGCAACACGGCCGCCACCGGCACCATCGCGGGCGGATCGGGTACCTGGACCGCGACCGGCACCAACTGGACCAGCACCGATGGCACGAGCAACGGCGTCCTGTCGTCGACCGACGTGCGACCGGTCTTCGGCGGCACGGCCGGCACGGTCACCGTGGACACCACGCAGGGCGCCATCGATGTCGCGGGCATGCAGTTTTCCACCGACGGCTATCGCCTTACGGGTGGCAGCATCGGCCTGACCGCCGCGGCGTCGGCGTTTGAAGTCGACGACAACGTCACGGCCACGATCGATTCGGTGCTGAGCGGCACCGGCGGCCTGGCCAAGACCGGCAACGGCATGCTGATCCTGAATGGCGTCAACACGTATGCCGGCGGCACCACGGTCGACGCGGGAACGCTGGAGATCGGCGATGCCGATCATGCCACGGCCAGCATCCTGGGCGATGTCACCGTCAACAGCGCCGGCACCCTGCGCGGCCATGGCACCATCGACGGCAGCGTGGTCAACAACGGTACGGTGCGTCCGGGCGGCTCGATCGGCACGCTGACCATCACGGGTGACTATACCCAGACCGCATCCGGGACGCTGTACATCGACGTCAGCCCCACGGCGGCGTCGCAACTGAGCGTCGGCGGTACGGCGACCCTGGGCGGGACCCTGAATGTGTTGTACGGCCCCGGCACATACAGCGCCGCGACTTATCGCATCATCAATGCCGCCAGCACCACCGGCACATTCTCCAGTGTGGTCAGCAACGCGCCGGCCAGCCTTGCGCAGAGCGTGCAGAGCCTGGCGGATGGCAGCGAGCTGACCTTGGCCGCCGCGACGGATACGAGCGGTTCCGGCGCGACGGACACAGGTGGCGCGACGAGTGGCGGCGGCGTGGTGGTCGTGAAGCCGACCAACGCGACGGTGTTCGGCGCCGTGGGTTCGGCGGCGATCCGAGAGGGGCAACGCGTCAACGAGACGCTGCTGGCGCGACTGGGCAACGTTCCGGTGGCAGGCAGCAGTGGCGTCACTGGCGGCGGCAACAATCAAGTGTGGACGCAGCTGGTCTCCAATACCAACCACGTGCGCGGCAACAACGATGCGCCCAGCTACAAGGACAGCCACTACGGTTTCCTTGCCGGACTCGATCACCGGATCGGTGACTGGACCGTGGGCGTGGCTGGCGGCTACAGCCATATCGACGTGCGCGAGGACCAGGCCAGCGGCAAGATCGACACGGTGCGCGTGGCCGGCTATGGCGCGCGTTACATGGGACCCGTCAACGTGGCCGCCACGGTGGGTGCCGCTTATGACTTCCTGGATACGCGGCGCGGCTTTGGCCCGCTGGGCGATGCCAAGGGCGACACCGACGGGCAGGAGTTCACCGCGGGGTTGCAGGCCAGCCTGCCTTTGGCGACCGGTCCGGTCATCGTGACGCCGCGCGTGGGTCTGCGCTACCAGTATTTCCATGCCGGCCGTTACGGCGAAGATGGGCCGACCAGCCAGAACCTGGACGTCGATACGCAGAATCTGCACAGCTTGCAGCCCTACGCGCAGTTTGCCGTGGGTCTGCCCTTCAATACCGGCGGCGTCAAACCCGCGCTGGCCGAAGTGCGCGTGGGGTATGCCTACGAAACGCTGGATCGTGGCCGCGGCGTGGATGCCGCGGCCGGTGACGGTACCCGCTTCGCGCTGCCGGGGGCGGCATCGTCGCGCGGCATGCTGTCCGCGGGCCTGGGGCTGACGATGCCCGTCGGCAAGTCGGTGGACGTGACGGCCAGCTACGACCGTCTCTTCAAGACCGGCAACACGTCGGCGCAAGCCTTCCAGCTGCAGGCGACGTATCGGTTTTGAACACGGGTGATGCCGGGCGCCGTCTCGGCATCCCGATCAGCCCCTGGCGGGCGCGGCGCCGGGCTCGGCCAGGCCCTCCCAGCCCTGGCCCTCCGTCAGTGGCGCATGGCGGTAGGTGGCCGGGCTGCGGCTCAGTTTCACCGGAGCGCCCAGGCCGCGATAGCCGCCTTCCATGTCCACCACCATGCCTCGATGGACAGTGTGCGGGTGCGTCAGCGCGGCATCCACGTCGAGCACTGGCGCGGCAGGCACGTTGGCCGCCATCAGGCGTTGCAGCAAATCCTCCGCGTCGAGTCCCGCCATGGCCGCTTCCAGGGCCTGCTTGAGCTCGTCGCGGTTGACCGAACGGCTCCCCGAGTCGGCATAGCGCGCGTCGCTGGCCAATGCCGGGCAGCCCAGCACGGCGCACAGCACGCCGAACTGGCGGTCGTTGCCCACCGCCAGGAACAGCGGATCGGTGCGCGTGCGGAAGGTATCGTACGGATAGATGTTGGGATGGGCATTGCCCGTGCGGCCCGGCACGCGGCCGTCCATGAACCAGTTGGCCGCGTGGGGATGCAGCAGGGAGATGCCGCTGTCGTACAGCGCGGCCTCGACGAACTGGCCACGGCCGCTGCGCTGGCGCTCCTGCAAGGCAAGCAGGACGCCGATCACCGCGTTCAGGCCCGTCACCATGTCCACCACCGGCAGGCCCACGCGTAGCGCGTCGCCGCCCGCTTCGCCGTTGACGCTCATGATGCCGCTCATGGCCTGGATGGCCGCGTCATAGCCGGGCAGCGCGCCTAGCGGGCCATCGGCGCCGAAGCCGGAGACGCGGCACCAGATCAGGCGGGGGAAGCGCTGGGACAAGGCGTCATAGCCCAGGCCCCAGCGCTCCATCGTGCCGATCTTGAAATTCTCCACCAGGATATCGGCCTGGGCGATCAGTTCGAGCAGCCGGGCCTGGCCTGCGTCGGTGGAGAAATCCAGATGCTGGATGCGCTTGTTGCGGTTCAAGCCGAAGTAGTAGGAAGCGACGCCGTCGCGGAAGGGCGGGCCCCAGGTGCGGGTGTCGTCGCCTTGCGGCGGCTCGATCTTGAGCACGTCGGCGCCATGGTCCCCCAGGATCTGGCCGCAATAGGGACCGCCCAGGATGCGCGACAGGTCGAGGACACGGATGCCCGCCAGGCTGCCAGGGGCGGCGCCGGTAGCGGCTTGGGTCATATGGCTCTCCTTGGCGCGGCTCAATTGATTTGTGCGCCTGATTTCTTCACTACGTCGGCCCATTTGGCCTTTTCCTGCGCGATGAAGGCGCCGAGGGCGCGCGGGCTGCTGTCCGGCGCGGCTTCCAGGCCTTGCGCCGCGAACAGGGCCTTGACCTTGGTGGACGCCAGCGCCTGCACGAATGCGCGATTCAGTTTTTCGATGCGGTCGGCCGGCGTGCCGGCAGGCGCGACCACGCCGAAGAACACGCTGACGTCGTAGCCCGGGTAGCCTTGCTCGGCGAGCGTGGGCACATCGGGCAAGGCCTGAGAGCGCTTGGACGTGGTGACGCCCAGGGCGCGCAGTTTGCCGGTCTCGACGTAGGGCTTGGCCGTCAACACATCCGTAAAGCTCATGGCGACGTGGCCGCCCAGAAGATCGTTGAGCGCGGGGCCCGTGCCCTTGTAGGGCACATGCAGGAAGTCCGTGCCCGCGACGCTGTTGAACATCACGCCGGCCAGATGGGACGACGCGCCGCTGCCGGACGAGGCAAAGGACAAGGCCTTGGGATGGGACTTCGACCACGCGACCAGCTCGGGCACGGTCTTGGCCGGCACGTTGGGATTGACCACCAGGATGTTGGGTAGATAGCCGACGTGGATCACCGGGGCGTAGCTCTTGACCGGGTCGTAGCCCAGGCCCTGGTACAGGCTGGCGTTGATGGCCAGGGGACCGGAGGTGCCGAACATCAGCGTGTAGCCATCGGGGGCCGCCCGCGCCACGTATTCCGCGCCGATGTTGCCGTTGGCGCCGGCCCGGTTCTCCACGATCATGGGCTGGGACAGGTGCGTCGACAGCTCGTTGGCCAGGGTGCGAGCCATGGCATCGGTGGGACCGCCGGGCGGGTAGGGGATCACCAGGGTGATGGGCTTGCTGGGGTAGTCCTCGGCGGCTTGGACAGCCTGCAAGGGCAGGGTGGACAGGACGGCCAGGGCCAGGGCTCCGGCGAGGATATGGCGCTTGTGCATGGTGGTTGGTCTCCGTTATTGCCGCTGAGCGTCGGACGTGGTGTCCGCGCCGCGGTTTTTTTTTGATGTAGGGTGCCTTGCGGTTTGCTCGTGTAGCGCGAATACTTTGGTCAGGCCGTGGCTGGGGCTTTGGTCGTGGTGGTGGTCCCCGTGGTCGTCGCGGTCCATGCCGCCGGCAGGGCATCCGGCGCCAGCGGATCGCGCGGCAGAACGCGTTGCTGCAAGGCCAGCTGGGCCCAGCGCAGGCGATCCGCCGATCCGCCCGCGACGGCCTCCCATGCCATGGCGATGGCGCTGGTGCAGTGGTAAAGCGCCGAAGCCGCCTGCCGCGCCAGGCCGTCGCCACCGTCCTGCGTGGCGGTGACCGCCAGGGCGCAGGCGCCGTCCAGCGCTTGCCGCAAGGCGTCGGCGAAGGCCGGGGCCAGGCCGTGCTCAGCCTGGTCCAGCAACCCTTCCGCATGCGCGCGCAGCGCGGGCAGCGCGTCGTCCCGCTTGATCGCCCGCAGCACGTCCAGCGCCACGATATTGCTGGTGCCTTCCCAGATCGACCCAAGATGGGCGTCGCGGACCAGACGCGGGTCGGTCCATTCCTCGATATAGCCGCAGCCCCCGCGCACCTCCATCGCATCGCCCGTGACCTTGCGCGCATCGCGGCAGGCGCGGAACTTGATCAGCGGGGTGAGGATGCGCAGCAAGGAATAAGCGCCCGCCTCACCAGCGTCGGAACGGGCCAGCGCCGCCGCCGTCTGGAACACCATCGTGCGCGCCTGTTCGGCGGGCACGCGCAGCTTGTCGAGCTGGCGCCGCATCAAGGGCATGTCTTGCAGGCTGCGGCCGAAGGCGCGCCGCTCGCGTGCGATGAACTCTGCCTCGGCCACCGCGCGCCGCATCAGGCCTGCCGCGCGCACGCCGTTGGACAGGCGGGAGTTGTTCACCATGTCGGCGATCTGCACGAAGCCCCGGCCGGCTTCACCCACCAGATAGGCGACCGCGCCGTCCAGGCGGATCTCGCCGCTGGCCATGGAGCGGGTGCCGAGCTTGTCTTTCAGGCGCACGATGCGGTAGTGATTGGCGCTGCCGTCCTGCAGGCGCCGCGGCAGCAGGAACAGCGAGATTCCCTTCAGGCCGGGGGGCGCATCGTCGGGACGCGCCAGCACCATGGCCAGGTCGGCGTCGGGGTTCGAGCAGAACCATTTGTCGCCGTGCAGGCGCCAGCTGCCATCGGCTTCTGGCACCGCGCGCGTGGTGGTGGCGGCGATGTCCGAGCCGGCGGCCTGTTCGGTCATGAACATGGCGCCCTGCGCCAGTTCGTCGAAGTCCAGGGTGGTGAGCTGGGGGAGGTACCGCTCGATCAGTTCAGGGCTGCCGAATTTGCGCAGGGTGCGGGTCAGCGAGTCGGTCATCGATACCGGGCAGCACAAGCCGAACTCGGATTGCACGAACAGATAGGTCAGTACGTACTTGACCGTGGCCGGCATGGGGCCGCGCCAGCCCAGCGTTTCGGCGCGATGCGACATGGCGCCCAGGCCGAATTCGCTGAGCGCGATACGTTCCAGTTCGACGTAGGCGGGATGTTTGAGCACCTGCTGTTCGTCCAGGCCGGTGCGCGAGCGGTATTGCAGGGTGGGTGGATGATGGTCGGCGATGCCGGCCAGGTCGTCCACCTTGCCGCCGGCCAGTTCGCCCATGCGGGTGAAGTGGGGCGCCATGTGGCGCAGCAGGTCGCCGGGCAGGTATAGCGGCAGCAAGGCCAGCAGTTCGCTGTCGGTGACGTAGAAGTTTTCGCCCCGGCGGTCGGGGATGGGGTGTTGGTTGGCTTGCGGCATGCCGCGTCTCCTCGGCTGGTTTTTACCGAAGATTCTAGGCAGGCTTATGATAGCTATCCAATATTGATTTAGTCTTATACGATTTGATCTGTATATGATCGGTTTTTGAGAGCAGCGCGGTCGTGCTGCTTGCAGGCACTGCGGAGCCGGTAACGGGAGTATCTATGGAACTGCGGCATCTGCGTTACTTCACGGTTCTGGCTGACGAGCTGCACTTCAGCCGTGCCGCGGCCCGGCTGTCGATTTCGCAGCCGCCCTTATCCGTTGCCATCAGGCAATTGGAGGACAGCGTCGGCGCCCGCCTGTTCGAGCGCAACAACAAGGAGGTGCGCCTGACGCCGGCAGGCCAAGCCCTGCGCATCTCCGCCCGCAAGATCCTGGCGCAGGCCGAGGAGGCTGCCCTGGAAGCCCGCAACGTCGGCGCCGGCCTGGCCGGGCGCCTGCGGGTCGGCTTCGTCGGCGCCATGCTGTATCGCGGCCTGCCCCAGGCCCTGCGCAATTTCCAGGCGCGCTATCCCAAGGTCCAGGTCACCCTGACCGAATTGAACTCCGGCGACCAGATCACCGGCCTGATGCACGACCGCCTGGACTTGGGATTCATCCATACCAGCCGCATGCCCGATGAACTGGACAGCCGCCTGCTGTTGTCCGAATCCTTCGTCTGCTGCCTGCCGGCCCGTCACCGGCTGGCGCGCGCGGCGGCATTGCGGCCAGTGGATCTGACGGGCGAACCTTTCGTGCTGTTCTCTCAAAGCGTGTCGCCGGACTATTACGACCGCATCCTCGCCATCTGCGCGGAAGCCGGGTTCCGGCCGGAGGTGCGGCACGAGGTACGCCATTGGCTGGCGGTGGTGTCGCTGGTCGCGCAGGGCCTGGGCGTGGGACTGGTGCCGCAGGCCTTGCAGCATTCGGCCTTGCGCGGTGCGGTGTTCCGACCCTTGGCTGGCGTGGACGCGCGCTCGGAGACCTACGGTGTCAGCCGGCGCGATGCGCACAATCCGCTGGTCGCGGAACTGTTCGACGAGTTCGCGGGAACAGACTGAAATCTCCGTGTCATGGCGCTGCCATACGATGCTGATTCATCCAATCGTCTATATGTATAAGAAAGGGAAGACATAGCCATGACTACGATGCAACTCGTGGAGATCAGAACGCCATCCGTGGCGGACGCGCCCGTCATCGCGCAACTGCTGGCGTCGCTGGGATATCCCGGCACCGAGTCCTTCATCGAGCAGCGCATCGCGCAACTCGTTGCGCATCCTGATGAAGCCGTGCTGGGCGCGTGGAAGGATAGTGTCTTGCTGGGCATCATCTCCCTGCATTTCATTCCGCAGCTGGCGCTGGTCGGCGACTTCTGCCGCATCAGCTACTTCTGCGTGTCCGAGCAGGCACGCGGCGAGGGCATCGGCGCCTTGCTGGAAAGCGAGGCCGTGTCCCTGGCCCGCGAGCGTGGCTGCGACCGTATCGAACTCCATTGCCACTCCCGCCGCGTCGACGCGCATCGCTTTTATCTGCGGCAGGGCTACGAAGACTCACCCAAGTATTTCTTCAAGTCCTTGGTATGAGCGTTATGCCTGCGCGGGCAACATAGTCGGGGAACCTAGCGGCGCTTTTCATCACCCATGCGCGGAAATCCTCGTGTCATCTTGACTGAGAGGAAAGCGAAGGGTGATAAATAAATGAACGTTGCACTAAGCGTCTATAACTTTGTCTTAGGTTAGTTCAAAGACTATGGGTTCATCGTCGTTCTTTCTATCTCAGGATATCTACTTACGACTCGTTGGGCCAACGACGCTGCGAAGAACCGATACAAGCGAATGTCGAAAGTGTTGGAGGACGCGATTGCGGCTGGGAACAAAGGGGCAGGAATATCTGCCGATGTCACAACTTATGAATTGCTGAAGTTATATGACGCCGGCGCAACGAAGGACTGGTTGTCTACCCACAATGCCTCGACGAAGCTTGCGGTGCTGTATATCTGCCGTTGGGAAACGCGTCTTGCCCTCGACCGTCTGAAAGCAAGGGACAAGTCGCTCGAAGAGCAAGAACGACTTCTGCGGGGCACCGTTTAGCGTCTACCGTCCGTTCAAGCGAAGTGTGCAGCCGGGCCAGGTCAGGCTGGCTGACACAAGCTACTCGATGTGGATATTCCTTTCCTCGATCAAGTCTTTCCATCGTTTGTATTCCTGCGCCTGGAACGCCGTGAATTGCTCCGGCGTGTTGGCGACGATCTCGAGGCCTTGCTCTTCCAGCTTGGCGGCAACGGCGGGGTCTTTCATGCTGGCGATGGCCGCCGTGGCCAACCTGGATTTGATGTCGGACGCCAGGCCCTTGGGTGCGGCCAGGGCTTGCCAGGAATAGATCACCGCATTGTGGACGCCTGCTTCGGCCAGGGTGGGAACGTCGGGCAGGACGGGTGAACGCCGGGCGCCGGTCACGGCGATGGCGTGCAGCTTGCCAGCCTGGATCAGGCCCAGCACGGCATTGACGTTCTGGAAGGAGTAGTCCACCTGGCCGCCCATCAAATCGCTGATGGCAGGCGCGCCGCCTTTGTACGCGACGTGCATACCCTCGGTCTTGGTCTGCTGCAGGAAGACTTCCGCCGACAGATGGTCCGATGCACCATAGCCGGAATTGGCAAAGCTGACATGGCCCGGCTTGGCGCGTAACTCGGCCACCACGTCCTGTACCGTGTGGGCCTTCTTGTCCGGTCCGGCGACCAGCACATTGGGGGCCTGCACCGCGACGGTGATGTAGTCGAAGTCCTTCAGCGCGTCATAGGGCATGGACTTGATCAGGTGCGGGGCGATCACGTATGTACCCAGCGACGACATCATCAAGGTATAGCCGTCCGGCGCGGCACGGCTGACGAAGCCGCCGCCTATCGTGCCGGTGGCGCCGGGACGGTTCTGCACGATGAAATTGCCGCCCAGGCGTTTCTGTAGTTGTTCCGCCATGATGCGGCCGATGGCATCGGTGGCGCCGCCCGCGGGAAACGGGACGACGACCTGCACCGGATGGTCCTTGGGCCAAGGCGATTGCGCCGTCGCGCCGAAGCTGGCGAGGGCCACGGCCGCGGTGCATGCGATCAGGGCGCCCTTCAATACCTTTTTCATCGCTGTCTCCTCTTGTCCAGGGTCTGATGCCCTTGGCTCGTTGTCTACACGCGGCGGCGCCGCGCGGTCTATTTCCTGCTCACGCGCACGACGGCATCGTCACGTTTCACGACGTCCGGATTCAGGCGAGTACCCAAGCCCGCCGCGGTAGGGGCCAGCACCATCCCGCGGTCAACCACGGGCAATTCGGTTACCAGATCTCGGTACCAGGTGCTCAAGGTCGCCCGCACCACTTCCTGGAAGATGGCGTTTGGCGCATGGATCGCCAGATGCAGGCCGGCGATCAGCGTCACCGGCCCGGTGCAATCATGCGGTGCCAAGGGGCGTGCGTAGGCCTGCGCCAATGCGGCGATCTTGCGCCCTTCGGTAAGGCCTCCGCACCACGCCAGGTCCAGCATCACCACATCCAGCGCATCGTGCGCCAGCAGGTCACGGAAGGGCACCAGTCCGGCCAGGGTTTCGCTGCCGCACACGGGCACGCGCGTCTGGCGCCGTAAGTCGGCCAGGGCCTGGACGTCATCCATCTTCGAGATGGGATCTTCCGCCCAGAACACGCCGTACTCCTCCAGCCCCCGGCAGATGCGCGCCGCCGCGCCGGCGGTCCACATACTGTGCAATTCGCACATCACGTCGATGCGGTCGCCCACCGCGGCGCGGATCTTGCGGAAGGGTTCAAGGCCGCGCTTCAAATCCTCGGGGCCGATCAGGTGCCCCCCCGTCGCCGCCGCGTAGGCATCGAAAGGCCATATCTTCATCGCGGTGTAGCCTTCTTCGAGCAGACTCCCGGCCAGTTCCCCGGCGTCGCGCATGAAAGCGATCTGGTCGTCGTAGGGGCCTTTGGAGGCTTCCGATCCGTCCGTGCTGCGTCGCACCGTGCCGGTGGTGTTGTACGAGTAGCCCGCGCAGGTGTTGTAGGCGCGGATGCGGTCGCGTACACCGCCCCCCATGGCGATGTAGACGGGGACGCCCTGGCGCTGACCCGCCAGGTCCCATAACGCGATATCCACCGCGCTGGCGGCCCGCACCTCGGCGCTGGCGCTGTGGAAACCCAGATAGGGATTCATCAGTTGTTGCGACACTGCCTCGATATGCCGCGCATCGCGCCCCAACAGCCAGGGCGCGACCTGCTCGTGCAGGACAGCCTCCACGGCCTGCGCGCCGCGGAAGGACTCCCCCAGGCCGATCAGGCCCTCGTCGGTTTCGATTTCCACCCAGATCAGATTGGGACGCTCGTTGATGCGGATGCTGCGTAGTGCCGTGATGGTAGCCATGCCCGGATCCTGCATTCGTGGTTTGAAAGTAACGGCGGCGGCTGTTCGACCCTCGCCTGTCGCCGTGGCTATAGGCATGCTCGGGGCGGGGCGGTACCATGTCAATTAATTGCCCAACTAGTATTACTACTTCGGATCGAGCGAGGTCACCATGGCCATCTCCCCGTTGAGCGATTTCGCCTACAAGCAGGTAGTCACCATCGTCGAGGGCATGACCCCCGACCAAAGGCTGCCCAGCGAGGACGAGTTGTCCCGCCAGCTAGGCGTGTCGCGACCGGTTCTACGTCAAGCCTTGGCGCGTTTGCGTACGGAAGGCTGGGTCTATGCCCGGCGCGGCGCAGGCAATTTCGTCGGCAAGCCTCCCGACTTGCAGAGCGCCACCTTCGGCCCTCTGCACAGCATTCCCGACATGCGCAGCTTTCTTGAGTTCCGCTGCCTGCTTGAAGCGGAGAGCGCGGCCTGCGCGGCGCGCTGCGGGGATCCCGACCTGCAGGACGAGATAACGCGGCGCCGGCGCCTGCTGGAAACCGCGCTGGCCCAAGGCGAACCGGGTATAGAGGAAGATATTGCCTTCCACGCCGCCATCGCCGAAGCCAGCGGCAATCGATTCTTCAGCATGACCATGACCGCGCTGGCGGAGCAGACCCGGGTGTCCATCAAGCTGATCCGCGAGCTGTCGGCCCAGCCCATGGTGCGGCGCGGCGTGGACGTCCGCAATGAACATCGCGCCATCGACGATGCGATACGCGCGGGTGATCCAGACGCTGCGCGGGAGGCGATGTTGAAGCATTTGCGCGGCGGCCTGGCGCGCTTGTTCGGTAGCGATGCGCTGACCGGGGAGGCCAGGCACCATCCATCCCGGGCGGCGGTGTCCCATCATTGAAGGCTGAGTTGCAGGCTGAGCAAAGGCAAACCACCGGGTCCGCATCGCCTGGGCAGCTGTGCTGCTTATAATGCGAGCAATTAATCACATTCAGGCGTAGCGGTCGGGCCTTCGGCATTCTTGCGGCCTGCGCCTATTCGGACCTTCCAGTCATGACCACTCGCACCGGCCCCAGGATTTCCTCGCGTAAGCAGCCCAAGCAGGCCCGCTCCACTGAACTTGTCGCGGCGATCCTGCAGGCGGCGGAGCAGGTTCTGGCGGAGGAGGGGGCGACGCGCTTCACCACCGCGCGGGTGGCCGAGAAAGCCGGTGTCAGCATCGGTTCGCTATACCAGTACTTTCCCAACAAGGCGGCGATTCTCTTTCGTTTGCAGAGTGACGAGTGGCAGCAGACCCAGGACATGTTGCGGTCCATCCTGGAGGACACGCGCCATCCGCCGCCCGCGCGCCTGCGCAATCTGGTCCATGCGTTTTTCAAGTCCGAGTGCGAGGAAGCCGCCATGCGCACCGCCTTGAACGATGCCGCTCCGCTGTATCGCGACGCGCCCGAGACACGCGAAGTCAAGGCCAACGGCCAACGCACCATCCAGGCCTTCATCGATGAAGCCGCCCCGAACGCCCCCACCGCGCAACGCGCGCTGGCCGGCGACGTCATCAACGCCACGCTGGGCGCGGTCGGCAAACAGTTCTCCGAGACCCCCCGCAAGCCGGCCGAGATCACCACCTACGCCGACGCCGTCGCGGATATGCTATGCGCGTATCTCGCCGCGCTGCACTAAGCGAACACGGGGGAAAGCAGGTGAAAAGTACGATATTTCGTACATTTTCGAGTTTCAGACGGAAAAAGTCAGGAATACCGTACATTTTTCGAGTTGGATGAGTGATATGAGAATCAAGACGTTGGAGATCTGTGCGCCGCAAGGTGGCTTGGGTGGGCGTTGCCGTCCAGCAGGGCCGGCGTCGAACTTCTGAGCGGTCCCCATCATGCCTATCGGACCAGATTCCATCGTCATTCGCCAATTGACCGCCGAGGATGCGCCTGCGTTCCAGGCGCTCCGGCTCGCGGCGTTGGAAGCGTGTCCGACCGCTTTTGGGGCCAGCGTGGAGGACGAGCGTGCGCTGGCGATCAGCGCCGTCGCGCGGCGCATCGCACCCGCGGATCATGGCAATGCCGGCGGGGTGGGCGCATTCGATGGGGCGGAACTGGCCGGGATGGCCTGCGTCTTCCGCGCTGCCGGGCGCAAGGAAGCGCATAAGGCCCATCTGGTGTCAGTCTATGTGGCGCCGCCGTGGCGCGGACTAGGCGTTTCCACGCAACTGGTCACGGCGGCCATTTCAATGGCCCAAGCGATGACTGGCGTGCGGCGCATCAATCTCACCGTCAACGTGGCAAACAAGCCCGCGCTGGCCTTGTACCGCCGCCTCGGTTTCGTCATCTACGGGGAAGAGCCGGAAGGGCTGTGCGTGAATGGCGAGTACCAGAATGAATATTTGATGAGCCTGGCGCTGGCTTGACGCGGTGGACCACCTGGCTGCCACCACCATTGTCAAAATGCGGTGGGTGCGGCATTTGTCGAAGAGATGCGAGCACAAGCATGCCATTGATCCAGGTGCTAAAAAACTGGTCAGCCTGATCCAAGTTGGCGGGAATACGACAGTGCGGATTCTGCATTCGGGTTTTCACGGGGTCGAATCGTTGTCGTTTTGCGGTCGCATCGCCCGTCGAGTGGATGAGAGCCCGACTATCGTCCGGTTCCTGAAACCGAATCATTTCAGCATCGATGGAGACGTGAATGACTAAGGTGAGAGTTGCGGGGTTTGGTGTCTCGCTTGATGGCTTTGCTGCGGGAACCGCTCAAAGTCTAGATCACCCGCTTGGTGTTCGCGGTGAGGAAATCTTCCAATGGTTTTTTCCGACGAGGACATTCCGTCAGATGCTAGGCAAAGAAGGTGGTGATACTGGCCCTGATGACAAATTCGCCCACCGAGCAATGGAAGGTTTCGGGGCCTTTATTCTCGGTCGCAACATGTTCGGCCCTATTCGTGGAAATTGGCCGGACGATCAATGGAAAGGCTGGTGGGGTGACAATCCACCGTATCACGCGCCAACCTTCATACTCACGCATCATGCACGACCATCGATTGAGATGCTAGGCGGAACGACATTCCATTTCATTACTGGCGGCATCGAGGATGCGCTGGAAAAGGCACGTAAAGCGGCGGGCGGAAAAGACGTCAAGATTGGTGGCGGTGTCGAAACCGTGAAGCAATACATTCAGGCTGGCTACGTGGATGAGATCCATCTCGCCATTGCTCCGGTTGCGCTTGGTCAGGGGGAATCACTTTTTGGGGGGCTGGATCTCCGTGCTTTGGGATACCGGACAGTCGAGCATGTACCGACGAACCGAGCCACTCACATTGTCTTGGCGAAGTAGAGTTGGCGATCAGAGGGATTCAGAACACAACTGCCATCGTCAGCTTCATTAGAAAAACTGCACTAGCGATAAACAAAAACTCAATATTCTTCGTTGGGTGGAATCGCTAAGATGGCTCCCATTACATAGGAAGAACCGGCCGCGGGCGGTGGGTTCGAGAAAATAGATGGAAGAGACAACGCTCAACACGACCTCGCGTGTACGGCAGGCCCTGCCCGCCGGCGCCTGCGATTCCCACTTGCACCTCTACGACCCGGCGATCATCGCCGCGCCAGCCGCGCCCAATCCATTGGCCGACTGCACGGCCAGCCGCTATCGCGCGCTACGCGACGCACTGGGCCTGCAACGCGCGGTCATCGTCACGCCGGCGCCGCACGTTGTGGATAACCGCGTCACGCTGGCCGCCATCCAGACCCTGGGCGCGCGCGACACGCGCGGCGTGGGCGTGGTCTTCCCCGACGTCACCGACGCCGAACTGCGCCACCTGCACGACGGCGGCATCCGCGGCATCCGCTTTACCGTGGCCATCCCCCGCACGGCCGTCACCCGCATCGACATGCTCCCGTCCCTGGCGCCACGCATCCACGAACTGGGCTGGCACGTCCAGCTGCACATGACGCCCGAGCAGATCGTCGAAAGCCAGGCCATTATCGAACAACTGCCTTGCGGCATCGTGTTCGATCACATGGCGCGCCTGGCCAACGGTCCCCTGAATGAACGCGCCTGGGCCATCGTCCAGGACCGGCTGCAGGCCGGCAAGACCTGGGTGAAGCTGTCCGGCGAATACCTGGCCGCGAACGCCGCCACCGC
The DNA here is from genome assembly GCF_001433395.1 of Bordetella sp. N. Taxonomy (GTDB): domain Bacteria; phylum Pseudomonadota; class Gammaproteobacteria; order Burkholderiales; family Burkholderiaceae_B; genus Bordetella_C. The sequence continues at coordinate 6,330,854 of NZ_CP013111.1, forward strand.
GCACGACGTCGCCAGGAAACTGGCCGCCGCCGCGCCCGAACGCATGGTCTGGGGCACGGACTGGCCCCATCCGACCGAAATGCCCAACCCGCCCGAAACGGCCGGCACGCTGGACACGCTGGCAGCTTGGATCCCCGACGCCGCCCTGCGCCAGCGCATCCTGGTCGATAACCCCGCACAGCTTTACGGTTTCAACGAAGGTCTTTAAACAAAGGCCTGAAGACAGCGCCAACAACAGCAAACAACCGGCAACCATAGCCGGGTCAGGCCGGGTCAAACAAACCCGGGCCACAACAATCATCCGGAGACAACAATGCAAGGCTTCCAACGTATCCGCAGGGGACTGCTCCTTTCCGCCGCGCTCGCGGCCGCCCCGCTGGCCGCCCACGCGGCCTGGCCCGACCAGCCGATCCGCCTGATCGTGCCTTACGCCGCGGGCGGCGGCGCTGACAACGTCGCGCGCGTCATCGCCGGCCCGCTGGGTGAAAAGCTGGGCCAGAGCATCATCATTGAAAACCGCCCAGGCGCGGGCGCCACCATCGCGGAAGGCGTCGTCGCCCGCTCCGCGCCCGACGGCTACACGGTGCTGTACGACACCTTCACCTATGCGGTGAACGCATCGCTGCGCAAGCTCAACTTCAATCCGTCCAAGGACCTGACGCCGGTCGCGCTCACGGCCACGGCGCCGCTGATCCTGGTGGTGAACCCCAAGGTGCCGGCCAACAACCTGGCCGAATTCGTGACCCTGGCCAAGGATCCCAATAACAAGGTGACCTACGCGTCCTACGGCATCGGCAGCGCCGCGCACCTGGCCGCGGAGCTGCTCGCCCGCGAGGCCAAGCTGAGCATGCTGCACATCCCCTACAAGGGCGGCGCGCCGGCCCTGGTGGACCTGGTCGGCGGGCAGGTGAACGCGTATTTCGCCAATGCGTCCTCCGGCTTGCCGTATGTACGCAACGGCACCTTGCGTGCCCTGGCCGTGTCGTCGACCAAGCGCCTGAACACTTTGCCTGACGTCCCCACCGTGGCGGAAAGCGGCTATCCCGGTTTCGATGTGCTGGAATGGCATGGCGTCTTCGTCCCTACCGGCACGCCGCCGGAGGTGGCCAGGAAACTGGCCGACGCCATCCAGGCGGTCATCAGCTCGCCGGACGTGAAGCAACGCCTGAACGGCCTGGGCATCGACCCCAGCACCATTCCTCCGTCCGGCGCGAAGGCCTACATCGACGACCAGGTGACGCGCTGGTCCACGCTGATCAAGGACCGCAATATCTCCCTGGAATAATCAGCGCACGCGGACTGCTTGCGCAGTAAAAAAGGCCGGTGCAATCGCGCCGGCCTTTTGCATGGCGGCGAAAAAATTCAATCCACCTTGGCCCCGGACTCCTTGACGGCCTTGGACCACTTGGCCGAGTCTTCCGTCAGCACGGCCAGGAAGTCCTTGCTGCTGCCCCCGATCACATCGCCGCCGTCGCTCTGGATGGTCTTCACCACATCCGGCGCCTGCAAGGCTTCGTTGGCCGCCTTGTTCAAGGCGTCGACTATCGCCTGCGGTGTCTTGGCAGGAACGAAGAAGCCGTACCACGTGCCGGCATTGAAGCCCGGATAGCCCGCCTCCGCGATGGTCGGCACGTTGGGCAATGACGTGCTGCGCTTGTCGGCCGACACCGCCACCGCACGCAGTTGCCCGGCCTTGATCTGCCCGAACGAGGTGGGGATGGACGACATCATCAGGTCATCCCGACCCGCGATGGTATCGGTGATAGCCGAGTTGGCGCCCTTGTAGGGAATGTGCGAAAGCTCGATGTTGGCCGCCTGCTGGAACAGCACGCTGGTCAAGTGGGAAACCGTGCCGCTGCCCGGCGTCGCCAGGTTCAGGCTCTTGCCCTGCGCGTTGGCCTTGCGCGCGGCCGCCACGATGTCGGCCAGCGTCTGGAAGGGCGATTGAGTGGGCACCACCACCACATTGGGCGCGTTGGACAGCCGGATCACCGGCACGAAGCTCTTGAACGTGTCGTACGCCACATTCGAATAGAGATACGGGTTGATCACCATCTGCGAGGTCTGCCCCAGCAGTATCGTATAGCCGTCCGGCGCCGCGTTGGCCACGCGCACCGCGCCGATGATGCCGTTCGCCCCTGGCACGTTCTCGACCACGAACGAGGTCTTCAGCAACTGTCCCATCTTCATGCTGACCACGCGGGCCATCAGGTCCATGCCGCCGCCCGCGCTGGTGGGGACGATCACGGTGATGGGCGCGCTTGGGTAATCGCCCGCACGCGCGGCGCCGGACCATGAGGCCAGCGCGATGGGCATCAACGCACTTAAAAGCACTGAAGGAAGAACGGCAATCCGCCGGCCCCCTTGGACCCGGCGCTGCTTGCGCCCGTGCTTCCTCCCTGTCGCGAGAGTGTTCATGATTTGTCTCCGTCCGTTTGAATTGTTTTGCGGTACCGGGTGATCAGCGCGGCCAGGATCCTAGCTGGGCACTGCCTGCGCGGCCGCCGCCAATTTGGCCGCCGCTGCCGCGGCCAGGCCGTTCTCCGTACCGGACTCCGGCACGGAACTGCCGTATAACAACCCCTCCTTGATCTTGGGCACGGTGCTGCGCGGATCCAGGATGGGCAGGCCATGCGTGGGGGCGATGACCTTCACGTCCAGCGTGTCGAGCAGCCATTGCAGCCGGTCGACGTAGATATTCATGTCGGTGAACTTGGTCCAGAACAAGGCGCGGTCGGCAAACACGGCCGAGACCTCGGGGATATCCAGTGAGATGGCCTCTTCGGCGAAGTGGCCGCAGTGGCCGTCCTCGTGATAGTGGCTGTAGGCGAAACCATCGCCGGGAAACAGCACGCGCGCTTTGTGATCGAAGCCCCACCAGGTGGTGCGCAGATCGCGGATCACGGGTTCCACCAACTCGAACACGCGGCCACCCAGGTCGACTTTGTCGCCGCCCCGCATGTCGCGCAGGCGCTGCGCATATTGGGGAAAGGCCAGATGGTAATCGCAGATGTCGCCACAGACGACGGCCTCGGGGTAGCGATGCAGCACGCGTCCCAAGCCCCCTGAATGCGGTGTTTCCTGATGCGTCACGAACAGGTGTTTGAGCGGCGCCTTCCCTGCCAGCAGGCTTTCCATCTGCGCATTGATCAACGGGAAATCCTTGGGATGCCCGGTTTCGATCAGCATGGATGCGGTGTCGCCTATGACCAGAAACGCCGCGTTGTAGGTGTGATAGATCTTGCCGTTGGCCTGCTGCTCCAGGCAATCGCCCAGCCAGAACACGCCCGGCGCCAGTTCGCGCGGCATCTGCTTCTTGCCTACTGTCATCACCTCACCTCATCCCGGTCTACGTATTTGGGTTGAACCATGCGCTTGTCCAGGCCACGCAGCACATCGTCCAGCATCTGGTATTGGCGCCGCACCAGGTCCTTGCCGCGCAGGATGCGGCCATAGCCCGGGGCGATGGTCTCGATGTCGTACTTGTCGAAGACGTCGCCCAGCTTGCGCCGCAGTGCATCGGTGCTGCCGCCTTCCAGCCACCAGTAGCGGGTATTCAGAAGAAAGCTGCGGATATGCGCGGCGCTGGTGTCGTTGTCGGCGGCGGTGGTCGTCCACGGGCCATCTTGGTCCTGCGACCACTCATGCGAGAACGTGTCCGATGTGAACAGCGTGCGCGTGGCGGCGTCGAACATCCAGCGCGTGCTTATCAGGCGTATGGGCGCCTGGAAGGCCTGCAGCGGGCGATTTTCTCCCCGGCCGACGTACAGCGTGGCAGCCCGGCCGACCAGGGTGGTCTTCAAGGCGTAGGTGTCCGCCGCGGACGCAGCCGCCGGCGCCGCATCCGATCTTCCACCGAAATCCACCCACTTGGCGGCATCGGCATTGCCCGAGTAGCACTGCTCGACATCGAAGGCAGCGGCGATGGCTTCGACATTGCACACCGACATGTATTCGTTGATGCGCATGGGGAAGATCGACAGCGCGTCAGTGGGCTCCAGCAAGGACCCGATTTGCCGGAGCAGAGACCGCTGATGCGCGGTGTAGCCGCTGTCCAGCAGCAAGGCACGATCGTCGTGCTTGAGCAGATAGCAGTTGGATGGCGCGTAGCCGCGCGCGGTGGCGGGATAGGCGCTGACCCGTCCCGCCAACTCCATGACATTGTGCAAGGCGTAGAGCTTTTGGGGGGCCAGGACCGTGATCTGGCTGGCGTGGGCGTCCCCCGCCGAGCCCGCGCCGAGAGCGGCATCGGTCCCGTCTTCGACTTCGGCGTATTGACTGGCGGGGCGTCTGGATAGTTGTGTCTGCATTCCGATACTCGCATTGCTGCCGGACAGCGGGGCTGAGGGTCGGAATGATTATGGGAGCGCGTGTCGTCCACCGCCATCGCTGGGGACATATGTGGACATGGGGTATCGAGGATGGACGCCGCCACCCGGCGACGTTAGTGTGAGCGGACCGTGGCCACCCGTTCCAGCCCGTCCACCTCTATGCGTTCAGGCACCCACCCGCAAGTGCGCCGCAACATCGCGCAAGGCACCGCGCAGCCATTGATGGGCGGGGTCCTTGTGCATGCGGTCGTGCCAGTACATGGCGATATCCACGTCGGGCATGGGCACGGGCGGCGGCAGTACCTGCAGGCCGGCCGTGGCCTCGAAATGGCGCGCCAGGTACTCCGGCACGGTCGCCAGCATGTCCGACGCGGCGACGACCGCGGCCGAGGACAGAATGGACGGCTGCCACGCGCCGATGCGCCGGTTGCGGCCAGCGGCGGCCAGCGCTTCGTCCACCGTGGTTTCCAGCGTCGCGCTACCGTCGCGGCCGCGCGAGTAGTACACGTGGGGCCAGCGGATGTACTGCTCCAGATCCACGCTGCCGCGTATTTCCGGGTGGTCGCGCGCGGCGATCACCGCCAGTTTCTGGCGCAGCAGCAGGGACACGTGCAGGCCCTCGGGCACCGGGCGCATGAAACTGATCAACAGGTCCGCATAACCTTCTTCCAGCTCGTGGCTGGCCCGCGCAAGTTCCGGCACGTGCGTACGCAGGCGGATGCCGGGGGCAACCGCGCGCAGGCGGGCGATCAAGGCGGGGATCAGCACGAAACCCACCGACTCGGTGGCGGCGACGTCGAAGCGCTTGTCGGCGTGGGCCGCGTCGAATTCGTCCTGGCGCACCAGCGCGTGGTCGATCAGCGCGACACCTTGGCGCACGCTCTCCGCCAGTTCCAGGGCGCGCGCGGTTGGCACCATGCCTTTTTCGGTGCGCACCAGCAGGGGGTCGTTGAACAAGGTGCGCAGCCGCGCGAGCATGGTGCTCATCGCCGGCTGCGTCATGCCCATGCGCAAGGCCGCGCGGGTCACGTGCGCCTCGCTGACCAGGGCCGTCAGACAGCGCAGCAGGAAGATATCGAGATGCTTGGGTTCCAAACGGGGAAACCGGGGGGACCGGAGCTGAAAATTTCTTTGCCCGATCATGCCTTACTCAACCGGAAAGCTCAATGATGGAAACCGTGACCACAGTCGCCCTGGAAAGCATCACCCTGCAGGCCGCGCTTGAAATTGCGCAACGCACCATCGCGTATGCCCGCAGCCGCAACATGACCCCCATCGCCGTGTCCGTCCTGGACGTGCGGGGTGCCCTCAAGGCCTATCTGGCGGAGGACGGCACCGGCTTGCTGCGCGCCGACATCTCGCGGGCCAAGGCCTGGGGGTGTCTGGGCATGGGCTTCGGCAGCCGCAAGCTGGCCGACCGCACGCCGAACAATCCCCACTTCACCACGGCCTTGCAGGCCATGAGCGACGGCAAGGCCGTGCCCGCCCCCGGCGGCATCCTGATCCGCAACGCGGCGGGGGAGGTGGTCGGCGCGGTAGGTGTCAGCGGCGAGACCTCGGACAACGACGAGCTGTGCGCCATGCAGGGCGTGGAAGCGGCAGGCCTGCGCGGGGATCCCGTGTGAGCGGGGTCGCGTGGATGAGGCCTGCGTAGGACTGACCGCGTAGTTCGAGCAGCCAGGCCGGGCTCCCTAGGCCGGCCTGCCTACGCCTCTTTCAACGTGATCAACGCATCCAGGCACACCGCCCCATCCGGATGAAGGACGAAGGGGTTCACATCGACGCCGGCGAGCACGTCGCGCCAGTCGTCGGCGAAGCGGGACAGCGCGACCAGGGCCTTGCGGAGCGCGGCCAGGTCCATGGGCGCCTGACCGCGCCATCCCTGCAACAGCCGCGCTGACCGTACCGAGTTGATCAGCGCGTCGGCGGCCTGGTCCGTCAACGGCGCGCTGGCGAACGCGACGTCCTGGAACAGTTCGACCGCAACGCCGCCCAGGCCGAACATCACCATGGGGCCGAATAGCGGGTCCATGTGGATGCCCAGGATGGTCTCCGTGCCGGGCAGACTCATGGGCGAGACCAGGACACCGGCGATGGTATCCGCCGGCGCATGCGCCAGGCCGCGTTCACGCAGCAGGTGGTAAGCCTGCCGCACGGCGCCTTCGTCGCGCAGGTTCAGCAGCACGCCGCCGATTTCGGTCTTGTGCGGGATGTCGACCGATACGATCTTGGCGACCACGGGATAGCCCGCCGCCTGCGCCGCGCGCACGGCGGCATCCGGATCGGTACACAGGGTCTCCCGCAACAGGGGCAGGCCATAGTCCTGCAGGATCTGCTTGGCCTGCCATTCATTCAAGCGGGCGCCGGGAACCAGCAGGGATTCGCCAAGGCCCTTGTCCTGCGTCCGTGTCTCATGCGCGGAACCCGCGGCGCCTTCCCCCGGATCCTGCCGCGCCGCATCCCGCGCATTCAGTGCATTCAGCGCGTGCCCCTGCAACCCAGCCCGCCGCGCCTCGATGCCGCAAGCCCCGCCAACCGCCGCCATGGCGCGCCCCGGATCCGCGAAGATCACCATGTGCCGCGCCTCGATGGCCTCACGCATGCGTTCGCTATGCGGACCCACCAGCACGATCAACCTGTCAGGATGCTGCTCACGCAGCTTGGCCAATTCATCCAGCATGGGCGGAAAGCGCCGCTCGTCGCACGGTATCTGCGCCATGTAGACGAACACGGTCGCCCAGTCGGTGTCGCGCAGCAGTATGCCCACCAGATCGGTCAGGCCGTTCTTGATCACGCCAATCTGCGCGGTGGTGTCCAAGGGATTCGTGCCGATGGCGAAGGGCACGCGCTCATGGATGTGGGTCTGCACGGCGGCGGGCAGGGCGGGCATGTCGACACCCAGGCGCTCGGCATCGTCCGCCATCAGCACGCCGATGCCACCGGACACGGTGAGCACGCCGGCGCGGGCATTCGCGGGGCGCGGCAGATGCGTGCACAGATAAGCGATGTCCAGCATCTGCTCGATGGAGGTCGCCCGCCACGCGCCACACTCACGCGCTACCGCATCGAACACGCGGTCGTTGCCGGCGATGGCGCCCGTGTGCGTGGCCGCGGCCTGCTGGCCGCGCGCGGACGCGCCTACTTTCATCAGGATCACCGGTTTGCCAGCCGCCGCGGCTTTCAACAGCGCGCGACGCAGCACATCGCCGTCGCGGCAGCCTTCGATGGCCGCGCAGATGACGCGCGTCTGCGGGTCGGAGGCCAGGAAGTCTATGCACTGCGCGACGTCGACGTCCACTTCGTTGCCGGTGGCGACGATGCGCGCGATGCCCAAACCGCGCTGGATGGCCTGGGCATAGGCGCAGGATCCGAAGGCGCCGCTCTGGGTGGCGAAGCTGACACCGCCCGGTTGCGGCGCCAAGGCTTCCAGCGCGGTCGAGAACGTGGCATAGAAGCGGTTGGCCACGCTGACGATGCCCAGGCAGTTGGGCCCGGTCAGGCGTACACCATGCGCGGCGGCCAGTCGCGCCAGATCGTCCTGGCGCTGGCGGCCCGTGTCGTCTTCCTCGGCGAAGCCGGAGCTGAGCACCTGCACGTGGCGGATGCCCTTGGCGATGCAGGCCTGCAAGGCCTGTTGCGCCCCGGCCGCTGGAACGATGATCAGCGCCTGGTCGACCGGTCCCGGCACGTCGGCCAGGCTGGCATAGGCACGCAGGCCCTGGACAGTGTCCGCTTTCGGGTTGATCGGGTAGATGTGGCCGGCGTAGCCTGCGTCGCGCAGGTAGCGGATGGGCCGGCCGCCCAGTTTCTCGGGGTCGGACGACGCGCCGATGATGGCGACGGACTGGGGATCGAAGAAGGGTTGCAGCGGATGCCCGGTCATTTGGCTGTCCTTGTGCGCAAGCGGTTCAAACTGTGGCGGTGCGACAAGGTGTCGCCAAAACGCATGGCGTTGGCCAGCAGGCGGGTCGCCAGTCTTGCGGCGGGCATCTCCCGGGTCATGCCCATGCCGCCGTGCAGCTGGATCACCGTCTCGGCGTAAGTTACGGCTTCCTCGCTGGTATGCAGGCCCAGCAGGTCGACTGCCGCATCATCGGCCGCGGTGGATGTCCCCGTCGCCGGGCCCATCCCGTTCAAGGTGACCTGTAGCAGGCCCCGTGCGGTCTCGTAGGTGACATACAGTCTGGCGACGTCGTGCCGCAAGGCCTGGAACTGGGCCAGGGGCTGGCCGAACTGCTCGCGTTCCAGCAGATAAGTGATGGTGCGCGCCAGCACGCTGCCCATGGCGCATACCGTGTCCGTGGCCGTCGCGGCGACCGCCACTCGCCAGCCCGCGGCGATGGCCAGGCGCGCATCGGTGCCGCTGGCCACGATGTCGTCGTCCCCCAGCAGCAGATCGCGGGCTTTGCAGACGCTGACACGGGCTTCGTCCATGGTTTCGAAGAACACAGCGTGTTCACGCAGGCGTTCGGCGGGGACGCAAGCCAGCACGGGCTCGCCGCCGCCACTGGCACCGGCACCTGCACCGGCGCCCGCGCAGACCAGCAAGACGTGCGTGCAATCCGCCGTCAAGGTCATTTCCGTCGTGCTGCCCGTGATGCGCCGCTCGCGGCCCGCGCCACGCAATGCCATGGGCGCGACGTGATCGCTGGCGGACAAGGGCCCGCCCAGCTCCACGACCATGGACCCATCCGCGCAGCCAGCCAACAATCTCTCCGCGCGGGGCTGTCCGGCCAGCGCGGCCAGCATGGCCGGCACCGCGCCGCAGCGGGTGATGACCGGCAGGCCCACCGCATGGGGCGCCAATGCCTCGACGATGGACGCCAGGTCGCCGAACTCACCGCCCACGCCGCCCTGGGCTTCGGGTATCAGCACGGCGTTCCAGCCCATCTCCGTCAGCACAGCCGCGTCGGCGCTTTCCGGATACCGCGCGGCCAGATCCTGGGCCAGCCTTGCCGCGCTGTCGGCCAGCAAACCGGGAAAGGATGTCTTGGGTTCAAAGGGCATGCTTCAGACTCCGAATAATGACCGTGCCACGACGTTCAGTTGCACTTCCGTGGTGCCGCCGGCGATGGACTTGGACCGCGCATACAGATAGTTCTGCACCGCCTGGCCCTCGGGCGTCGACGCGGACTCCGCGAGGAAGCGCCGGCTGCCGCCGGGGCCGACGGCCTGCAGCGTGATGCGGCTCAGCGCCTGGGCGATGCCGCTGCAGGCCAGCTTCAACGCCGATGGGCGCGCGTCCAGCGGCTCCTTGCGCATCACGGCGTCGGTGGCCGACGCCAGCATCTCGCGCGCCCCCTTGATGCGTGCCGCCTGTGTCAGCAGATCCGCTTCCAGCGTGCCGTAATCGCGCAAGGGCTCGCGCCCGCGGCAGTCTTCAAGCAGGCGGGCCACCTGACGCCACTGCCGCATCAAGGTGGCAACGCTGGCGGCGGGCAGGCGCTCGCGCTCCAGCAGATACTTGGCGCAGGCCCAGCCTTTGCCTTCCTCGCCCAGCAGCCGCGCCGCCGGCACGCGCACGTTGTCCAGGAACACTTCGTTGACGTGATGCCAGCCGTCGATGGTGCGGATGGGGCGCACGCTGATGCCCGGGCTATCCATGTCGATCAGGAACAGGGAAATGCCGTCCTGCTTGCGCTCGCCGCGCGCCGTGCGCGCCAGCAGGTAGATGCGCGTGGCCTCATGCGCATGCGACGTCCAGATCTTCTGGCCGTTGATGACGTAATCGTCGCCGTCCCGTACCGCGGGTGTTTGCAGCGACGCCAGGTCGGAGCCGGCGCCGGGCTCGGAATAGCCCTGGCACCACCAGTCGGTGGTGTCGAGGATGCGCGGCAGGAAATGCGCTTTCTGTTCCGGCGTACCGAAGTGCATGAGCACCGGACCGATGTGGCCCAGACCGTGGTGATACAGCGGCGGGCAGTCGTTGTCCGCCATTACCTCTTCGAAGATGGTGCGCTGGCGCAGATTCCAGCCGGTGCCGCCATGCTCCAACGGCCAGCTGGGCGCGGACCAGCCGCGCCCGTGCAGAATCTGCTGCCAGCGCGCATAGGTCTTGCGCGTGATCTTGCCGCCGGCGGCAACCAGCGCGCGGATGTCCGCCGGGCATTCGGCGCGCGCGAAGGCCTGCAGTTCGGCGCGGAACGCGGCATCCTGCTCGGACTCTCGATGCCCGCTGGAAGGCAGCGCCAGGAAATCGGGATTCAGCGTGTCCTGCATATCAGCGACCCTTGTAGACCGGCGCGCGTTTTTCCAGGAAAGCCTGCTGCGCTTCGCGGGCATCCTCGGTGCCGGACAAGGCCACGGTGATGTTCTGCTCGTAGCGATAGCCTTCGCGCGGCGGCATGGACGACGTGACCTGCGCGGCTTCCTTGGCGTAGCGCAAGGCGATCGGCGCCTTGCTGGCGATTTCCTGGGCCAGCGCCATCACGTAAGGCATCAGTTCCTCCGGCGGCAGGCTGGCTTCGATCAGGCCCAGGCGGTACAGCTCGTCGGCGCTGACCTTCATGCCTGTGAAGAACATGCGGCGCGCACGCGATTTGCCGAAGACCCGTTGCAGCAGCGCCGTGCCGCCGGCCAGGCCGACATTGATTTCGGGCATCGCCACGTAGGCGTCGTTCGATGCCACCCAGATGTCGCAGGACGTCATCAGGCCGAAGCCCGCGCCCAGGGCCGCGCCGTTCACGGCCGCGATGACGGGCTTGTTGCACTCCTGGATCGACAGCGACGACTCACGCACCAAACGGTTGTGCTTCCAATACGCGCCCGGGCCGCGCTGCTTGATGGCGGGCCGCTCGGACACGTCGGCGCCGGCGGAGAAGACCCTGGCCTTGCTGGCCAGCACGACGCAGCGCACGTCGTCATCGTCGTTGAAGCTGTCGAACACCTCGACGATCTCGGCGCGCATCTGCGCGTTCTGCGCATTCACGGGTGGGCGGTTGAGGTAGACGATGGCGACATGGCCGTCGCGCTGAACTTCCAGGCATTCATAGGTCATCTTGCGCTCCTGTTTATTGCGGCGTGAAATCCGCGCCGCTTTGCACCAATTGCTTCAGCCTCCGGCTTTCCTGATCGAGAAAGTCGGCGAATTGTTGAGGCGTGCCGTCCTGCACCAGCAGGGCCGTCGTATCGATGGCGGCGCGGGTTCTTGCGTCGGCGAGGGCGTGGCGCAGGTCGGCATTCAACTGGTTGACGATGGTGTCCGGCGTGCCCTTGGGCACGAAGAAGCCGAACCAGCTGCCGAACACCAGGTCCTCGCCCAGGCTGCGAAACGTGGGCACGCCAGGCGCGCCCGGATGGGGCTCGGCGCTGGCGATGGCAATCGCGCGCAGACGTCCGGCCTTGACGCTGCTCATGGACGACGGCCCGTCAAAAATGCCGTCGACCTGGCCCGCCAGGACGTCATTCATCGCGGGCGCGGTGCCACGATAGGGCACATGCGTGATCTGCACGCCGGCGGAATGGGCCCAGAGTTCCGCCGCGATATGCGGGCTGGACGCCACGCCGGAAGAGGCCAGGCGCAGGTTGCCGGGCGATTTGCGCGCCTTGGCCAGCACGTCGTCCAGCGTGTGGAGATCCGACTTCGCGGACACGACCAGCATATTGGCGCTGTTGCCCAACAGCATGACCGGTCGCAACGCGTCGGGCGCATAGCTCATGTCCTTGCGCACGATGGGATTGGACGTGTACGCATAGCTGGTCAACAGGATGGTGTTGCCGTCGGGCTCGGCGCGGGCAACGGTCTGGGTGCCGATCATCGTTCCGCCGCCGCCTTCGTTCTTGACGATGACGGGGACATTCCACGTGCGGCCCAGGTATTCGGCGATGGACCGTCCATAGAGGTCGGTGACGCCGCCCGGCGCGTAGGGGACGATGATGGTGACGGGCTGGTTGGGGTACTTGGCCGCCGCAGGCGTGGCGGCCTGCAGCGCGATCGTGGCGAATATCGCCGCCATCGCGAACATGCGCTTCCTCATGCCTCTCCTCCTTTATTCCGGCTTGATGCCCGCGCTTTCGATCAGCGCTTTCCACTTCGCCTGCTCGGATACGATCACCTGCTGCATCGCCGCCGGCGTGCCACCTTCCAGGGTGGTGCCCTTCTCGAAGTTGTCGCGCACGCGCGGGTCATCGATCACCTGGTTCAAGGTGACATTGAGCTTGTCGATGATGGCGCGCGGCGTTCCCGCGGGGACGGCGATGTAATTGATCGGGACGGCCTCGAAGCCCGGCAGGGTCTCGGCGATGGCCGGCAGGTCCGGGAAGGCGGGATCGCGCTGGAGTGTGGACACGCCCAGCGCGCGCACGTCGCCCGACTGGATCAAGGGCAGATAGACGCTAAGCGTGTCTATGGTCATGGGGACCTGGCCGCTCATCAGGTCCGTGCGGGCCGGCCCCGTGCCACGATACGGCACATGGAAGATATCGACGCCGGCTTTCTGCTTGAACAGTTCGCCGGCCAGATGACTGGTGGACCCGACGCCGGAACTGGCGAAGCCCAGTTTGCCGGGATGGGCGCGAGCGTAGGCGATCAGCTCCTGCACGTTCTTGACCGGCAGGCTCTTGGTGACCACCAGCACATTGGCCCCCATGCTCAGCTTGCCCACCGGAACCAGGCTTTTGAACGGATCGTAGGCAAGGTTCTTGAACAGATACGGCGCGGTCATCTGCTGGCCCGGCGTCGCATACAGCAGGGTGTAGCCATCGTGCGCGGCCTGGGACACATAGGTGGCGCCCAAGGTGCCGCCCGCGCCGGGCTTGTTCTCGACCACGATGGGCTGGCCCAGCGCCTTGGACCACGGCTCGGCGATGCGGCGGGCGTTGGCGTCGGCGCCGCCACCGGGCGCGAAGGGGACGATCAGACGTATGGGCTGGTTCGGGTAGGGGGAAGCCGCCAGGCACGAAGACGCCAAGGCAAGCAAGCCGCCACAAAAGCCGATGACCAGCGAAACTCGCGTTCCGCTATGCATCTTGTCTCCACCATATATGGCCTTGCGCGGCGATAAGACTCCGGCAGGCCTTGTTTTCCGGCGGCGGTCCGAGTAGATTCACACGAACCGACCGACCGGTCGGTTGGGTAGGATCTTAGACCCTTTTCCCACAAAGTCCAGCCCTGGGATATTCCCTTATCATCCCTCCTCATCTTTTTGGACGACAGGATCGAACACCATGACTGCGCGGGATCCCGGACGTTACGAACAGATCATCGACGAGGCGCGGCGCCTGTTCGCGCGCCATGGCTATCAAGGCACGTCGCTGAACATGATCGCGGCCGAAGTGGGGATATCGAAGTCGGCGCTGTACCACCACTTCCCGGACAAGGAAACGCTCTACCGCAACCTGGTGTCGTCCGGGATGGAGACGCTGTACACGCGCGTGCGCGATGCCATGGCCGCGGAACCCGCGGACCCGGCGCTGCGCCTGCGGGCGTTCATACGGGCCTCGGTGACGTATTACGAGGAGTGCCACGACAGCTGGGTATCGGGCTCGTTGTTGTTCTGGTCCACGGACAGCGAGGCGCATCGCGCCCTGGTGGTGCAGTGGCGCGATGCCTATGAAGGCTTGTTGAAGGAGGCCTTGCGCGACGGCATCGCCGCGGGCCTGTTCAAGCCCGACACCAACGTCAGCCTGGCGGGCAAGTTTCTCTTGTCGTCCTTGAACCAGCTGTCGCGCTGGTACCGGCCGGACGGCGAGAAGACCGCGCAGGAGATCATGGACTACTTCGTCGGCATGTTCCTGCACGGCATAGAAAAGGCCTGAGGCGGACTCGGTCCGCACCCAGGCCCGGCTTCAAACACGCGTTAACGCAGGCTCAATCCACCGTCGCGCCGGACGCCTTGACGGCCGCGCCCCACTTCACGATTTCCTTGTCGATGAAGGTCTGGTATTCCTTGGGCTTCATCACCATCGGTTCCACGCCAAGGCTGGCCAGCTGCGCCTTGATGTCGGGCGAGGCCAGGATCTCCTGCACGGCCTCGTTCATGCGCCTGGTGACATCTGCGGGCAGGTTGGCGGGGCCGAGCAGGCCGTACCAGGGTTTGGCGTCGAAGCCCTTGATGCCGACCTCATCCAGCGTGGGCACGTCCGGCAGCGCGGCGGAACGCTTGGCGCCGGTGACGGCGAGCACCTTCAGGTTGCCGGCCTTGACCTGCTGCATGATGGGCAGCGGGTTCTCGAATGCCAACGGCACCTGGCCGCCGACCAGGTCGTTCAACAACGGGCCCGAGCCCTTGTAGGGGATGTGCTGGATCTTCTGCTTGGTCGCGGTGTTGAACATCTCGCCGATGATGTGCTGCGGCGTGCCCGAGCCGGCGGAGCCGTAGGACAGATTGCCGGCCTTGGCCTTGGCGATCACATCCTGGACCGAATTCAAGCCGGACTTCGCGTTGACGGCGACCACGAAGCTGGTGTCGGCCAGGGGCGACACGGCGGTGAAGTCCTTGTCGGGGCGATAGGGCAGCGACGTGTACAGCGTGCCCGCGATCACGATGGGGCCGCTGGCCGCGAGCAGGAAGGTGTAGCCGTCCGCCTTGGCCTTGGCCACGTAGGCCGTGCCGATATTGCCGCCCGCGCCGGAGCGGTTCTCGACAACAATGGCCTGGCCGAACTTGGCTTGCAGCCGCGGCGCCAGCAGGCGCGCCAGGATGTCGGTGGTGCCACCCGGGGCATAGGGCGACACGATGGTGATGGGGTGGTCGGGCCAGGTATCTTTCGCGTGGGCGGCCGGCATGGCGGCCATCCCTGTCACGGCCAGCAGCGCCGCCAGACGATGGGTAAAGGTCAGGCTCATTCTGTTGTCTCCTCAATCTTTCGTTGTGGTGACGGTGAGAGTACTGAAAGGATGAGCCGCCGCGAGAGCGTGTTTACCCTTAGGTTCAACTGGTGTTAAGGCGCGGCCGGCCAGGCGGCACCGGCTGAATCCGTGCCGCGCTATAGAATCTGTCGGGACAGCGTGATGACAACGATCAAACGGAGACAGGCATGGCGGCAACGATGCGGGCGATCACCATAGAAAGTTACGGCGGACCCGAAGTGGTGCGCGTGCGCGACGACGCACCCGTGCCGGTGGCGGGCCCAGGGGAAATCCTGGTGCAGGTGGCCTGCGCCGGCGTGAACTTCATGGACATCCATACCCGCCAGGGCAAGTACGCCCAGTCGCAGACCTATCCCGTGCGCGTGCCTTGCACCCTGGGGATGGAAGGCGCCGGCGTGGTGGTGGCGACGGGGCCCGGCGTGACCCACCCCGCCGTTGGCCAGCGTGTCGCCTGGTGCGTGGCATGGGGCAGCTTCGCCGAGTATGCGGCGATTCCTGCAAGGCAGGCCGCGGTGCTGCCCGATGCGATCGCCTTCGATACCGCGGCGTCGGCCATGTTCCAGGGATGCACGGCGCATTATCTGTTGCACGACGTGGCGGCATTGACGGCAGGGACGAGTTGCCTGGTGCATGCGGCGTCCGGCAGCATCGGTCAACTGTTGATCCAGATGGCCAAGCGCATCGGTGTCACCGTCTATGCCACCGCGAGCACGGAGGACAAGCGCGCCGTGGCGCTGGCGCGCGGCGCGGACGTGGCCATGCCCTACGACGATGGCGGCTTCGCGGACCGCGTGCGGACGTTGACGGACGGGCGCGGTGTCGATGTGGTGTTCGATTCGCTGGGCAAGGCGACCCTGCGCGACAGCATGCGGGCGACGCGCAAGCGCGGCCTGGTGATCAACTACGGCAATGTGTCCGGATCGGTGAAGGACCTGGATCCCTACGAGCTGGGCGAAGCTGGCTCGCTGTTCCTGACGCGGCCGCGCCTGGCCGACCACATGGCCGATGCCGCCACCGTCCAGCGGCGCGCCGACGATGTTTTCGCTGCAATCCTCGAAGGCAGCCTGCACATCGAGATCACCGATCGCTACGCCTTCAAGGACATCGCGCTGGGCCACGCGCGCATCGAAGCGCGCGAGCAGGTGGGCAAGGCCGTCGCCTGGATCTGAGCGGCAGCAGCCATGTCTCGTCTGTCACTCGCGTCTGCCAGGCGACGTCCGCCAACCAGCGCACGTCACGCCACGTGCTGAATCTCGATGCCCATCTTCTGGCGCAGTTGCGCGGCGGCCGGTTCGGTGGCGATCAGGATCAGCTTGAGCGTGGCCCGCGTGGCGCCGACGAACAGTTTGCGTATGGCCCGTTCGTCCAACGTTTCAAAATCGATTTCGGTGAAGATCACCGCCGGAATCGATTGGCCCTTGAAGCGATAGACGGACTCCGCCAGCACATCGCCATGGGTGTACACCGGCAGCCCCAGCAGGTCGTATTGCCCGGTGAAGCGGCGCAGGCCATGCGGCCCCAGGCGGTCATGCGCCAGCACCCGTGAACGTTGGTGGCCGTGATAGCTGATCACGGCGATATCGTCCGCGCGGAAACCGTCGGAATAGCATTTGCGTATGCCCTGCTTGACCGCCAGCAGCAGGCTTTCCTCGTCGTGATAGGACAGCACCTCGACATCGCTGTCGGTGATGGGCGCTTGCGCGTCGATGCGCACGTCGTCCGGCAGGATGGATTGCAAGAGGTTGACCACGGGCCGCGGGCTGCGGAAATTGCTTTGCGCGCGCAGGCGCACCCATCCCGGCATCTCCGGCGGCAGGTGGCCGTAGAGATTCTGCATGGGATCTTCCAGCCACACCACGCGGGCATCCGGTTTGGCCAGGCGCAGCACCATGCCGCCCCAACGGGCATTGAAGTCCTGCCCTTCGTCGACGATGACCGTGTCGAACATGAAGTCCGGCGGCACGGCCAGCGCCTCGGCATCGTCGACCAGCTTTTCGAAGGCCTTGGGTTGGGAGAAGTCCGGGCTGCGGCCCACGTGCTGCAGCAGGCGATCGCACAGTAGATGGAAGGAAACGGCCAGGCCGCCCTCCGGCGCGATGCTATTGAAATGGTCGGCCAGCGGCCGGTTGAAGCAGACATACAGCGGCCGCTTGCCTTGCTGGATGGCATCGCGGTACTCGGCCAGCGCCAGCTGGGTCTTGCCCGAGCCCGCCGTGCCGGTGACGCGCAGGCGGTAGGGGGTGATGTCCAGCTGGCGTGCCCAATGGGCCAGCCCGCCCGCCAGGCGGGTGACCCAGGCGCGAGCCTGACCGATCAGCGCGCTGACATCGGTTTCAAGGCGGATGATGTCGCGCAGGAAGTGGTCGACCTGCGCGCGGCGGGGTGACGGCTCGCCCGGCGGCAGGATGTCGCGGATGACGGCGGCCAGCTTGTCACGGCGGCCGGCATCGACGATGCGCTCCGGCGACAGGCCGGCGGTGGTCGGCGCCAGCACGCGATGGTCGGGACAATAGAGCAGGTAGTCCAGCCCCACGTCGGCCCCATTCAGGCTGCGGGCCAGCT
Source organism: Bordetella sp. N (assembly GCF_001433395.1). Classification (GTDB taxonomy): domain Bacteria; phylum Pseudomonadota; class Gammaproteobacteria; order Burkholderiales; family Burkholderiaceae_B; genus Bordetella_C. Next base: position 6,348,557 of record NZ_CP013111.1, read on the forward strand.
TGGCGCGCAGGGTGTCGGCGGTCAGCGCCATCTGCACCGGCACCAGCTGGGACTTGCCTGCATGGCGCTTGGCCAGGCCCTGGTCGGTTTCCTCCAGGGCGCCGGCCTTCTGCTCGATGACCAGCAGGTCGCCCGCCCGGTTGATCACCACGAAGTCGATTTCCCCATGGATGGCATGGCGGCCTTCGATATTGGTCCAATGGATGGCGTGGTAGACCGTGTAGTCGTCGGACAGGGCCCGCTTCAGGTGGGCCAGCGTTTCCAGCTCGCGCTGGGCCGGGCCGCTGCGTTGCAGGTTGTCCCATCCGTCCGGAATGATGTGCGCCACGTGAGCTCCTGTAGGCTGGTCTGCCGTATCGTACCGATTTTGCGGCGCGGCGGGTTCCGGGTTTAATGTCAGCCTGCCTTCAGAGTTCATGTCTTATGAGCGTCGATACCGCCGCTGACGCCGGCGCCACTTCCCGTTCCGGCCTGGTCCGTACCTATGCGATGCGCGAACGCAGCGATCGCACGGATTTCTATATCCGCGCGCAGGACGTGCGGCGCCCGCTGGAAGAGATGCATCGGCATGATTACTTCCAGATCCAGGTCAACCTGGGCGGCGACACCATCCAGCAGATCAGCGGCGTGACCCGGCCTTTCCTGAAGGGGATGCTGGCCTTCATTCTGCCGCATCGCATGCACCGGATTCCCCATCCGGAAGGCGGCCGCTTCATGGTGCTCAACTTCTCCCAGCAGTTCCTGCGGCCGGGGCTGGATTGCGATCCGCTGGACCTGGAAGACGTGCCGCTAAACGAGGTGCCCGAGCTGGCGCCCTTCCGTTTCCAGGAGTTCCTCGATTACCAGGTGCCGGAAGGGGAGTTGGCGGAGCTGGCGGCCTTGCTGGCCCGCATGCAGCAGGCGGACCAGGACCGCATGTTCGGCTCCGCCGAGGTCCTGCGCGGCTACCTGCTGCAGCTGATCGGCGCGGTATGCCTGCGCCACGGGGCCGAGCTGCAGGCCCAGGCGCGCCGGGACGCGCCCCGCAGCGGCCGGCGCGATGCGCTGGCGCGGGTGCGGGCCCACATCGAGCAGCAGCTGGGCAGCGCTGAGCTTTCCTTGAACAGCGCGGCGGCGGCCGCCTACCTGTCGCCCAGCTATCTGGCCCACTTGCTGCGCAAGGAGCTGGACCGGACGTTTACCGACCTGGTCCTGGAGCGGCGGATGAATCGCGCCAGGTCGCTGCTGCTGACCAGCGACAAGCGCGTGGCGGACGTGGCGCATGCCTGCGGTTTCGCCGACGAAGCCTACTTCTCCCGGCGCTTTCGCCAGCAGGCGGGGGTCTCGCCCCGGGAGTTCCGGCGCCAGGGATGAGCATTTGCGTGGAAAGTTCCAAATCCTCAGCAAGCTTGTCCAAGTTCCGGGACGAATAGGCCTTTAGACTACAGGTTCTTATCCTGGAGTCTGGAGCACGCTACACATGTCTTCCTACGTCATCACCCCGGCCGAACAGGCCTCGCTGGCCGTCGCCGGCAGCGACAAGCGCTTCCCCGTCCGCCGCGTCTACTGCGTGGGCCGCAATTACGCCGAACACGCCCGCGAAATGGGCCATGATCCGGACCGCGATCCGCCGTTCTTCTTCAGCAAGCCGGCCGACGCCATCGTGCCCGCCGAAGGCACGATCCAGTACCCGCCCCAGACCGAAGACTTCCACTACGAAATCGAATTGATCGTCGCCATCGGCAAGGGTGGCAAGAACATCCCCGTCGACCAGGCGCTGGATCATGTGTGGGGCTACAGCGTCGGCATCGACCTGACCCGCCGCGACCTGCAGGCCACCGCCAAGAAAATGGGCCGTCCGTGGGAGTGGGCCAAGGGCTTCGACGTGTCGGGCCCGTCCACCCCGCTGAAGCCGGCGTCGGAAGTGGGTCATCCGTCCAAGGGCCGAATCTGGCTGGGCGTGAATGGCGACGTGCGCCAGCAGGGCGACCTGTCGGAGCTGATCTGGTCGGTGCCCGAAGTCATTTCCTATATTTCCGAATCGATGGCCTTGCAGCCGGGCGACCTGATCTTCACGGGCACCCCGGCCGGCGTGGGCGCCATCCGCCCGGGTGATGTCGTCACCGGCGGCGTGGACGGCATCGGCTCCTTCGAAATGAAGGTCGGCCCCAAGCCCTCGAAGTAATGAAGGCGGGAGCCCTCGGACGAGGGCTCCGCCAGCCGCCCCCGCGCAAATCACCGACGCGCGAAGGTGCCGAGGCGGTTGGTTTCCAGCAATTCCACCGACACCGCCGCGGCCGTGTCCGAGTCGCCGAACTTGAAGTCGACGGCGGACACCGAACCCTCTTCGTAGTTCTCGCCGTGCATGGCTATCGTGTAGCGGTCGCCGTCCCAATGGCGCATGGCAAAACGCATGGCCTTGGGGCCCAGCACCAGTTCCAGGCCTGCCCGTCCCTCGACCACGTGGGCATCGCCGAAGTAGGGATTGCCGTAGACACCCAGGTAGGCGGCCGGTGCGCGGGGCGGCGCGGCATTCTCGGGCGGGTGCTTGTCCACCAATGACCCCGCGCGCTCGGCATACGGCGCGAACAGCGGCTGATACGCCGCAAACCAGTCGCGGCTGATGCTGCCGAACTGAACCAGTTCCATGAACTCCGCGATCAGGGCCTCGGCCGCCCCGATGGGCGCGGCGTTGGTCAACACCACGATGCCGACGCGGGCCGAAGGGATCACCGCGAAGGCCGTGCCCGCCCCCAGGCCAAAGGCGCCGGAGTGGTTGAAGTCGGTACGTCCGGACGCCTGCACATTGACGTTGAAGCCGTAGCCGTAGGTGTCCGCCCGTGCATTGGGGCTGGTGGCGGCCCGTGAAACGATCTGCGGGGTGATGGCCGGCAGCAGCGCCGCGGCCGGGATGAAGGGCCGGCCCTGCACGTTGCCGTTTTCGATCAGCATGGCCAGCCATTTAGCCATGTCGTTGACGCTGGAGCTGACGCCGCCGGCGGGCGATTGCGCGTCGGGTTCGCGTTGGTACCTGGGCACGTATTCGCCGTCTTGCTTGATGTGGCCGTGGGCGCGATTGTCGCGACGGGCGAAATCGGCGTAGCGGGAGCTGCTGCGATCCATCCGCAGCGGGCGATACAGCTCATGTTCCGACAGCGTGGCCCAATCGACGCCGGCGGCGGTGGCCACCGCTTCCGCGGCGGCCGTCACGCCGAAGTTGGTGTACTCGTACGTCGAGCGGAAGGGATGCAGCGGCAGATAACGCAGACGCTCAAGGATCTGCGTGCGGTCATAACCCAGTTCTTCCAAATCGTCGCCGCCATGATCGGGCAAGCCGGAGCGATGGGCATACAGATCGGCCAGGGTCAGCTGGGTAGAGACCCAGGAGTCCGACAACTTGAACCAGGGCAGGTATTGCGTGATGCGATCGTTCCACGCCACGCGCTTTTCCCCGACCTCGCGCGCGATGACCGTGGCGCCGATCGACTTGGACACGGACGCCAGCTGGAAAACGGTGTCCGCGTCGACGTCGCCGCCTTCCTTGTTATTCCGCAGGCCGTAACCCTGGGCGAATATTTTTTGCCCCTCGAGCACCACGGCCACCGCGATGCCGGGGATGCGGGTGCGCTTGCGCAGGGCCCGCGCAAGCTCGTCCAGTCTGCCTACCGCGGCGGCGATCTGCCCCGGTGGAATGGCGACACCGGGGATTTCATTGGGCATCGGGGCGGGCGCGGGCGGGCTGGCGTTCGTCATGCGGACTCCCTTGGGTAACTGGTGGGTAGGACCATAAGCGGCGAGTGCCCGTGGCCACAATGCCCTTTGTGGTGAGAGATGCATTACGCCCGGTAGACATCCGCTTACAACGCGCTTGCCGTTAAATTCATCTAAGCGGCTTGTGTGCCGATGTCGAAACCGGCGCGGCTCATTCGTCGTAGCAGTACAACCACCACTTGAGAGAGGCAAATCTTATGGCTACCGGTACTGTTCGGCTTCACCGCGTCTTGCGCTGCCCGCCCGATCGTCTCTATCGGGCTTTCCTCGATCCCGCGGCCATGGCCAAATGGCTGCCCCCGCACGGTTTCACTTGCGCGGTCCATGAAATGGATGCCCGCGTGGGCGGCACCTACCGCATGTCTTTCTACAACTTCAGCAGCGGCAAGGCGCACGGCTTCGGCGGGGAGTACCAGGAATTGGTCCCCAATGAAAAGATCCGCTACACCGATCGTTTCGATGATCCCAATCTGCCGGGCGAAATCGTGGCGACCATCACCCTGAAGCAGGTCAGCTGCGGCACGGAATTGCACATCGTGCAGGAAGGCTTGCCGGAAGTGATTCCGGTGGAGGCCTGCTACGTAGGCTGGCAGGACTCGCTGATGCAGCTGGCCCAATTGGTCGAGCCGAATATTCCTGACTGAGCGGGGTTCCTCAGCTGCCGCATCTGCATCCGCGCCCGGAAATCTTTTCTTTCATTTCCGGCCGACGGATTTTGCTCGCTTCCCCCGTTCAAGAAGAAACGGCGCATATCGCGCCAGCGAATCCGGGAGGTGACCATGAAATCCCTTACGTTCCTGAAAGTCCTCGCAGCGGCCGCCGTCAGCACGGCGGCTGCGTCCGCCTGTGCCCAGGTCATCATCGCGCCGATGGCGCCACCGCCCCCGCGGGTGGAAGTCCTGCCCGCGCCTCGGGCAGGGTATGTCTGGGATAAGGGCCACTGGCGCTGGGATCACGGGCGCTACGTGTGGGTCGATGGCCACTGGCAGGCGGTACGCGCCGGCCGCGCCTGGGTCCCTGGCCATTGGCAGGCACGTGGGCCTAACTGGCGCTGGATCCCGGGCCATTGGGCCTGACGGCAACGTTGAAGGAGTTCTGTCATGATGAAGCGAATATTGATTCTGGCGCTGGTCGCCGCGACCTTGAGCGGCTGTGTGGTGGTGCCGGCCCGGCCGGTGCACGTGCGGCCAGCGGCTGTCTACGTATATTGATCCGCTGCCTCACGCTAGCTGCGGCGGGGAGCTGCTGAGAGAGAAGATGAGGAAACGCCTGCCTTGAGTATCTTCGGTCGTGCGCGGACGATAGCCCCCAACGTCGACCCCGACGCCGAACTGATCGCGCGCGTCGGCCGGCAGGATCCGGCCGCGGTGCGCGAACTGGTGGCGCGCAAGCTGCCGCGGTTGCTGGCGCTGGCGACCCGCATGCTGGGCGACAGGATGGAGGCCGAGGACGTGGCGCAGGAAGCGTTCGTGAAGGTCTGGCAGCAGGCGCCGCGCTGGCGTACCGGCGAGGCGAAGTTCGATACGTGGCTGCATCGCGTCACCCTGAATCTTTGCCATGACCGCCTGCGCGGCCGGCACGAGCAGCCCACGGACGATCCCCCCGACACGGAGGACCCCCAACCGGGTCCGGCGGAATCCCTGGCGGGCCGGGATCGGGATGAGGGGGTCAGGACGGCGCTGGCCGCGCTGGCGCCACGCCAGCGTGAAGCCTTGGTCCTGACCTATTACCAGGAACTGTCGAACAGCGAGGCCGCGGCCGCCATGGACATCAGCGTGGATGCACTGGAAAGCCTGCTGGCGCGGGCCCGGCGCAATCTGCGCGAACAATTGGCGGCCGTTGATACCGGGAGAGTGGGGCCATGACACCAGATCGATTTCGCACCATCGTGGAGGCCTACGGCGCCGAGCCGCGGCGGTGGCCGGCAGCAGAGCGCGGCGCGGCGCAGGCCTGGGCCGACGCGCATCGCGCCGAGGCCGCCGCCATACTCGCCGCCGCGGCGCCGCTGGACGCCTGGCTGGCGCAGGATGCGGCCGCCGCGCCCGACGCGGCATTGTTCGAACGTATCGTCGCCAGTGCGCCCGCCGCCGTCGCGAGCTTGCCTGCCGCGGTCGCCAGTGGGCCTGTCGCCGTCGCCAGCGCGCCTGCCACGCCTTTGCCCGCAGGCACAGCGCGGGCAGGAAGGAACTGGCGGCGCGGGCGGGTCTGGTGGTCCAGCGTCGTCTGCGCCGGTGTCGGCCTGGCGGGCGGTTATGCGGGCGCGCTTGCGGTGTCCTTGTCCATGGTGACGACGACCTTGCCGCAAGGACATGAAGAACCCTGGTTGACCACCGGCTTCGGCAGCCCGGTCGCCGATTGGAGTGAAGAATGAACGGACGCGGCTGGAAATTCGCCCTGGTGGGGTCGCTGGTTTTGAACATCTTTCTGGTGGGCGGTATCGCGGGTGGCGCTTACCAGTGGTACGCGGGACGTGGCGCGCATCAAGCCGCGGGGGCGCCGCGCGTGGCCTTGCGCTTCGCCACTGAGGATCTATCGGCGCAGCGCCAGGCGGAATTCCTGGATGCGCTCAAGACCGCCCGGCGCGACAACCAGGACTATGCGCGGGAGGCCCGCAAGGCGCGCCGCGAGGTGCTGGCGCTGTTGGCCGCACCGCAACTGGATCGCGCGGCCCTGGATGCGGCCCTGGCCCGCACGCGCACCGCCGACGCGGCGCTGCGCGCGGCGGTCGAGAATGGCGTGGCCGGTTTCGCGGCCACCTTGACGCCGGAAGAACGCAAGACCTTCGCCGACGGCCTGCGCGAGCGGGGGCAGTGGCGCGAGCCGCAAGCGCCGGCCCGTGCGGCGGCGGGGAAGTAGGCAGGCTAGCAGCAGGCCGCCTGGAAGCAGGCAGGCTGGAACTACGCAGCTCGCAAACAAGCAGCCCGGAATTAAGCAGCCCATCACGCAGGAGGATCGCGTCATGAATACGACATCGGATACGCGGGCCGCTATCGCCTTGAATCGATATGGCCTGGGCGCGCGCCCGGACGAAACGCCGCCGACCGATCCCAAGGCCAGTCTTCTGGCCCAGTTCGAACGCTACGATCCCCGTCCCGCGGCCTGGGCCAATCAGCCTGGCTCGGCGGCATTGACGGAGAACCTGACGCAATTGCAGCAGGCGGCCAGGGCCTCGAGGGGGGAGAAAGCGGGGCAGCCCGATAAGGCGGATATGGCCGGGAAGGTGGACAGGGCCGACAAGGCGGATATGGCCGGGAAGGCAAACAAGGCCGACAAGGCGGACGCCGACGATTCCACCGCGCAGAAGACCCTGCGCACCACCATCCGCGATACGTACTGGAACGCCGTCGACGCCCGCGTGCAGAACGCCCTGGTCACCCCGACCCCTTTCGTCGAACGCCTGGTGCATTTCTGGGCCAATCATTTCGCCTTGTCCACCGACAAGGGGCCCGCCGTCGCCATGCTGGCGGGCGCTTTCGAGGCCGAGGCGATCCGGCCGCATGTACTCGGACGCTTCGAGGACATGCTGTTGGCCGTCGAACGCCATCCCGCGATGCAGCTGTTCCTGGACCAGCCGACCTCGGTCGGGCCGGACAGCAAGGCCGTGCTGCGCGCGGAAGAACGCAAGCCTTCCCAGCGCCGCGGGCTGAACGAAAACCTGGCGCGCGAGATCATGGAGCTGCACACGCTGGGCGCGCGCAGCGGCTATACGCAGGCCGACGTGACCGAGTTCGCCCGCGCGTTGACCGGCTGGAGCATCGTCGGTCCCAAAGGCCAGCGCGCCGCGCGTGATCCCGATGCGACACCGGGAAGCTTCGTGTTCCGGCCGGCGGTGCATGAGCCGGGCGCGCGTACGATCCTTGGCCGGCGCTATGACCAGCAGGGCGAAGCTCAGGCGCGGGCGGTGTTGACGGAGCTTGCCGCGGCGCCGGCGACGGCACGTCATGTCGCCGGCAAGCTGGCGCGGCATTTCATTGCCGACACGCCGCCGCCCGAAGTCGTCGACCGCCTGGCCCAGGCCTATCTGCGCGGGAATGGCGAACTGCTGCCGGTCTATCGCACGCTGCTGGACTTGCCACAAGCATGGGCGCCGACGCCGGTGAAGTTCAAGACGCCCTGGGAATGGTTGATTTCATCGCTACGCGGGCTGGGCAGGCCGGACATGGACAAGCCGCGCCCCGCGCCCACGTTGGCGCAGCTCGGACAAGCCGTGTGGCGGCCGGGCTCACCGGCGGGTTATGACGACGTCGCGGCCAGTTGGGCCGCGCCCGATGCCCTGGTGCGGCGGGTGGAGTTCGCGCAGCGGCTGGCTGCGCGCATGGGCGACCGCGTGGATCCCCAGGCGCTGGGGCGCACCTTGCTGGCGGGCACCTTGAGCCCGGCGACGGCCAGCGCGGTGGGCCGCGCCGAAAGCGTCCAGACGGCAGTCGCGCTGTTGCTGGTCGCACCCGATTTTCAACGGAGGTAGAGACCATGGCCACTCGCCGCCAGTTCCTTGGAGTCGCCGGCGCGTTCGCGGGATCGCTGATCGCCGCGCCGCGCATCGTCTTCGCCAACGTCGAGACCGATCGGCGTTTCGTCTTCGTGATCCAGCGTGGAGCCGCCGATGGTTTGAACATCGTCGTGCCTTATGGCGATCCGGCGTATGCCGGGCTGCGGGGCCAGCTGGCGATCGATCCACAGGCCGGGCTACGCCTTGATGGCATGTTCGCCTTGCATCCTTCCTTGCAACGCACGGCGGACCTGTATGCCGCGCGGCAGGCCCTGTTCGTCCATGCCGTTGCGTCGCCCTATCGCGATCGCTCGCATTTCGACGGCCAGAACGTGCTGGAGACGGGTGGCAGCGCACCCAATCAATTGCGCGACGGCTGGTTGAACCGCCTGGTGGGCATGTTGCCCAAGTCGCGTGAGAACGCCATCGCCTTCGCGCCCATCATTCCCCTGGCCATGCGGGGCGCCATCCAGGTGGCATCCTATGCGCCGTCGGCGCTGCCGCCGGCGCCGGACGATCTGCTGACCAGGGTCTCGGCGCTGTACGCGCACGATGCGCAGCTGGGGCCTTTGTGGGACGAAGCGATGCGGACGCGCGGGCTGGCGGGGGAGGCTGGCGCGCGCCAGGATCCCGCGCATGTGGGACAGCTGGCTGCCCAGTTCCTGAGCCGGGATGACGGTCCGCGCATCGCCATGCTGGAGACGGGCGGTTGGGATACGCACACCGCGCAGAATCCGCGGCTGGCGAATCAGTTGAAGGCGCTGGATACGATGCTGGCGGCCTTGCGCGAGGGGCTGGGCGCGCACTGGAGCAAGACCACGGTACTGGTGGCAACCGAGTTCGGCCGCACTGCCGCCGCGAATGGAACGGGCGGCACCGACCACGGGCAGGGGTCGGTAGCGATGGTCTTGGGCGGCGCGGTCAGCGGTGGACGTGTAGTGGCCGATTGGCCGGGACTGTCAGCGGGAAATCTGTACGAGGGCCGCGACCTGAAGCCCACCACATCGCTGGATGCCCTCATCGCCACCACTTCCGCCCATGCCCTCGGTCTGGACCCGCAACAAACTGGCAGAACCTTGTTTGGCACAGCAGGGGGAAAAGGATGGGATTTCCCCACCCTGGGGTGACGATGATGGGGGCCCCCATCATCAAAAACATTTTGGCTAGTAGCGCGGCCGGCGGGGGGCGATGGGGGGCCCCCCCATAAAAATAAATCTCTACGCTAAAAAACCAATCCGCCTACTTAACCGTCGGCACGGGAATGGATTCCACCCCGGCCGCCTGCGCCGGATCCAAAGGCGCCGCATAGCTCCGCGACTTGGGAAGCGGCGCAGTGGGACTTCCCGCCCGCTTGATGGCCCGGCGTTCCCGCGACCCCGCCCCGTGGTAGCTCATCGAATCCAGCTCGGCCTCGGCCTTCTCCTGAGTTTCTTCGTTGTACGTCAGCTTCATCCCGCCCTTGTTCACGCGGACATAGCGCGTTTCGCCAGCCCCCAGCTGCACCATCAAAGGCGCCGCGTCGTTGTAGTCGACGGTGATGCTGTACAAGCCGGCCGGGCGATTCACGAAGAAGAAATTGCCCGGCGAAGTGCGTCCCGTCTTCCAGCCATTGACCAGGACGTACGGGCTGCCCGTCGTCGGATCCCCGGCGCTGGAAGGTTGGTAGATGTAGATGCGACCCTGGCCGGCCGGCAACGAGGCGTATTGATCCTGGACCTTGTCGTAGCTCGGCCTGGCGCAGGCGGCCAGCATTCCGGTGGTCACGGCAAGAATGGCGATCAATCCCGATCGGCGGTTCATGATGAGGTGTGCTCCTGAGGCGATGATGGCGAGAAACAAACAGACGGACTGGCGTACAAATATGCTTACATTTAAGCATATTGTGCAAGAAACGGAAAATATGCCCCGTTACCTGTTCCGCGCTTCTTCGTGCCACCACCAATCTTTGAGTTCCGTGCGGAACTCGAAGAAAGGACGCCAATCGTCAAACGACGCCGCCGGATCTTGCGGCTTGCCCTCGGAATAGCAACGTAAACGGTCCGTCGCGCAGTCGCGCATGCGGGGCGAAGGTTCGCCCGGCACCGGCACGCGAAAGGTTGCGGCGTCAGCGCCTTCGATCAGCCGCTTGGCGTCGTGATACCAGGCCTGCGTGGCATCGCGGCTATAGCCGCCGCCCAGGATGCGGAAGGTGGCGGGATCGGCCCCGCGCAACCGCGCACCGTAAAAGTACACATAGTCCAGATCACGCGCGAAGACACTGACCTTGACGAGCGGATCCTGCGTCACGTCGCGGTAGTTCAGGCGCAGCTCCGGCACGATTTCGAAGCTCGACGTCTGCTTGCTGCGTATGGTTTTACCGGTGATGTAGTAGGCGTGATGCGCGTCCCTGGCATAACGCAGGTTGAGCGCCTCGAAGCTGGCGCGATCGGCGCCGTCGACGACGTACCAGTAGTACTGCGGCCGCGCCGCGCCCAACTGGCCCTGGCCGTAGACATGGCGGGTGTCGGCCACCCAGCGGCCGCCCAGCCATTGGAAACTGGCGGGATCCATGTCCAAAGGCTTGCCGTCACGGTCGGCTAGCGCCTGGCCGAGAAAGTAGACGCGCTCGCCGTCGTGGCTGTAGTAGCAGCGCGTCATGTCCGGATGCGCCGCGATGAAATGCGCTTCCCAGGGGGCATCGGCATACGGGCCGATATGCGGTTTCTTCCAGGCGGCGCGTTCGACGTGATAGGTCAGGCCGTCAAGCGTCAGTTCCTGTCCTTCGGGTATCGCCCAGCGCGGCCCCAGCAACATCGCCATGATGGCCTCGTCGCTCGCGCCATCGAAGTAGTCCCGATAAATGGGCACGCTGCTGCCCAGCCACTCATACGCTTTCGTCAGCGCGGCCCACTGAGCAGGCGTCATGTCGATGCGCGCCAAGACCTCTTCCTGGCTGCGGCCCGTGCCAAGAAAGAAGCGGGCGGCGGCGTAGACGTCGTAGGGAATGACCGGGCGGGATTCCGTGGGCGCGGGGACTGCGGTAGCGCGCTTTCGAGGCATGGCGGCATGATCGCTGATGGCGATTTCATCTGGGCACGGGGGCGGCGGGCCATTCTATCAACCGCATGTATCCCGGCCGCGCGATCGCGCAAACAGATGTAAACGCCGCGCGCCATGCCACCGCGCCATGCAGAGTCGCTTCAGCGTCGCGCGGCCGCGCCTTCCGTCTGGCTCGCGGGATCAGCTGGCTTTACAGGCCAGGGCTGCTGCGACGGCGACTGATTGGGATAGAACACGATACGCAGCACCGCCAAGGCCAACAGCACCACGATGATCATGATGCGCGCGTTGAACTTGAAACGCGCGCGCGGCGCGGGCGTCTTGAGGGCCAGCGGACGCTTGAAGCCCGGGGCCTGGTAGGCCTGGGCCCATGCCTGCAGGGCGTCGTTCGGCAGGCGCAGGCTGAACCAGTAGCCGAAGCGGCTCATCAACACGTCCATGGCGAAGAAATGCCGGGTCAGCAAAGTCTCGTCGGGGGTGGGGCAGGCCTGTGCCGCGGCCAGCGCTTCGAGCTGGCGCTGGCGGTCAGCTTCGGCCTGGCCGCGCCAGGCGAGCGATTCGCCGCAGGCTTGCGCGATCCACGCCGCGGTCCAGCGGTCCGTCAACTGGCTGCCGTTGTCGACGTCCCACTGGAAGCGGAAGACGGCGGCATCGAACAAGGCGGCGCGTTGCCCCGGGTCTTGCACCAGCACCGCGGCGATGCGCGCTTGCAAAGCGCGTTGGGCTTCTGTGGAGGCCAGGCGCTCGTCGCGCAAGGCTTGCGCGAGCACCGCGCCAGGCTGGGACTGGCCGCGATCCATCAGCGGGACCAGCCATTCCTGCAATGCGGTTTCGACCTCGGCCTGCGTGACTGCGTGCAGCGGCGCGGCTGCGGCGCTCGTCTGTGCCTGATGCGCCTGTTGCTCTTGATGCGCCTGCTGCGCTTGATTCGCCTGCTGCGAGGTTGGCCGATCGCGCGCCCAGGCCAGGGCCGTTGCATAGGCCGCGTGCAGATTGTCGGATGCCTCGGCCTGACTGTTCGGGTCGATTTGCAGCAGCGCCGCTTCATAGGCGCGCGCGACGGCCTCCGGGCCGGCGTCAACGCCGGCCTCGGCTTCAGATAGCAACGACAGCCGGAGGTAGGCGTCTTTAATGTGTTGCGGTAGCCCGGTCATCCCCAAGTGGCTGTCGAGGACCATGGTATTCCAAATTCTGCACGATTATTTCTCAATGTAACGCAGATTTGGCTTTATTTCCCGGGAAAGATGTTTCCCGCGCCCGATATGGCGCCGGCGCAACATTCAGTCACTTAAATCGACGCGCCACCGTCGACCATCAACAGGGTGCCCGTGACATAAGCCGCATCGTCCGAGGCCAGGAACAGCGCCGCCCGGGCTACGTCCCAGCAGGTGCCTTGGCGCCCCATGGGGCACTTGGCGTCCCGTTCACGCATGATCTCGGCGAAGCGCTCCGGTGTCTGGTCGCGATAGAGCGTGCGGATGTGCGGCGTGTCCATGTAGCCGGGCACCACGACATTGCAGCGGATCTGCTGGGGCGCGTACTGGCGGGCGATGATGCGCGAGACATGGTTCAGCGCCGCCTTCGAGGAGTTGTAGGCAAGATAGGGCACGCCGGCGTAGCGCAGGCTGGCGGTGGAGGACACGTTGATGATGCTGCCGCCGCCGTGCCGCTCCATCAGCGGGATGGCTTCCTTGCAGGCCAGGAACACGCTCTTCAGGTTGACGTCGTGGACGCGGTCCCAGGCTTCTTCTGGCGTGTCCACCGGGCCGCCCAGATACTCGATGCCGACGTTGTTGTGCAGGATGTCCAGGCGGTCCCAGCGTTCGGCGGCGGCGCCAATCACGCGCTTGACGTCGTCGTGCCGGCTGACGTCCGCCTGCAGGGCATGCGCTTCGCCGCCTTCGGCGCGGATCATCCGCACGGTGGCCTCGGCGGCCTCCAGGTGCAGGTCCGCGACGATGACGCGTGCGCCTTCGCGCGCATAGGTGATGGCAACGGCCTGGCCGTTGCTGATGCCGGCCTCGGGGGCCGAAGCGCCGCCGCCCATGACGACGGCCAGCTTGTTTTCCAATCGTTGCGCCACTCGGCTGCTCCTTGTCGGGCGCTCCCGGTTGCGGCGGGAGGCCGGGGTTTGATGTGGGTTTGCTGTGGACCTGATATTCCCGCGGGGCCGGTCAGGGCCGGATGTAGGCGCCGCCGTTCACGTCCAGCGTGATGCCGGTGACATACGCGGCCAGATCGCTGGCGAGATACAGGCAGGCGCCCGCTATATCGCCGGGTTGGCCCACCCGCCGCAGCGGGAACCCGCGCGCTTTCTCGTGCTTGTAGTCGTCGGACGTGCCGCCTCGCGAGAAGTCCGTGAGGATCAGGCCGGGCGCCACCCCGTTGGCGCGGATGTTGTCGGGCCCCAGTTCAAGCGCCATGGCGCGCACCAACCCAAGAATGCCGGCCTTGGCCGCGCAATAATGGCTGCCGCCGAAGACGCCGCCCCCTTGCAGCGCGGACAGCGAGCTGATGCACGTGATGCTGCCGCCCCCACGCGTCTTCAAGTGCGGAATGACGGCTTGCGACATGTGCAGCACGCCACGCAGATTGGTGTCGAGCACGCGTTCGTAGTCTTCTTCGGTGACGTCCATGACGCCGCGTTTCTGCGTGATACCGGCGTTGTTTACCAGGATGTCGACGCCGCCATACCGTTGCACCACTTCCGCCACGGCGGCCTGGCAATTGGCGCGGCTGGTGACATCGCAGACCAGGCCCAGGTGATCGGGACCCAGTTCGGCGGCCGCCCCCCGGGTCTCTTCCGCATCGATATCCAGGATGGCCACGCGGGCCCCGTGCTCGACGAACAGCCTGGCCGTGGCCAGTCCGATGCCGCGGCGCCGCGCGGCGCCCGTGATGATGGCGACTTTGTCTTGCAGCAGCTTCATGCGGGCTCCTTCAAAGCAGTTTCAAGGCGATCAGCTTGGCGTCGACCGACGTGTAGGGCCGTTCACAGATGATCTTGGCGCTGTCCGGCGCGAACTCGAAGCTGGCGGCCATGCGTACGCGGAAGGTCCGGCCGGTGGGTTCGTAGCGTTGTCCGCGTGCCATCAGGGGACCCAGGTGCGTGCCCTGCAGCCAGAACTCGACCAGCACGGTGTCGCCGGTGGCGGCGATGCAGATGATGTCGTTGATCAGGTCGGGGAAGGCGGCGCGCGAAGATTCGAAATAGCCCATGACGTCCTCGGTGCCGTCATAGACCGCGCCGCTGCCGTGCATTTCGTAGCGCGGGTGCTCGAAGGTTTCGAGCACGCCGTCCCAGTCCTGGACGCATTCCAGCGCCATGTGTTGCCGCACGACTTCGATGCGGGATTCCTGCAAGCTTGAGGTCATGGAAAATCCTGTTCCGGTGGTTTCTGTCATCACTGCATCTGGATATGGGCTTCGTCGGCGATCTGCTTCCAGCTGGCGTAGTCACGGACGAGGATCTCGTGCTGTTGCGCGCTGGGCACGAAGCCCGGCTCGATGCCCAGGGACAGCAGGCGCTGTTGTATGGACGGTTCCTTCAAGGCGCCGGCCAGGGTGTCGGACAGCTTCTTGAGCACGGGCGCGGGCAAGCCGGCCGGCCCGTACATCACCCAGGTAAGCGGGCGGTCGAAATCTATGCCCTGATCGACGTAGCCGCCCACCTTGGGCAGGCTGGGCGAGGGCTTGGTACACAGGGCCAGCGCCTTGAGCTTGCCGCCCTGGACCTGCGGCACGGCGGTGGCCATGTCGACGAAGCCCACGGGGATCTGGCCGCCGATCACGCCGGTGACCACTTCCGTGGTGCCGCGGTAGGGCACGTGTTCCATGCGCAGGCCGGACTTCAGCGCCAGGATCTCGCCACAGAAATTGCCGGTCGACGCGGGGCCCCAGCTGCCGTATTGCAGCGGCTGTTTGCGCTTGGCTTCCAGCGCCTTGAGTTCGCGGATGTTGTTGGCCGGGAAGTCGTTGGCCGCGAGCATGACGATGGGCGAGTTGCCGATGCCGCCGATCGGCACGAAGTCCTTGAGCGGGTTGTATTGCACGCTGGGATTGGTAATGGGCGCCAGCAGATGCGTGGTCATGCCGCCGATGGTGATGGTGTAGCCATCGGGCTTGGCGCGGGCGACGTATTGCGTGCCGATGACGCCGCCGGCGCCCGGACGGTTCTCGACGATGAGCGGCTGGCCCAGTTGCTTGCCGAAGTACTCCGCCAGCATGCGGCCGAGCACGTCGCCGCCGCCGCCCGCGGCGAAGGGCAACACCAGGGTGATGGGGTGGTTGGGGTAGTCGTCCGCGTGGGCGGCGACGGGCAGGGTCGCCAGGCCGGCGCTTAGCGCCAGCGCGGCCAACAGGGATCTGCGCGGGTATCCAGGCATGGAATTGTCTCCTCGTTCATTTTTATGACTGCAGGGTTGCGCGCATGGCCCCGGTTCGGCCATCTGGACGATGGCCGAATTGAGCGGAAACGTTTACGCAACAGGGTAAAAAAAAGCGGATGAGCCGTTTCAGTCGCGGCTGAATTGGGCGCCGCCTTTGGGACGGATGTAGCGGGGCACGGGCAGGCCGGCCTGGCGGGCCGATTCGAGGATGGCGTCCTCGATGAATCCGGCATCGCGTATCCCGGCGAATTTCTCGTCGATGAAATTGATGTTGGCGCCGAAGACCACCATGAAGCCTTCCGCGGCCTCCTTGGCGTCTTCGGGCACACAGAAGGTGTGGACCGAACCGCCCGGCTCGAACAGATAGCTGCCGGTCTTCTGCACGTCATCGGGATATTCGAGGTAATGCCATTCGCCCTTGGTGGTGTAGAAATGCACGATCCCCGTGTGGAAGTGCGTGGGCAGGCGGGTGCCGGGTTCGAACTTGCCGTACAGCACCCAGACGCCGTTCTCGCGGTCGAGGAACAGGGGGATGATGGTCGAGCCTGGGGCCGAGCCGGGCAGGGCGACGCCGTCCTCGATATTGACGGACAGCAGGCGTTCCTGATGGGTGGTGGGGGTGGGATTGGGCATAGTGTCTCCTGGTTTTTATACGGGTGGGTCCATGGGACTTCGATCAGCGTTTCTGTGAACGCTTGGATGACCGCGAAGCAATGAGCGTGTGCATCATGCGCGTGTGCTGGGGGCGCGGCCCTTCCTGGCCGCGGGCGCGCGCGCTGGCGTATTCAAAGGGGCGCCGGAATCGCGCAACATCAGCTCGGTGGTGATCAACACCCGTTCCGGCGCGGGCCGCGGCGTGCCGTCCAGCTGCTTGAGCAACAACTCCGCCGCCGCCGTGCCGACGGCGCTCAGGTTCCAGGTCAGCGTGGTGATGTTGGGGCTGACCAGCAGCGAGATGTCGCTGTCACCCACGCCCACCATGCTGACGTCGTCGGGTATGCCGCGCCCGCTATGGCGTATCGCCTGCAATACGCCGGCCATGATGCGCGTGCCCAGGCAGATGAAGGCGGTCGGCGACGTGGGCGCGGACAGCAAGGCCAGGGCTTCGCTGAAGGCGAACTCCATGGCCGACTTTTCCATGCGCACCAGGTCGGAGCCTGGCGTCAGGCCCATCTGCGTGTAGGCATCGCGGAAGCCCGCGATACGCTCGCGGCCCGGCCGCAGGTTGGCGCCAGGGGTGAACAGCGCGATGCGGCGGTGGCCCAGATTCAGCAGATATTGCGTGGCTTTCAGCGCACCGTGGTAATGGTCCACGTGGACACCCGCGCAGTCCGGTCCGAAGTCGCGATCCAGCGCCACGATGGGGGTGTCGCCAGCCAGCTGGCTGAGCATTTCCGCGGACTCGCTTTCGCAGGCGCCCAGGATCAGGCCGTCCACGCGGCGGCCGCGAAACACGTCTATGAGCGAGCGTTCCTTGGCCTGCCGGTTGTGCGTGCTGGCCACGACCAGGGAATAGCCGGCGGTCTGGAAGGCGGTCTCGGCGGCCGTGATGATGGCGGCGTAGAGCGGGTTGGACAAGTCCGAAACCAGGATGCCCACCACGCCCGTGCTGCGGGTCCGCATGCTGCGCGCGACCCCGTCGGGCGCGTAGCCCAGCTGGCGCGCGGCCTTGGCCACGAGCGCGATGGTGTCGTCGCTGACGCGGCCGGTGCGGTTGAGCGCGCGCGAAGCCGTGCCGATGGACACGCCGGCCTGGCGGGCGACGTCGCGGATGGTGGCACGGGGCTTGGGGGCTTGAGGCATGGGGTCCAGGGGGTTGGCGTTGCGGGTCTGTCAGCGGGGGGCGCCCGTGGCCGTCAGGCGTCGCACGGGATCGTGTCCGTCCCAGCCCACGCTGGCGGCGCGTATGCGCTCGAAGTGCTCGCCCTTGCCGCCGGTCAGTTCGGAAAGCTCGATCATCGCACTGGGCAGTTCCGGATGCACGAAGTAGCTGAAGCGTCCGCGCGTGCCCATGCGGCCGCCGTGGCCCTCGACATAACCCAGGCCGAGCAGGGTGGCGACATGTTCGTCGTAGCGGTCCAGCGTCCAATAGGCCACGTGCTGGGCCACTTCACCGGCTTGCGCCAGGGTGTCGCGATAGAGCGAGGGCGCGTCGTCGCGCTGCTGGATCAGTTCAAGCTGCAGGTCGCCGGAGTTGGCCAGCGCGATCGACAAAGACGGCGGCGTCGCGTCCTTGCCGTAATAGCGGAACTCGGTGGTGCCGACATCCTCTTTGTAGAACCACGGCCCGACACCCAGGCGGGCCCACTGCGCCATGACCTTTTCGATGTCCTTGACGACGTAGCCGACCTGACGCGCGGCGCCGAGCAGAAAACTCATCGATGTCTCCGTCTTGTTTTGCGTAAACGTTTCCGCAATTCTAGGTGAGAAAGCCGCCGCAGCGGCATCATGGTTTTCACTAGGCATGGTCAGGGAAGCGTGGACAGGGATTCGTGGTCCCGGATGACGCTAGGCCGCAACAGGCGGGTTGACAACGTCCCCGGCTCCGCTTTTAGAATAAGAACGATTTTTATTTATTGTTGCAGTCCCTTCTATCTTTCTTGCTTCTGTGCAGCTGGCTAGCGCCGACCATGCCTCCGCGCTGGCCGCAGGTGGTAGTGGCTCGATCAAAAGGCGAATCGTGAATTCCCCGGCAATTTGCCTACCCACCACCGTGGCGACGCTCTACAGCGACCATCATTCCTGGCTCAAGGGCTGGCTGCAGCGCCGGCTGGGCAATGCCGAGCAGGCGGCCGATCTGGCGCAGGACACCTTCATCCGTCTGCTCAGCAGCGACCGGGTGCCGGCGACCCTGAAAGAGCCGCGCGCGTTCCTGACCACGGTGGCCCAGCATCTGGTGTCCAACCACTGGCGCCGCGAGAAGGTGGAAAAAGCCTATCTGGAACTGCTGGCGCAAAAGCCCGAGGAATACGCGCCGTCGCCCGAGGCACGCGCCATCCTGCTGGAAACGCTGGTCGAGCTGGACCGCCTGCTGGACGGCCTGCCGGCTCTCGCGCGGCGGGCTTTCCTGTTGTCGCAGCTGGACGGCCAGACCCACGCGGAAGTGGCCGCCGCGCTCGACATTTCCGTCCCTACTGTCAAACGGTATATCGTCAAGGCACTGCAACGGTGTTACTTTGCCGATCTTTCCGTGGCCTGAGACCCGCGTCGCCTTACCGTAGCGCGGGATCATCGACAGCATAGAGCGCTATGTCCGCTTCACCCTGGTACAGCACCACCGCCGACGCCGCGGGCATCCCGCCCGAGGTCGCCGAGCGCGCGGTGCAATGGCTGCTCGAACTGCAAGCGCAGGACGTCGCCCCCGAGACGGTGGTGGCCTGGCGCGACTGGCGCGCCGCGGATCCCCGCCATGAACTGGCCTGGCAGCGCATCGAATCGGTCAACGGTCGCCTGGCGCATCTGGCCGCGCCCCAGCACGCGGGCATCGCGCACGCGGCGTTGACACCCGCGCGCGGCCGCGCATCCGTGGGGCGGCGCCATGCGCTCAAGGCCCTGGTGGTCATGGCTGGCGCCGGTGGCGTGGCTTGGGAGGCACGTGAGTACGTGCCCTGGCGAGCCTGGATGGCCGACTATCGCACGGCCGTGGGCGAGCGCCGCACGCTCGTGCTGGCCGATGGCAGTGAACTGATCCTGAACACCGACAGCGCGGTGGACGTGCGCTTCGACAATGCCCAGCGCCTGGTCCGCCTGCTCGCCGGTGAGATCCTGGTGCGGACCGCCAACGCCTGGTCCAGCACGCCGCCCTTCGTGGTCGAGACCGCGCAGGGGACGGCGCTGGCCATGGGGCCCCGCTATGCCGTGCGCGTGCAGGATGGCGAGACCGACGTCAGTGTGCTGACCGGCGCGGTGCGTATCCAGCCGGCCCGGGCCGTGGGACATGCGCGCGTAGTGCCGGCGGGATTCCGCGTGCGCTATACCTCGACTGCCGTGATGGGTGACCTGCCGGTCGACGAGACGGCGGTGGCCTGGAGCGAGGGCTATATCGTCGCCCGCAGCATGCGGCTGGGCGATTTCATCGATGAGCTGGCCCGCTATAGCCAGGACGGCCTGTCCTGTGATCCGGACATCGCCGACATGCGCGTGTCGGGGTCCTTCCCCGTGGCCGACGTGGGGCGCGTGCTGGAAACCTTGAGCATGACCTTGGGCGTGCGCGTCCGCACCCTCACGCGGTTCTGGGGCGCGCGGTCCGTGCGTCTGGTGGCCGGGTCTGCGCCCACGCCGGCCGGCGGCCTGCGCAGTTAGGGCGCCCCGCGCACCAGCGCCTGGTCTGGTCGCCGTTACAAAATACTTTCTTAAAAGCTGATCCCTTTTTCTCTTTCGCGGGTCATGGCAGATGAGAACGCATTTTCATCGTCCATTCACACGCAAGAAAAAGGTAAGAACATGGGTCAGCTCCGGGCCTCGCGGCGCCAGTCGAGTCTAGGTTTCCGTCGCGCGACGGTCGCGCGCGCGCTCAAGCGCGCCATGGGGGGCACGCTGATGGCCGCGCCGTTGCTGCTGGCGGCGCAAGCCGCGCATGCGCAGGCGGACGGGCGCACGGATTCACGCAACTACGCGATCCCCGCCGGCACCCTGGAGGACGTCCTGGGCCGCTTCGGCCGTGAGTCCGGCATCATGCTGTCGTTCAAACCCGAAGTCACCGCGGGCCGTATGAGCAATGGCCTGCAGGGTCGTTATACGGTGGCCAGCGGCCTGGACGCCTTGCTGGCCAACACCGGCATCGACGCGACTCGCCAGGGTAACGGCAGCTATCTGCTGACCCGTCCGGCGCCTGCCGTCAGCGCCGGCCCCACCACCACCCTGGCACCCGTGACCGTCAGCGGCAGCGGCATCACGCTGCCCGAAGCCTATGCGGGCGGTCAGGTCGCGCGCGGCGGTGGTCTCGGCATCCTGGGCACGACGGACGTCATGGACACGCCGTTCAGCACCACTAATTACACGCGTGAAGCGCTGGACGACGCCCAGGCCCGTACCTTGGCCGACGTGGTCCAGAACGAATCGTCGGTGCGCCTGCTGACCTCCAGCACGGGCTTCGGCGAAGACTTCCAGATCCGCGGTTTTACCGTATCGAGTACCGACGTGGGCCTGAACGGCCTCTATGGCCTGGCTTCGGGCAGCCGCATGCCGGCCATCATCATGGAACGCGTGGAAGTGCTCAAGGGCCCCGGAACGCTGATGAACGGCATGGGCCCCAGCGGCAGCGTTGGCGGCAACATCAATATCGTCACCAAGCGCGCCGGCGACGAACCGCTGACTCGCGTGACGACCACGTACCAGAGCCCCGGCACCCTGGGCTCGCAAGTCGACGTCGGCCGTCGTTTCGGCGACAACAATGAATGGGGCATCCGCTTCAACGGCCAGTACCGTGATGGCGCCACCGCCATCGACAACGGTAACCAGCAGACGACCGTCGGCGCGGTGGGCCTGGACTACACGGGACGCAAACTGCGCTGGTCGCTGGACGCGTACACCCAGCACGAGGACACCGACAACTTCCGTCCGCAGGTCGGCTTCGCGTCGTCCGTGACCGACATTCCGTCGCCGCCGTCGGGCCACGCCAACTGGTATCCCGGCACCAAGCTGAAGCTGCAGGATTCGGTGGTCGCGTCGCGCGTCGAATACGACGTCACCGACAACCTGATGGTCTACGGCGCGGTGGGTTACCGCTACGGCGAGGCCAGCCAGACCTTTCCGTCGGGCGCGGCCAACCAGCTGGGCAACCAGAACGTCCTGAACGCCTACTACGACTCGAACAGCAACACCACGTCGACCGACCTGGGCATGCGCGGCAAGTTCCGCACCGGCGCCATCGGCCACACGGTGTCGCTGGACTTCACCCGGCTGCAACAACAGCAGTCGACCGCCTATGTGACCGGCGGTACGCGCGCGTCCAACATCTACGACCCGCAACCCCTGGCCCCGATCACCGCTGACCGCCAGCGTCCCAGCAAGGCGTCGGACACCGTGCTGTCCAGTATCGCCCTGACCGACACGCTGTCCTTTCTCGACGACCGCGTGCTGCTCACCGGCGGCCTGCGCCAGCAGCGCGTGCAGCTGACCAACTTCTCCACCGCCACCGGCGCGCGCACCTCGTACTACAACGAGGACGCCATCTCGCCCGTGGCCGGCCTGGTCGTCAAGCCTTGGGAACACGTCTCGCTGTACGGCAACTTCACGTCCGGCCTGACCCGCGGCGGCATCGCGCCGACCACCGCGGCCAATGCCGGCGAGGTCTTTCCGCCTTTCAAGTCCAAGCAGTATGAAGCCGGCGTGAAGGTCGATTGGGGGCGTGTCACGACCACGGCTTCCGTGTTCCAGATCACGCGGCCCAACTCCATCACCGACCCCACGACGAATATCTACAGCTTCGACGGCGAGCAGCGCAACCGCGGCTTCGAGCTGTCGGGCTACGGCGAGCTGATGGACGGCCTGCGCTTCATGGCCAGCGGCACTTTCTACGATGCCACGCTGAAGAAGACCGCCGGTGGCGTCAACGAGGGCAACGATGCCAACGGCGTGCCCAACCATACCTATAATCTGGGCCTGGACTGGGACGTGCCTGGGGTGACGGGGCTGAGCTTGAACGGCCGCATGATCTACACGTCGTCGATGTACTTCAACGCCTCCAACACGCTGAAGATGCCGAGCTGGACCCGTTATGACCTGGGCGCGCGCTATCGCACCCGGGTGATGGGCAAGGACGTCGTCTTCCGCGCCACGGTCGAGAACCTGTTCAACAAGACGTATTGGCTGACCAGCGGTACCTATGCCACCGTGGCGGCGCCGCGCACGGTGCTGCTGTCGGCACAGTTTGATTTTTAAGGATGAGGGCGGGCTGGCGTCGTGACCAACGTCGCGGCGCCGGCCCGGGATGTTTCGGACGCTTGATGACGCTGCGTATACCCGCTTTTCTACCTTTGATTTCCCGCATCGTGGCCGCGGTCTTCGGCGGCTACGGACTGGCTGCGCTGTTCAGTGTGGCCGTGCTGGCCTTGCCCATGACGCGCGCGCAAGCCGTGCTGACGGGGCAACTGGCCAGCTTCGCCTTGTACGCGGGCGCGGTGATCTGGGTGTTCGCGGTGCGTAGCGCGCTGCGGGCCTGGGTGGGCTTGCTGGTGGTGGCCGCGCCCCTGGGCCTGGCCGCCTGGTGGGTCACGCAAGGCGGGGTGGGCGCATGACCACGGTGAAGCCGCGCGGCATACGCCAGACCATGTCCGACCTGCATACCTGGTCCGGGCTGCTGGTCGGCTGGCTGCTGTATGCGATGTTCCTGACCGGCACGGTCAGCTACTTCAAGGAAGAACTGTCGGACTGGATGCGCCCGGAAGTGGTTCAGCAGGCGCAGACGGACGCGGGCGAAGTGGCACAACGGGTGGCCGATCATCTGGGCCAGGTCGCGGCGGGCACCACGCAATGGAGCGTGACCATGCCGACCGTGCGCAGCAACACCGCGTCGGCCTTCTGGCGCATGCCGCAGGCCGCCCCGGGCGGGCGGCGCACGTTCGGCAGCGCCAATTTCAATCCCGCCACCGGCGAGGAAGTGAAGGCCCGCGATACCCTGGGCGGCGAGTTCTTCTACCGCTTCCATTTCCAGTTCTATTACATGCCCGTACTGTGGGGCCGCTGGCTGGCGGGCTTCTGCGCCATGTTCATGCTGGTGGCCATCGTCAGCGGCGTGATCACCCACAAGAAGATCTTCGTCGACTTCTTCACCTTCCGGTGGGGCAAGGGCCAGCGGTCCTGGCTCGACGCGCATAATGCGCTGTCGGTATTCGGGCTGCCGTTCCATGCGATGATCACCTATACGGGGCTGGTCACGTTGATGGCGCTCTACATGCCCTGGGGCGATCAGGCGGCGTACAAGTCGCCGGCGCAGCGGCAGGAATTGACCATGCAGGTCAGTGCCTTCCTGCAGCCGGGCAAGGCGGCTGGCGTGGCGGCGCCGCTGGCCCCTGTCGATGCGATGGTGCGGGAAGCGCAGGCGCGCTGGGGCAAGGACCAGGTCGGCCGGGTGACGGTGACCAATCCGGGCGACAGCAGTGCCCGTGTCGCCGTGACGCCGGCCGATGGCGCGCGTGTCTCCATGAGCCCGCAATACCTGCTGTTCGACGGAGTCAGCGGCAAGCTGATCGAAGTCCACGACCAGGTCGGCGGCGCCGCGGAGACACGCGGCGTCATGTATGCCTTGCATCTTGGCCGCTTCAGCGATTTGCAGCTGCGCTGGTTGTACTTCATCGTCAGCCTGGCCGGCACGGCCATGGTCGGCACGGGGCTGGTGATGTGGACGGTCAAGCGGCGCCAGCAGTTGCCCGATCCCATGAAGCCGTATTTCGGTTTCCGGCTGGTGGAACGCCTGAATATCGCGGCGATTGCGGGACTGTCGATCGCCATGGCGGCTTATCTGTGGAGCAATCGTCTGCTGCCTGTGGATATGAGCGCCCGCGGCGCGGCGGAAGTAAACGTGTTCTTCGGCGTGTGGGCCGCGACCTTGCTGTATGCCTTGGCGCGCCCCGCGCGGCGCGCCTGGATCGAGCTGTTGTGGCTGGCGGCGGCCGTGCTGGCGCTGTTGCCCGTGGTCAATGCCATGACCACGGCGCGGCCGTTCTGGCACAGCGTCGCGGTGGGCGACTGGGTGTATGCCGGTTTCGACCTGATGGTGTGGGCGCTGGCGCTGCTGCATGTCGCGCTGGCGCTGAAGACGCAACGCTACAAGCCGCGCGTCAAGGTCGCGCGCAAGACTGCTGCGGGCCAGGCGGCTGGCAAGACCGCCACCTTGCGGGAGGGCGCATGATCCATGCGCTGACCCTTCTGATCAGCCTGGCGGCGTTCGCCTGCCTGGCCTTGGCGATGGCCCGGCATCAAGAGGACGTCTTCGGCCACGAGCTGACACCGCGCGTCACGCGCATCCTGAGCGTTGCCGGCTGGGCCGGCTTGCTGCTGGCCCTGTGGGTCATCGTCGGCCGGCAAGGCTGGGGCCTGGGCCTGGTGAGCTATAGCGGCTGCACCAGCCTGGCCGCGGGCATCGTGTGCCTGACCCTGATCGCACGCGACCGCTTGCAGGGCAGGCGCTAGGCGCTTGCCCGGCATTCAATCTCCCGAGATATTCAACTTCCGCGCGATCTGCGTGTAGGTCTCGATCTCCTGCCCGATCTGGGCGGTGAGTTCCGTTCCACAAACGCTGTGCGCTTCCAGCCCCATGGCCGTCATGGTCTGCTTCGTCCTGTCGTCGGCCACATAGGCGCGCGCACTCCGTTGCAGGGTCTCTAAAACAGCGGCGGGCGTACCTGCCGGCGCCAGCATCCCGTACCAGGCATCGACCCGATAGCCGTCGACACCGGCTTCCTTGAACGTCGGCACGTCCGGCAGCAACGCCGAGCGCTGCGGCGCCGCCACGGCCAGCGCCCGCAGCTTGCCGGCGCGGACTTGCGGCAATACCGATGCCAGCGTCGCAAAGGACAGATCCACCTGGCCCGCCATCAAGTCGTTCATGGCGGGGGCGGCGCCTTTGTAGGGAACGTGCACCATCTTCAGCCCCTCGCGCGCGGCGAACAGTTCGGCGGCGAAATGCCCCGAACTGCCGATGCCCGGCGTCGCATACGTGCGCTTGCCCGGATGCTCACGCACATCCGCCATGAAGCCCGCCGTGTCCTTGGCCGGATAGTCGGGGCGCACCACCAGCACCGTCGGACTGATGGCGACGGTGCAGACCGGCGCGAAAGACTTCAAGGCATCGAACTTCACGCGATCGCTGTACAAGGCCGGAATCATGGTGTGGTTGGTGGCGGCTGCCAGCAGCGTGTAGCCATCCGGCGCGGCGGTGGCCACGGCGCCCGCGGCCAGGATGGTGTTGGCGCCAGGCCGATTCTCGACGATGAAAGGCTCTTTCAGGGTGGCGCCGGCGTATTGCGCGAAGGAGCGGGCGATGACGTCGGTCGGACCACCCGCCGCGAAACCCGTGTAGACGCGGACCGGCTGCTTGGGATACGGGGCAGTGTCGGCGGCATGCGCGATGCCTGTGCCAGCCATGGCCGCGCAGCAGGCGGAAAGGGTTAGCGCACGTACGGCGCTACGCAGTTGAAACGTTCGCGCGCTTGGGACGCTACGCAGTTGAAAAATGAGTAGGGGCATGTTGTCTCCGTGGTCGCGGCATGGGCGACCGATTGATCGTTTTGTGCTTATTGCGCCAGCGGGGATGGCGGCGCGCGGTTCAACCCGGCCGTGCCAGCGCCAGGCCCGCTTGAGGCGCCGTCATTTTCAGGATGGTCCCGGACACCGACTCCGTGCAGTACAGGGTCTGGCGGTCCGCGCCGCCAAAGGCGATGTTGGTCGTCGACATCCCCTTGGGGCTGCGCCACACGACGATGGGCTCGGCACGTGGATTCAGCAGCCACACATAGCCCAGGCCGGGATTGGCCACCACGACGTTGCCGGCCTGGTCCACCGCCAAACCGTCCGGCCCGCTGGGGCCATAGCCGGTGAAGAACTGGCCGACCTTGGCCACGCTGCCGTCTTCCATCAAGGGCGCGCGCCACACAGCATTGCCGCGCGTCACCGCGACGTACAGCACTTTCTCGTCGGGCGACAGCGCCACGCCGTTGGGGCTCGGTACGTTGGCCAGCAACAGGTCCAGCTTGCCGCGCGGATCCAGGCGGTACACCCGCCCGCTGGGATCGTGCATGCCGGACTGTCCCTGATCCGTGAAATAGAGATTGCCCTTGCTATCGAAGACCAGGTCGTTGACCCCTTTGAAGCGTTCGCTGTTGCGCCGCGCCAGAAAGTCTTCGGTTTGGCCGGTACGCACGTCCAGCTTCACCAGGCCGTTCTTGTAGTCGGTGATCAACAGCTCGTGCTCGGACAGGAATTTCATGCCGTTGGGCTCGCCGTCGTACTCGGCGATCTGCTCCCAGGCGCCTTGCGGGTCGATGCGGAGGACGCGACCGAAGGGAATGTCGGTGACGTAGAGATTGCCCTGGCTGTCGAACACCGGCCCTTCCAGAAAAGAGTCGATCGGCACGCCGCCGCGGTTGGCGTCGGCCCAGGCGGAGCGCACGCCCGTGCGGCGCAGGTGTGCGGGCATGGACGTATGCACTTCCGCGTCGCGCCACTCAGGTTGTTGGAACAAGGTCATCATGATTGTCGTGGTATCCGTCTTGGTATCGGTCGTGATTGCGGTGGGGCCGCGCTACACCGTCGCGACAGGCGTGGCGGGCGATCCGGCAGCGCCCGGCAAACGCAGCGGCGGCGCGGTCAGCAGGAAGCGCGTACGGTCATGCGCGGCCAGCCAGCGCGCCAACGGCGTCAGATACCACAGCTCGCCCAGGTGGATGCCGTTCTTGAACAGGCAGTGCTCATGCAAGGGCAGGCGCGGTGCACGCAAGCCGGGTTGCAGCTTCACATGGATGGCCTCGACGGCCGGGTTGTCGGCGATCAGGCAAGCCAGCCCGCTGTCGCTGATCCAGTTCAGCAGCCGGCCATCGTGCCCGTCCAACGCGCTGCAAGAGCGCTTGAGCAGGTCGACCTGCGGCTCCTTGCGCATGTCCAGCAGCAGTTGCGCGAAGCCCGTATGCACGCACACCATGTCGCCGCGCGTGATCTCCACGGCATCCGCGTCCAGCACCCGCATCAGGTCGTCATAGCCCACGCGGCGTTGCGCGTCGCCGAAATGACGGTGCAGGTCCACCATCACGCCGCGGCCTTGCGCGCCATGCTCGGCCAGGTTCTGGATGCCCAGGGCATGCGCGACCGGGTCCGGAAAGCGGGCCCACGGCTCGGCGGCGGGATCTTCCTTGGCCGGCAGCAACTCGACGCCGGCGCGATAGCCGTTGTAGAACACCGCTTCTGCCTGGCCATCGCCATCGGCATCGAAGCGGCTGCCGATATGGGCCAGGCTGTCCCACTGCGTGGAATATTGCAGGCTCATCAGCACCGTATCGTCGCAGACCACATCGGTGATGTGCGGATCCTCGTCGGCGTAGGAAAAGCAGAAGCTCTGCTTGCCGGCGCTGGCGCCGTCGCGCAGGGTGGCGTAACGGCGCGGGGGCGGACGCTTGGGGTTGAGGGCGCTGCCGCCCGGATAGTCCAGGGGCAGGGACAGGCAGAACGTCAGCCCTTCGCGTACTTCCGCGATGCCTTGCAGGACCTTGGCGCGGTCCACCCAGTTCATGCGGCCGCGTTGATCGTCGGGGCCGAAGTCGCCCCAATTGGAGCCGGGCGGACGCTGTTGCCAGCGCTGATCGGACGACGTCATGCAGCCTCCTTTTCGCCGCGCAGCACGGCGAGCACGTTGTTGGCCGCGGCCGTGCCCATGCTGACATAGGCGTCGCGCGTCACGCCGCCGATATGCGGACTAAGAATAAGATTGGCGACGCCGAAATAAGGATGGTCGGCGGGCGGCGGTTCCTGCGCGAAGCTGTCCAGCCCGGCGCTGGCGACCTTGCCGCTACGGGCGGCGGCCACCAGCGCGGGCTCGTCGATGAGTCCGCCGCGCGCGGTGTTGACGATGATCACGCCATCGCGGCAGCGCGCCAAGGTCGCGGCATTGATGACGTTGCGGGTCGTCTCGGTCAGTGGCGCATGCAGGGAGATCGCGTCGGACTCGGCCCACAGCTGGTCCAGGGCGGCAGGCGTGATGTAGTCCGGCAGGTCCGTGGCGTAGGGGTCGTGGCCCAGGATGCGCATGCCCATGGCGTGCGCGGTGGCCGCGGTCAGGCGTCCAATGGCGCCCAGGCCGATCAAGCCCAGCGTCTTGCCGCGCAGCTCCACGCTCTTGTGCGTGGCCTTGTCCCAATGGCCCGCATGCATGCGCACGTTCATGGCGACGATGGATTTGGCGCAGGCCAGCAGCAGGGCGATGGCGTGTTCCGCCACCGCCGCCGCGTTCGCGCCCGCGGCTGCCTTGATGGCGATGCCGCGCTCCGTGGCCGCCGCGCGGTCGATGTTGTCGGTGCCGCTGCCGTGCTTGGAGATGACGCGCAGCGACTTGCCGGCGCCGATGATCCTGGCATTGATCTGGCCATAGCGCACGATCAAGGCAACGGGGTCGTGCCGCGCCACCAGCCCGGCCAGCTGTTCTTCGGTGAAGCGGGCGCCGGCATACTCCACCTGATAGTCGTGCAGCAGGGCCAGCGCGGCGGGCGCCAGGTCCGCACCCGTCACCAGCACGCGGGGTTTGGCGGCGGCTGTCACAGCGTTTCTCCCTGCTTGAGCACGCCGGCGGTCACCAGCGCGGCCTGCAGCCAGGGGGCGTCGACATTGCCCTTCTTGATTTCCTCGATACGCTTGGCTTCCGACTTGACCTTGTGCGCGGCCAGCGGCAGCAGGCCTTCGATCTTCTCGCGCTCGACGACGACCACGCCGTCCGCATCACCGCAGATGAAGTCGCCCGGGTTCACCGTGACGCCGCCGACGGAGACCGGATTGCCAATGCGGCCGCCGACCTGCTTGGTCGGGCCGTTGGGATTGGTGCCGACGCTGAAGACCGGGAAATCCATTTCCTCGATGTCCAGGCTGTCGCGCGCGGCGGCGTCCATCACCACCGCGGCCAGTTTGCGCTCGCGGGCGACGTTCATCATGATGGTGCCCATCAGCGCGCACGTCTGGTCGCCCTTGCCGTCGATCACCAGTACGTCGCCCGGCTGGGCCAGCGCCAAAGCGGCATGGATCATCAGGTTGTCGCCCGGCCGGACTTCGATGGTGAAGGCGGTGCCGGCGAACTGCATGTGAGGACGCAGCGCGCGGATGCGGCCGTGCAGGGCGCCACGGCGTCCCGCCACGTCGGCCAGGATGGCGGGTTGGTACTGCGCGGCTTCCCGCACGATGGCGGCGGAGACGCGGTCGAAGGTCTTGTTGATGTCGGCGTTAGGCATGACGAATCCCATGATGAAAAAACGTGAGGACGAAAGCAGCCGGGACGACGCGCGGGGCTGTGGCGCCGTCGTCCCGGTCGCGCGTATCAGTCGATATGGACACCCGCATCCTTGATCACTGGCGCCCAGCGTTGGATGTCGGACTTGATCAGGTCGCCGAACTGCGCGGGCGTGCCGCCAAGGACGTCGGCGCCCTGTTCCTGCAGAACCTTGATCAGGCGGGGCTGCTTCAAGGCCTTGTTCATCTCGACGTTGAGCGCATCGATGATGTTGGCGGGCGTGCCGGCGGGAGCGACATAACCGAACCAGGTGACGGCCTCATAGCCGGGGTAGCCGGCCTCCGCCATCGTCGGCACGTCGGGCAGGTCCGCCACGCGCCTGGTGGACGTCACCGCCAGGGCGCGGAACTTGCCGTCCTTGATATGGCCAAGCAGGGTAGGCACGGAAGACATGTAGAGCTGCACGCGGCCGCCGATCAGGTCGACGACGGCCTGGCTGGCGCCCTTGTAGGGGATGTGCATGAACTTCACACCCGCCATCTTCTGCAGCATCTCGCCGGAAAGATGCGCCACGGTGCCGTTGCCCGGTGATGCGAAGGCCAGGGTGTCCTTCTTCGCGGCGCTGACCAGGTCGGCCAAGGTGCGATAGGGGCTGTTGGCCGACACGACCAGCACCAGCGGCGCGCCGGCCATCAAGCCGATCGGCGCCAGGTCCTTGACCGAGTCATAGGGCATCTTGCTGTAGAGGGTGGGATTGATGGACAGGTTGCTGGTCTGGCCCAGGCCGATGGTGTAGCCGTCGGCCGCGGAACGGGCCACCGCATCGATGCCCAGATTGCCGCCGGCGCCTGGTCGGTTCTCCACCACGAAATTCCAGCCCTTGGCTTGCGCCACTTCACGCACGACCTCGCGCGCGATCAGGTCCGTGCCGCCCGCGGGCGGGAAGGGCACGATGACGCGGATGGGCTTGTCGGGATAGGCGGCGGCCGCAGCCGGGGCCGGCAATAGTGCGAACGACAGGGCAAAGGACAGTCCGCACAGTGCGGCGCAGATCGATCTGCAAACCCGGGCAATACCCGCGAGCGAGCGATACGAGGGGAACATTGAGCGTCTCCATAATGGTTTTTTTAGTGACGCTCATTCTGAAAGTCTGTTCCGCACAATACAATAGCGTCTCGTCTAACGGAACACGTCTTGCGCCATGAAACAGCCTCAAGCAGATAAGGAAACCGGTGGCGACGCCGAGGAAGGCGTGGTCGCCGTGCGCCGGGCCATGCGGATACTGGAAGCCTTCGGGGTGGAGGAGCCGCATCTCTCCCTGGCGGAATTGAGCCGCCGCACCGGCTATCACCGGTCCACCGTCCTGCGGCTGGCGCGCACCCTGGCGCTGGACGACTACATGGCGCAGCGGGCCGATGGCACGTGGCGGCTGGCGCGCGCGGCGGGCTGGCTGGGGGCCTGCTACCAGGCCACGTTCAACGTGCATGACATCGTGGAGCCGGTGTTGCGCGAACTGACCATCGCCACGGGAGAAAGCGCCACCTTCTACGTGCGCGAAGGCCAGCAGCGGATTTGCGTGGTCCGGGTGGAGGGGCCCAAGGCCATTCGTCATCATGTGCGCGTGGGCGCTGGCCTGCCTTTGGATCTGGGTAGTCCCGGCCGGGTCATCCTGGCGTTCTCGGGCGAAGCCGGTGAGCCCTATGAGAGCGTGCGCCGGCAGGGCTACATGATGTCGCTGGGCGAACGCGATCCGGAGGTCTCCAGCATCGCGGCGCCGGTGTACGGCTTGAACTGGACCTTGCTGGGCGCCGTGTGCATCTCCGGGCCGCTGTCGCGTCTGACGGAAGCCGCGCTGCATCAGCACAAACCGGCCGTGCTGGCCGCGGCCGAGCGTCTGTCGCGCGCCATGATGGCGACGCGCCCGGCGCCGGCGGGCGTGGTGTAGACGTGCGGTGTAGCCGCGTGGTGTAGCCGCGTGGTGTAGCCGAGGCTCGCGTTGTCGGCGTCCGCCCCAGTCCAGGTCCTTAGTCCAGGTGGATGTCGCCCTTCTTGATCACCTCGGCCCATTTCGCGTCTTCCTTCTTCAGGTAATCCGCGAATTCCGCCGGCGTCGATCCTATCGGCTGCGCGCCGACGTCGTCGAAGCGCTTGCGGACCTCGGGGTCTTTCAGCGCGCTCACCAGCGCTTCATGCAGTTTCTTCGCGATGGCGGGGGGAACGCCGGCCGGCAGGAACATGCCGTTCCACTCGTAGACCTCGTAGCCAGGAATGACGGTTTCCGCGACGGTGGGCACATTGGGCAGCAGGGGGGCGCGCTTGGGTGACGAGATCGCCAACGCGCGCAGCCGGCCGGACGCGACCAGGGGCGAAGACGCCGCCACGGTGCTGAACATGAAATCGACCTGGCCGCCCATCACGTCGGTGATGGCAGGACCGCCGCTCTTGTAAGGCACGTGCATCATGTCCAGCTGCAGCTTCTGGCGGAACAGTTCCGACGCCAGACGCTGCACCGTGCCGCTGCCGCCCGAGGCGAAGTTGATCTTGCCCGGGTGAGCCTTGGCCTGCGCGATCAGGCCGTTCACGTCCTTGTAGGGCGAGTCGGCCTTGACGATCAGGATGTTGGGCGCCAGTGAAACCAGCGCCAGCGGCTCCAGCGCGGTATTCGAATAAGGCATCTTGCCGAACAGATGCGGATTGATCGAGTAGGGCGTCGCGTCGTAGAGCATGGTGTAGCCGTCGGCCGCCGCCTTGGCCACGTAGCCCGCGCCTATGGTGCCGCTGGCACCGCTGCGGTTCTCCACGATGAAGCTGGCATTCATGTTCGCCCCCATCTTCTGCGCGACCACGCGCGCCAGGGCGTCGGCGGCGCCGCCGGGCGCGTAGGGAACGACGATGGTGATGGGATGGTCCGGGTATTCCGCGCGGGCCGGTGCGCTGTTGAAGAAAGCCAGCGTGGCGGCGACGAGGGCGGCGCGCGCGAGTGCGGGCCTGGCCCTGGATAGGCTGAACATGCATGTCTCCTGGGTTGTCATGGCGCTTTACGGATGAAGCGCGCTTTCGCGCACTCTAATCACGTGTTCCGCGCATTACAACGAGCGTGCGGCTGATGAAATGCGTTTCATAGCGCGCAACGCGATGGGAATGCCGTCCTTGAGACGTGGCCGGCCGGTTCAGATACCGCCGCGCCGCTTCACCACCATGTCGAACAGCAGTTGCGCCACGGGGCTGAGCGCGCGGCCGCGGCGCTGGATCAGGCCCAGGGCGCGGCTGACCACGGGCTGGTTCAGCTTGAGGCTGACCAGCGCTTCGTGGCTGCCGGGCGGCATGGCCAGGCGCGGCACCACGCCCACGCCCAGACCCGCCTCGACCATGCTGACCAGGGCCGGCACGTGCTGGACTTCGCAGGCCCAGCGCGGCTTGATCTCGCTATGCGCCAGGGCCTGGTCGATCAGGAAACGATTGCCGCTGCCTTGCGCCAGACTGATGTATTCGTAGGCGCTCAGGTCCTTCCAGCTGACCTGGCGCCGCGTGGCCAGGGGATGGTCCTTGTTTACCGCCGCCACGAAGGCCTCTTCCAGCAGCGGCCGGAATTCGATGTCGGGGTCCTGCGTGCCGATATACGTCAGGCCGAAATCCGCGTCGCCACGCGCGACGGCGGTCAGCACCACGGACGATGACTCATCGATCACCCGCATGCGGATGCGGGGATATTGCTGGTGATACTCGCGCATGACGGCCGGCAGGAAGTAGGCCACGGCCGATGGCACGCAGGCGATGGTGACCTGGCCCGACATGCGCTCCGCCACGTCCTGGATGCCGACCAGCGCATTCTCCAACTCGTTCAGCACATTGCGGGCGCGCGGCACGAAGCCACGGCCGATGGCGGTCAGCTCCACCTTGCGGGTAGTGCGGTTGAACAGCTCCACGCCCAGGGCGTCTTCCAGCTTGTCGATGCGCCGCGACAAGGCGGACTGGGACAGGTGCAGGGACAGCGAGGCCGCCCGAAAACTGCCCAGGTCGGCCACCGCCAGGAAGCCGCGCAGATCCGCGAGATCGAATTTCATCAGTATGAAGCTTTGTTGTGTTTGACGCATTAATCCATCGAATATTTGCACTTTACTGGATAACGCCGCGCCCGCATCATCTTTTCCGCACGATGACAGCCCGTCGTGCCCATACCTTCAATAAGAAAGGGCAAGGAGACCTCCCGTATGTCCCAGACGATACGTACCCACGCGTCGCGCCGGTCCGCGCGCGCGCTGTCCACGCTTTTGCTGCGGCTCGCCTTCCTGGCGCCGGCCCTGGCGGGCACGGCCGCCGAGGCCCAGACGCCGGCGCCCGCGGCCTGGCAACCTGATCACGCGCTGCGTTTGCTGGTGCCCTATGGCCCTGGCGGCAGCTCCGACGTGATCGCGCGCGCCATCGCCATGGAAATGTCGCGCGACCTGGGTAAGCAGGTGGTGGTGGAGAACAAGGGTGGCGGCCAGGGCACCATCGCCACGCAGGAAGCGGCACGCGCCACGCCCGACGGTTACACACTGCTGTTGGGCCACGTCGGCACGTTGGCGGTGAATCCCGCCATGATGTCCAAGCTGCCTTACGACCCGCAAAAGGATTTCGCTCCCATCATTCTGTTGGCCAAGCTGCCGATGGTGTTCGCCGTGAACGAGAAGCTCAAGGTCAAGGATCTGCCGGCCTTCGTGGCCCAGGCCAAGGCCGCGCCCGGCAAGCTGAACTATGGCTCGGCCGGCAACGGCAGCGCGGGGCATCTGGCGTTCGAGATGCTGAAGACGGCGGCGGATATCGACGTGGTGCATGTGCCTTACAAAGGCACCGGCGCCCAGCTGACGGATCTGCTGTCCGGCAATATCGACGCCGCCGCCGCGGGCCTGCCTGGGCTGTTGCCGCACGCACGCAGCGGCAAGATCCATCTGCTGGCGGTCGGTTCCGCGCAACGCCTGGCCGCGGTGCCGGACGTGCCCACGGTGGCCGAGATGGGCTATCCCGGTTTCGAGAGCGTGCAGTGGTTCGGCCTGCTGGCGCCGGCCGGCACGCCGCCGCAGGCCATCGCGCGCCTGCATAAGGCCGCGCTCGTCGCCTTGCGTTCCGACACCGTGCGCAAGCGCCTGGAAGAAGACTCCAGCACCGCGTCGGGCGCGGGTCCTCAGGAATTTTCCGCCTTCATCGCCAGCGAACAGAAGCGCTGGGGTGAAGTCGTGCGCCGCGCGCAACTGCACGCGGATTGAACGTTTTTTTCGTATGGGAATGCTGAAATCATGACTGCTGCCGCTAGTTCGAATCACACCGCGCAAAACACCGCGCAAGCCGCGCCGCATTTCAACGAGGCCGAACTGACCGAGTTGGGCACGCGCGCGTTCCAGGGCCTGGGCCTGCCGCGCGAGGACGCCGCCGACGTTGCGCGCGTGCTGCTGCTGGCCGATCTGTTCGGCTTGTCCACGCATGGCTTTTCGCGCGTCGAATCCTATGGCGAGCGCCTGCAGATCGGTGGCATCAACGCGCAGGCCCGCATCAAGGTGGAGGCCCCCGCGCCGGCCTTGCGCCTGGTCGATGGCGACAACGGCGTCGGCCCCCTGGTGGGCATGCATGCCTTGCGCGCGGCGATGGACGCGGCGCGCACGCAGGGCGTGGGCGTGGCCTTCGCCCGCGGCAGCAATCACTTCGGCCCGATCTCGCCGTATGGCTTGATCGCCGCAGAGGAAGGCTTTGCCAGCATCATCGGCAGCAATGCCACCACCACCATCGCACCGTGGGGCGGCAGCGACGCGCGCCTGGGCAACAGCCCGCTGGGCTTCGGCGTGCCGAATCCGGGTGGCGATCCCTTCCTGCTGGACATGGCGATGAGCGTGGTGGCGCGCGCCAAGATCCGCAATGCGATGAAGGCGGGCCAGGCGATACCGAATACCTGGGCCACCGACGCGGCGGGTAATGCCACCACCGACCCCAAGGCCGCGCTGGACGGCTTCCTGCTGCCGATTGGGGGGCACAAGGGTTACGGCCTGGCCTTGCTGGTGGACCTGTTCTCGGGCCTGCTGTCCAACGCCGCTTATCTGACGCACGTGCAGTCGTGGTCGGACGCGCCGGAGCAGGCGCAGAACCTGGGACATTTCTTCATTCTGATCGACACCAGCAAGCTGGGGTCGCCGCAATGGTTGACGGAACGGATGAAGGACTTCGCGGCCATTCTGCACGGCAGCGCGCCGGCGGTGGCAGGGCAGCCGGTGATCGTGCCGGGCGAGATCGAGCTGGGCAAGCTGCGGCGCCAGCGCGAGGAAGGCATTCGCCTGGACAGCGCCGCCGTGGCCTTGCTGCGCGAGCATGCCGCCAAGGTGCCTGGCTGACGCAGGCGTCGCGGTCCACGAGGAGACAACCATGTTCAAAAGAAAATCGTCGACCCCCAGCTTTTGCGCGCATCAACGCGGGCGGGCGGTGGTGCCATTGATGCTGGGCGCGGTGGCCTTGATGACCAGCGCCGCCGCGCTTGCGGATTATCCCGACCGTCCCATCCGCGTGATCGTGCCGTACGTCGCGGGCGGCGCGGCGGACATCACGGCGCGCGTGGTGGCGCAGAAGATGGCGATGGACCTGGGCGTGGCCCTGGTGGTGGAAAACAAGCCGGGCGCCAACGGCATGATAGGCACCGACATGGTGGTCAAGGCCGCGCCCGACGGCTATACCTTGCTGCTGGATGCCAGCGGACCGCTGGTGGTCAATCCTTCGCTGTACAAGAAGACGCCCTACGATCCCTTGAAAGACCTGGCGCCCATCTCGCAGCTGACCAGCTATCAGTATGTGCTGGTGGTGCCGGAGAAATCGCCCATCCACAGCGTCGATGACCTGGTGCGCGACGCCAAGGCGCATCCGGGCCAGGTGACTTACGGATCGGCCGGCATCGGGTCCGGCGGCCATCTGGCGGGCGAGCTGCTGGGTGTGTTGACCGGCACCAAGCTGACTCATGCGCCGTACAAAGGCAACGCGCAGGCGCTGACCGACGTGCTTAGCGGGACGCTGACGTTTACCTTCGACACGGTGGTGACGTCGGTGCCGCATATCCGCTCGGGCCGCTTGCGCGGATATGCCGTGTCGGGGCCCAAGCGGGCGGGGGTGTTGCCCGACCTGCCCACCATGGAGGAGTTGGGTTATAAGGATTTCAACGTGACCCAGTTCCAGGGCTTGCTGGCGCCCGCGGGCACCGATGCCAGGATCATCGCGCGTCTGCACGATGCGGCGGTCAAGGCGGTGAAGCAGCCCGACGTGGTGCGCAAGCTGGAAACCGAAGGCGGCAACGATATCGTGGCGGGCACGCCCGAGGCGTTCGCGCAGACGATGCGCGAAGACCTGGAGCGCTTTCGCAAGCTCATTCAGCAGGCCGGCGTGACGGCGGAATAGAAGAAAACGGAGCGAGACATGTACAACATCGATGTACTGGTACAGGGTTTTCCGGGCCGCGCGTTGTTTCATGGCGGTTTGGGCTGGAGCACCACCACCCTGTTGCGCGGCGAAGGACGACATATCCTGGTCGACGTCGGCGCGTTCGGCGTGCGGCATTATTTGCACAAGCAGCTGGACGATCTTGGCGTGAAAGCGGAAGACATCACCGACGTGGTGCTGACGCATGCCCACTACGATCATGCGG
The DNA here is from genome assembly GCF_001433395.1 of Bordetella sp. N. Lineage (GTDB taxonomy): Bacteria > Pseudomonadota > Gammaproteobacteria > Burkholderiales > Burkholderiaceae_B > Bordetella_C. The sequence continues at coordinate 6,385,801 of NZ_CP013111.1, forward strand.
TGAACTTCACCTTGTTTCCCAAGGCGACGGTGTGGATAGGCGATGTGGAATTGAACTGGGCCAGCGCTCAGCCGCCGGGATTCAATCCTCTTCCCGAACTCTATGTGCGTGAGCTTGCCGCTTCCAGCCGGGTGCGGCGTGTACGGCATGGAGATGCCTTCCTGCCTGGGTTCACGGCCATCGACGCGCCGGGGCATACGCCGGGCCATCTGTTGTTCTACGTCACCGGCGAGCGTCCCATCCTGTTCACGGGCGATGCCGCCAAGAACCGGGCGGAGCTGTTGTCCATGACGGTGGCGGATACGGGCGACATGGATGCCAGCCGCGCCAGCCTGACGGTGATCTGGAATTACTGGAAGCGGGCGCCGGCCACGTTGCTGGTGCCCGGCCACGACCTGTGCATGTTGCTGGATGCGGACGGGCAGCCGGAGTATGTCGGCGAGCGGCGTGCCGCCATCCGCACCTGGTTCGGCGAGAACCTGGAAGGCGGGCTGGTCGATCTTTGCTGTGGGGGGGAGACCGTCCGATATAGCGCTTGAGTTTTCCCGCCGAAGAGCAGATCGTTGAGCCTGATGGTTGATCTGCTCGATCGTGGGGTACGCGCCCCGGAGATCGACGCAGAGATCGACCCGTTAAGCTGACTGACAAAAAGGAGACGGCACAATGTCTGGCTTGTCGCGTAGGAAATTCGTAGAGCGTTGCCTGTTCACCGCGGCCGGGGGCGTGGTGGCGCCCGCGGTTTATCGCAATGCCGCTGCCCAGGGCAGTGCCGCTCCCCTTAATTCACCTGCTTCGTCTGAACGTAGAAACGGAAAGCCCATGACTTCTTCCATCGATTCTTCCATTGTTGCCAAGTTCACCCCGACGGGACGCCTGCGCGCTTCCATCAACGTCGGCAATCCCATCCTGGCGCGACGCGATCCTGCTACGGGGGCCGCGGGCGTGTCGGTCGATCTGGCCCATGCTTTTGCCGATCGCCTGGGCGTGTCCCTGGACCTGGTGGTGTTCGACAGCGCCGGCAAGTCGGTGGACGCGGTGACGGCTGAACAGGCCGATATCGGCTTCTTCGCCATCGACCCGGTGCGTGGTGCGGGCATCAATTTCACCGATGCCTATGTGGAGATCGAAGGGGCCTATGCCGTGCGCGAGGATTCGCCCGTGCGCGCGATCGCTGATGTGGACGTGGCGGGCCGGACCGTCATGGTGGGCAAGGGCAGTGCGTATGACCTGTATCTGACGCGCGAGCTGAAGCAGGCGACCCTGTTGCGCGCGCCGACCTCGCCGGCGGTGGTCGACACCTTCGTCGCGGAGAAGGCCGATGTGGCGGCCGGCGTGCGCCAGCAGCTCGAAGGCGACCTGAAGCGTATTTCGGGCCTGCGGATGGTGCCGGGCAGCTTCATGGTGATCCGCCAGGCCATGGGCTTGCCCAAGGGCCGCGGCGAGGACGCCGCCAAGGTGTTGACGGCTTTCGTCGAGGAAATGAAGGCCTCGGGCTTCGTCGCCGAAGCTTTGAAGCGCCACAACATCGAAGGCGCCGCCGTAGCCCCTCCGACGAAGTAGCGGGCCAGAGGGGCCCACCCGTACCGCGCTGCGCGCGGACCAGTAGCGGACCCACCCCTACCGCGCTGCGCGCGGCCCAGCAGCGGGCCCACCCCTACCGCGCTGCGCGCGGCCCAGCAGCGGGCCCACCCGTACCGCGCTGCGCGCGGCCCCTCAAGGGGCGACACCGGCGGACCGGGGGACCCGGCTCCGCGGTGTCCCCGATCGGGTGGAGTTCTTAAGGCCGCTGTTTTAGCTCGGGCATCCCATACCTTATTCCGTACCTTATGCCGCACGGGGGCGGAGCTCCGCTCCGCCCCCCCTACCCCCTCCCCGGGAGGGTATTTATCGCGGAAAGTTTAAGTTTGCGTGAGGACTTCAACCACGCACGGGAACTACGCTTCGGACATCTGCTGGGCAAACCGCCCGGTTTCATAGACCAATAAGATGATGTCCACGGAGTACCCGCCATGTTCCTGCTCATTCTCCTCGCCTATGTAGGCGGCGCCCTGACCATCGTCAGTCCGTGCATCCTGCCGGTACTGCCCTTCGTCTTCTCCAGCGCCAGCCAACCCTTCCGCCGCAGCGGCCTGCCGCTGCTGATCGGCATGGCCCTGACCTTCGCCCTGGTTGCCTCCCTGGCCGCGGTCGGGGGCGGCTGGGTGGTGACGGCCAATCAGTATGGCCGCTGGCTGGCCCTGGGCTTGATGGCCGTCTTCGCGCTGGCGCTGCTGTTCCCCCACATCTCCGAAAAACTGACCCAGCCCCTGGTGTCGGTCGGCAACCGCCTGTCGCAGACCGCGCAGGACGGCCAGGGCCGCCCCTGGGCCGCGCTGCTGCTGGGCGTGGCGACCGGATTGCTGTGGGCGCCCTGCGCCGGCCCGATCCTGGGATTGGTCTTGACCGGTGCCGCATTGCAGGGCGCCAACGTGGGCAGCACGGTGTTGCTGCTGGCTTACGCCGCGGGCGCCGCGACGTCTCTTGGGCTCGCCCTGCTGGCGGGCGGCCGTGTGTTCACGGCGATGAAGCGTTCCCTGGGTGCGGGGGAGTGGGTACGACGCGGGCTCGGCGTACTGATGCTCGCGGGCGTGGCCGCCATATCCCTCGGCTGGGACACGGGTGTGTTGGCGCAGGTGTCGACGGCGTCGACGGGTAATCTGGAGCAGGCGCTGGTGACCCGGCTGGCCGGCGACAAGACGCCCGGTGCGATGAACGGCGGCGGTGCCATGACCGGCGGCGCGATGAACGGGGGTGCCATGAACGGCGGTGCGATGACCGGTGGTGCGATGAATGGTGGCGCCATGACTGGCAACGCCATGACCGGCAACGCCATGACCGGCAACGCCATGCAGGCCGCTGCCAAGCAATCCCTGGCCTTGCCCGATGAAGGCCCGGCGCCCGCCCTGGACGGCGCGGTCCAATGGCTCAATTCCCCGCCCCTGACCACGCAGCAATTGCGCGGCAAGGTGGTGCTGGTCGACTTCTGGACTTACTCCTGCATCAACTGCCTGCGCGCCTTGCCCTATGTGAAGGCCTGGGCCGACAAGTACCGTGACCAGGGCCTGGTGGTGATCGGCGTGCACGCCCCCGAGTTCGCCTTCGAACGCGATGCCGACAACGTCAAGCGCGCCGCCGCCAAGCTGGGTCTGGACTATCCCATCGCCATCGACAACAACTACGCCATCTGGCGCGCGTTCAACAACCAGTACTGGCCCGCGCATTACTTCATCGACGCCCAGGGCCGCATTCGCCATCACCATTTCGGCGAAGGCGAATACGACCAGTCCGAGCGGGTGATCCAGCAATTGCTGCGCGAAGCCGGCGCCCGCGACGTGTCGTCCCAGTTCGCCGACGTGCGTGGCCAGGGCGCCCAACTGGCGCCGGACATGACGGAAGTCGGTTCGCCGGAAACGTATCTGGGGTATGCCCGTAGCGAACGCTTCGCGTCAGGCCGCGTGACCCGCGACGACCCCGCTGACTATGCGGTGAGCGACGCCGGCAACCTCAAGCTGAACCAATGGGGCCTGGCCGGCAAGTGGACCGTGGAAGACGAACGCGCGCTGCTCGACCAATCCGGCGGTCGCATCGTCTACCGCTTCCATGCCCGCGACCTGCATCTGGTGCTCGGCCCGGGACCGGACAACAAGCCCGTGCGTTTCCGCGTGACGGTAGACGGCAAGGCGCCGGCCGACGCGCATGGCACCGACGTGGCGGCCGATGGCAGCGGCACGGTGACCGAACAGCGTCTCTACCAGCTGCTGCGCCAGCCCGGCGCGGTAGGCGACCACACCTTCGCCATCGAGTTTCTCGACCCGGGTGTCGCGGCCTACGCATTCACCTTCGGCTGATCGGCATCTCGGTCTTTCAGCCACAGGCCGAATGACGACGGGCCTGGTATGCGAGGATGCATGCCAGGCCCGTGGTTCGTGGAACTTGCGGGACAGGGGCCTGGCTCGAAGGAGAGCCAGGCCTGATTTACCGGCGCCCGGTTGCGCGCCGGTAAGCCTTCGATCAACGGCGATTGGGGTTGCCGGGATGGCGGTCGTAGCGGTTGGGCACGCCGTCGCCGTCACGGTCCCAGCGTGATTGGGCGTAGGTCCAGCGGCCGTGGTCCTGGCGCCATTGGGGAGCGCGGTAGGCGTAGCCGGGACGTGCCCGCAGCCAGTTGCCGCCGGCCCAGGCGTAGCGGTCATGGCGCCACTCCCAGTGGCCGGGCGCCCAGACGTAGCCGGGGCGCGGCGCGGGCACGACTTCCACGCGCGGCGGGGGAGGGGCGACACCGATGCTGATGTCCACATTGGTACGAGCGGAAGCCGGGGCCGTCATGGCGCCCATGCTGACGATGAGCGCGATACCAGCCGACGTGGCGATCTTGGCGATGGTTTTCATATTCGATGCTCCTTCCTGGAACTGGCATTCGTGGATGAATGCGTGCAGTGCGATTTCATTATCTGCGCACTTTCCCGGCGCGGAAGCCCCGCTCAAGCACCGCTTATTTCAATCGATTGCAAAACCGCGAATCATGAAATCCGCTGAAACCAGCCTTAGAACGACCCGAACCACGTTCCCAGTGCGATGACCACGGCCAGGGCCAGCAAGGGGCCGACGATGCCGACCATGACGATGCCGCCGTAGCTCTGACGGTGCGTGGCGCCGCAGACGGCCAGCAGGGTGACGACGGCGCCGTTGTGCGGCAGCGTGTCCAGCGTGCCGGCGCTCATCACCGCGACGCGATGCAGGACGGCCGGGTCCAGACCCAGGCTGATGGCGCGCTGCAAATACTCACCGCCCAAGGCATCGAGCGCGATGGTCAAGCCGCCCGATGCCGACCCCGTCAACGCCGACAGGATATTGGTGGCCACGGCCAGCGATACCAAAGGGCCGCCCTGCAATGACAGCACCCAATCCCGTACGACGACGAAGCCCGGCAAGCCCGCCACCACCGCGCCGAAACCCACCAGGCTGGCAACGCTGAGTACCGGCAAGGCCGCCGCGTGCGCGCCCGCGCCCATGGTGTCGCGCAGATGAGGCAGGCGCCGCAGATTCAAGGCCACCAAACACACAATCGCGGCCAACAACGCCACGATCACCGACCACACGCCGCCCAGGGCGGAGATCGAGGTGCCTCCCCATTCCGGGTAAGCCAGATACGCCGCCGGCATCGCGGGCAGAATCAGCAAGGTCATCAGCAGATTGGAGCAGATCACCACAACCAGGGGCAACACCGCCACTCCCACACCGGGAGGCCGTGTACTACGCTGCCCCCGCCCCACTTCGGCCGGATCGAAATCGTGCGCGGTGGTGGCGCGCTCGCGTATCAACGGGCGCTCGGCCACGGTGCCGACATCATCGCGTAACTCGGCGGCATAGCCCACTCCTCGTTCGCGTGCCGCATCCACGCATCGATTCAACCACCACAAGCCGAACATCAGAATAATGGCGCTGGCAAGCACACCCAATCCCGGCGCGGCGAACGGCGTGGTGCCGAAGAACGGCATGGGAATGGCGTTCTGGATCGCCGGCGTGCCGGGCAAGGCCGACATGGTGAAAGTGGACGTGCCCAGCACGATGGTCGCCGGCATCAGGCGCGGAGGAATGTCAGCGGCGCGGAACAAGGCATGCGCCATCGGCGCGAGCACGAAGAACGCGACAAACAAACTGACGCCGCCATACGTCAGCAACGCCCCCGCCAAAACCACCGCCAATACCGCGCGCGCGGTGCCCAGGCGCCGCGTCATCCAGTCGGCGATCGCGGTGACCGACCCGCTGTCGTCCATCAATTTGCCGAACAGGGCGCCCAACAGGAAAAGCGGGAAGAACTGCGCCACGAAGCCGGCCGCGCTGCCCATGAAGATCTGGGTCCAATTCGCCAGCAATGGCGCGCCAGCCAGGGCCGCGGCCAGCAAGGCCGCCGCCGGCGCGATCAGCAGGATGCTCCACCCGCGAAACGCCAGCCAGATCATCAGGCCGAGCGCGAAGATGATGCCAAGCAAGCCCATGGGTACGCTCTCCAGTCAGGGGCGACGTTGGTCGCGGCCGCGCACGTGATTCGATAGCGTGCGCCCGGTATGTGACGTGCTTCAGACTTCGGCGATCAATTCCGCCACGTCGAAGGATGAGCGCTGGCCCAGGTCGTCGCCATACGACTCCAGAAACTCGTCCGCCGCCAGACGGCCTTCGTCACGCAGCAGACACAGGAATGGCCACTCGGCATTCATCTTCGACGAAGAGCCGAACTCCGCCATGCGATCACTGGCGATACGGTGCAGGCGCATTTCCGCCCACTCCGCGCCTTCGCTGTCGCCCGCGTCGACCACCCGGCGCAGGATGGCGATCATGCGCAGCTCCTTGAGCAGCGTGGCGTTGAAGGAAATCTCGTTGATGCGGTTGAGGATCTCCCGCGCGCTGCGTGGCGCGCCGGGCCGCGCGACTGGATTGATCTGCACCAGCAATGTGTCGCGCGACCTGCACTCGCGCACCAGCGGCGAAATGGTGGGGTTGCCCGCATATCCCCCATCCCAATAAGGCACGCCATCGATCTCCACGGCCTGGAAGAGCGTGGGCAGGCAAGCCGACGCCAGCAGCACCGCGGCGTTCACTTCGGCATTGCGGAAGATGCGGCCGCGCCCGGTTTCCACATTGGTGGCGGTGACGAACAGCTGGATGGGCGCGCGCGCCAGCGCTTCGAAATCGATGCTGGTCTGCAGGATGTCGGCCAGGGGATTGCCGCCGCCATGATTCAGCGTATAGGGCGACCAGATGCGCGCGGCCAGATCCGCGGCGACGAATAGCGGTGAGTTGTCCAAAGTCCAGCGCCCCAGGATCACGTCCAGCGGACTGCGCCGGAAGGGACTGAAGGCGGCCGCGTCGGCAACGCGGCGCCAGAAGGCCGACAGGGCCTCGCGCGCGGCTTCGGCGCCGCCACGCGCGTAGCCGTCGATCAGCACCGCGGCGTTCATGGCGCCGGCCGACGTGCCGGAGATGCCGTCGAAGTGCAGCCAGGGCTCTTCGAGCAGGCGGTCCAGCACCCCCCAGGTGAAAGCGCCATGCGCGCCTCCCCCCTGCAGGGCCAGCGACAGGTTGACTGGCGTGCGTGCCGGACGCGGGCTGGCTGTTGCGGTCTTACCTTCCTGGGTCATATGACCTCCATCGGAGAGGGGAGCGAGCCCGCTAATTATTTATGCTGCGGTGCAACTAAGCAAGCCCTTCGACGCGCAATAGCCGCCTTGGCCACGGCGTATGGCCCTCTGTTGAGCGTAATCAATGGTGACGCAGGGGGCGTTCGCCTCGCATGCAGTGCGTTGCGCGCCGGCAACCTTGAGGGCCATCCAGCTTCGATCCTCTAGATCCTGACCACCACCTTGCCGACATGCCGTCGAGATTCCACCGCCTCGTGCGCGGAAGCGATATCTTCCAGGGGGTAGGGATGAACGGCGGGATGGCGGAGTGCCTCCCGGGTCAGCCAGCCGGTAAGGTCGCTGATGGCGCGGCGCTTTTCCTTCAGGGGCAGGGTGTAGAGCAACAGGAAGGCCACCTGCAGATTGCGGCGCATCAGGGCGCGTACCGGCACGGCGGGTTCCAGATTCGTATCGGACGCGTAGACCGACACGCGGCCATTCACCGCGGCCAGCTCCACATTGGCCGCCAGGTTCGCGGCGAAGTCCAGGTCGATGGTGCCGTCGAAACCGGGCTGGGCCGCGTCATTGCCCGTCGCCGCCAGCCACGCGCGCGCCCGTGCCACCAGGCCCTCGCCGCGCAACACGGTCTCGATGCCGGCGGCCTTGGCCACGGCAGCCTGCTCTTCGTTGGACACCGTGCCCAGCACGCGGGCGCCGCGCAGACGCGCCATTTGCGCGGCATAGAAACCGACGGCGCCGACGGCGCCATGCACCAGCACGTTGCGGCCAGGCGCGGCGCCGGCGCGGTCGGCGCAGAACCACGCGGTCAGGGCCGGCACGCCCAGGGACGCGCCCACATCGAAGGACACGTTGTCCGGCAAGGCCACGGCCAACCCTTCGGGGACCGTCACGAACTCGCTGGCGGTGCCGCCGGCGCGATCGATCTGGCATTCATACAGCCACACCCGTTGGCCGACCCGCCGCGGGTCCACACCGGCGCCCACTGTGTCGACCGTGCCGGCGCCATCGTGATGCGGCACGACGCGCGGCCACGGCTGCGGCCTGGGACTGTTGCCGCTGCGCGTCTTCACGTCGGACGGATTGATGCCCGACGCCGCGATGCGGACACGCAGCATGCCGGGACCAGGCTCTTCCGCGGGAATGTCGCCCACGCGCAGGACAGTACGTGCCGGACCTCGTGTTTCGTAATACGCCGCCTTCATGCTGGTCTCCTCCTTGTCAGGCGCTATCGCGCCGCACGATCGTAAAGCCGATATCCACCACCGCCTGCGCCGGCGCGTGACCCGTGGCGCGCGCGGCGATCATCTCGGCCGCCGTCGCGCCGATGGCGGCGCCATCCACACGCACGGTGGTCAGGCTGGGTGTCATCGACGCGGCGATGCCGGTGTCGCCGAAGCCCATCACGGCCAGTTGATCGGGCAGCGACAGGCCGCGCGCCGATGCTTCCGTGATCACCCCGATGGCCATCATGTCCGACGTGCAGAACACGGCTTGTATGGCCGGATCCTGAGCCAATATCGCGGCCAGGCCGGCACGGCCATCGGCATGCGTGGTCGGCGCCGGCACCAGGTGTACCAGGGGCGCCGGCAAGCCCAATTCGCGGGCGCGCATCCGGTAGCCTTCAGCGCGGCGCTGGGCGCGTTCGTCATCGCCGGACAGGATGGCGCAGCGCGTCTTGCCGGCGGCGTGCAGATAGTCGCAGACGGCGCGGCCGATGGCATCGTGCGACAGGCTGAGCAGCATGTCGATGGGCGTGGGCGTGCTGTCCCAGGTTTCCACCACGGGGATGCCGGAAGACTTCAGCAGCTGGCGGCCCTGCGCCGAGTGCATGATGCCCGTGAGCACGATGCCGTCCGGCCGCCGCCCGATGATGGCGCGCAGCAGCGCGTCTTCACGCGATTTCTCGTCCGCCTGCTCATAGCCGATCTGGCCCACCATCAACTGATAACCCTTGGCCTCCAGCGATTCGGTCAACGCCTGCAGCATGCCGCCGAACAGCGAGCCAGTTATGGTCGGCACCAGGGCCATCACCAGATAGCTGCGCGCCGAACGCAGGCCGCCGGCCATGAGATTGGGCACGTAGCCCAGGGCCTGGATCGCCGCGTTGACCTTCTCCAGGGTGAGGGGGGACACCTGCTGCGGGTTATTGATGGCGCGCGAGACGGTAATCATCGACACATTGGCGGCGCGGGCCACTTCCCGCAGCGTGACGCCGCCCTTGTCCTGCTGGCGGACGGTGAGGCCGGTCTGATCGGCACGAGCGCTCATGTAAGGGTATTCCCTGGTGTATTTCTGGCTAAAGACGGTCAATACTACGCCAAGTCCCGCATGTTAACGTTAACATCACGTTCAACAAGAACCAGACGGGAGCGGCCGGCATCGCCCATGAGCGACGCGCGGAGCCCCCGAAGGCGCGCCGACACGCGACCAGCGGCACTCAAATTAAAAGACCTATCCAGGAGACAACGAAGATGAAGTCCAAAGCATACAAATGCATGCTCGCGCTGGGGCTTTGTGCCGCAGCCGTTTTGTCCACGGCCGCGCACGCGGCCTGGCCCGAGAAGACCGTGAACGTCATCGTTCCCTTCCCGCCGGGCGGCGCCACCGACGCGGTGGCACGGGCCGTGTTCAACAAGCTGGGCGACAAGTTCAAGCAGTCCTTCGTCATCGAGAACAAGGCCGGCGCCACCGGCACCATCGGCGCGTCCTTCGTGGCGCGTTCGGCCCCGGACGGCTACACGCTGATGGTGTCCTCGCTGGCGCCTCTGGTGGTGGCCCAGCATCTGATGCCCGCCATCCCGTACAACCCGGACAAGGACTTCACCTATCTGAGCGTAGCCGTGCAGACGCCTAATGTGCTGGTGGTCAGCCCCAAGCTGGCGCCCAAGATCAATTCGATCCAGGACGTGCTGGCCCTGCTCAAGGCCAAGCCGGGCGAGATCAGTTTCGCGACGTCGGGCGCGGGGTCTTCGGACCACCTCACCGCCGAGCTGTTCTGGCAGAAGACCGGCACCAAGGGCCTGCATGTGCCATACAAGGGCGGCGCGCCGGCCATCTCGGATCTGCTGGGCGGCCAGGTCGACATGTCCTTCCAGAACCTCAATGCGGTGCTGGCGCACATCAAGGCCGGCAAGCTGAAGGCGATCGCCATCACGGGTACCAAGCGGGCGGCCGTGCTGCCCGACGTGCCCACGTTCGATGAACTGAAGATGCCCGGACTGGAAGTCTATGCATGGCAGGCCATCGTCGGGCCCAAGGGGCTGCCGGCCGACCTGAAGAAGCAGATCAGCGACGCCCTGATCGACGCGGTCAAGGACCCCGCCGTCAGCAAGCCTTTCACCGACGTCGGCCTGGAAGTGGTCGCCAGCTCGCCGGATGATTTCGCCCAGTTCCAGGCCAAGGAAAGCGCCCGCTGGAAGCAGGTCATCGAGACGGGACACATCACTTTGCAGTAAACCTTGATGCAGTAAGCCGGACACTGCCGCTGCCGGACCCCGGATCGGCAGCTGTCCTTTCCAGAACATCGGCCGCGCAGGCGGCCGGCCCAGCAGTTGGAATCCGACTATGTCTTCTTGCTCCCCCCACGAACCCCCGGGCCGCACGCCCGTCATCACCGATGTGCGCGTCGTGCCCGTGGCCGGCCACGATTCCATGCTGCTCAACCTGAGCGGCGCGCATGCCCCTTTCTTCACGCGCAACCTGCTGATCCTGACCGACAGCTCGGGCCGCCAGGGCGTGGGTGAAGTGCCCGGTGGCGAGAAGATCCGCGCCACCCTGGAAGACGCGCGGCCGCTGCTGATGGGGCGCCCCCTGGGCGATTACCAGGCGGTGTTGAACGATATGCGGCGCCAGTTCAGCAGCCGCGATGCCGCCGGCCGTGGCCAGCAGACGTTCGACCTGCGCGTGACCATCCACGCGGTGACCGCCGCCGAGTCGGCGCTGCTGGACCTGCTGGGCCAGTTCCTGGACGTGCCGGTGGCGGCGCTGCTGGGCGAGGGCGTGCAGCGGACCTCGGTGCAGATGCTGGGCTATCTGTTCTACGTGGGAGACCGCCGCAAGACCAATCTGCCTTACCAGACCGCGCCGGAAGAGCAGGACGACTGGCTGCGCCTGCGTCACGAAGAAGCGTTGACGCCGCAGGCCATCGTCAAGCTGGCCGAGGCGGCGTACGCGCGCTACGGCTTCGAGGATTTCAAGCTGAAGGGCGGCGTGCTGAGCGGCGACGAAGAAGTCGAAGCCATCCGCGCGCTGCATGAGCGCTTCCCCCGCGCGCGCATCACGCTGGATCCCAACGGCGGCTGGCTGCTGCAGGACGCCGTGCGCCTGTGCCGCGACCTGCATGGCGTGCTGGCCTATGCCGAAGATCCCTGCGGCGCCGAGGGCGTGTACTCCGGCCGCGAAGTCATGGCGGAATTCCGCCGCGCCACCGGCCTGCCGACGGCGACCAATATGGTGGCCACGGATTGGCGCGAGATGGCCCATGCCTTGTCCCTGCAGTCGGTGGACATCCCGCTGGCCGATCCGCACTTCTGGACCCTGCAAGGGTCGGTGCGCGTGGCTCAGACCTGCCAGGCCTTCGGCCTGACCTGGGGTTCGCATTCCAACAATCACTTCGATGTGTCGCTGGCCATGTTCACGCACGTCGGCGCCGCGGCACCGGGACGCGTCACGGCGATCGACACGCATTGGATCTGGCAGGATGGCCAGCACCTGACGCGCAATCCCTTGCGTATCGAAGGCGGCTATATCCAGCTGCCGACGCGGGGCGGCCTGGGTATCGAACTGGACATGGACGCCGTGGAACAGGCGCACCAGTTGTACCTGCAATACGCCCTGGGCGCGCGCGACGACGCGACGGCCATGCAGTTCCTGGTGCCGGGCTGGAAGTTCGATAACAAGCGGCCCTGCCTGGTGCGTTAAGGGTCGGGCTACGTGATGAGATAAAGAAACGGGGGCCTGTCAGAACTCGGTGTGCCGGGCCAGGTGCCGCGCCAGAGTGGCGTTGGTGCTGGCCGGCCCGTCGAAGGCTTCCCATCTGAGCACCACCGCCCGGTTGGATGTTGTAGGAATGACCCGCGTCTCCACCAGCAGATCGGGTCTTTTTTCTTTCAGGGCTTCTCTCATGCGTTCGGCGACGAGCCGGTCGGCGGCGTCCGGCGCGATGCCGTCGATCCCCGTGAAGTTCATTCCCATCGTCACCGAGATGCGGACGCTGCGCATGTTTTGGCCCGCGTGCTCCGCGAACTGTCTGACGGTCTCTATGAAGGCTCGCGCTTGGGCGGGCGCGAAGAATGACACGATGCCATCGAGCTTATCCAGGGCAGCTTCTGCCTCGGCCGGCGAAGCAAATCGTGTCCGTTGCATTTCCTGGATGTTTTCCGGCGGCTCGTGCTCGTCGCTGCTGATGTAATGCGTGTAAATGATCTGGCCCTGGGCGAGCTCCTTGGCTTCAGCGCGCCGCATACGCAGATGCGGCTTGAATTCGGTCATAAGCGAATCGCGCTTTGATGATTCGTCGGCCAGGCGTTCGTAACCGCGCTCGTCCGTGACGACCGTGGGCGTCTGGGCAGAAGGATGCGTGGGCGTGCAGCCCGTGATGTTCGTCGTCATGACGGCTACTCCCAAAAAACAGTGCCACGCAGGTTTGCGTCGGGCACGCGTCGCCTTGTGTCTCGCAAGAATTTGAATGGTTCCTGAACGCACGGCGCCGCAGTGCGCGTCTCGTGCCCGTCGATATATTTGTGCGTATATAACGAGGTCACGCCACGGTTACATCGCACTGGTTTGATTCGCGTGCGGCAGTGATTCCCATGCTAGAGTTGCCTCGATCGGCGGTGCGCGGCCGGCGGCTTTGTGCCCTGGGCTGGCCCGTCCTCTCGGCAAAGAGGGAACGCCATGGAACTAGAAATCAACGGCAAGACGCACAGCGTCCAGTCCAGCCCCGATACACCATTGCTATGGGTGATTCGCGACGAGCTGGGCATGACCGGCACCAAATACGGCTGTGGACTGGCGCAATGCGGCGCCTGTACGGTGATGGTCGATGGGGTGGCGATGCGGTCCTGTGTGACGCCCGTCGACGGCATGGCGGGCAAGCACATCACCACCATCGAAGCGATCGAGGACGATAGCGTCGGCAAGCGTGTCGTCGCCGCCTGGATCAAGCACCAGGTGCCGCAATGCGGCTACTGCCAGTCCGGCCAGGTCATGGCCGCGACGGCGCTGATCAAGCAGGTTCCGAATCCTTCGAACGAAGAGATCGCGGCCGCCATGATCAATCTCTGTCGTTGCGGCACGTACAACGCGATCAACGCCGCGGTGCACGACATTGCCGCCACGGCACCCGCCAAGACGGCCAGCGCGGAGGCAGGCATCGACGCGATGCTTGCCGCCAGCAACGAGGGGGCCGTCTGATGGATAACCTATCCTCTACACCCGCTGCCCCCACCGCTACGGATGACGCGTTTGCAACGGCGCAGCCCAGCAATATCTCGCGCCGCCGTTTTCTGTTGGCTTCGGCCGGCACCGCCGCTGGCGCTTTCGTGCTCGGCATCGGCCTGCCCGCGGGCACGGCGCGCGCGCAAGCCGCGGCTGCGGCGCCCGCCAAGGCGACCAAGGTTCCCGCCTTCCTGGAAATCCGTCCGGATAACACCATCCGTCTGCAAAGCGCTTTCGTCGAGGGCGGGCAGGGCATCTACACCGCCATGGCGCAGATCGTCGGCGAGGAACTGGATGCCGATCCCGCCACCTTCATCGTGGAAAGCGCGCCCCCTGGCAGCGACTACGTCGTCATGGACAGCGGCCGGCGCATTACCGGCGGCAGTTCATCCGTCCGCTTCGGCTACGCGAACATGCGGCGGCTGGGCGCGCTGGCCCGCGCGATGCTGCTGCAGGCCGCCGCCAATCGTTGGGATATCCCGGCGGGTGAGCTGACCACGCAGCCGGGCCGTGTCGTGCACACGGCCTCCGGCCGCACCCTTGCCTATGGCGAACTGGCGGGCGCGGCCATGGATCTGCCCGTGCCCGATCCCGGCAGCGTGAAGCTGCGGGATCCCGCGCAATTCCGCTGGATAGGCAAGCCGGTCGAAAGACTGGACGTGCATGACAAGTCCACGGGCAAGGCGCTATACACCATCGACATGCGTGTCGACGGCATGTTGCACGCGGCCGTGCAACATGCGCCGCGACTAGGCATGACGGTAGGCGGTCTGCGTAATGAGGACCAGGTGAAGGCCATGCCCGGCGTGCATTCCGTGCACCGCTTGCCGGGCGCTGTGGCGGTGGTGGCGCTGCGCTGGTGGGATGCCAAGCGTGCCGTGGAAGCCGCGCAGGTCGAGTGGCGGGAAGCCGCGGCGGACACGCCTTTGCGCGTGATGCCCGCGGACTTTTCGACAGCCGCGTTCCGCGACACCCTGGCCGGCGAGAGCAGCCCGGGCATCGACGCGGAGAACGAAGGCAACATCACCGACGCCATCAAGAACGCCAAGACCGTCGTCAGCGCGACCTACGACAGCCAGTATCTGTGGCACGCGCAGCTGGAGCCGCCGTCGGCTCTGGCGCGTTTCAATCCGGATGGCTCGCTTGAAGTGTGGGCACCCAATCAGGCGCAGGACATCTTCCTGGCCGACATCGTCAAGCGCACCGGCCTGCAGGCCAAACAGATCACGCTGCATTCGCCCATGCTGGGCGGATTCTTCGGCCGCCACTTTCTGTACAACACCGCCAATCCTTTCCCGCAGGCCATCGAGCTCGCCAAGGCGGTGGGGCAGCCCGTCAAGGTGATCTGGAGCCGCGAGGAAGAATTCCTGCGCGATGTGTGCCGCCCCATGGCGGTGGTACAGTTCCGCGCCGCGCTGGATGCCAATGGCATCCCGGTGGCCATCGAGGCCATCAGCGCCACCGAGGGCCCCACCGAAGGCATCGCCAACAAGAAGGCCGACAAGCTTGATCCGGGCTCGGTAGAGGGCCTGGCCGGCAAAGCCTACGCCATACCGAACAAGCGCATCGCGCAGCGCTATGTGAAGACGCCGATGATGCTGGGTTACTGGCGCTCGGTGGGTAATTCCATGAATGACTTCTTCTATGAAGCCTTCCTGGATGAGGTCGCCGACAAGGGAGGCCAGGATCCCTATGCCCTGCGCCTGAAGTTGCTCGAAGGCAATGCGCGTCTCACCAAGCTGTTGCAGGCCGTGGGCGAGTTGTCCGGCGGCTGGAAGCGCGGCCCCTACACGGCCGCGGACGGCACGCGGCGCGCGCGTGGCGTGGCGATGGCATCGCCTTTCGGCACTCAGGCCGCGGCGATCGCGGAAGTGTCCATCGACAAGGAAGGGCAGGTGGTGGTGCATGAGATCTGGGAGGCCATCGATCCGGGCTCCATCGTGAACCCGGCGATCGTCGAGCATCAGGTCAACGGCGCTGTCGCCCTGGGGCTGTCGCAGGTGCTGCTGGAGCAGGCCGTCTATGAACACGGCAAGCCGCTGGCGCGCAACTACGATATGTACCCCATCCTGCCGCCCAACCGCATGGCGCGCGTGCACGTGCGCATCGTCGAAAGCGGCGAGAAGATGGGGGGCATAGGCGAGCCGCCGTTGCCGGCCATCCCGCCGGCCGTTGCCAATGCGGTGTCGACGTTGACGGGACAGCGCGTGCGCACCATGCCGCTGTCGAAGCTGACCTTCAAGGCTTGATTCCTTCGACACCAGGGGCCAGGGCAACCCAAGGGGATGCCCTGGCGGCGATATTTTCCAGGGATGGCAATACAAATGCAGAAACGCCGGTTTGGACGCGTGCTGGCCACGTTGGTGGGCATACTCGTAGTAATCGTGGTCGGGACCTTCGCCTTCGTGACGCATACGCCGGGGTCGGCATTCGATCCTGGCGGCTCAGCGGACAAACCCCAGCTCGACACGTCGTCGCCGCAACTGATCAAACAGGGCGAGTACGTGGCGCGGGCCAGCGATTGCGTGGCCTGTCATAGCGTGCCGGACAAGCCGCCGTTCAGCGGCGGCCTGGCGATGGCCACGCCGATGGGGACGATCTACACGACCAACATCACTCCGGACAAGACCACGGGCATAGGGGCCTACAGCCTGGCGGAGTTCGACCGGGCGATGCGCCATGGCGTGGCGCGCGACGGGCACCGGCTGTATCCGGCCATGCCTTATCCGTCGTATGTGAAGATGAGCGATGACGACATTCGGGCGCTCTATGCCTACTTCATGCACGCCGTGCAGCCGGCGCGTCAGGAAAACCGCGCCAACGGCATCGACTGGCCCTTGAACATGCGCTGGCCGCTGGCGCTGTGGAACCTGGTGTTCGCGCCGTCCGGGACGTATCAGCCCAAGCCGCAACCGGCGTCTGCGTCTGCTTCCGCGCAGGCGGTCGACGACAAGGGCACCTTGTGGAATCGCGGCGCCTATCTGGTGCAGAGCGCCGGGCACTGCGGCAGCTGCCATACGGCGCGCGGCGTCGCCTTCAACGAGAAAACGTACGATGAAAGCAGCCCGCTCTACCTGGCCGGCGCGCTGCTGGACGGCTGGTATGCGCCCAGCCTGCGCAACGATCCCAACACCGGCCTGGGCCGCTGGAGCGAAGCCGACGTCTATCAGTTCCTGAAGACCGGCCGCAACCAGCACGCCGTGGTGTTCGGCTCGATGACCGACGTGATCAACAACTCGACGCAGTACATGTCGGACGAGGACCTGAAAGCGATCGCGCATTACCTGAAGTCGCTGCCGGGTTCGCCTGAACGCGATGGACCGCCGTGGAAATACGACGCGACGTCGAACCAGGCGCTGGCGCTGGACCAGCGCGTGAAGATCCCCGGCGCGCAGACTTTCGCCGCGCGTTGCGCCGCCTGTCACGGCGCGGAAGGCCGCGGCCAGGCGCCATGGATTCCACCGCTGGCGGGGGCCGCGTCGTCCATGAGCAAGGAAAACGCCTCGAGCATCAACGTCACCTTGAATGGGTCGGGCCGCATCGTGGCGAACGGCATGCCGGACGCGTATCGCATGCCGCCGTTCCGGGGCCAGATGACCGACAAGGAAATCGCCGACGTGCTGACCTTCGTGCGGACGGCTTGGGGCAACCAGGGCGGGGCGGTGACGCAGGACGCGGTGAAGGATCTGCGCAAGCGGACGGATCCGGCCAGCAGCGAGGTAATCATTCTGCAGATGCGGTAACTGGGGGTGCCGGGGAAAGCCGGGGATTGATCGATTTTCTCGATTCAATCAGTCAAATTATCCATTCATCGGCTTGATGCGCGGGTCTAGGATGCAGGGACAACGACATAAAAACCCTGCGAGGAGACCCGCATGTACCATCCCCCGTTTGCCGGCGCGCGCCGGCGGGCCGGCCGCGTCCTGGCCGGACTCAGTGTTGGTGTGCTGCTTGCCGCCACCACCATGGTCGCAAGCACGACGGTGGCGCAAGCCGCCGATTTTCCCGATAAACCCGTACGCCTGATGGTCGGCATGGCGCCGGGCGGGTCCAACGATACCGTTGCCCGCATGGTCGCCGCCGAGCTGAGCAAGCGCTGGCCGCAGCCGGTCATCGTGGAGAACAAGCCGGGCGCCAACAGCACCATCGCCACCGGTGAGCTGAAGCGGGCCACACCGGACGGCTACACGCTGATGCTGGTGATTTCGTCCCACGTCACCAACACGCTGCTGTATCCCAACCTCAGCTACACGCTGAAGGACTTCGCGCCGGTGTCCCTGATCGCGGACACGCCTTTCGTGCTGGTCGCCAATCCCAAGTTCGGCCCTGACAACGTGCATGACCTGATCGCGTTGGCGAAGACGCAGCAGAAGGGCATCGACTTCGGCACGCCGGGGCAGGGGTCCACGCAGCACATCTCGCTGGAGTTGCTGGACCAGATGGCCGGCATCCGCATGAATCACATTCCTTACAAGGGCGGCGCGCCGGCGCAGACCGATGTCATCGGCGGCCTGATCCCCTTGATCTTCGCCACGCCGACGCAAAGCCTGCCCTTTATCAAAGACCATAAGTTGAAGGCCCTGGGCGTGACCTCGGCGCAGCGGCTGCCCCAGTTGCCCAACGTGCCCACCCTGGCCGAATCCGGGGTGCCGGGCTACGAGGCCAATGTGTGGTTCGGCATCATCGCGCCGGCCGGCACGCCGCCGCAGACCGTGGCCTTCCTGCACAAGGAAATCTCGCGCGTGCTGCAGGAGCCTGGGGTGCGGCAGCGCCTGACCGAGCTGGGGCTGACGACGCTCGACGAAACGCCGGTGCAGTTCCAGCAATTGATCGATACCGAGAAGACCAAATGGACCAAGGTGATCCAGGAGGCCAATATCAAGTTCGATTGAACGTTGTCCGGGCGTTCCCTGCTTTGCGTGCCGGATCGCCTTGCGGCGTCCGCAATGGAACGCGTCGCGCGCCAGTTTTCACCGCATCTGTTTCAGCCACATCGGAGTCCTTTCCCTCATGCCTACCATTGAATCCGTTTCCGTCTGCATTGCCCGCGTTCCGCTGGACAACCCTGTCACTTTCTCCACGCGTCAGGTCACCGCGCGCGAATACTGCCTGGTGCGCGTGCGCAGCACCGATGGGCATGAGGGCCTGGGCTATTGCTATGCGGTCAACAGCGCCGGCCGCCTGTTGTCGGTGGCCGTGACCGATCTGCTGGCGCCGCGTCTGGTCGGGCAGGAATCGCTGCGGGTGGAGGGCTTGTGGCGCGACATGTATCAGGAGGCCTTGCTGCTGGGCCGCGCGGGCGGCGTGATCCGCGCGCTGTCGGCCATCGACATTGCCTTGTGGGACTTGAATGCGCGCAGCGCCGGTTTGCCGCTGTATCAGTACCTGGGCGCCACGGTGGACGATCGCGTGCCCGCTTATGCCAGCGGCGGCTATTACCTGCCGGGCAAGACGCCGGACAAGCTGGCCGCGGAAATGGCGGGTCACGTCAAGGATGGCTTCCGGGCCGTCAAGATGAAGGTCGGGCTGGAGAGCGTGGCGGGTGAGCGCAAGCGGATCGCGGCGGTGCGCGAGGCCATCGGCGATGACGTGCGGCTGATGCTGGATGCCAATAATGCGTGGCGGGATTTGCCCACGGCGCTGGAATACATGCGCGCCTTCGAGCCGTATCAGCCGTTCTGGATCGAGGAGCCGTTTTCTCCTGATGACATCGACAACCATGTGCGGCTGGCACGGGCCACGCCCGTGACCGTGGCCACTGGTGAAATCGAGGCTGGGCGGTGGCGCTTCAAGGATCTGCTGGCGCGTGAGGCCAGCACCTTGCTGCAGACCGACGCCACCGTGTGTGGCGGCATCACCGAATTCCGCCGCATCGTGGCCACGGCCGACAGCCATGGCGTTACCGTCGCGCCGCATGCCTGGCACGACGTCCATGCGCATCTGGTGGCCAGTTCGCCCAACTGCACGTATGTCGAATGGATGCCTGACGACCACATCGTCAACTTCCGCCGGCTGATCGACCGTCAGCTCCAGGCGCGTGACGGCCAGGTGCTGCTGCCCCGTGAACCCGGCCTGGGCTTCAAATTCGACCCCGCCGCGATAGAAAAGTACGGCGTGATCTACCCGGGCACCCAGGACCGCTGGCAGGTGGTCCGCTAGGACGCCCGGCCCCGGCCCGGGCCGCGCGGGCTGCGGTTCCGCAAGCTCCCTCATCCCATGAGGGGAGGGGAGGCCGCTGGCCTCCACTCCTGGTGCCAAAGGGGCCCAGTTTATAGGGGACGCCGGGCATCCGGCCCCGGCCAGCCGGACGGCGGGGCACCAGTGCCGCCCTCGCGGCGGCCTGCCCAAAATGGCGCTAAGAACCCAAACCCATCGGGGACACCGCGGAGCCGGGTCCCCCGGTCCGCCGGTGTCGCCCCCTGGGGGGGCGCGCGCAGCGCGTGGGGGGCCTTTCCCCCGCGCTCCGCGCGGTACGGGGGGGCGTTATACTCTCGGGTTTTTGACTCGGGTGCTATGGGGCAACAACCACGGCGCACAGGTCTCAGCGGCCCGGCGCTCATCCGCCTGCTCGCGCGTTTGACGGATATCGAGGCCACCCCCCCGGGGCAGTCGCCCACCGACCGGCTGGGTTCCTGGCTGGCGTGGACCGATGCCATCGCGCTGTCGGCGGCCTTGGATGGCGACCCGCCCGCGGTTCCGGCCAGCGCGCGTGGTGAGGATGACGAACAAGTCCGCGCCTGTGCCGACGTCCGTGCATATCTGGAAAAATCCATCGAGGGCGTCTTCACGCCCCGTCGGCGTGCATCGCCTACGGGACGCGGCGTCCAGGTGGAAGAGCCGACGGACTTCGCCATTTACCGCCAGCGCTATCTGACGCTGCAGCAGACGATGGAGAACGCCATCGCCAGTCTGCGCGTACGCCTGCGCACGATGCTCGCCGCCGGGGCGGCCGATATGGCACGCCTGGCGGTGCTGGACGCCGTCATGGAGCGGGTGCTGGGCGCGCGCGAGCACAATCTGCTGGCCGGCGTCCCCGGCCTGCTGGAAATACGCTACCGGCACCTGCGCCAGACTGAACAGAACGCCTTGGCCGAGGCGGAAGCCGCCCAGCGGCCGGCGCCGCTACGTGCCGGCGCCTGGCTGGACGCCTTCCGCAGGGACTTGCGCGCCGTCATGCACGCCGAGCTGGCACTTCGTTTACAACCGGTCGAGGGGCTGCTTTCCGCCTTTCGTGCCTGCTAACGGGACACTATGTCCAAATACCTGATCAATCTCGTTGTATTCCTGGCCGGTCTGGCCGTTGTCGGTTGGGTTGGCGCGGGCTATGCCAACAGCAATACGCTGGCGCTGGTGGTCACGCTGCTGATCGCCGCCTTCTATCTGGGAGGCGTGCTCGAATTGCAGCGCTACCAGCGCGCGACGGCAACGCTGGCGCGCGGGATCGGCGACCTCGCCAGCCCGACGGCGGACCTGGGCGCCTGGCTCGACCGCCTGCATCCCAGCCTGCGCAATGCCGTACGGCTGCGGGTGGAGGGCGAACGCGTCGCCTTGCCCGGACCGACGATGGCGCCTTATCTGGTGGGATTGCTGGTACTGCTGGGCATGCTGGGGACGTTCCTGGGCATGGTCGCGACCCTGCGGGGCACTGGCGGCGCCCTGGAAGCGGCTTCGGATCTGCAAGGCATACGTGCGTCCCTGGCCGCGCCCATCATGGGCCTGGGTTTCGCCTTCGGCACGTCGGTGGCCGGCGTGGCGACGTCGGCGGCGCTCGGTTTGCTGGCCGCGCTGGCCCGGCGCGACCGCATCCTGGTCTCGCAGGCGCTGGATACGCGCATCGCCCTGAATATGGGCGGCCATTCGCGCCAGCACCAACGTGAAGAGGTGTTCCGCTTGATGCAGCGCCAGGCCGAGCTGATGCCGGCCCTGGTGGAACGCTTGCAGGCCGTGGCGCAAGCGGTGGAGATCCAGAGCAAGACACTGACCGAACGCCTGGCCGCGGACCACGCCGCCTTGACCGCCAAGCTGACCGGCAATCATGAAACCCTGACCACCAGGCTGGTCGGCGATCATCAGGCCTTGAACGAAAGGCTGGGCGCGGGGCAGGAAGCCTTGCAGCAACGCCTGGGCGGAGGTCTGGATGCCTTGACCGAACGCCTTGGCGGCCGGCTGGAAACCTTGGGCGATCGCCTGGGCGGTGGCCTGGACACGCTCAACGCGCGCATCGCGGGCGACTTCGAGGCGCTGAGCGGGGACCTGGGCGCTGGCATGACGTCCTTGTCCGCCAAGCTGGGCGGCAACTTCGACAGCCTGAGCGAACGCGTCGGCGGTGGGCTGGACAGCCTGACCGAGCGCGTCGGTGGCCGGCTGGACGAACTGGGCCGCAGCACGGGAGACAGCCTGGCGAGCCTGGGCGGCAAGCTGGGCGATGGCTTCGACCAATTGAATACGCGCCTGGGCCAAAGCCAGGAAGGCTTGCACGAGCGCCTGGCCGCGAATCACGCTGTGCTCAACGGACAACTGGACGAACGCCACGAAGCCCTGCGCACCGCTCTGGTCCAGGGCCAGGCCGACCAGGCCGAGCGCCAGCTGGCACAGCTGGACGCGATGGAAAGCCGTCAGAGCACCCGCCATGCCGAGCTGCACGAAGCCATCACCGGTCGCCAGGCCGAGCTGCACGAGGCCATGACTGGCCGCCAAGCCGAGCTGCATCAAGCCTTGGTCGGCAACCAGGCCGCGCTCAGCGACCACATCCGCGGCGGTTTCGAGACGCTGCAGGTCGCCGTGGTCGCCGGCCAGGCGGCATTGAACGACAAGCTCAGCGCCAATCACGCGGCACTGGAAGGCAAGCTGGGCGACAGCCTGGCCCACCTTGGCGCGCAGCTCAGCGCCAGCCATGCCGACCTCGGCGGCAAGCTGGGCAAGGATTACGCAACGCTCACGGACAAGCTGGAAAGCGGCTACGACGGCCTGGCCGCCAAGCTGGAAAACGGCTATGGCACGCTGAGCGACAAGCTGACGGCGAGCTACGACGGCCTCAACGGCACCTTGGCCGGCGGGCAGGAAGCCCTGGCCAAGCAGTTGACGACCGACCAGCAGGCCTTGGCCAAGCAGTTGACCACCGACCAGCAGGCTCTGGCCAAGCAACTGACGACCGACCAGCAGGCCCTGGCCAAGCAATTGACCACCGACCAGGAAGGCCTGCATCAGCGTCTGGAACAGCATCAACAAACCCTGGCCGAACGTCTCGCCGCCAGCCAGCAGGCCCTGCACGAACGTTCCGCCACGGCCTACGAAGACCTGGCCGGCGCGGTCCAGCAGACCCTGCAGGAAAACATCGGCATCAGCGCCCGCATTGCTGGCGAGGCCATCCAGCCCGCCGTGCGCGCCACCCTGGACGGCCTGGCCAACGAGACCGCCACCTGGCGGGCCACGGTCACGGAGTCGGTGCGCGAACAATTGGCCGGCCTGGCCGTCCATTTCCAGACCACGACCGGCGACGTCGCCAAGGTCTGGACCGACGCCCTGGCCCAGCACAAGCAGGACAGCGAGCAACTGGCCCAGGCCCTGGGCACCACGCTGGACCGCTACGCGTCCGCCTTCGAAGCCCGCACCGAACAACTGCTGGGCGATGTCGCCCTGCACCTGGAAAGCGCCACGTCCGGCGTCACGCAGACCTGGCAGGACGCCTTGTCCAAACAGGAGCAGGCCGGCGCCGAGCGCGCGCAAGCCCTGCTGCGGACCTTGGGTGAAGACCAGGCCCAGGCCCGTGCCGATGCCACGGCCCAGGATCAACAACGCCTGGAATCCTGGCGCGAAACGCTGGCCGGCATGACCACCGAGTTGCAGGAGCAACTGGACAAGGTCGAACACCGCGCCGCCATGCGTGCGGAAGAGATCAGCGACACCCTGGCCCAGGCCGCGCGCGACATGTCCGCGCAAGCCGAAGACCAGGCCCGCGCCACCGTCGCCGAGATCGCCGGCCTGCTGCAGGCCGCCGCCGAGGCGCCGCGCGCCGCGGCCACCGTGATTTCCGAATTGCGCGACAACCTGTCCGCCAGCATGGAACGCGACAACGCGATGCTGGAAGAGCGGGGCCGTCTGCTGGAAACCGTGGCGACGCTGCTGGACGCGGTCAACCACGCCGCCAACGAGCAGCGCGGGGCCGTCGATGCCCTGGTCACGCGCTCGGCCGAATTGATGCAGGAAATCGGCGGCAGCTTCACCACGCATGTGGAAAGTCAGACCAATGCCTTGACGGCTCATGTCGAGGACGTGACGGGCAAGCTGACGGCGCACGTCGAACAGGAAACCGGCAAGCTGGCCGGCCACGTCGAAGCCGAGACGGGCAAGCTGTCCTGCATCGCGGCCCAGGTCACCGGCAGCGCTGCCGAGATCGGCAGCATGGGCGAGGCCTTCGGCGCCGCCGTGCAGCTGTTCGGGCAGTCCAATGGCGCCTTGGTGGAACAGCTGCAGCGCATCGAAGCCGCGCTGGATAAATCGCTGGCGCGCAGCGACGAGCAACTGGCTTACTACGTGGCGCAGGCGCGCGAAGTGGTGGACCTGAGCCTGATGTCGCAGAAGCAGATCATCGATGACTTGCAGCAGTTGGCGGTCGCGCGGTCGGATAACGGTACCGAGGCGGCATGAGCGACGACATCGACGCCGGCGTCGAAACTTCAGCGCCGACCTGGGCCGTCTTTGGCGACCTGATGTCGGTGCTGCTGGGTTCCTTCGTGCTGGTGCTGCTGGGCGTGATCGGCATGCAGCTGGACTTGAGCAGCCAGTTGCAGGAAGAGGTCAAGCAGCGGCAGGAAGAAACGCAACGCCGCGAGACCTTGGAAGAAGCGTTGGCGGTGCCTTTGGCGCAAGGGCGCATCACGCTGGTCAATGGCCGCATCGGCATCAGCGGCAACGTGCTGTTCGCGCTGAACTCCGATCAGTTGCAGCCGGAAGGGCGTGAGGTCTTGCAGAGCCTGGTGCTGCCGTTGACGCGGTATCTGCAGGACCATGCCGAGATCCTGATGGTCAGCGGCTTTACCGACAATCAGCAGATTCATGAAGGCAACCGGCGCTTCGCCGACAACCTGGACCTGTCCGCGCAACGGGCGTTGACGGTCACGCGCGCGCTGATCGAAGCCGGCGTGCCGCGCACGGTCATCTTCGCCGCCGCTTTCGGTTCGGAGCAGCCCGTGGCGTCGAACGACGACGAGGGCGGCCGCGCCAAGAACCGCCGGGTGGAAATCGCGCCGATTCCGCGGCAGACCGCGGATGGGAAGACTGACCAGGGCGCCACCGGCGCCAATAGCAATGGTGGCTCTGCCGCGCCGGCGCAGGTTGCGGCACCCGTGCCTGCGGCTGCGACGCCTGCTGCGCCTGCAACGCCTGCGGCGGCTGCCGCGGCCAAGGCCGAACCCGGTCCGGATGCGGACGCCGCCTCGGCGCCGGCCCCGGCCGCGCAAGCGCCTGCCGC
Organism: Bordetella sp. N; assembly: GCF_001433395.1. Classification (GTDB taxonomy): domain Bacteria; phylum Pseudomonadota; class Gammaproteobacteria; order Burkholderiales; family Burkholderiaceae_B; genus Bordetella_C. Next base: position 6,410,887 of record NZ_CP013111.1, read on the forward strand.
CCCGGCCGGCAGTGCCGGCGGCGCGTCTTCGGCTTCAGCCAAGAAGCCCGGCGTGGCCCCGCCTGCGAAGCAGGCCAAGCAAACCCACGGCGCTGCCACGCACAAATGAGCGACGCGGACATGACGCCCGACTTGCAACTTGCCGCCTGGCGCGAGCAGGGCTGGGCGCGTCTGGATATCGTTGCTTTTGTCTTCATGGAAGGACTGGCGCGCCGCGCCGTCGCGCAGGAAGGCGAGGCAAGGCAGCGCCTGGATGCGCGTCTGGCGCAGCTGATGAAGGACTACGCGGCGCGTATTGAAAGCGCGGGCGCCCTCGCGCCTGCCCCGGAAATCGTCGAACAGGCTGGCCCGGAAGCGTCGGGCATCCCGAACAGTCCGAACACTGCGGGTACGCCGGGCACTGTACGCGTCACCCGCGCGCCGCGTCCCGTCACGGCCCTGACCGAGCTCAGCAAGGAACTCACCGATCACGCCGCGAAGAACAAGTCCGCCTTGCCGTGGACCGCGCACTATCCGGAACTGCCGCTGCTCGACGAATTCCAGCAGCTCTGGTCGCGGGTAAGCGCGTCCCTGCGCGTGCAGGAGTCGCAGTTCGAAGTCCCCGACAATGCCGGGCCCTTGAATTCCAGCCACCTGGTACATCGGTCGCTGGCCTTGATGCGCGAGCTGGCCCCCGGGTACCTGCAACACTTCCTGGCCTACGTCGACGTGATGTCGTGGCTGGAACCCATGGTCGTACCCGCCGTCCCGCCACGCGACAACGCCAAGGCCGCCGCGAAGTCGGCTGGCAAGGCGCCTGCCAAGCCAGCGAAGGGTGCTGCCGGCGCCCGCAAGACCGCCGCGAAGCCCGCTCGCAAGACCACCTAGCGGAAGACCCCCACCGACTCGCTGTCGACCACCGCCAGTACCGTGCCATCCGGCGCTTGCACCACGGACTGCTTTCCGCCCACGTCTGCATGGCCATCGCGGCGCGCGGGCTGGCCGTCCCACGGCGAAAAGACCCAGACATCAGGATGCTTGCCCCGCCAGTTGCGTGGCGCCGAGCGCACCTTCGTGCCCGTCGCGTAGTGCATCTCCCCAAGCACCAGATCGCAAGCCAGGGTCGCCGTCGGCAACTCGAAGTAGCGGCGGTCGGCATCGAGGCGGATCAAGGGATCCAGCAGCGCCAGCCCGGCAACCTGCAGCACCGTGCCCTCCGGCGGCTGCACTTCCCAACGGTCTGCGTCCGTGAACCCATCGACATAACGGTTGCCGCTGCTGGCGCGCAGGTCGGTGCCCGCGGGCAAGTCGATATGGCCATCGCCACGTCCTGGTGTGGCAACGGTATTGCCCTGCGCCAACGCGCAGTGCGCCAGCCGCGTCAGGGTGCCGTCGCGCGCCGTGTCGAACGTCACTCCACGCGCGGCATCGCAGCGCCAGCCGTCCACTTGCTGCACGCCCGCGCCGGTCGCGGCCAAGGCGGTCGGGTAGGTCGCCTTGGCGGCGTAGGTCTTCGAATCGTATTCATCGGTCAGCTCGCGTCTGACCCGCGTGGCCTGGACCTCGCCCACCGCGACGGGTCGCGGAAACTCGGCCAGCGTGAAGGTCTCGGGTTCCCCCGCGCGGCGCAACGTCAGCCGCGTGCCCTCCGGCATGTCGAGGGCGCCGATGCGGGTGGTGTCGCTGAGGGTCATCCGCCGTGCCGCGGCTTCTTTGGCGTGTTCCTGATCGATGCTCCGGATGACGTAGAGATAGGCGACGGCAGGCGCGCTGAGCAGCACGACCAGCAGCAGGCCCACGCCGTGCTTGACGGGCGCGCCACGCAAGGCACGCCGCCACCCCTTGCTTATCGCCAGCATGCCCAGCCAGCAGGCCAGCCCAGCCAGCGCGCAAAAGGACGCGGCCATCAGGAAGAAAAACGCGGCGGAAGGCAAGGCGACGGGAATCATGCGCGCCATCATAGCCGCCGCGCCGCGATCAGGCCTCCGCTGGAACCGGCGCCAAGGCGTGTACCGCCGGCTTCAACCCGGCCCGCAGCAAATCCATGAAGGCTTCCGCCGCCAGCGAATCGGTGCTGTCGCGCCGGCGCGCCAGGCAGATGTCGCGTTCATTGATAGGCAGGTTCAAGGGCACGGCCCGCAAGCCCGCCAGCCGGAACTGGTACAGCGCCAGCGTCGGCGCCACCGTCACGCCCAGTCCGGCGGCGATGAAACCGGCCGCCGTGGACAGGCTGTTGACCTGATGCGCCCGCCGCCATTGGCGCGGATAGATGGCCGCGTCCAGATGCTGGCGGATGCTGCTGTTGCTCTCGAAGCCGATCAGGGGCAGCTCGACCACGTCGCTCAGGTCCAGCTGGCGTCGCGAAGCAAGCGGATGGTCATCGCGGCAGATCAGGTAGAAGGTGTCGCGCGCCAGTACCTCGATGTCCAGGTCGACGCTGGGCGACACCGCGGCGCACAGGGCGAAGTCCACCTGCCGATTGCGCACCATGTCCAGGCACACCGTGCTGGCCACGTCCTGCACCTGCACCGAGATGCCGGGATAGCGTTCGCTGAATTCGGCGATCAGGTCGGGCAAGATGGCCGCGCAGATGGAGGGCAGGGCGGCCATGACCACCTTGCCCTTCCGCCGCTCCACGTGATCGCGCATTTCCGTCAACGCGCGCTCGGTCTCCGGCAACAGATGCGCGATGATCTGATGGAAGACCTCGCCTTCGGCGGTCAATTCCACATTTCGGGTATTGCGTGAGAAAAGCCGCACGCCCAGATCGCTTTCCAGATTGGCGATCAGCGCGCTGAACGCGCTTTGGGTCAGGCAGCAGTGCTCTGCCGCGCGCGTGAAATTGCGCAGTTCAGCCAGGGCGGAAAAAGCCCGCATGTGGCGCAGGGAAAGATTCATGGCCGTGTCTCCTCGATACGCGGCCACTTCTGTGAGGCCATCGCAGGCCCCTATCTTAGTGGCAGCGCGCGCCTGGGTGCTCGCACCCGGGCACGCGCGCCCCGTCAGAACGACACCGTCGCCGTCAGGTAGTACACCCGGCCAGGCTCGTTATACGTATAGGCGCCGGCCGAGCTGTTGTTGGAACGGCGCTCTATGGTCTTGTCGAACAGGTTGTTGATGCCGAAGCCCAGGCGGTAGTGCTTGTCGAAGGTATAGCTGCCGCCCAGCCCGAAGATCGCATAGGGGCTGACGCTGGCCAGGGCATCGCCGGTGGCGTCCGCGCCGGTGGTGGTGATGGTGCGGGCCTTCTGGCGGCCATAGAACGTGGCGGTCGCCTGCGCGCGCAGCGATTGCGTGACGCGCCAGTCCAGCGTGCTGTTGATGGTGTACTTGGGGATGACGCTCAAAGGCTGATGCGTTTCCTTGCTGGCATTGCTGAACATATAGGTGAAGTTGTTCAGCAGCTTCAGCGTATCGCCCCCTTCGCCCACCAGGGGAATGTTCAAGTTGCCTTCCAGGCCGTGGATCAAGGCCTCGCCGGCGTTGTACCACTGGTAGTACTTGTAGGACGGGAAGGCCGTGGTGGTCTGGCTGTACATGTCCGCCACGATCTTGTTCTTGTAGTCGTTGCGGAAGTAGGTCAGGCTGGCATCCGTGCCATTGTGGTTGTTCCACTGCACGCCGATTTCCTTGTTCACGCTGACCTCGGGCCGCAGGCTGGCATTGCCCTGGATATAGCAGGGCCCCGATACGCCCACGGGGCAGCCGTTGCCGCGCGTCGTGTACCAGTAGTTGGGATTGGACTGGTACAGATTGGGCGCCTTGAACACGCGCGCGATGCCACCCTTGAAGGTGATCTGCGGCGTGGCCTCATACGTGGCATTCAGGCTGGGACTGAAGTTGCTGCCGAATTGGTCGTGATGGTCGAAGCGCAGGCCCGGCGTCAGGATGAAAGGCTGGGCGATCTCGATATTGTCTTCCACATACAAGGCGTAGGAATCCGCGCGCGAGATGGGGTCGGTTACCGCCGCCACGCCGGTAGGCGGCGACTGCTGGATGGAGTTGGGATCGTTCAGGCGCTGATGGCGATATTCGAAACCGGTGGTCAGTACCTGGCTGAATCCCGCCAAGGTGAAGGGCGTGTGCAGCTCGCCGTTGGTGTAGTAGTTCTCCAGGCGCGATTCATTGAAGTTCAAAGGCGCGGTGCAGCTGCCCTCGGGGCCCCCGGCGGTGCCCTTGACGCAATCCAGGTTGCGCGTGCCTTCGTACTGGAAGGTCAGGCGTGAATCGCCCAGGGTGCCCCATTTGCCGCGATGGGTGACCGATGCGGTCTGGCGATACGTGCGTCGCACCTCGGCGCCATCGTCGGCCAGTTGCTCGATGAAGGCGGAGTCCGACGTGCTGACCGGATACTCGCCGGTGTAGATATTGCCCTGGCGGCTGAAGCCCGCTTCCAGCTCGACGACGTGATCGGGATTGATGTCCCAACGCAGCAGGCCGTCGATGTCCTTGTTGCGCGTGCCTTCGCGGCCGGCGGCATTGGTGCTGACCGTCTGGCCTGAATTGATGTCGGGCGAATCGGCATCCGTCTTGGCGATATTGCCGTACAGGCGGAAGGAGAATTTCTCCGACAAGGGGCCCGCCAGGTTGAAGCTCAAGCGCTTGGTGGCGCCTTCGTCGCTGCTGTCGGGGAAGCTCCAGTAGGTGGTCGCCGACCCGGTGAACTTGTCGGTGGGCTTCTTGGTGATGATGTTGACCACGCCGCCGGCCGCGCCGGAACCATAGCGCGCCGCCGCCGGCCCGCGGATCACTTCGATGCGCTCGACGGCCTCGGCGGGCACCCAGTTGGTGTCGCCGCGCGTATCGCGTTCGCCGCTGCGGCGCATCAGCGCGGCTTCGCGCGATTGCACCGGCTTGCCGTCGATCAGCACCAGCGTGTTCTCCGGGCCCATGCCGCGGATGTCGATCTGGCGCTGGTTGCCGTAGGCGCCGGAGGAACTGGCGCCGGTCAGGTTGACGCCGGGCACGGTGCGGATCAGCTCGGACAGGTCGTTGGCGGGCGGACGTTCCTGGATATCCTTCGCCGTGATGACAGACACGCCCAGGGACTGCTTCAGCTCTTCTTCCGCGGTGCCCAGCACCTGCACGGCGTCGATATCGTAGACAGGCGCGTTGGCGGTGGAAACGGGTGCCGCCTGCGGGATCGCGACCAGGCGGTAGCCACCACTGGCGGCTGGCACCGCCTGCAGGCCGTGCGGCGTCAGCAGGGCGCTCAGCGCCTGGGCGGGCGCGTAGCGGCCGCGCAGGCCGGGGCTCTGCTTGCCGGCGGTCAGGGAAGGATTGATGGCGACCATCACGCCGGACTGCTGGCCGAAGCGGCTCAGCACCTGATCCAGGGAATTGGCGGCGATGTCGTAGTCGCGCGGAGCGGCATTGGCATCGGGTGCCCTGCGCGTGGCCGCGTCGGTGCCCGCGGAGCCTGCGGGGGTCGCGCTGCCCGGGCTGGCCTGGGCCAGCGCGAATGACGTGGTGCTCGCCAACGCGGCGCCGGTGGCCGCCCGCAGCAGCAGGGACGCCACGGTCCGTTTGAAAGGGGTGCGTTGCGCGATAGTCGCCGCGCCACGGATCGCCATCATGAGTTTTCCTTTCCTTCGTTCACACAGGGATCGGCGTGGTCCGCACGCCGCTTCTAGTCCTGTTGATGCACGAGATCGGGAAACCTGCCTGGCCGTTACAACTTTCTTTGCACATGCCGCTTCAACGCGCCGCCAGCGTGACCCAGTAGCGCGTCACGTACTTCACCCGCAAGGGCAGGATCTCCTGCAGCGCGCCCAGTACGGCGTCGGGCTGGTCCACGGGGAAGGCGCCGGATACCAGCAGGTCGGCCACGTCGTCTTCGCAAGCGAGATGGCCCGTGCGATAGCGGCCAAGCTCCTTGACGAAGTCCGCCAGCCGCATGCGCTCGGCCACCAACATGCCGTCCGTCCAGGCCACGGACGCGTTATCCAGGGGGCGGGGGACGTCGATGGCGCGAGCATCGAAGGCTGTCTGCGCGCCGGCGCTCAGGCGCAAGGTGCGCGCGGAGTCGCGCGTCTGGATGTCGACCGCGCCCTCTTGCACGGCGACGTGAACGAGGGGCGACACGCGCGGTTCATAGCGCACCGTATAGCGTGTGCCCACGGGCCGGATGCTGCCGCTGCCGGTGGCCACCACGAAGGGACGATGTTGCATGTCGGCGCCAGTAACCACCAGAATCTGGCCCGCGCGCAGGGTCAGCAGGCGCTGCGTCTCGTCGAAGCGCACGTCGATGGCGCTGGCGGTGCCCAGCATGACCCGGGTGCCGTCTTCCAGCACCACGGTTTCGCGCTGGCCGGTGCCGGTGCGATAGTCGGCCAGCAGCGCGAAGGCGGGCAACGGCAGCTCGCGCCAGGCCAGGTGTGTCGCCGCGCCCAGGCCGGCGAGCCCCAACGCCGCTTTCAACGCGCGCCGGCGCGGTGTGGCGGCAGCGTGCAGGATGCCGCGCGCCATGGGCGGCGCCAGTCCGGCCGTGCCGTCGCGCAGGTCCGCGCCCAGGCCGGTCATGCGGCACCAGGCACGTTCATGTTCGGGATGGGCCTGGCGCCAGCGCAAACACGCGCACCGTTCGGCTTCGGTGGCGACGCCGGATTGCAAGGTGGCGGCCCAGACGGCGGCCTGGGTCACGACGGCGGTGGCGATGGGGCCGCCGCCGTCGCGCGGCTGGAAGGGGACCGACGCGTCAGCGGCGCAGCGCGTCATTGATACACCGCCTGATAGCAGTGCTGGAAGGCCTTGATCATGGCTTTCTGCACCACGTTCACCGTGACGTTCAACTCCGCGGCGATGCCGGGATAGGTCAGCCCGTCCAGCTGCGCCATCAGGAAAATGGCGCGCGTGCGTTGCGGCAGGGCGTCGAGCACCCGGCTGATCGCCTCCAGTGCTTCCAGGATCAGGGCGCGCGTTTCTGTCGAGGGAGCATGGGCTTCCGGCTGTTGGGCCAGCGCGTCCAGGTAGGCGCGTTCCAGCGCCTGGCGACGAAAGTACTGGGCGGCCAGGCGGCTGGCCACGGTGCACAGATACGCACGCGGTTCACGCGGTTGCACGGCGGCCGTGGTGGTCAGCAGGCGCGCGAAGGTGTCCTGCGCCAGGTCGGCCGCGTTTTCGCGATTGCCCAGCTTGCGGCGCAACATGCCGACCAGCCAGCCGTGATGGTGGCGGTACAGCGTTTCGATATCGAGGGGAGCGAGCTGTTCAGACACGGAAATGAGGATGGCCGCTGGCGCGACACCGCCGTTCAGGGAAAGTTCATAATTCTAAATCAATATGGTTCTCATTTGCGATAGAGTCTAAGTGTCTGATTTATTGGAGAAGCCTGCGCGTGGCGTTGGCCGAGCGCCGCAGCCGGCGAAACGCGCTGAAACAGACACGTCCCGCCGTTTGGCACTTTTCGTTAGTGAGATCCATTCTCATCATCTAGAATGCCGGCTGTTTTGCTGACGCCCAGATGAATACGCCTTCCTCGCGCCGCTCCTATTGGCTCAAGACCCTGCACCAGTGGCATTGGATCAGCGCCGCCTTGTGCCTGGTGGGCATGCTGCTGTTCGCGCTGACCGGACTGACCTTGAACAACGCCTCCCTGATCGAGGCCAAACCGCAAGTGACCACCCGGCATGGCGAACTGCCGGATGAATTGCGGACGGCGCTGGTGGCGACGCAGGCCAAGGCGGCCGCGGCCGACACCGCCGCGGGCCGGCGGCGGGGCCGCGACGCGCAGGGCAAGGCCGACCTGCCGCCCGCGGCGCTGGCCTGGCTGTCCAGCCAGATGGGCATCGATGCGGCGGGCAGGGCGGCCGAGTGGTCGGCGGACGAAGTCTATGTGTCCTTGCCGCGCGCGGGCGGCGACGGCTGGGTGTCGCTGGACCTGGAAAGCGGCGCGGTGGAATACGAGGTGACCGACCGGGGCTGGATCGCCTACCTGAATGACCTGCACAAGGGCCGCAACACCGGCGTTGCCTGGCGCTGGTTCATCGATGCCTGTGCCGTGGCCTGTCTGGTGTTCGCGCTGACGGGCCTGCTGTTGTTGAAGATGCATGCCTCGCGGCGCCTGGCGACCTGGCCGGTGGTGGGCCTGGGCCTGCTCGTGCCCGTGCTCCTGACCCTGCTGTTCGTCCATTGATTCATTGCTTGTCCATCCGCTGACCTGTCCTGATTTTCCTGGAGCGACTCCATGCGCAAACTGCTACTCACCGCCATCCTGGCCGGCGCGATCACGCGCGCGGCCCATGGCGCCGAACTCAACGTCAGCGTGGAAATCCCGCGCCTGGACGTGGCCGAATATCACCGGCCCTACGTGGCTATCTGGATCGAGAACGCCGACCAGAGCGTCGCCGCCGACGTCGCCGTCTGGTACGACGTCGCCAAGCGCAATAACGAGGGCACGGAATGGCTCAAGGACTTGCGGCAATGGTGGCGCCGCAGCGGCCGCAATCAGCAATTCCCGGTGGATGGCGTCAGCGGAGCCACCAAGCCGGTGGGTGTGCAGGCCTTGCGGCTGGACAGCAAGTCGCCGGCGCTGGCGGCGCTGAAACCGGGCCATTACGGCCTGGTGGTGGAAGCGGCGCGTGAGGTCGGCGGCCGTGAACTGGTGCGCGTGCCTTTCGAATGGCCGCCCACCAAGGCCGCCCAGGCCAGCCAGCGCGGTGAACACGAATTGGGCGCCATCGCCGTCAACCTTGCCCCTTGAGCCCGACCCTAGAGGAGATATTCCATGAAGTACGCAAACCGTATCGCCGCCGCCCTGGCCCTGACCCTGCCCGCCTTGGCCCTGCCTGGCGTGGCGCAAGCCCACGATATGTGGCTGTTGCCCTCGTCGACGGTGTTGTCCGGCGAACAGAACTGGGTGACGGTCGATGCCTCGGTGGGTAACGACAAGTTCTACTTCAACCACGCGCCGCTGCGCCTGGACAACCTGACCATCGCCGCGCCGGACGGCAGCGCCGCCGAAGCCGAGAACCAGAACCGCGGCAAGCTGCGCAGCTCCTTCGACCTGCAGCTGAAGCAGCAGGGCACGTATCGCGTCGCCGTGGTCAACGATGGCGTGTTCGCGCACTGGAAGGAAGACGGCAAGGTCAAGCGCATGTTCGGCAAGGCCGATGGCCTGGACAAGATTCCCGCCAACGCGCAGGAGCTGGGCATCAACCAGGTCATGAGCCGCATCGAGACCTTCGTCACCGCCGGCAAGCCCAGCACCGTCAAGCCGGTCGGCAAGGGCATGGAACTGGTGCCGGTCACGCATCCCAATGACATCTACGCCGGCGAGGCCGCCACTTTCCAGATGCAGATCGACGGCAAGCCCGCCGCCGAACTGGAAGTGAACGTGGTGCCGGGCGGGGCGCGCTATCGCGACAAGCTCGACGAGATCAAGCTGAAGACCGGCAAGGACGGCAAGTTCCAGGTGAAGTGGCCGCATCCGGGCATGTACTGGGTCGAAGCTTCCCTGGAAGACGACAAGACCACGGTGCCGCGCGCCACCAAGCGCCGCATTTCCTACTCGGGTACGTTCGAGGTGCTGGCTCAGTAATGGCCATGGCGCGGATGATGGATACGTACGCGCCGCGTACCTTGCCGGCCGCCGTCATGGCGCCGGCAACGGTGCGTTATGAGCGCCTGCGCGGCCTGCCTTGCGCGCTGGCCGGCGCCACCATGGGCACGACCTGGTCGGCGCGCATGGCGCTGCCGGCCTGCGTGGGCGAGGCCACGGCGCGGCGCGCCATCCAGGCGGCGCTGGACGATGTGGTGGCGCAGATGAGCCACTGGGAAAGTGCTACCGCCATCACGCGCTACAACCGCGCGCCGGCGGGTTGGCAGGCGCTGCCCGCACAGATGCTGGAAGTGCTGGACTGTGGGCTGGCGGTCGCCCGCCTGACCGATGGCGCCTACGATCCCACGATAGGTGCCCTGGTCCAGGCCTGGGGTTTCGGGCCGCATCAGCGGGCGTTCGAGCCGCCCGCGCCGGCCGCGATCGAGGCCGCGCGGGTGCAGTGCGGTTGGCAGCGCGTGCGACGCGATGGCAACCATGCCTGGCAGGATGGGGGCGTGTTGCTGGACTTCTCCTCGATCGCCAAGGGCTACGGGGTTGACTGTGCGGCGCGGGCGTTGCGGGCGCTGGGGGTGGACGACTTTCTGCTGGAAGTCGGCGGTGAGTTGCGCGCGCAAGGGCTGCGGCCGGATGGCCTGCCATGGCGGGTGGCGATCGAATGGCCGGACGGGGGCGGGCATGCCGACTATGTCGTACTGGACCGCCAGGCCATCGCCACGTCCGGGGACTATCGGCGTTATTTCCAGCATGCGGGGAAGCGGCACTCCCATACGCTGGATCCGCGTAGCGGGCGGCCCATCGATAACGGGATTGCGTCGGTGACCGTGCTGCATGAAAGCTGCATGCAGGCCGATGCATGGGCGACCGCGTTGACGGTGCTTGGGGCCGAGGCGGGCCTGCGAATGGCGAATGCGCAGGGGCTGGCGGCCTTGTTCGTGATCCGCGGGGACCATGGGCTGGAGCCGCGCGCCAGTCAGGCTTTCATCGCCAGCCGCGCGGCGCAATACGCGGAATCCGCATGAATATCCGCGCCTGCTGCGCTTGCGGCGCCGTGCTCCTGTGGCTGCTTGTGTGCGGGTGGGCGTGGTGGCAGTGGCGGCGAGGGGTGATCGCGCAGCGTGCGGGAACGCTGGTGGGGCCTGGCGCGATGGCTGGGCGCACGGTTGCAGCGGCGGGGGCAATGCGCGCGGACGCGGTGTTGATTCTGCATGCCAGCCAGACTGGGCAGGCGGTTGAACTGGCCGAGATGACGGCCGGTGTGCTGCGGGGGCAGGGCGTGACGGCGCGGGTTGCCGGGCTGGGCGGGCTGGATGCCGCGGGGCTGGCCACCTGGCCGCGGGTGCTGTTCGTTGCCAGTACCTATGGCGAAGGCGATCCGCCGGACGACGCGGCGGTGTTCGCTGATCGCGTCATGGGCGGCTTGCCCGACTTGCAGCGCGTGCAGTACGCGGTCTTGGCATTGGGCGATGCCACCTATACCCATTTCTGCGGCTTCGGCCGCCAGCTGGCGGCGTGGTTGCGCGCCAGCGGGGCGACTGCTTTGTTCGACACCGTCGAAGTGGATCGTGCCGATGGGGCTGCCTTGCGGCGGTGGCAAGCTGCGCTGCTGCGCCTGAGTGAAGGGGCTTTGCCGCCGTCCCGGCATGTTGTTGCGGACCCGCAGCGGCCGGCCCCCAGCGCGCCCGCTGGCGCGGGCGCTGCGGCGGCGGCATACGGCACAGCCGCGGGTCACGCCATGGGCGTGGGCGTTGCCGCGCCCGGCGTGGATTTCTTCGATGCGGCGCTGGCGCATCGGCCCTGGCGCTTGCAGGAGCGCGTGCATGTCAACGCGGGGAGCAGCGGGGCGGGTTGTTATCACCTGGCGTTGGTGCCGGCCGACGGTTCGGCCTTGCCGGACTGGCAGGCGGGCGACATCGCTGAAATTCTTTTTGCCACGGCGGAGCTGGAAGGTGTTCGCCGCGATTACTCGATTGCTTCCCTGCCGGCCGACGGCGCGATCCATTTGCTGCTGCGCCAACGGCACGGCCCGGACGGCGTGATGGGCGTAGTCAGCGGTTGGCTCACGTCGCAGGCCGCGCTTGGCGCGATGGTCTCCTTGCGCATCCGCCGCCACAGCGCTTTCCACGCGCCGGTGGCCGACGTTCCCATGATCCTGATCGGCAATGGCACCGGCATCGCCGGCCTGCGGGCGCATTTGAAAGCGCGCGTGCAGGCTGGCCGTCGGCGCAACTGGCTGCTGTTCGGCGAACGTCACGCGGCTACGGACCGGTATTACGACGCGGACATCGCCGAGTGGCAGGGTGCCGGTTTCCTGCCGCGCGTGGACCGCGTCTATTCCCGCGACGGCGGTCAGCATCGCTACGTACAAGACGCCCTCGCCGCCGCCGCGCCCGCCCTGCGCGAATGGGTCAGCGCAGGCGCCGCCATCTACGTTTGCGGCAGCATCGACGGCATGGCCGCGGGTGTCGACACCGTCCTGCGCGAAGTCCTTGGCGACGCCCAGGTCACCGCCCTGACCCAGGCCACCCGCTACCGCCGCGACGTCTACTAACTCTCTTGCCCTCGGGCCCGGGGCCTCGGACCTCGGACCTCGGCCCTCGGCCCGGCCCGGCCCGGCCCGGCCCGGCGGCTAGCCCGCAACATCGAGTGCCCGGCCCTCGGTGCCGGGCACTTTCCTCCCGTGAGCAACACAAGAGAAATAAAGAGACATACCCGTGAAATAGGCCGCAATTCCAACAAATTAGCGACAGGTTTAACAAAAAAAGGCCAATTCAAGGCCTTAATAAACCCATCCCTCTGCCGTTGAAGCCCGTATAGTCCGCGCGGGGGCAAGGACGTCCCGCAACGGCTCAGTGGCGCACCCCGCCACCAGGGCCGGCCAGGCGACCTCGCGCCGCCCCCGCGCCCATGCTTCTTCCGCCAGCGCCCGCCCTCTAAGCTCCGTCAGTCCATGTCCATCCAAAATTCCGACATCATGTATCGCCGCCTGATCGAAGGCGTCGTCGACTATGCCATCTACATGCTCGATCCCGAGGGCAATGTAATGAACTGGAACGCGGGGGCACAACGGGCCAAGGGCTACACACCGGCGGAAATCGTCGGCCGCAACTTCGCCTGTTTCTACACGCAGGCCGACCAGGACCGCGGCCTGCCCGCCAAGGGCCTGGGACGCGCCCGCGATGAAGGCCGCTTCGAAGCGGAAGGCTGGCGCGTGCGCAAGGACGGCAGCCTGTTCTGGGCCAACGTCGTGATCGATGCCATCCACGGCGACGAGGGCGAGCTGCTGGGCTACACCAAGATCACGCGCGATGTCACGGAGCGCCGCGAGCGCGACCGCCAGCTGGTGCAGGCCAAGGTGCTGGCCGAACACTACAGCGCGGAGATGCGTTCGCTGTCGACCTTCCTGGAAGCCGTCATCGCGCACATCCCTTCCACGGTGCTGGTGATGGATGCGCTGTCGCGCAACATCCTGCTGGCCAACCGCCAGGCCGAGACGCTGCTGGGTCACAGCCGGGCCGAGATGGAAGGCCGCACCGTGCAGGACTGCCTGCCGGCGAACATCGCCGCGACCGTCGAGCGGCTGACCGACGAGGCCTTGCGCACCGACGGCGTGAAGCGCGACGAAGAAGAGTGGCAGACCGCGCGCGGCAGCCGCATCCTGCGCCTCGACACCCTGGTCTTCCACGGCGTCGACCCGCGCTCGCGCTACGTGCTGCTGATCGCCAACGACGTCACCGACGAAAACGCCGCCCATGCCAAGGTGCGCTACATGGCGCACCACGACACCCTTACCGGCATGCCCAACCGGCGCCTGTTCCGCGAACAGTTGCTGAAGGCCTTGCCCACGCAGGGGCGCCATCGCAAGACGGCCGTCCTGTGCCTGGACCTGGACAACTTCAAGAGCGTGAACGACACGCTGGGCCATCTGATCGGCGACGAGTTGCTGCGCATGCTGGCCAAGCGCCTGCCCAAGGCCTTGCGTGAGCAGGACACGCTGGCCCGCCTGGGCGGCGACGAATTCGCCATCGTGCTGCCGGGCATCGAGCATGACGATGACGTGCGTGTGGTGGCCGAACGCCTGATCGACGTGGTGCGGCCGTCCTTTAACATCGAGGGCCATACCGTCAGCGTGGGTGTCAGTATCGGCATCGCGCTGGCCGGCCAGGAAGACATCTCCGCCGACCATCTGCAGCGCTTTGCCGACATGGCGCTGTACGAAGCCAAGCGCAACGGCCGCAATCAGCTGGCCTTCTTCCGCCCCGAGATGGAAGAAGCCGCCCGCAAGCGCCGCGAACTGGAAATGGACCTGCGCGAAGCCATCCTGACGCGCCAGCTGCAGCTGTATTACCAGCCCATCACCGACGCCAGCCATGTGAACATCACCGGGCGCGAGGCGCTGATGCGCTGGACCCATCCCGAGAAGGGCGTGATCATGCCCAACGAATTCATTCACATCGCGGAAGAAACGGGCCTGATCCACGAACTCGGCAGCTTCGCCCTGCATGAAGCCTGCCGCGAGGCGATCACCTGGCCCGCGCACGAAACCGTGGCCGTCAACCTGTCGCCCAGCCAGTTCACCAACGGTTCGCTGGTGTCCCTGGTGGCGTCGGCGCTGCAAGAGTCCGGCCTGCCCGCGCACCGCCTGGAAGTGGAGATCACCGAGTCCGTGCTGCTGGCGAATTCCGCCGTCAACATCGCCACGCTGAATACCCTGAAGAAAATGGGCGTGAAGGTGGCGCTCGACGATTTCGGCACGGGTTATTCGTCGCTGGGCTATCTACGCACGTTCGAGTTCGACAAGATCAAGATCGACAAGTCCTTCACCCAGGACATCGCCACCAATCGCGAAGCGCTGGCGATCATCCGCGCCATCAACGGTATCGGGCGCAGCCTCGACATTCCCACCACGGCGGAAGGCGTGGAAACCGACACGCAGCTTGAACGTTTGACCCAGGAAGGCTGCTCGCATTTCCAGGGCTATCTGCTGGGACGTCCCGTGGCGCATCAGCCGAGGGCGGAGCCGGCCGTCAAGCCGGCCGCAGCCGATGATCTGGATCTGGATCTCGATCTGGGATTGGCGGCGGCCCCGTAATCTTTTGTAGCCAGCCGGTGCCTGCGCGGTGGCGGGGATTTCGCTACAGTCAGTTTCCTTTTTCGCTTCCTAGGACTTTTCCATGCCCTCCGCAGCGTTATCTCCGCTGGCAATTGCACTGTTCCTGGTCCCCGCCGCGCCGCTCCTGGCGCAAACCGCGGCCGCTCCCATCGATCGCATCACGCTGTCTTCCGGCGGCGTGGCGCAGGTACACCGCCAGGTGCAGGTGGATGGAGACGGCGTCGTGCGCATCAGCGTGCCTGCCACGCAGATCGACGACGTCTTGAAGAGCCTGCTGGTGCGCGACCCCGGCGGCTCGCTGCAATCGGTGACCCTGGATGGCCCCGCGCCGGTGGACGAGGCGTTCGCGCAACTGCCTTTCGATGCGGGCCTGCTGGGCGCCTTGCCCGACCTGCTCAAGCAGATGCCCGGGACGCGCGTGCGCGTGACGTCGGGCGGCCGCACAATCGAAGGCGCGGTGCTCGGCACGCAAACCGTGGAAAGCAAGCAAGGCGACACGACGTTGCCGCAAAGCACGCTGTCGGTACTGACCACCGAGCGGCGTATCGACACCTTGCGCCTGGGCGCCGACACGTCGGTGGAAGTGCTGGACGACGGCATGCGCGAGCGCTTCGCCACGGCGGTGGCCGCCTTGGCGAGTGCCGGCGCCGACCGCTATCGCAATGTCGCCATCGCGGTGAAGGGCAGCGGCGCGCGCAAGCTGGGCCTGGAGTATGTCAGCGCGGCGCCGGTCTGGAAGCCGGCTTTCCGGCTGGTGCTCGACAAGGCCGGCAAGGCCCGCCTGCAAGGCTGGGCCGTCTTGGAAAACGCCACGGGCGAAGACTGGAACAACGTCGACCTGACCCTGACGTCCGGCGCGCCCGTGACGCTGTCGCAGAAACTCTATGACCGGTATTGGCGCGAACGGCCCGACCTGCCCGTGGTGGCGGGCGCGGCGGACCGGCCGCGCACGGACGAAGCCGCCGCGTTCGAGGCGGCGCCGCCCCCACCCCAGGCTTATGCCAAGGCCGACCAGCGCTTGCGGATGGCGCCGCGTCCTTCGGCGCCGATGGCCCCGGCAGCGCCCGCGCCGCTGGCCGAACCCAGCGGCGCCATGGCGCCGATCGCCGGCGCCAGCGAAGGGCCGGTCGCGCAGGAAAACCTGGTCAGCGTCAGCTTCCATTTGCCCCGTCCGGTGACCCTGCCGCGCGGCCAGACCCTGTCGCTGCCCTTCATCGATGCGGAAGTGCCGGCCGAACGCCTGGCCGTCTACCAGCCTGAAACGGGCAGCCGTTATCCGGTCTCGGCCGTGATGCTGAAGAACGCGTCGGGCGCCTCCCTGCCCACCGGCATCCTCACCGTCTACGATGCCGAAACCGGTTTCGTGGGCGATGCGCAACTGCCGACCCTGCCCGTGAACGAGCAGCGGCTGGCCAGCTTTGCCGCCGACCGCAAGGTGGAAATCTCGTCGGAGATGAAACCGGAGCAGCGCACGGTGAAGATCTCGGTCAGCCAGGGTGTGCTGCGCGCCGAAACGCTGGCGCGCCGGGTCACGACCTACACCATCAAGGGCGCGCCCGACGCGCCGCGCACGGTGATCATCGAGCATCCGCGCCTGCCGGGCTGGTCCACCAAGTCGGAGCAGCTGGATTCGACGACGCCGACGCATCAGCGCCTGCGCGCGCAGGTGGCGGCAGGGGCGACGGCCAAGGTGGAAGTGGTCGACGAGCGTCCGGGCACGGCCGTCTATGCCTTGGCGGATGCCAATGCGCAGGCCCTGCTGGCGTGGTCCAATGCACCCGCCGATCCGGCGCTGACGGCCAAGCTCAAGCAGTTGGCGCAAGCCCGCGCCAAGGTGGTGGAAGCCGAGCAGTCGCTGGGCGATGTGGACCAGAAGCTGACGGCGCAGGGTGAGAACCAGGCGCGCCTGCGCGAAAACCTGGGCGCGGTGCCGGCCGACAGTGCCCTGGGCAAGCGCTATCTGCAGATGATGACGGATTCCGAGAACACCATCGGCACCCTCACCACGCAGCGCGACAAGCTCAACGACGCCTTGCAGGCCTTGCGTAAGTCTTACGCTGACGACCTGGCCAAGCTGTAAAACCTGGCGCGGCTGTAAAGGAAAACGGGGGCATCGTCATGATGCCCCCGTTTGCATTGCATCGCGGCGCGCGTGTTCGAGTTCTGTTCTTGCCGTGCGCCGGCTTCGTCTCCTGCAACCGTTTTATTTCGCGGTATTGGGGCCTTGGTGTCCGCCCAGCTGCGACAGGCCGGCCGGCGGCGTGGCGCCACCGGAAGCCGCGGGGGCGGCGGTGTTATCGGATTTATTGCAAGCGGTCAGCGCCATCGCCATCAACGATGCAACCATCAGATGCTTGATCATAGGGGTCTCCTTGAGAACGCCGCGTGAACGCGGGTTGCAGCTCATCAAGCAAACCCTGTGCCGCCGCCTGACGAATGGCTGTCAGGATGCTGGCTTGGACAGCACCTTGTCGCCCCGCTTGATGGCGTTCTGCTCCAGGATCTTGTTGCGCGCTTCCTGCTCTTCCTGGTTCTTCTTGTCGCGCGCGGCGATGTCCACGCCCTGGGCTTTCAACTTCTCATTGTCGTAAGCCTCGTTGCGCGCCGCGACCTCGTCGGCGGCTTTCGCGTCTTCGAAGTCAAGATAGACGCTGTAGCTTGGCGAGCCGTCCGGCCAGTCAGAACCCGAGGTCCAAATGTGCAATTTGGCGCGCACACCGTCGCCTGACCACCGCCAAACCAAACCCATGGGGATCAATGCTTTCCAGTCCTCCGGGGGAATGACGTAGTCTGGATCGGGGCTGGCGGCGTCGCCATCGAGCTGGCCATCTTCACCCAATATCGACGACCGTCCCGTCAAGCGGGCAGGGTCACCGGCATAGTCGCGGCGCCAGCGGCCCTGTTTGAATTGGGCAATGACCTTGGTGGCAAAGGCCTGCGCTTCGGCATGGGACTTGAACCTGGCGCGCGGCTGCAGGTCGACCGTATCCACCAGCAGCTGCTCCGACCGGTTGCGGTCTGCATACAGGGTGAACGCGAACAGATTGTCGACCCGGATCTCATAGCCCGGCCGCGTGTAGATCGCGGTCACCACCGGCGGGATGTCGTTGACGCTGTACGAGATAGTGCCGTTCACGTCCCGATTCTGGAAGGCCGGCACGCCGGATTGCTTCGCGGTCTCGACGATGTTCTTGCCGAGGTCGAATCGGATTTCAGACATGGCTTCGCCTTTGGCTGTGGAATAAGTGAAAGAGGTAATGCCGGATACGGCCGCGAGTCCCAGGACCAGCGTGCCGCCGCGAAGGAACGCACGTCTACGCATTCTCGCCCCGCTTGCGGATCTTCAACAGCTCGCCTTCCATATACGCGCGCTGGTTTTTCATCAGGCGATCGAAGTCCCTGGCGATCTGGCCGACGTACTCCATGCGGTCGTCCGGGTTGGGCAGGCTTTTGCGGGCGCCGAAGAACTGCTTCCAGACGCTGGAAGGCGGGTCGAAGACCGTTTGCAGGTTTTTGTCCTTGGTATCCGCCTCGGCGCTGTAGATGACCCGGTACTTGGTGGTCATGAAGCCATTGCTCATGCGGGCGAACTGATGGTTCATGTCCATCGTCTCCGCGAGCTTCTTGTCATCGTAGATCAGTGGTTGCAGGATGTTCAGCTGTTCCTGCTTGGCGATAACGGTCAGTTCCTGCAATTGCCTGGCCGCCTTGGCCGCCGGGCTTGTCACGCGCGATTCCGCGATCAGCAATTGGTAGGTTTGCTGGATCTCAGGCGTAGTCGGGAACTTGGCAATTTTCTCCAGCCGCGCCAGCGCCGCGCCGTCCTGGGCGACCCGCGTGAGCTCCTTGCGCTCTTCCTCCATCACGTAGAACGCTTCGTTGAAGGTTTTCCAGAGCGGGCTCACCGGCAGGTGGTAGCCGTTGTCGTAGCTCGCGATGTTGGCCTTGACATAGCGGTGCGCCTGCGAGGCCGCGGCCGTGTGCGCGCCGTAGCCACCGTCCATTCCGCCCCACGCGGGCGGCGTTTCGAAGTACTGGGCGGCGCGCTTGTAGACGGGATCAGCGGCCTGGCGGGCTTGCTGGCGCGCGATCCACGGACGGCCGAACGGCAGTTGTTCGACCGCGGCGCGCGACTGCTGTTGATACTCCGTGGCGTCGCGCTTGGTGACGTGGTCGTTCAAGCGCGCCGTGTTGAGCGTGCCATCGTTGTTGATGCCGAAGCGCAAGAAGAAATACAGCCACGGGTAGATGTCCATGTACAGCCACAGATTGCCCTTGGCCAGTGCGATGTACACGCGCATGGCGTGCGCGTAGGGCGAGGAGCTGGACATCCACTCCGACACCAGGGAAGGAACCATGGACGTGCGGCCGGCGTTGCTCCACCCGCCATTCAGCACGTCATCGCGATCGAAGCGATAGGCTTCCACGATGTCCTTGACCACGAAGGCGGCCAGCGCGGGCCAGTAGAACTGCACGGTCCCTTTGGACTTGGCGGCGCTGTCGAAATACAGGCCGGCGTAGCGTGCGGCGATGCGGCGGGCGCGGCGCTCGGCATCCTGGACAAGGCGATAGCATTTGTCCTGGGCGTGCTGTTCGCTGACGCCGATCAACGCCTCTTCCTGTGCGTATGACCAGACCAGCGCGGGCGCTATGTTGTGATCGTGCTGCGCGTCGATCTTGGGCTGGGTGCTGCAGGTGCCCAATACTTCGATTTCGCGTCCGTCTTGCGCGGTGTCCTTGGCCATGGGGGTATCCGTCAACCTGGAAGGGCGCCGCGGCCAGCAAAGGGCGGGCGCGGCGGCGCGGCGGGCGCTGCCGCGTGGCCGCCGAGGTGCCCGGGGATGTTATCTGAGCGGCGGATAGGGGGACAATCTTCGGAGGGCCGGAAAGCCCTGCAATTCGTTACGGGATTTGTCCTTCCCTAAGTGCCTGCACGCGGAATGCGCGCGATGATGGAGATTCTTGTAACGAATTGCTGGGGGATGCCGTCAGCGGGCGATCGCCAGATTCGCTGCCACGGCCTCCACCAGGCCGCTCCAGTCACAGGGGCGCGCCTGCCGATACAGCCGCAGGCTCGGATACCAGGGACTGTCGGCGCGATTCAGCATCCAGCGCCAATCCGGCGCATGAGGCAGCAGCACCGATGCCGGGATGCCCATGGCGCCCGCCAGATGGGCCACGGACGTGTCGACGCACACCACGTGGTGCAGGCCGGCCATGACGGCCGCGGTCTCGGCATAGTCGGTGAGCAAGCCGCCGACGTCCAGCAGCGGCGCGCGGGCGCGATAGTGCTGCACCTGATCGCGCGCGCCGCCTACCTGCAAGCTGACCAGCGTCGTATCTGGCAGGGCGGCCAGCGGCGCCAGTTGCGCCAAGGTCAGCGATCGGCGCGCGTCGTTGTCGTGCTCCGGCCGACCCGCCCAGACCACGCCGATGCGGCGCCGCGGCGCGGCCGGCATGGCCTGGTCCAGCCGCTCGCGCCACCAGGCGGCGCGTCCGGCGTCGGCCTGGATGTAGGGGATGCGCAGCGGAATGGGCCCCGCGCCCGCGCCGAAGATACGCGGCAGGCTGGACAGCGGGATATGGCAGTCGGCATGGCCCGCGTCCTGCCAGTGCGAGAAATAGCGGGGCCTGGACGATTGTTGCCGGACCAGGGGCAGCACCGGCGGGCTGGCCGCGATGACCAGGTTGGGGCAGTGCGGAAGCAGATGCTCGATATAGCGGCAGAACTGGATGACGTCGCCATAGCCCTGGTCGCAGATCACCAGCAGCGTGCGATCCGGCAAGGGATGGCCGTCCCAGACCGGCAGCGTGTGCGGCGGCGGCAGCAGCGGCTTGACGTGCGGCATCGCATAGCGCCACTCGTACTCCTGCCAGCCTTCCGGGAATTGCGTGGTCGTCAGCAGGGCTTCCGCCAATTCGAAATGGGCCTGGGCGAATCGGGGCTGCAGGGCAATGGCCTGGCGCAGGTGCGCGATCGCCTCGTTCATGCGCAGGACTTCGGCGTAGGCCATGCCCAGGTGGTAGTGATGGCCCGCTTCCCGTGGTCCCAATTCAATGGAAAGACGTCCCTGGACGACGGCTTCATCCATGCGGCCGGCGCGGCGCAGCAGTTCACACAGATTGCTGCGCGCGACGCTGTCGCGCGGATGCAGGGCCACCGCGCGTTCGGCGTAAGGCATGGACTCGGCAGCCAGGCCACAGTGGGCGAAGGCCGCCACCAGGTCGTTGCAGGTCGCGGCATCGGTGGGCGCGGTCGTGGCGAACGCGTGCAGGATAGGACCGGCGGCCTTGGGATCGCCGGCGTCCACGCAGGCCTGCGCGGCGCGCCAGGCCTCGGCGGCGGTGGCCGGGAGGGCGCGCGGGCGAACCGGAGCAGGGGCGGGCGGAGGCGTCGTCATTGCCGCGCGATGGTACCATCCGCAACCGGGGATGCGCCTCGTCGCGATGGCGCAAGTATCGTCAAGCCGATGCGGAGATGACTGGGGATGCTGCCGGTTAAAGTGCTGCTGTGCGCAGGCGTGGGCCTGGCCTGCGCGTCCGCGGCTACCGCTGGCGCAGCCGCGGACGTAGCCGCGGCTTATGCCCCCGAACCCGCATTGCCCGCGGTCATCGTGACCGGCGATATGCCGGACGCCGGCAGGCAGGCCTCTCGCAGGCCGGACCCCGCTTCCCTGCACCTCGCTGCTCCCGTCGACAATGGCGCATTGGGCCGGCGCGCTGCCATGGACACACCCTTTTCCAGCACGGTGGTGACCGCCGCCGACCTGCGCGAACGCCAGGCGCGCAAGCTGGGCGACGTGTTCGCGCTGGACGCGTCCGTCACCGACAACGGCGCTGCCTACGGCGTGTGGGGCAGCTACCTGACCGTCCGTGGGCTGCCGCTGGATTGGCAGAACGCTTATCGCATCGACGGCAATCCCTTCATCAGCTATTTCACCGTGCTGCCGTACGAACAGTTCGAGCGGATCGATCTGCTCAAAGGCGCCACGGGTTTCATGTACGGCATCGGCTCGCCCGGTGGCGCGCTCAACTATGTCACCAGGAAGCCGGCGGACGAACCGGTGCGTGGCATCGACATCGGCTACCGGTCAAAGGGGCTGTTGCAGCAGCATGTGGATGTGGGTGATCGGCTCGGCGGCAGCGGCGCGTTCGGCTACCGCCTGAATGCCACGCATGAGGGCGGCAACACCTACAACGACGGGCGTTTGAATCGCAACTCGCTGTCCCTGGCGCTGGACGCGCGCCTGTCGGACCGTCTGACGTGGGACTTCCAGACCCTGCAGCAGGACCGCGACGCGCATGACCAGGAACCTTCCCTCTACACCGGCGCGTATACGGACCACCGGCTGCCTCGGCCGCTGCGCAACGATGACCAGTCCTTGAATTCCAAAGGGCAGTACGCCGATACCCGCTTCCGCTATTACGCCACCGGATTGAAGTACGCATTGAATCCGGACTGGACTTTCAGCACCCGGTACAGCCATGCGGAGACGCGCTGGCGCAGCAATCAATCGATTCTGGCGCTGGCGGACCGGGCCGGTGACTATCTCGATTTTCCTTCGGACCAGAGCCAGGCTTATTCCTATGAGCAATGGCGCGCCATGGCCGAGGGGACGGTGCGCACGGGGCCGGTCCGGCATCGGGTGGTGCTTGGGGCGGCCTGGTCGAAGCAGAAGAACGACTACAGCGTCAACGGTACGTACTTCGCGGGGGAGGGCGGCAATCTGTATGAGCAGAATCGCAACGTCTACTACAGCGACGGCAGCCTGGATCTGTATCGCGCGGCGGAGATCACGCAGAAGTCGGTCTTCGCCAGCGACACCATGGACCTGGGCGGGCCGTGGTCGGTGCTCGCCGGGGTGCGCTATATCGACTACGACCAACGGGGGTTCTTGCCGACAGGCGCGCAGATGTCCAGTTACGGGCGCCGGGGCGTGCCGGCGCCTGTCTTTGCGCTGATGTACCGGTTCTCGCCGCGCACCATGACCTACGCCAGCTATGTGGAAGCGCTGCAGCCTGGTGACATGGTGGGCGTGCTTTATAGCAACTACGGCACCTTGCTGGATCCCGTCAAGAGTCGGCAGTACGAGGTTGGCATCAAGACCCGGCAGGACGATTGGACCGCCACGGCGGCCGTCTTCCGCATCGACAAGGAAGCCGAGTACATCGATGGTGTGAATGCCATGGTGCGTGATGGGCAGGCGCGGTACCAAGGGGTTGAGCTGGCCGCGTCGACGCGGCTGGGCCGGGATTGGACGGTGGGCGGCAGCCTGATGGCGCTGGACGCCGAGTACCGCCAGGGCACGGCTTACGACGGCAAGCGCGTGACGGGCGCGCCCCGGTGGAGCGCTGCGGCACAGGTGGCCTATGCCGTACCGGGTGTCGCCGGATTAAGCTTCCGCGGGGTGGCCAGGTACACGGGCTCGACCATGCTGAACGCGTCGAATGAGTTGCCGGTGGACGGCTATGTGCTGTTCAACGTCGGCGCGACTTACGAGATGCGCGTGAACGGCTACGAGACTACCTTCCGGGCCGGCATCGACAACGTCGCCAACAAGCGCTATTGGATGTACCAGGCGTCGAACTACGTCAAAGCGGGCGACCCCCGCACCTTCACTTTGACCGCCAGCGTCAAGTTCTGAGTGTTTCCCGCCCCAGCGGCGGCCGCTCCCACGCCCCGTCGGGGTCACGCCCGCATCGATCCGCGCGCCCTGGCGGGGCCGCGCCCGCGCCGGCCCGCGCGTCCTGGCGTGGCAGCGCCCGCGGCGCGCGCGCTGCGGCGCCGCGCTTTCTCGCGCAAAAGTGGCGCGCCGCCGGCGCGCCACTCCCCCGTCGGCAGGACGCCACACTTTGATCCCTCCACGAATCTTTCATTTTTCTTTAAGAACACAAATAAGTATTATTCGCAACGGAGATTGATTCTCATACAAAAATCACGAATCTGGGAGGATTCAAGTTGGCTCGCCTAGTCCGATCACACGCCCACCCCCAGGCCCCGCGGCCTTTTTTTTCGCCTCGCCCCTTGCTGGCGGCCATCCTGGGCCTGACGTGTGCCCCCGCCATCGTCCACGCGCAGGCCACGCCTGCTTCGTCATCCACGCCGGCGGCCACGACCGCAGCCACGACCACCACGACTGCCACCACGACCGCGGCCACGCCCACCGAGACAGCCACGCTGCCTACGGTGGCCATCACCGGCACCGCCCTGGACACCAGCGTCGTGAATGTCGACGCCCCGGTCAATAACGGCGCCCTGGGCCAACGCAGCGTTCTCGAAACGCCGTTCTCCAGCACGGTGGTCACCGCCCGCGACATGAGCGACCGCCAGATCAACAAACTGGGCGACATCTTCGCGCTGGACGCTTCGGTGACGGACAACAGCGCCGCCTACGGCGCCTGGACCAGCTATCTGTCCGTGCGGGGACTGCCACTGGATTGGCAGAACTCCTACCGCATCGATGGCAACCCCTTCCTCAGCTACGTCACCCTGCTGCCCGCCGAACACTTCGAACAGATCGACCTGCTCAAAGGCGCCACCGCCTTCATGTACGGCTTCGGATCGCCCGGCGGCCTGATCAACTACGTCACCAAGAAGCCCACCGACGAGCCCTTGCGCAGCATCGACGTCGGCTATCAGTCCAAGGGCCTGCTGCGCGAGCACGTGGACCTGGGCGGCCGCATCGGCGACAGCGGCGCCATCGGCTATCGCCTTAACGCCACCCACGAAGCCGGCAACACGTACAACGACGGCCGCTTGAACCGCAACTCCCTGTCGCTGGCGCTGGACGCGCGCCTGACCGAACGCCTGACCTGGGACTTCCAGACCCTGGTGCAGAACCGCGACGTGCGCGATCAGGAACCCACCATCTATGCCGGGCAATTGAGCGGCAACCGCCTGCCGCGCGCCGTGCGCAACGATGACCAGACCTTGAACTCGAAAGGCCAGTACGCCGACAACGAGTTCCGCTATTACTCCACCGGCTTGAAGTACGCGCTGAATTCGGACTGGACCTTCAGCACCAACTACAGCTACAGCTCGACCCGCACGCGGCGTAATGAATCGGTGCTGTTCCTGCAGAACCAGGCCGGCGACTACGATAACTATCTGTCGGACTACGGCGAAGCCTATTCCTACAACCAGTGGCAGGGCATGGTGCAGGGCCGCGTGCACACCGGCCCCGTCAATCACCAGCTGGTGCTGGGCGCGTCGTGGTCCAAGCAGAAGAACGACTACAGCGTCGATGGCGTGTATTTCCCGGCGGGCACCGGCAACCTGTTCCGCCAGAACACCAACGCCTATTACAGCGATGGCGGCCTGGATCTCTATCGCGCCGCCGAGATCACCCAGAAGTCGCTGTTCGCCAGCGATACCATGGACCTGGGCGGCCCCTGGTCGCTGCTGGCCGGGGTGCGCTACACCGACTACAGCCAGCGCGGTTTCTCCACCACCGGCGCGGAGACCTCCAGCTACGCCAAGAACGGCGTGCCCGCGCCGACCTTCGCGCTGATGTACAAGTTCTCGCCGCGCACCATGGCCTACGCCAGCTATATGGAGGCGCTGGAGCCGGGCTCGTCGGTGGGCATCACGTACGCCAACTATGGCGCGATGCTGAACCCGCTCAAGAGCAAGCAGTACGAATTGGGCATCAAGACCGGCCAGGAAGACTGGGCCGCCACGGCCGCCGTGTTCCGCATCGAAAAGAAATCCGAATACACCAACGCCAACAACGAGCTGGTGCAGAACGGTGAGTCGCTGTACCAAGGCGTGGAACTGGCCGCGTCCAGACGCCTGGGCCGCGACTGGACCCTGGGCGGCAGCCTCATGTTCCTCGACACGGAGTACCGCAAGGGTTCGGACTATGTCGGTAATCGTGTGGCCGGCGCGCCGCGCTGGACCGCCGCCGCGCAAATCGCTTACGCTGTGCCGGCCCTACCCGGGCTGAAGCTGCGCGCAGACGCCAAGTACACGGGTGCCGCGATGCTGGGCGCGTCGAATGACGTGAAGGTGGGGGACTACACCATCTTCAATCTGGGCGCGACCTACGACACGCGCATCTACGGCTACGACACCACCTTCCGGGCAGGGATCAACAACCTCACCAACAAGCGCTATTGGCTGTATCAGTCGGCGGACTACGTCAAAGCGGGCGATCCGCGCACGTTCAGCCTGAGCGCCAGCCTGAAGTTCTAAGGCGCGCATCGAACCGGGACCATGGACCATCACGACGACACCTACACGCGCCTGCGCCCCCGCCTGCAAGGCATCGCCTACCGCATGCTGGGCAGCCTGGCGGAGGCGGAGGACGTGGTGCAGGATGCCTGGTTGCGTTGGCATGCGGCGGATGTCGCGTCTTTGGACAATGCCGAAGCCTGGCTGGTGACCGTGACCACCCGCCTGGCCATCGACCGTTTACGCGTGGCCAGGCAGCAGCGCGAACATTACCCCGGATTCTGGCTGCCGGAGCCCTTACTGACCGACCCCGCGCCCACGCCGGAAGAACTGCACGCCCTGTCCGATGACCTGTCGGTGGCCTTCCTCAATGTGCTGGAGCGCCTGTCGCCGGAAGCCCGCGCGGCCTTTCTGCTGCATGACGTCTTCGACGCCGATTACGCCGAAGTGGCCCGCATCCTGGACAAGACGGAGGAGGCCTGTCGGCAGATGGTGGCGCGCGCGCGAGTGCAGGTGCGCGAAGGAAGGACGCGCTACACGGTCACGCGCGAGGCGCACCAGCGGGTGATCAGCGGCTTTGCCCACGCCATGCGGCATGGCGACCTGGCCGGGCTGGCGGCCTTGCTGGCCGAGGACGCGCGCCTGGTCGGCGATGGCGGCGGCAAGGTGCCCAGTTTTCCCAAACCGCTGGTGGGCGGCGACCGCATCGCGCAGCTGTTCTATGCGGCCTACCGTCGGCTGGGGCCGGCCGGCCTGCGGGTGGAAACCGTCATGTTGAATGGCCGGCTGGCGTTGTTGCGTTTCATGGAAGGGCAGCTGGAGTCGGCCCAGTCTTTCGAAACCGACGGCAATCGCATCGTCGCCATGCAGGTGCAAAGAAACCCGGACAAGCTGGCGCGCCTGCTGAACGCGCTGGCCGCGTCAGGTGAAGTGTTTCAATAAGAAACATTTCTATCAGGCGGCGGATGTCACAGCCGGGGGCCGGCGTCCGTCTTACGGACATGGAAAAGACCACGCAAGCCCTCGCCATGCCGATGTCGACCCGGTCCAGTCGCGCGGACGACCCGCCCGCCGCCTCCGGGGCGGTCATCCAGCCAGACCCTCTAGCCGCGACTTTCGCCACCTCCTACGCTGGCGTGATCGCCTTCCTGGCCGTCGCCGACGCGGGCAGCTTCGCCAAGGCCGGCGACCGCCTGGGTATCGGCCGCTCGGCGGTCAGCCGCGCCGTGCAGAAGCTGGAAGCGCAGCTCGACGCCCGCCTGTTCCTGCGCACGACCCGCAGCACTGCGCTGACGCCGGAGGGCGAACGCTTCCACGCCAACTGCCGCCCCGGCGTCGAGCGCATCATGCAGGCGCTGAGGGATATGCGTGATCTGCGCGAAGGGCCCCCGCGGGGACATCTGAATATCGCTTCCGCGGTGGGTTTCGGCCGTCGCGTGGTTGCGCCACTGATCGCGGCTTTCCAGGACGCCTATCCCGCCATCACGGTAGACCTGGCCCTGGACGATGGCGCGGCCGATTTCTCCACCGACCGTATCGACATCGCTTTCCGCGACGGCCGGCTGGAAGACAGCCAGGTCATCGCGCGCCAGCTTGTCCCCATGCAGCTGCTGCTGTGTGCCGCCCCTGCCTACCTGCAGGCGCACGGGCTGCCCGCGACGGTGGACGACCTGGACCGTCACCGCTGCATCAATTTGCGGCCGGCATCGGGCCGCGCCCAGGACTGGGAATTCAAGGTCGAGGGCCGCGGCCGCAACTATGCGCCGCGGCCCGTCTGCACCTTCAACGACGTGGACCTGTTGCGCCAGGCCGTGCTCGATGGCCGCGGCGTGGCCCAGATGGCCCGCTACCAGGTGTGCGACGACCTGCGCGCCGGCCGCCTGGTCAGCGTGCTGGCGCGGCATATGCCCGAAGACCGCGGGCATTTTCTCTGCTACCCCAGCCGCAAGCACCTGCCGGCGCGGATGCGCGTCTTCATCGATTTCATGACGCAGCGCATCCCCAGGCTGGATCTTTTCCGTCCGTAAGGATGAGCATGATCGTGAGGTGCCGGCGGCCTTGCCAACGACTCTGGTCGCGGACAGGGCCGGCGTTCAGCTCAGATTGGCCTTGTCCAGGCCGAACACCTTGTCGGCCGATCCGGGCAGCGCCTGGAAGCCCACGCCCAGGCGATTCCAGGCGTTGATGGTGGCGATGACCCAGGTCAGCTCGGTCAGTTCCTTTTCGTCGAACTGGGCGCGCGCTTCTTCATACAGCGCGTCCGCGACGGGATGGCCGTCCAGGCGGGTCAGGGCCTCGGTCCAGGCCAGCGCGGCGCGTTCGCGGGCATCGAACAAGGGCGACTCACGCCACACGGGCAGGTGATACAGGCGAAGCTCCCGCTCCCCATGGATCTTGGCCTCTTTACTATGCATGTCCAGGCAGAAGGCGCAGCCATTCAACTGGGAAGCGCGGATCTGCACCAGGTCGTGCAAGGTCTTGCCCAGGCTCGAATCCGCCAACTGCGTGCTGAATTGGGCGAACTTCTTGAACAACTCCGGGGCTTGCTGGGGATAGTTCAGGCGTTGCGTCATGACGATGTCCTTGATGGAGGGGCGGGCCGCGGCCGATGCTGCCCGAGGGCGCGGCGCATGAGGCGCGTCGCACGAACAGGATCGTAGGATGCGGCACGTCATTGCGGAAGCCCGTTGGCGGGACGCAGCCTGTTGCCCAAGACGCAACAATGGACCGCCACGATCTCGCGCATCGTGGTTGGCGGCTAAAACTACTGAAGAGCACGAGGAAGATTGAAGGTTCTGTACCCGCCTCTGTGGCACTTTCAATTTTTGGTTTCAGTTACAGCCGTTGGGGTCCGGTAAGGACAGGTATATATAATCAGATGCAACTCAATGCCTCATTCCCTGATGACGACTGACCTGCAATCTTGCGATCAAGAACCCATCCGCATTCCAGGCCATATCCAGCCCCAGGGGTTTCTCCTTTCGATTGATAGAAAAAGCACCGAACTGTTGCGTATCAGCGCAAACATCGGTGAATTTGTCGACGTTGATCCCCTGGCTTCGCTTGGAAAAACCCTGGAAGCCGCCGGACTCCTGACACCCGCCTTATTGAAGGAGGTGCTGTCACGCGAGCCGAAAGCGCAGATGCCGCGCACGCACGGCATCACCCAATTCAAGTCAGGCAGCTTTCTTGTCATCTCCCATCTGTCGGGCGACGAACGGGTCATCGAATTCGAATTCGTCGACCCCGCCTTCGAGGGATCGCTGGATCTGCTCTATCCCGACATGCGGGCGGCCGTCGAGACGCTGCAGGGCGATCGCAGCCCCGCCGCGCTGTACCAGGACGCCGCGCGCATCATCCGTGAGTTGACCGGTTTTGACCGCGTGCTGGTGTATGCCTTCGACGAGCAGTGGAGCGGCACGGTGGTCGGCGAGGATCGCAACGATCGCCTGCCTTCGTATTTCGACTTGCGCTTCCCGGCCAGCGACATTCCCGCGCAGGCCCGCGAGCTGTATCGCCTGAACCGCCTGCGCCTGATCTCGAATGCCGACTACGTGCCGGTGCCGATCCTGGAACGCAAGGACGCCGGCCTGGCGCCGCTGGACATGTCGAATGCCGTATTGCGCAGCGTGTCGCCCGTGCATCTGGAATACATGCGCAATATGGGTACGCCATCGTCTTTCTCGGTGTCCATCGTGGTGGGTGGCCAGCTCTGGGGCCTGGTATCCGCGCACCATGCGTCGCCGCGCACCGTGCCGCACCACGTGCGGGCCGCGTGCGACTTTCTCACCCAGATCATGGCCATGCAGATCGAGGGCCAGACGCGCAGCTCGCATGCGGCCGAACGGGTCGAGCGGCAAAGCTTGCAGTCGCGTCTGCTGGCCTATATGGCGCGCGAAGATAATTTCGTTCAAGGCCTGGTTCGGCATCCGGAGGATTTCCTGCCGCTGGTGGATGCGTATGGCGCGGCGGTCATGCTCAAGGGCGTTTGCCATAGCGTCGGCGACGCACCGGACGAAGCGGGAGTGACGGCGATCGTCGAGTGGCTGGACCAGCACCACGGCGACAAAGATATCTACAGCACCGATTGCCTGTCCGAAGCCATGCCGGACAGCGTGAGCGTTAAACACGATGGCGAGGCCGCCGCCGGTCTGCTGGCCATCCAGATTTCGCAGATCCATCGCAGCTATGTGCTCTGGTTCCGGCCGGAGCTGGTGCGAACCGTTCGTTGGGGCGGCGATCCGAACCAGGCCAAGCGCACGGGCGCCGGTCGCCTGCACCCGCGCCTGTCCTTCGAAAGCTGGCAGGAGACCGTGCGCCAGCGCTCGGCGCCGTGGACCGAGCCGCAGCTGGATACGGCGGCCTTGCTGCGTAACGCCATCATCGGCATCGTCATGCGCAAGGCCGAAGAACTGGCCGACATCACCGATGAACTGAAACGCAGCAATCGCGAACTCGAGGCCTTTTCGTATTCGGTGTCGCATGATCTGCGTGCACCGTTCCGCCACATCGTGGGTTACGCCGAACTGTTGAAGGACGAGCTGCAGACGGGCGCGGACGGCACCAAAGGACGTGCCGCCGAAGGGGCCGCCAGCCGTCCGCTGCGCTACATCGATACCATCATCGAAAGCGCCCATACGGCCGGCAAACTGGTCGACGGCTTGCTGAGTTTTTCGCAGGCCGGCCGCATGAGCCTGGCCCGCGAAACCGTCGACGTGGATCGTATGGTGGACATGTGCCGGCACCTGCTGCAGCCTGAGTTGCGCGGACGGCGCGTGGAGTTCGATATTGCTCCCCTGGGGCAGGTCAGCGCCGATCCCACGATGCTGCGGCAGGTCTTCCAGAACCTCCTGAGCAATGCGATCAAGTACACAAACGGCCGCGAGGTGGCTAAGATCAAGGTCAGCGCCGACCGCACGCCGGCCGCCACCGTTTTCATGGTCGAGGACAATGGCGTCGGTTTCGACATGGCCTACGTGGGCAAGCTTTTCGGGGTGTTCCAAAGGCTGCATCGCATGGAAGATTTCGAGGGTACGGGCATAGGCCTGGCAAATGTGCGCCGCATCGCCGAACGCCACGGTGGATCCGCCTGGGCTGAAGGCGTCGTCGATCAGGGCGCCAAGTTTTATTTTTCCATTCCTAACAGAGAGACCGCCGAAGATGTCGGTGCTTAAAAATATCCTCCTGGTCGAGGACAATCCCAAGGACCTGGAGCTGACGCTCGTTGCGCTGGAGCGCAGCCGCCTTGCCAATGAAGTGGTGACCGCGCGCGACGGCATCGAAGCGCTGGACTGGCTGCTGCGGCGCGGCGTGCACGCGGACCGGCCGGCTATCGATCCCGCTGTGGTGCTGCTGGACCTCAAGCTGCCGAAGATGGACGGCCTGGAAGTGCTGGCGACGATCAAGAGCGACCCTGCCGTCAAGCACGTGCCCGTGGTAATGCTCACCGCGTCGCGCGAAGAGTCCGACCTGGTGCGCAGCTACGATCTTGGTGTCAACGCCTTCGTGGTCAAGCCGGTGGACTTCCAGGAGTTCTTCGAAGCGATCCGCGGACTGGGCATGTTCTGGGCCATCCTGAATGAACCCTCGCCAGGCCAGCTGCGGGTCGGCCCCATGAAGGTGACCTCCGCGTGAATAACGGCGCCGACGCGATCGACATCCTGCTGCTCGAGGATAATGACCTGGATGCGGAGCTGCTGCGCCGCCGCCTTGAACGCGCGCGTCTGGATTGCCGCATCGATCGCGTATGGAGCGAGGCGGATTTCCGCGATGCCCTGCGCGACAAAGCCTACGACGTCATCCTTGCTGACTATGTGTTGCCGGGTTTCGATGGCATGAGCGCGCTGGCCATCGCGCGTGAATTGAGTCCGGAGACGCCCTTCATCTTCGTGTCCGGCACCTTGGGTGAAGACGTCGCCATCGAATCGCTCACGCATGGGGCGACCGACTACGTCGTCAAGCACAGGCAGGAGCGGCTGCCGTCGGCGATCGAGCGTGCCATGGCTGAGCGGGAACAGCGCCAGGCGCGGCGCCGCGCGGAGCAGAGCCTGGTGCAGATGAACGCCGAGCTGGAAGCGATGGTGCGTTCGCGCACGGAAGAGCGCGATCTGGTCTGGCGGATTTCCCACGACCTGGTGGCCATCTGCGATATGGATGGCTACATCCGCAACAGTAATCCTGCCTGGCAGGACATGCTGGGATGGTCCGCCGATGAATTGCTGGACCGCCGCCTGGGGTCGCTGGTGGCGACGAACAGCCAGGACCGCGCGGCCGAGGCGCGCGCCGTTCTGCGCGACTATTCCTATGTGCAGGACGTCGATCTGGAGATGATCGGCGCCGAGGGCAAGATCGGCCGCATGGTCAGCTGGACCTTCGTGCGGACCGAGGACGGCCGGATATTCGGCACCGGGCGCGACATCACCCAGCGCCTGGAGCTGGAAGCACAATTGCGCCAGGCGCAGAAGGTCGAGTCCATCGGACAACTGACCGGCGGCGTGGCCCATGACTTCAACAACGTGCTGATGATCGTGCAGGGCAATCTGCAAACCTTGCAACGCGCCTGGGGCGACGATGTGTCGGAACGCGAACAGCGCTGGCTGGACAACGCGCTCAAGGGTGTCGAGCGCGGCGCCAAGCTGACCAAGGGCCTGCTGGCTTACTCGCGCAAGCAGCCGCTGGCCCCGCAAGCCGTCGATGCCAACGAGACCACCACGCGCCTGGTCGGCCTGTTGACGCAGACCCTGGGCGCGCACATCGAATTGCGCACCGAGCTGGCGGACGAAGTATGGCCGGCCTACGTCGATCCGAACCAGCTGGAAAACGCCTTGATCAACCTGGCCATCAATGCCCGCGATGCCATGGGGCCATCGGGCGGCGGCCGCTTGATCATCACCACCGCGAACCGCAGTTTGGACGAGGCGTACTGCCGCCAGAATCCAGGGAAGACGCCCGGCGATTATGTCGAGGTCGTCGTCGCGGATAGCGGACCGGGCATGCCGCCCGAAGTGCTGGAGAAGGCTTTCGACCCGTTCTTCACGACGAAGAAGGAAGGTCATGGCACCGGGCTGGGCTTGAGCCAGGTCTATGGCTTCGTCAAGCAGAGCGGCGGCCATGTGAAGCTGGCGTCGCGGCCGGGGCAGGGCACCACGGTGCTTTTGCTGCTGCCACGCGATACGCGCGGCGCGGACGCTCGTGCCGCGATGGTGACGGATGTCAGCGGCATCGATTACCGGTCGCCGGGCGGCGAAACCGTGCTGGTGCTGGAAGACGATGCCGAAGTGCGCAGCATTTCCACGGAAACGCTGCGCGAGCTGGGTTATCTGGTATTGGAGGCGGGTGACGGGCCATCGGCCTTGCGTCTGGTCGACGAGAATCCGGCCATCGACCTGGTGTTCTCCGACGTTGGACTGCCCGGGGGCATGAACGGCCGCGAAGTGGCCGAGCAGGTCCATGTGAAGCGGCCGAACCTGCCCGTGATCTTCACGTCGGCCTACGCGTCGCAGGCGCTGGTCAGCGATGGTGCGCTGATGCCTGGCGTGGCCTTGCTGGAAAAGCCCTTCACCACGCAACAGCTCGCCGCCCGCGTGCGCCGCACCCTGGACCGGGCGCGCGGCTGAGACCGGTCCAGGCGACGCGTCTTATTTGTAGTCGTTGAGCATGTCCGGCGGGATCGGCACGTGCAGGAATTTTTCCACCATCGCGTTCAGCTCACCGCTTTTCTTGGCGGAGGTCAGCACGTCGTTGACGGCGGCCAGCAGTTTCGGTTCGTCCTTGTTCAGGCCGACGCGGCACGACGACACGTGGATCACGTACTTGGCTTCGGGCTTGTTGGGCGAGCCGGCCGGCAGCGTGTCGGCCATGCCGCTGGCGACGAAATCACCCGTGCCTATCAGCGGCACCTGGCCTGACAGATATGCGGAGATCATGCCGTTGTTGTCGTCATAGCGCTTGATGACCGTGGACTGCGGGACGGTTTTCGTCAGCAGCAGATCCTCGAAGGTGCCGCGTGCCACGCCTATGGTCTTGCCGGCCAGGTCTTCGGGCTTGGAGACTTTCTCGGTGACGCGGCCGAATACGCTGTTGTTGAAGGGCGCGTAGATCTGCGAGAAGGCGATGACCTTCTCCCGCTCTTCGCTCTTGCCCAGCGTGGAGATGACCAGGTCCACCTTGTTCGTCTGCAGATAGGGAATGCGATTGGCGCTGACCACCGGCACCAGTTCCACCTTCACGCCCAGCTTGGCGGCGATCAGCTTGGATACTTCGATGTCTAAACCCTTCAACTGCATGGATGCGTCGACCGAGCCGAAGGGCGGGAAGTCTTGCGGTACGGCGACGCGCAAGGTGCCGCGGTGCTTGATGTCGTCGAGGGCATCGGCGTGCGCCGGTGCCAGATGGGCGGCCAGGCCCAGGAGCAGCGCGCAGGCGCTGGCCATGGTTTTCAAAGATTTCATCGGGTCCCTTGGAATCGTTTGGCTATTTTGGAAGCAAGAAAATGCTTCAGTAGGACGATAACTTTTGTGCGATGCGGCATAAAGGTTTTCAGCGCGTATACGGGGCTTTTCAGGGAATGTCCTTAGTTAAAGGCGCCTGTCAGGAAATGCCTGGTTTCGCTTGTTTCCTGCGTGCGACCGCCTTTGCTTGCGTGTTAATGCCGCCGTCAGGAAAAACCCTTACCTTCGATTCGGTATATCCGGCCAGCGCGCTTCGCCTGAGAAAAAAATGACGGCCCTGCCGCGTTGCCTCGCCGCCGGATGCCGTCATTAGGATCGACCTTCATGCAGCCTTCTTCCACGCAGCCCGAGCGTCAGGCGACGCACGGTTCGCCTCTTGCGCTCATGCGAACCGTATTGCGCGTGACCGCCGGGAATTTTCTCGAACAGTTCGACTTCTTTCTTTTCGGCTTCTACGCCACGCAGATCTCAGCGGTGTTCTTCCCTTCATCCAGCGACTTCGCGGCGCTGATGAAGACCTTTGCCGTATTCGGCGCCGGCTTCCTGATGCGGCCTTTGGGCGCGGTGTTCCTGGGCACCTACATCGATAAGGTGGGACGCCGCAAAGGGTTGATCGTGACCTTGCTGCTGATGGCCAGCGGCACCGTGCTGATTGCCTTCGTGCCTGGCTATAACAGCATCGGCATGCTGGCGCCCGCGCTGGTGTTGATCGGCCGTCTGCTGCAAGGCTTTTCGGCCGGCGCGGAGCTGGGGGGCGTGTCGGTTTATCTGTCGGAGATGGCGACGCCCGGGCGCAAGGGATTTTTCTCGGCTTGGCAATCGGGCAGCCAGCAGGTATCCATCATCGTCGCGGCCGCGCTGGGTTATGGCCTGGACCAATGGATGGACAAGGACACGATCGCGGCCTGGGGCTGGCGTATTCCGTTCTTCGTCGGCTGTATGATCATCCCGGTGATTTTCGTGCTGCGGCGCAGCTTGCAGGAAACCGAGGCTTTCAAGAAGCAGCAGCATCGTCCGAGTCTGGGTGAGTCGTGGGCCGCGCTGTTGCGCAACTGGGGGCTGATGCTGGCGGGCGCCTTGATGGTGGCGCTGACCACCTGCACGTTCTATCTGATCACCGTCTACGCGCCCACCTTCGGCAAGTCCGTGCTGCATCTGAGCACGGAGGACAGCCTGACGGTGACGTTCTTCGTGGGTATCTCCAATTTCATCTGGCTGCCGATCGGCGGCGCGATATCGGACAAGGTTGGCCGCAAGGCGCTGCTGTTGACCATCGCCGTGGTGGCCATCCTCACCGCGTATCCGGCCTTGGCGTATCTGGCGCAGGCGCCGTCTTTCCACAAGATGCTGGCCGTGCTGCTGTGGTTGTCCTTCATCTTCGGCATGTATAACGGCGCGATGATTCCCGCGCTGACCGAGATCATGCCCGCGTCGGTACGGGTGGCGGGTTTCTCGCTGGCCTACAGCCTGGCCACGGCGATCTTCGGCGGCTTCACGCCGGAGATATCCACGTACCTGATCCACGTCACCGGCGACCGCGCCGCCCCTGGCTACTGGATGACCTTCGCCGCCGTCTGCGCCCTGATCGCCACCTTGGCGGTGTATCGTAAGGGCGCCCAGGCCCAGACCCCCCAAGCCATCCCGGCCCGGCCCTGAGGCACCAACAAAGAGGAGACGTATCCATGAAGCTTTACCCCCGCCTGTCGCCGGCCAAACTCACCGGCCTCCTGGCCGCGACCCTGGTCGCGACGGCATTCACGTCGTCCGCCCTGGCCGCGGAAGTCAGCGTCGTCACGTCCGGTGGTTTCACCGCCGCCTACAAAGCCCTGGGCCCGCAGTGGGCCAAGACCAGCGGCAACACCCTGAAGACGCAACTCGGCCCCTCCATGGGCAAGTCCGACGAAGCCATTCCCAATCGTCTGGCGCGCGGGGAAAAGATCGATGTCGTCATCATGGTGGGCTACGCCCTGGACGACCTGATCAAGCAAGGCAAGGTCATCCCGGCATCGCGCGTGGAACTGGCCGATTCACCGATCGGCATGGTGGTCAAAAAAGGTCAGCCCAAGCCCAACATCGCCACCATGGACGCGTTCAAGAAGACCCTGCTGGCCGCGCAGTCGGTGGCGTATTCGGACAGCGCCAGCGGCGTGTACATCGAAACCGAGATGTACAAGAAAATGGGCATCGAAGACCAGATGAAGCCCAAGTCCACGCGCGTGCAAAAGACGCCCGTGGGCGAGACCGTTGCCGAAGGCAAATACCAGCTCGGCTTCCAGCAGGTGGCTGAGCTGTTGCCGATCAAGGGCGTGACCTTCGTCGGCAAGATTCCGAACGAAGCCCAATCCGTCACGCGCTTCGCCGCCGGCATTCCGGTCGATGCGCCGCATCCGAAGGAAGCGGCCGCGCTGCTGAAGTATCTGGCGTCCAGCGCCGTGCAGCCGACCGTGCGCAAGACGGGCCTGGAAACGGTCAAGAAGCCTGCGGCGACGACGGCGGCCAAGTCGGCCAACAAGCCGGTCACTACGCCTGCCACCGCGCCGGCCGCTAACGCCGCGCAATAAACCCTCGTTGCTCATCCGTTCCCGCGCATCGCGTGCGGGGACGGATGTCTGTCCGTTATCATCGTCGGCTTATGGACATGATGACCATTCCCTTGCGCCAGGAATGCCCGCCGGGCGCCTGTGATTGCCGCCGCGAAATCCTGTTGGAGGATCTCGCGGGCGATCGCCGTGTGCTGATGTTGAACAAGCAGGAAGAGAAGCGCCTGCTGGACCGCATCGAGGCCATTAGCAGCCTGGCCGATCTGCGCCACATGGAAAAGAAGCTGTTCCAGTTGCTTGGCATCACGCTGCGCATCGATCCCGGGCCCAATGAGGTGCGCACCGTGCGCGGCTTCATCATCAAGGTGGACGAGCAGGTGGGCTTGTGCCGCCAGATCCGCTCCTCCATCCCGGCCGCCGTGCGGCGCTGCCTGGAACGCAATCCCGAGATTTCCTTCGCGCTGTTGAACGAGCGCGATCTCTTCAGCGGGCTGTAGTTTGTGTCAGCCGTGCTGGCACACGTGCTGCCACGTAGCCGGCCACATAGCGGCCACATAGCGGCCACATAGCGGCCATGATGCCCTTGGGCATATCGCTTCAGGTTTCTGTCCGCGGGCGTAGCGCCACTTGCTGCAAGGCCCGTAGCGGTCCGCTGCCGGGACCCGTGCGCGTCACCAGGTAGTAAGGGAGGCGCGGCCAGGGCAGGGGGCCGGTCACTGCGCGCAGGCGACCGCTGTCCAGATGCGCGCGGTAGTAGTCCATGGGCAGCAGGGCGATGCCCAGTCCCGCCAGGACGAGTTCGCTGATCGCCACCAGGCTGTTGCTGGCCAGCACGCGCTGCAGGTTCAGGCCGTTCACGCGGGCCCAGCTGTCGAACACTTCCGTCAGGCCCGAACCGCCGGATTGCGCCAGCACCGGCAGACGCGCCAGCGCGTCGCGGGACAGCACGCCTGACGGTACGACTTCGGGCGCGGCCATCATGGAGAAGGTCACTTCGGCCAGTTGCATGGAGGTGAATTCCGGACCGGGCAGTTGCAGCGGCATCACCGCCATCTCGATGTCGCCGGCGCGCAGACGGGCGGCCAGCGCGGCCGAGACGTCCACGTAGGGTTCCAGCGTCACGTCCGGATAGTCGCTGCGCATGGCGGCGACCCAGGCCGGCAGCCAGGTGCCGGCCACGACCTCGGTCACGCCGAAGGAGACCAGGCCGGCGGGAGCGGCGTCGGCGCCGGTGCGGGTGTACATCTGCTCGCGCAACGCCAGCATGCGCTCGGCGGTTTCGAGCACGGCGCGGCCGGCTTCGGTGAGCACGGGGCGGTACGCGGACCGGTCGAACAGCGGCGTCTTCAGTTCCTCCTCCAGCTCGCTGATCCGCTTCGACAACGCCGACTGCGTCATACAAAGCTTCCCCGCCGCCCGCGAAAAACTCGACAGCCGCGCCGCCCAGAAGAAGGCTTCGATCTGTTTGAGCGTCAACATATGCCGAGTCGCATCCCGCGCACAATCCCGGCCACACGCGCCGCGACGCCATCACCAGGAGCGGCGCCGGGCGCCGCTCCCCGTCGCGCCGAGAGGTCTCGCACGGACACGGCAGGGGCCGTGCCGTGCAGGCCGATAGCCCGCGCGGCGCGCACGATGCCGGTCGCACGAGCCCGGGTCCCCACGTCATCAACAGGCGCGGCGCTCCGCGCCGTGCGCCTACGCGGAGAGAGGTTCTGGTCCGGCTCGCCGCAAGCACCGCCGGTCATACGAGCCCCGGTCTCCACCCCATCAACACGCGCGGCGCTTCGCGCCGCGCGCCTACCCGCGGTGCGGGCCGCAGAGACACTCATCCCCATCCAAACACCATTCAAAAAATTCACCAAGAAAGGCGCAAATTTATCTCTTTTTTTCTCCATGTGCCGCAGGTAGCATTTTCTCCAACAACTCATTATCAATAATCGGAGATAGAAGCATGACCGCAGCCGTCACCCCCAGCCTGTTCGAAGGCCTGGCCACATCGCTGATCAGCGACTGCATGCAACGCATCGCCGGCACTTACGGACTGGACGCGCGCCACGGCGACGCGCCCCTGCTCGGCACGGCCTACACGGTGCGCGTGCGCCAGGGCGACAACCTGCATATCCACGAAGCGCTGCGTCACGTGCAGCCCGGCGACGTGCTGGTGGTCGACGGCGGCGGCTCCCTGGAGCGCGCCCTGGTAGGCGAAATCATGATGCAGGTGGCGCGCAAGCGGGGCTGCGCCGGCTTCGTCATCGACGGCGCCATCCGCGATCAATCGGCTTTCCGCCGTGACGCCTTTCCGGTCTACGCCGCTGGCGTCACCCACCGTGGCCCGTACAAGAACGGCCCCGGCGAAACCCGTTGCGCCGTGAGCATAGGCGGCGTGGTGGTCAACCATGGCGACATCGTCATCGGTGACGAGGACGGCGTGGTATTCGTGGCGCCGGCCCAGGCCGCCGCCGTGGCCAAGGCGGCCCGCGCCAAGCTGGCGGACGAGACCCGCACCCTGGCGGACATCGCCGCCGGCAAGTACGACGACAGCTGGATCGACGCGGCCCTGGGCCGTTAAAACGTCGGCGCCGGTGTTCAGGTCGCGCTGCCCAAGGCGGCGTGGTCCTCACCTGAACCCAAGAACATAATTCATCGAACCGGAGACATATCCATGCGTTTGCTTTCCCTACTACGCGCTTCCAGCGTCGCGGCCTGCGCCGCTGCCGCGCTACTGGTCACCCACGCCCCCGCGGCGATGGCGGCCGGCTATCCCGACCGTCCCATCCGCCTCGTCGTGCCATGGCCTCCGGGCGGCGCCACCGATGCTTTGGGCCGTATCCTGGCGCAGCAACTGGGCACTCGCCTGAAGCAGACCGTCATCGTCGACAACAAGGCGGGCGCGGGCGGCAACATCGGTACCGCTTCATTCGTGCGCGAAGCCGCCGACGGCTACACCTTGCTGATGGCGACCAGCTCCACCAACGCCGCCAACCCGCATCTGTACAGCCACCTGGGCTTCGATGCGCAGAAGGACTTCGCGCCGGTGGCTTTCGTCGCTTCCATCCCCAACATCCTGGAAGTGCCGAAGAAGTCGCAGTTCCAGACCGTGCAGGAGATGCTGGCTTTCGCCAAGGCCAATCCGGGCAAATTGAATTACGGATCGGGCGGCATCGGTTCGTCGCAGCATCTGGCCGGTTCGATGCTGAATCACGCGGCTGGCGTGAACATCGTGCATATTCCCTACAAGGGCAGTGGTCCGGCGGTGTCGGATCTGCTGGCTGGCCAGGTCGACATGATGCTGGACACGGGGTCGCTGGCGCAGGTCAAGGCGGGTGCCTTGCGCGCGTTGGCGGTGGCGTCGCAGAAGCGCTTGCCGGAACTGCCGGACGTTCCCACGTTCGACGAGGCGGGTATCAAGGGCATGTATGCGTCGGCCTGGTATGGCGTGGTGGCGCCGGCCGGTACGCCGAAGGAGATCGTCGACAGGCTCAATACCGAGATCAATGCGATTCTGGCCGAACCGGAGATCCGCAAGACCTTGACGTCCCTGGGCGCCGAGTTGGCTGAGCCGCGCGATGCGGGGCAGTTCGGGCAGTTCATCACTGCCGAGATCGGGCGCTACAAGACGATCGTTGAGCAGTCTGGCGCGAAGCTGGATTGAATACGCGGTTCGCGTAGGAAAGAAGGGGCTCCGCCCCTTCACCCCGTGGTTCTGCTGGAGCAGCGGCGCTACCGCGCTACGAAGCTGCTGCAACGCGGCTGTCGCCGACGCTCCGCGTGGCTGATGCCTCTGCTCGGGGAGCGTTGAGGGGCTCCGCCCCTCAACTACTGAACCGCCCTTGGCGGTAGCGCGTCAGCGACTGGCCAGTTCTGCCCGCAGCACTTCTGCGATGGTGCGCTGGCGGGCCGCGGGCATGCGGTCGATCAGGGTCGACAGGCTGATTGCCAGCCGCGGGTAGCCCTCGCCGTCGCACCAGGCCATGCCGACGCCCAGCACGCCAGGCACTGCGGTGTTGCCGATCACCGACCAGCCGCGGTCGCGGGTGCTTTCCACCAGTCGCCGGATGTGCGCCGCGGTCAGGCCGCCATACGCGCGGAACGCGGTTTCGTTGCGGGCGATGATGTCGGCGGCTTCCGCCGGTGGCAGTGCGGCCAATAGCGCCAGGCCGGCCGCGCCTACACCCAGGGGCTGACGATGGCCCACGGTCACGGTCAGCACCTGGACCGGGTAGTTGCCCATCTCCCGATGCAGGCATAGAGAGTCGTCGCCGGCGCGGCAGATCAGGAACACCGAGTCACCGATCGCGTCGCTGATGCGGCGCATGGCCGGGCGCCAACGGCGTATCGCCTGCTCATGCGGGTCGGCGGTGTCGGTGTCGGCGTGCAGCACCCGATAGCGGGGCTTGTCGCCGTCGCGCACGGCATAGCCTTCGTCGACGAGGACGTCGAGAAAGCGGTACACGGTAGACCGTTGCATTCCCGTCTGCGCGGCAATCTCCGTCACATGCAGCCCCGCCGCGCCCGCGCCCCGCAACACCCCCAATATCCGCAGTCCCCGCCGCAAGGTCCGCGGCCCCCCATCCCGCTCCGCCTCCACCCGCGTCCCGCCGCGCGCGTCCCCCGCGCCCTGCGCGGACGTTGCGCCCTGCGCGGACGTTGCGCCTTTCGCGGGCGCCGCGTCCTTCGCGGACGTCGCGCCTTTCGCGGGCGTCGCGTCCTTCGCGGAGGTCCCGCGCTTCGCGGGCGCCGCGTCCTTCGCGGACGTCGCGCCTTTCGCGGGCGTCGCGTCCTTCGCGGAGGTCCCGCGCTTCGCGGGCGCCGCGTCCTTCGCGGACGTCGTGCCTTTCGCGGGCGTCGCGTCCTTCGCGGAGGTCCCGCGCTTCGCGGGCGCCGCGTCCTTCGCGGACGTCGCGCCCTTCGCGGGCGTCGCGTCCTTCGCGGACGTCGTGCCCTTCGCGGGCGCAGCGCTTCCAACGAGCGGCGCGCTCTGCGCGCCGCTCCTCCTCCCGCTCCCCGCCGGCGAGGCGCTCCTTTTACCCCAAGACTTGTCCATTATTTGAACAATCCACCTTCCACGTCAGAAAGACGACAAGCATCATAAGCCCAGACAAACACAGATTTGTCCAATATTTAGACAAACATACGGAGACATAACAATGATCGTCACACGCTGCGCGCGTGCACTGGCCGCCCTCGCGGCCGGCGCCGCCATCTGCCTGGTCGCCCCAACCGTCCAGGCCCAAGCCAACTTCCCCAATCACCCCGTCACCATGATCGTCGGCTACGCCGCCGGCGGCGCCACCGACATCGTGGCCCGCCTGCTGGCCAAGTCCTTGACGCAGGAGCTGGGCCAGACCTTCGTGGTCGAAAACCGCACCGGCGCCAACAGCAACATCGGCGCGGAAGCCGTGACCCGCGCCGCGCCGGACGGCTACACCCTCTACGTCGGTTCGATCGCCAACACGATCAACATGACGCTGTACAGCAAGCTCAATTACGACGTGAACAAGGACTTCGCCCCGATTGGCATGATGGCCTCGGTGCCCAACATCCTGGTGGTCAATCCCAAGGTGCCGATCAACAACGTCAAGGAATACATCGCCTACGCCAAGGCGCACCCGGGCAAGCTGACCTGCGCGTCGTCCGGCAGCGGTTCGTCCATCCACCTGTCGTGCGAGCTGTTCAAGATGGAAACCGGCACCGACATCCTGCACGTGCCTTATCGCGGCAGCGGTCCCGCCGTCGGCGACCTGCTGGGTGGGCAGGTCGATTCCATGTTCGACAACATGCCTTCGTCCCTGCCGCACGTGCGCGCCGGCAAGCTGCGGGCCTTGGGGGTGACCACGCTGAAGCGGGTCAACTTCGCGCCTGATGTGCCGACCCTGGCCGAGTCCGGGCTGCCGAATTTTTCCGTGGAGTCGTGGTTTGGATTGATGGCGCCCAAGGGGACGCCGCCCGCGGTGGTCGAACGTTTGAATACCGCCTTGAACAAGGCTTTGAAGGATCCGGAGTTGCGGGCGATTTACGAGAAGAGTGGGTTCGTGCTGCCGCCGGAAGACAACTCGCCCAAGGCGTTCGGGAGTTTTATTGCTGCCGAGACGGTTAAGTGGGCGAAGGTGGTGAAGACGGCGAATTTGAAGGCCGAGTAGGGCAGGCCGCCTTCCGGCGAAGCGTTTTTTTATTTATGGGGGAGCCCCCCATCGCCCCCTCTTTGGGCTGGCGCCCAAGTTGGCGAGATCTGCGCGAGCCGGCGTCGGCGGCTGCCTGCCAGTGGCGAAATTTTTGAATGATGGGGGAGCCCCCCATCGCCCCTTTTTTGGGCTGGCGCCCAAGTTGGTGAGATCTGCGTAGGCAGGCGACGGCGGTTCGTGCCTTCGCCTTATTCAAGGAGTTACTGGTGTACCCCATAGATTTCTTCTTCCGCGCTGCCCAGCGTCACCCAGGCAACACGGCGCTGGATGGTCCCGACGGCATCATCACCTACGCCGATCTGGCCGCTCGCGTGCGCGCGCTGGCCGCCGCCATGCAGGCCTTCGATCCCGCCCCGCAGACTCGCGTGGCGATCTGTGCCGGCAATACGGCCGAACACATCCTGGCCCTGCTGGCGACGCTGGCGGCGGGCAAGATCTGGGTGCCCCTGAACTACCGCAGCACCCCCAGCGAAATCGCCCGCATCCTGGCCGCCACCGAGCCATCCATCGTCGCCATCGATACGGTCGGCGCGCCGCTGGTCGGCGACACGATCAAAACACATCGCATCCGCCTGGATGCACCTGATTCCGGCAACGCCAGCACTGCCGCCGCCGGTATCAACGGCAACCCAAGCACGGCTGCCACCTTCGCCGAAGCCCAGCACGCCTTGCCCAGCCTGCTGTCCCAGCACGCAGGCGCGTCGCCAACCACCTACCCCATGGATCGCGAGGCCATCCAGGCCATCAAGTTCACCGGCGGCACCACCGGCCTGCCCAAAGGTGTCATGCAGCCGGCGCGCGCCTGGAACGCCGGCATCATCAACCAGATCCACGGCTGGGGCCTGGGCCCCGAAGACCGCTACGTGGTGGCCGCCCCCATCACCCACGGCACCGGCACCTACCTGCTGCCCCTGCTGGCGCAAGGCGGCGCGCTGCTGCTGGTCGACGCGGCCAGCCCCGCGACCATCACCGCCGCCTTCCGCGAGCGCGGCGGCACGCTCAGCTTCATGCCCCCCACCCTGATCTACATGCTCATGGCGCAAGAGGGCGTGACGCGCGCCGATTTCCCCAAGCTGCGCAATCTGATCTACGGCGGCGCCCCCATGCCCGTGGGCAAGTTCGAACAGGCGCGCGACTTCTTCGGTCCCGTGCTCGGCACCACCTACGGCCAGACGGAAGCGCCGCAGATCGTGACCCTGATGCGGCCCACCGATTTCGACGACAGC
The DNA here is from genome assembly GCF_001433395.1 of Bordetella sp. N. Classification (GTDB taxonomy): domain Bacteria; phylum Pseudomonadota; class Gammaproteobacteria; order Burkholderiales; family Burkholderiaceae_B; genus Bordetella_C. The sequence goes on from NZ_CP013111.1 coordinate 6,455,109, forward strand.
GCCAACCTGGGTTCGGTCGGCCGCGTGACGTGGCTGTCCGACCTCGCCATCCTTGGCGCGGACGGACAGCCCTGCGCGGATGGCGAAATCGGCGAGGTCGCCGTCCGCGGCGATCTGGTGATGGCCGGCTACTGGCGCCTGCCCGAGAAAACCGCCGAGACGCTGGTCGATGGCTGGCTGCGCACCGGCGACACCGGCCTGGTGGACGCGCGCGGCTATCTGTTCCTCAAGGATCGCCTGCGCGACGTGGTCATCACGGGCGGCTTCAACGTGTATCCCGTGGATGTGGAAAACGCCTTGATCTCGCATCCCGATGTCTACGAGTGCTCGGTGTTCGGCGTGCCGGACGACAAGTGGGGCGAGGCCGTCTATGCCGCGGTGCAGGCGCATGCCGGCGCCATCATCGACGTCGAGGCCTTGAAGCTGCATGTGCGCGGCCTGTTGGGCCCCGTACATACGCCCAAGCAGATCCACATCTACGACAGCCTGCCCCGTTCGTCCGTGGGCAAGGTACTGAAGAACGCGGTGCGTGACGCCGCCCTCAAGGAGATCGCATGACTTCCCGCAACGACAACGCGAATACCCCGAATACCGCCAAGACCCCGAACAACAAGGCGGACGGCCCCGTGACGCGCCTGTGCGCCCATCACCTGACCGGCATGTACTACCGCGACGCCGACCTGGTCGAGGACCTGATCGGCAAGGCCACGTTCACCGAAGTGATGTTCATGCAGATCACCGGCCGCAAGGCGCGGCCGGTCGACCTGCGCATCGTCGACGCCGTGCTGGTCACCCTGATGGAACATGGCCTGACCCCCAGCGCCATCGCCACCCGTCTGATCTACATGAGCGCGCCGGAGAACCTGCAGGGCGCGGTGGCGTCCGGCCTGCTGGCGGTGGGCAGCTCCTTCGTCGGCACCATGGAAAACTGTTCGCGGCTGCTGGACCGCATCAAGGACGCCGCCGACCCGTACGCCGAGGCGCTTGTTATCGCCCGCGCGCACCGCGCGGAAAAGCGCGCCATGCCGGGCTTCGGCCATCACTTGCACAAGCCCGACGATCCGCGCGCGCTCAAGCTGCTGGACCTGGCCGAGGCGGAGCCGGACCTGGCGGGCGCGTCGGTGCAGGCGCTGCGCACGCTGGCGGCCGCGGTGGACGAGGTGGCGGGACGGCACATCACCATCAACGCCACCGGCGCCGTGGCGGCCTTGCTGGGCGAGCTGGCCATTCCGACGACCTTGATGCGCGGCTTCGCCGTGATCTCGCGCGCGGCCGGCCTGGTGGCGCACGTGGCGGAAGAACAGGAAAGCCCGTCCGGGCGCTTCATCTGGGACACCATCGATCAGGCCATCCCTTACGTGGGCAAGGGCAAATCGCATCAGGCGCAGGAGTAAGACGACCATGGCGATCAAGGAAAACACGGCGGTCACGCCGGGCGAGTCCATGAACTCCGGGACCCGCGACGTCCTGGTCACCGGCGGCAGCCAGGGCATAGGGCGCGCGGTGGTGAACCGTTTGCTGGCCGACGGCGCGCGGGTGATCAATTTCGATCTGCGCGCGCCCGCGGAAATCCTGCCAGGCGAGACCCACGTGGCGGTCGACCTGAGCGACGCGGCGGCCACGCGCCAGGCCGTGGCGGCCTTGACGGCGACGCGGCCAGTGCTGCGCCTGGTCAACAACGCCGGCATCGTGCGGCCCGCTGCCTTGCAGGACGCCACGCCGGAAGACCTGGCCGCGGTGTCCGCGCTGAACCTGCAGGCGCCACTGCTCTTGCTGCAGGGACTGTTGCCGGGCATGCGCGCCGCGCGCTTCGGCCGCGTGGTCAACATCGCCAGCCGCGCCGCGCTGGGCAAGGCCGAGCGTAGCGTCTACGCCGCCACCAAGGCCGGCTTGCTGGGCATGACGCGCACCTGGGCCCTGGAAACCGGCGCTCACGGCGTGACCGTCAACGCGATCGGCCCGGGCCCCATCGCCACGGAACTGTTCACGCGCGTCAATCCGCCCGGCGCGCCGGCCACGCAACGCATCATCGACAACATTCCCGTGCAGCGCATGGGCCAGCCCGACGACATCGCCCACGCGGTGGCGGTCCTGCTCGACGATCGCGCGGGTTTCATCACCGGACAAGTGCTGTATGTGTGCGGCGGCATGACGGTCGGACTGGGGCAGGCGGCATGACGGCGACCCTGGAGCCGCCGGCGGCCTTGCCGGGTTCTTCGACACGCCTGGCCGGCAAGGTCGCGCTGGTGGCGGGCGCGGGCTCCAGCGGTCCGGGCTGGAGCATAGGCAAGGCCAGTTGCGTCACTTTGGCGCGGCAGGGCGCCCGCATCATTGCCCTGGACCGCGACCCCGCCGCCGCCGAGGACGCGGCGCAGGAAGTGGCGCGGGTGGGGGGCATCGCGCTGCCCCTGTGTGCCGATGTCGGCGACGAAGCGGCCATGCGCGACGCAGTGGCGCGCGCCATGGCGGAGTATGGCCGCATCGACATCCTGCAGACCAATGCCGGCATCGGCAAGGTCGGCGGACCGGGCGACATCAGTGTGGATGACTGGGAGCGCATCCAGCGCGTCAACGTCACCAGTGTGCTTATCGCCACCAGCCTGGTGGCGCCCATCATGAAGGCCCAGGGCGGCGGCGCCATCGTCACCGTGTCGTCGATCGCCGGCATCCGCTACACCGGCTATCCGCATCTGGCCTATAGCGTCACCAAGGCCGCGGTCATTCATTTCGCCCGCATGCTGGCGCAGCAATATGCGGCCGACGGCATCCGCGCCAACACGGTCATTCCCGGCTTGATCGACACGCCGCGCGTGCGCCACACCGTGGGCCGCATGTTCGATGCCGAAGACGCCCTGGCGGCCAGCCGCGCGCGCGACCGCCAGGTGCCGATGGGCCGCATGGGCACGCCCTGGGAGGTCGCCAACGCCGTGGCCTTCCTGGCTTCGGACGAGGCGTCCTACATCACCGGCACGGAGCTGGTGGTGGACGGCGGCCTGGTCGGTAAATACGCGTAGCGGCGTCTATCATGCCGAGGGGCCGGGCCGGGCCGCTATGCGGACGGCAGCCGGGGCGGCTCGCCTCCCTGGGCGGGCGGCGGCACGTTCGGGGGCGTGCCGCTGGAGGGCGGCTTCTGGCTCCAGTCGCGCCCGGCCAGCCAGTGCAGCAGCAGGGCGACCACCAGCAACAGGGCCATGATGACGCCCCAGCAGAACCAGCCGAGCACGGTGAGCCAGCCCGACAGGCCGCTGAGGAAGGGCAGGGCATGGTTGAGGTGAGCCAGCGCGTCGGCGATGCCGCCCTGCAGGGCATGCACCCAGTCCGGATCGACCCAGGGCGGCACCCAGCCCGGCACGGGCGCGGCGGCCGGCGGCGTACTGGGCACGGGCACCTGGATGTCGCCGATGCTGCCCAGCAGCCAGTGCATCAATTTCAGCGTCATCGAGACGATGCCGGTCCAGATCACGGCCAGCAGCCCGAAGATCACCCAGATGATGGTTTTCATCCTCGCCCTTCCCAATACATTGCACACAAGGACCTCGCGGGCCGGTCAGCGCCGCCCGCGGGCTGATCGATTATCGCAGTAGCCGGGCGGGGCCTGCTCTGCGTGAAAGGTAAAAAGAAACCACAAGCGCCAGTCTTGCCGCTATAGTCGGATTTCGCTTTGGATTTCTCTTTATTGCTTTTTATTGCAGTGCTAATTACCGTGATTGGTGGCGCGCTCGGCTAAAACCCCAGCGCGGATCATTTCCCTGCAAGGGCGACGTTTGCCCCTGTCTTACCTTTCCGCACTCGTGTTCGATACGGCGATGGAGACAGTCATGTACTCAGTACTCTTCGAAGTCCAACCCAAGCAGGAACGTTTCGCGGATTACCTGCGGCTGGCCAGCACGCTCAAGCCCAGGATAGACCGGCGCGTCGATGGTCTGATCGACAACGAACGTTTCGAGGACACGCAGCGGCCTGGCTGGCTGCTGTCCCATTCGCTTTGGCGTGACGAGAAAGCCGTCACGCGTTGGCGGGCCACGGTCGAACATCATGCGGCGCAGGCACGCGGGCGAGCCGCCATCTTTGCCGATTACCACTTGCGGGTTGGCGATGTCTTCTACGACAGCCATCCGCCGTCTTGCGCGGCGGCGCCGCAAGCGGAGCGGCCCTCGCGTGGCAATCGCGCCGAGCCGGCGACGCTGATGGGCCGGTGGGCCACGCTCACTGAACTTGGCGCTGCCGCCGATGGGGCGGGGCGGGAGTTGCTGCCTGTCCGGCTTGGTTTGCCCATGGGCAGCGCTGATCTGCTCGATTACAGCGTCTTCGCCAGCATTTACACGCCAGGCAAGCTGGCCTTGCTGGTGTCCTGGGCCAGCTACGCCGCCGCCTCGGCCTGGCGTCCTGCCGTGGCCGACGCTCCAGCCCCGCGCCACCGCACCGTCCGCATCATGCGCGACTACGGCATGAGGTAGAGGTCCCCCCCGTACCGCGCGTAGCGCGGAAGGATAGCCCCCCCGCACCGCGCAAAGCGCGGCCCCCCAAGGGGGCGACACCGGCGGACTGGCAAAGCCAGCTCCGCGGTGTCCGCGATGGGGCGGGGTTTTTTACGCGGGCGCGCGCGTGGCGTGCGGCGCTTAGTGCATGGCGCATGGCGCGCCGCGCCGCACCGGGGTGTGGGGCCGGAGGCCCCACATAAAAAACAAACTGTCGGCGTTTGCGGCGATTTCGCCCCAGGCACGCGGCGTGCTCATCCGCAGCGCATGCCGCGGCGGCGGCGTGTCCACGGCCTGTCCGGCCGTCCAGGGACTACCCCTGGCCTACATGGCCCGCCGGCCCGGAGTGTGCCCTCTATGCCAAAAAAGAACCCGCTCAGGCTGCCCCACGGCAGCCCCCAAGTCTCCGACGCGACCATCTCGGGCTACGGCCTGGAAATACGCGAGGGCAAGGGCTTCGTCGGGGACCGCGCCAGCCGCACCGCCTTCCGGGAAGGCCTGGACCGCTGGCGCAAGTTGTACAAACGCATCCTTGGCGAAGACGTCCTTGGCACCATCCTGAATGAAGACATCGGCAAAGGCGACATCGACGCCTGGCTGAAGGAAGAAGGCGACGCCGCGGCGGTCGTCTTTTCCGCCATGGAAGACCACGCGGCCCAACTGGCGCGCGTCGTCAGACGCTTCACGCGCCATGCGTCGTGGCAAGGCGTGCAGCGCGTCGCCATCGGCGGCGGCTTCAAACAAAGCCTGGCGGGCCGCCGCACCATCCGGCGCGCGGACCAGCTGCTGCGCGAAGCCAAGGTGGAGATCCGCCTCCGTGCCATGCATCACCATTCGGACGAAGGCGGCCTGGTGGGCTGGGCCCACGTGGCGCCGTCCGCGGTGTGGCGTCATTACGATTCCATGCTGGCCGTGGACATCGGCGGCACCAACGTGCGTTGCGGCATCGTCCGCGTCCCCGGCGGCGAAACCAAAAACAAGCCGCGCAATCCCGACGACGCACGCGTCACCAACGTGCGCAAATGGGGGCACGCGGCGGACAAGAACATGACCCATCGCGAACACCTGGTCCAGGGCATTGCCGACATGCTGACCCGCCTGATCGACAAGGCGGACAAGCGCGGCCTGAAACTAGCGCCGCTGGTGGGCGTGGCCTGTCCCGGCCATATCCATGGCGACGGCTCCATCACCGGCGGTTCGCAGAACCTGCCGGGCGATTGGGAAGACGAGAACTTTCACCTGCCGCACAAGCTGATGGAGGTGCTGCCGTCGATCAACGGCATTCCCCCTCATGTGCATCTGCACAATGACGCCGTGGTCCAGGGTCTGTCCGAACTGCCCTGGATGCGCGATGTGTCGCGCTGGGCGGTGCTGACCATAGGCACCGGCCTGGGCAATGCCAGCTACATCAATGACGATGCCCGCGATGACTAACCCATCTTGGTGCACGTGAACCAGGGCTGTGCATGAGTTTTACTCGCGTCATCTGACGTAATTAATCGTTTGCCCGCGTCCTGCCGCCGCTCCTAGACTGCGTTTGATCCCACTGCCGTGCCTGCGCGCCGGCGTGCCCCTTCAAACGCGGAGTCCTGCAGATGCGCGAAATGCAACGATCGAAACTGGGCCTCCTGGCCATTTTGTGTGCGGCATGCCTGGGGTTGGCGCCTGACGGCGCCTCGGCGCAAGGGCAGGGAAGCGCAAGTGCGCAGACCGCCGACGACTACCCCGCGCGGCCCATCCGCGCGGTGGTGCCGTTCCCCGCGGGCGGCATCAACGACATCGTCGCGCGTGAAATGTTCAAGGCCCTCGGCGATTCGCTGAAGGCGAATATCGTCATCGAGAACAAGCCCGGCGCCGGCGGCACCATCGGCACGGTCAACGCCATCAACAGCCCGGCCGACGGCTACACCATCCTGCTTGGCGCGGCCAGCACCATGGCCGTGGCGCCCCACCTGTACCGCAATGCCGGTTACGCGGCCAAGGACATGATCGCGGTGGGCGGCATCGCGTCGGTGCCCAGCGTCATCATCGTGTCGGCCGAATCGCCCTACAAGAAGTTCGCCGACCTGGTCGCCGCGGACAAGGCCAAGCCGGGCACCCTGGACTACGGCTCCGCCGGTTTCGGCACCAGCCACCATATGCAGGCGGAGCTGCTCAACATCCGTGCGGGCACGCACTTCCGCCACATCCCCTACAAGGGCGGCGCACCGGCCACGGTCGACCTGATCGGCGGCCAGATCGCGCTGCTGGTCGACCCCTTGCCCACCACCCTGGGCAACGTCAAGGCCGGCCGCGTGCGGCCCCTGGCCATCACCACCGACGTGCGCTCAGCCACTTTGCCCGACGTGCCGACCTTGAAGGAATTGGGGGTCGACTACAATGCCAGCACCTGGTTTGGCCTGTTCGTGGCCAAGGGCACGCCGGCGCCCGTGGTCGCCAAATTGAGCAAGGCGCTGTCGACCGCGCTGGCCGATTCGACGCTGCAACACGATTTCCGCTCGCGCGGCATCGATCCCTTGCCGATGGCGCAGGCCGCTTTCACGGACTACGTACAGGCCGAGAACAAAACCTGGGCGGACGTCATCCGCGACGCCCACATCGACATGCAATAGAACTGGGAGTCCATGCGGCCATGGCCGTGACGCGTAATCTGCCGCCTCTGTCCTCGGTCCGTTCCTTCGAGGCCGCGGCGCGGCATGGTTCCTTCACGCTGGCCGCCGACGAACTGGCGGTGACCCAGGGCGCGGTCAGCCTGCAGGTACGCAAGCTGGAAGCCTATCTGGGCAAGAAGCTGTTCCTGCGCCATCCGCGCAAGGTGGAGCTGACCCCCGATGGCGTGGCCTATTTCGAAGCGTGCCGGCGGGTGCTGGCGGACCTGGAAAACGCCACGCGCCGCATGCGCAGCCGGGATCGCAACGAGCTGCTGATCATCAGCACCATCCCCACTATCGGCCAGTTATGGCTGATGCCCAGGCTGGCATCCTTCACGGACGCGCATCGGCACATCGAGGTGCGCGTGGTGTCCGACATCCGGCCGCTGGACATGCAGGCGGATGGCATCGACGTCGCCATCCGCGTCGGGCCGATGGCCGGCCGCCATTACGCGCGCGACCTGCCGGGCATAGACCTGACCCTGGTGCAGCGCTGGGAAGGCATCTGCGCGGACTACCTGTTCGACGATGTGCTGGTGCCGGTGATGTCGCGCCGCTTGCACGAGCAGGGCGGGCCCATCGAAAGCGTGGCCGACCTGGCTTCGTTCGAACTCATACACACGGCCAGCCGGCCCAATGCCTGGCGCGACTGGCTGCGCGTGCAGGGCGCGGCGCTGCCGCGACGGCGGGCCAATCTTGAAGTGGGGCATTTCTATATCGCCTTGCGGGCGGCGCAGGAGCACAAGGGCATCGCCTTGATTCCGGACGTGCTGCTGGACGGTTATCCCGGCCGTGGCGACCTGATCGTGCCGTTCCGGCCGCAGCGGCCCGTCAAGAGCGCGGGCGAGTACTACCTGTTGATCCAGGGCGCGGCGCTGGAGCGCCCCGCCATCCAGACGTTCCGCGCGTGGGTGCTGCAGCAGGCGCGCGAGTTCGTCGCGGCGCCCCCGCCGGCGCGCCAGGCAGCCATGAGTATCGATGTGGCTGACGCGCAAAAATAATCGTTTGCCGCGCGTGTCGGCGCCCGTCTAGGATAGGCGCACGACACGGCGGTGAGTACCGTTTACCGCTTTTTCTACAAGGACGTACATGAACCGGATTCGAGTCGGTATTGCAGGATTTGGCGCCATCGGGCAATCGGTGGCGCGGTCATTGGACGCGGGCGTGGTCCCCGGTTTGGCGCTGGCGGCGATTGCCGTGCGCGATCCCTTGCGCCACGCCGGCGCCACGTGGCAGAGCCAGGCGCCGTTGTTCACCACCATCGACGGCCTGGAGCCCTTGTGCGACGTGGTGATCGAATGCGCGCCCGCCGCGGTATTCGGCCAGATCGCGCGTCCCATCCTGAGCACGGGCAAGAAGCTGGTGGTATTGAGTTCCGGGGCCTTGCTGTCGCATCCCGACCTGATCGAACTGGCGCGCGCCAATGGCGGCCAGATCCTGGTGCCGTCCGGCGCCATCCTGGGGCTGGACGCGCTGACCGCGGCGGCCGAAGGCGTCATCCACTCGGTCACGATGATCACGCGCAAGCCCGTGCGTGGCCTGTTGGGCGCGCCCTACCTGGAAACCCACAATATCGACCTGTCGGGCATCACCGAGCCGACCTTGGTGTTCCGCGGCACGCCGCGCGAGGCGGCGGTGGGCTTCCCGGCCAACCTGAATGTCGCAGTCAGCGTGTCGCTGGCGGGCATCGGGCCAGATCGCACCACCCTGGAAATCTGGGCCGATCCGAATCTGGAGCGCAACGTGCACCGCGTGGTGGTGGATTCCGATTCAGCGGCGTTCTCGATGGATATCCAGAACATTCCGTCGGAAAACCCCAAGACCGGCCGCATCACCGCGCAAAGCGTGCTGGCGGTGTTGCGCAAGCTCAGCGGGCCCCTGCGCGTGGGTACCTGAGCGTAGGTACCTGAGCGTGGGTACCTGAGCGTGGGTACCTGAGCGTAGGTACCTGAGCGTGGGTACCTGAGCGTGGGTACCTGAGCGGCAGCGGTCAGGTCCGTCAGAGCGCGGCCAGGGCTTCCCGGATCGCGCTTTCGCTTTGCGGGCGCACCAGCCGCGCCACTTCCCTGCCATCGCGCAGGAAGATCAGCGTGGGCCACAGCTTGACGGTAAAGGACCGGCCCAGCGGCCGGCCTTTGCCGTCTTCCACCTTGATGTGATCGACCTGGGGATGCGCCGCCAGCGCCTTGGCGATCAAGGGCTGCGCCGCCTGGCAGTGCGGGCACCAGTCGGTGCCGAACTCCAGCAGCGTGGGCGTGCGCAGGGCGTCGATGGCCGCGCGGGCGGGTTCGACGGTCAAGGCGGATGCGGACATAAGCGTAGGTCTCCTTCTGGTTGGCCGGCGGGCGCGGGCTGCTGCCGCTGCCGGTGGATATAGGGCGCTGCCGTTGCGGGCAGACCTATCATCGCACGCCCCGTGCCGCCCCGTTTAAGCTGGATGTAGGCCAATTTTCAGCCGGCCGCAAACATCATGGCGATAAAGTTGAGGTCCGTGAAATGCTTTTGTCATCACGCGATCCGCTTCATGCATACGGCTTCTTTGCGCTCCGAATCCTTTGCCTGCCTGGGCGGAAGGAGCGCTCGTACGTGAAAAATCCATCCGGCATCGTCCATCACGCCGCCAACGGCTACACCACCGTGGCGGAGGCCTATGTGCGCGGGCGGCCCGAATACCCCCAGGCGCTGTCCGACTGGCTGCGCGATGAAATCGGCCTGACCCGCGGCGCGCGCGTGGTCGACCTGGGCGCGGGCACCGGCAAGATGACCCCGCGCCTGCTGGCGACCGGCGCCGACGTGGTGGCCATCGAGCCGGTCACGCAGATGCTGGACAAGCTCTCCACCACCTATCCCCGGGTCGAGGCCCTGACCGGCGCGGCCCAGGCCATCCCGCTGGCCGACTGCGAAGTCGACGCGGTGGTGTGCGCGCAATCCTTCCATTGGTTCGCGGGACCGGCCGCGCTGGCGGAGATCCACCGCGTACTGAAACCGGGCGGTCGCCTGGCCATGTTGTGGAATCTGTCCGATACGCGCGTGCCCTGGGTGGCCGCGCTGTCCGCCTTGATCAATCGCTACGAAGGCGACGCGCCGCGCTTTCACACGGGCGCGTGGCGCGACGCGTTTCCGCATCCGGGCTTCGGTCCCCTGGTCGAGCGACGCTACGAACATCTGCATGTCGGCAAGCCGGAGGACGTGATCTTCAACCGCGTGCACTCCATCAGCTTCGTCGCCGCGTTGACGCCGGAACGCCGCGCGGCCCTCGACAGCGAACTGCGCCGCCTGCTCGACGGCGAGCCCACGCTGTCCAGCCGTGACGAGATCGCCGTTCCTTATCTCACCGCGGCGCTGCACACGATCAAGCTGCCCGCTTGAACGCGCAGCCGACGCGTTTTAGCCGAGGCGTATTGCCCCGTGGCTCTCTCGCCGTCGCTTCGCTTTTTCTCGTTTTTCCCGCCTTGTCCTGTCAGTAGCCCTTTTGCGCGTCGACCAGGTTCTGCAGAGGTTCGTCAGCCTGCAGGCGACGGATGTTTTCGGAGATCTGGTCGAGGATGCTGGTGATGCTGTTGGCCGACGCGATGTGCGGGGTGACGAAGATGTTCGGCTCGTCCCACAGCGGGCTGGCGGTATCCAGCGGTTCCACCTCGAAGACGTCCAGCACGGCGCCGCGCAAATGGCCTTCGCGCACCAGCGCCAGCACGTCCTGCGAAACCAGATGGCCGCCGCGACCGCAATGCACCAGCGCGGCGCCGCGTGGCAGCTTGCCGAGCAGGCGGCGGTCGAGGATGCCGCGGGTTTCGTCGGTCAGCGGCAACAGGCACACCAGGATGTCGGTACCGGCCAGGAACTCGTCCAGCTGGTCCGCGCCGGCGTAACTGCGCACGTTGGCGATCTGCTTGGCTTGGCGTGACCAGCCGCGCACCTGATATCCGTGTTGCGCCAGCGTGCGCGCAGCATGGGTGCCCAGCGTGCCCAGGCCGAGGATGCCGACGCTGCGGCTGGCGGCCGGCTCCTGGTCGACCCGTTGCCACTGGCGCCGGCGCTGGTTCGTCAGCACCTGATCCAGATTGCGGTGGAACAGCAGCACGCTCCACAGAATGAACTCGGTCATGCCCTCGGTCAGGTCCGGCGCCACGACCCGGCAGATGGGCAGCGGCGGCAGGGCGGGGTCTTCCAGGATGTTGTCGACGCCGGCGGCGATGGCGTGGATCAGGCGCAGTTTCGGGAAGCGCGCCAGCGCGCCATGCGCGGGGCGCCAACAGGCGGCCACTTCGGCGTCCCGGGCGCCCGGCTCGTCTTCGGTATAGACCTGCAAGTGCGGGTACTGCGCGCGCGCCTGAACGACGAGCTTGGGGATATCGCTGCTTTGGCCGAGAAAGACGACTTTGGTCATGACGCGTTGCGGAAATGGGGAACGCGTCATTGTGGGCGATGCCTGGCGGCGCCGTCCAGGCAGGGATAACACGGCTTGCGCTTCCGTGTTGCAGCGCACCGCGCCGACGGTGGGCCGACGCCGTGTGCCTTCAGGCCGGCAGACGCGCTACCTGCGTGGGCGCCAGCGCCACGTGGCGGGGCGCGCGGGTCAGAACCGGTTCGGCATGCACCACCGTCTCGCCGACGGTGAACAGGCGCATGGCGTCCGCCAGGACATCCGCGCGTTCGACCAGGCGCTGCGCGGTGGCGGCGGCCTGTTCGACCAGGGCGGCATTCTGCTGGGTGGCGCTGTCCAGATGGGCCACGGCGTCGTTGACCTGGCGTATGCCCTTGGCCTGGTTGCCGCTGGCGTCAGCGACCTCGTGAATCACGTCGGCCACGCGGTGCACGGCCTGGTCGATGGCGCGCATCTGGCTGGTGGTGCGGCCGACCAGTTCGGTGCCGGCGGCGATCTGCTGGACGCTGCTGTCGACCACGGTCTTGATTTCACGCGCGGACGCGGCGCAGCGTTGCGCCAGGTTGCGCACCTCGGCCGCCACCACCGCGAAGGACTTGCCCACTTCTCCGGCACGAGCCGCTTCGACCGCGGCATTGAGCGCCAGGATATTGGTCTGGAAGGCGATGCCGTCGATCACGCCGGTAATGTCGGCGATGCGTTGCGCGGCGGTGGTAATGCCCGCCATGGTCTGCTCGACCTGGGCGGCGATGCGGCCGCCGTCGTCGGCCGCGGCCTGGGCCTCGTCGACCAGGCTGAGCACGCGCTGCGTGGCGTCGGCATTGCCCTGCACCGAATGCGTCAGGTCGTCCATGGCCGCCGCGGTCTGCTCCAGCGACGTGGCTTGTTCTTCCGTGCGCTGCGACAGGTCGATATTGCCGGCGGAGATTTCATGCGCCGCTTCCATGACCCCGCCGATCTGGTCGCGCACGTCCAGCACGATGGCCGACAGGTTGGCCTGCAGTTGATTGAGGGCGCGCTGCACGTCGCCCAGGTCGTCATGGCGCTCGACGCTCATGTCGGTGGTCAGGTCGCCGGCGGCCATCTGGGTGGCGAAGATCGACATCGCGTCCACCGGGGACGACAACTGGCGCGACAGCAGGGCGCCGCTTACCAGACTGCCCAACACACCCGCGCCCCAGGCCAGCCAGAAGGGCTGGGGCGGCAGGCCGCCATAGGCCGCGCCGGCGCCGGCCAGCGTGAGCAGCAAGGTCGTCACGTAACCCACGGCGACGCGGCGGCCCACGGGTTGGCGGCCCAACTTGCCGAACCAGCCAGCCACGCCGGTGCGTACCAGTACGCCTTCGCGCAGGCGGTGGCCGCGCAGGGTGTTCTCGCGCATGGACTCGTAGAGGGTTTCCGCCTCTTCGACTTCTTCACGCGAGGGAACCACGCGCACGCTCAGATAGCCCACTTCGACGCCGTGTTCGACCACCGGGGTGACGTTGGCGCGGACCCAGTAATGGTCGCCGTTCTTGCGGCGGTTCTTCACCAGGGCGGTCCAGGGACGGCCGGACGAGATGGTGGCCCACATATCGGCGAACGCGGCCTGCGGCATATCCGGATGGCGGATGATGTTGTGCGGCTGGCCGATCAATTCTTCCTTGGTGAAGCCGGAAACGGTCACGAAGGCAGGATTGCAGTATCGGATATTGCCGGACAGGTCGGTCGCGGAGACCAGACGTTGCTTGGCGGAAAACAGGAATTCCCGCTGCGTTACGGGGACGTTGGTGCGCATGACGGCGTCTCTTAGACTGCTGCGGCGGCCTTGCGCCCACGCGCGCTTGCCCGCCTGTTGTTATCGGTCCTTCGACTGTATGACAGGGTGATGCATGGGAAAACCCTGTGAAGAGCAGGGATTTGCCGCTAGTTCTTGTCTTTTATGGGGGCGGGAGTTGTCGCGTGTCGCGTGTGGTTTTTGCTGAGCGGCCTGGGGCAGTGGGCGAGGCAGGTGATGGAATTTTTTTTCTGGATTCGGGTGGTTTTCTTTTTTCTGCCGCGAAAAATCAAAATATCGTGCAAGGAAATACTAATTTTTGTGTTTCGCCCTCTTGTGCGCGGAGGCTTCCTTCAGCAGAATGCGGGAGGGATGAATACGCGAGGGGCGCGTGTTCCCGCGGAAGGACATCATGGACGCCATCGATCGCAAGATTATCGCCATCCTGCAGGACAATGCGGAGACGCCCATCCAGGTCATCGCCGAACAGGTGAACCTGTCGACCACGCCGTGTTGGCGGCGGGTGCAGAAGCTGAAGGAGCAGGGGGTCATACGCAAGCATGTGGCCTTGTGCGATCCGGTGATGCTGAATGTCGGCGTGACCGTGTTCATTTCCGTACGCACCAACCAGCATTCGCAGGCGTGGCTGGACAAGTTCGCCAAGCACGTCAAGGATATCCCCGAGGTGATCGAGTTCTACCGCATGAGCGGGGATGTCGATTATCTGATCCGGGTAGTGGTGCCTGACATTCCCGCGTACGACGCGGTGTACAAAAAGCTGATCCGCATCGCCGATCTGCATGACGTCAGTTCTTCGTTTTCGATGGAGCAGATCAAGTACACGACGGCACTCCCGGTGAATTACGCCGGGTGAGCGTTCCCCGCGAGGGGATGGCCTGGCGCCGCCAGCGAGGGTTTATTTTTTGGGGGGGCAAGCCCCCAAGCCCTCAAACGAGCCAAGCCCTTTTGAAGGGTTGACGGAGCTCCAAAAGAACTCAAGTGCGGACCAGGGGGGGCTTTTTTTGGGGGGGGGTACCCCCCAAAATAAAATAAAAAGTCTTCAGCGGCAGCGACTCTCCGCCAAGGGAAACCGTGGGAAAAATCCCGCGACCCCGCATCCCGAATCGGGAGTCCTCGCGCAAAAGCGCCCCACGCGCACAAGCCTTTTTCTCATGTCGGGACATGAAGACCACCCCCTATCGTAGGCCCATCAAGTATCAGGCCAGATAGCCACCATGTCGGAAGGCGTCCATCCTCTCAACATCGTGTCCGCCCGCACCGCGCCGCTGCGTGACATCCCATCGACACCGCAACCCGACGTCACGGTAAAGCCAGGCCCCGCGGCCCGCGCGAGCACGATCACCCGGGCAGAACGCTTCCAGGCATGGCGAGCGGAAGGCCCGCGCACTTTCGAAGCCTTGCACGACCGCGACGGTGCATTACGCGGGGATGTCGTCACCGCGCTATGGCAACGCATAGAGCAACTACTCCCCGCCGCACCCGAACCCAGCCAGCCGCCGAACGACGGCACCCTGACCGACCTGGACCTGCACGCTCTCTCAGAAAAACTGACCCGCGCCGAAAAGCTCCTGGGCAAGCAGGACAGCGCCGAACGCCGCGCGGTGCAGGCCCTGCGCACACAGGTTCTGGGCGCACGCGCCGATCTGGCCCGCCCCCTGATGCTGGCCACCGCCAGCGCCCAATCAGAGCAGTACGCGCAGGCCGGCACCACGCGCACCTTGCTCCTTGAGAAGGACTTCGCCATCCCGGCCTTGCCCCTGGCCGCACACTTGTCCCCACTGGTCGGCGCCACGTACACCAGTGGCGTAGCCGTTGGCGACGACCTGTGGATAACTGAGAGCGCCGGTGTGGAAGCGCGCCTGGGCATCGTGGCCAGAATCAAGCTGTTCTTCCTGAAGCTGGACCTGGGCCTGATCGGCAGGCATCGCAGGACCAAGGGCCGCCTGTACTTCGACCAGAACCATTTCCTGCGGGCACCAGGCAGCAGCCAATACCGCGCCACGCGGCACGTGGGTCTGCTGCGCGGCTTCAAACGCGCCTTGACGCCGGCGCGTCTGCGCCAGCCCCTTTCCCTGGCCAGGCTGGACAAACTGCGCCTGCGCGCCGACGAGCATTACGACGAGTTCGCACAGGCCGCGGCGATGTTGGGCGTCGTCATCCACCGCTCCCGCGCCGACGTCGCGCACCATC
The DNA here is from genome assembly GCF_001433395.1 of Bordetella sp. N. Taxonomy (GTDB): domain Bacteria; phylum Pseudomonadota; class Gammaproteobacteria; order Burkholderiales; family Burkholderiaceae_B; genus Bordetella_C. The sequence continues at coordinate 6,470,589 of NZ_CP013111.1, forward strand.
CGCTCGCGGCGACCTATCTGACAGCGCCCGCGGCCGGCCTGCCGTCCAAGACCGTCACGACGAGCGTGAAGATTCAAGGAAGCGCCACCCTGAGTGCAACGGGCGAAGCAGGACTGGCCGGGCTCGTCGGCGCCAATGCGCATGGCACGGCCGAGATTGCCACGCAGCGCATGGCCTTGAGAACCTTCGTGCCGCTATGGGACGCCCTCGACTGCCGTGAAGCGCGGCGGGCCGGCAGCGACGTCACCCTGAAGCGCCTGCGACACCTGCGCGCGGCCGCGCCCCCCTTGGCGCTGGCCGCGCTGTCGGCCGCCGACCTGGCCGGCACGCTGCAGGCCTTGCAGGCCGAACTGGAGCTGTATTGCCACGCGGCCAGAAGCGCGACGCGCAACCGGCACGCGCACGCCTGCGCCCGTTCGATCGAGCAGGCCTGGGGCGTCAACGCCAGGGCCGGCGCCTGCGGCTATCTGCGCGCGCTGGCCATCACCACCGCCTTGCTCGGCCAGCAGGCGCGGGCGACCGGACAGAAACTCCCGGCCGCCTACGACGACCTGACCCGGTGCCTGACCGCGCCGCCGCTACGCCATGACCCGGTGAAGCTGAAGCGCGCGACAGGCATCAAGGACTCCCTGCTGATCGACACCAGGCAACACGAGACGGTCGTCGACGCGCAGGCAGGTCTGAGCACGCCGGCCTGGGGCGTGGGCGTCGCGGCCAGTGGCAAGGTCCGCGGCTCCCGCACCCGCCATTTCAATATGCTGAAGTCGGGCGACTTCATCGACGCGGAAGCCTCGGTCGGTCTGACCGGTTCACTACGTGTCGGCAATGTGGTGGAGCCGATTACGAAGTGGATCAGCGATCAGTTGGGCAGTGGTGTCGACGGCCTGGTGGAGGCTGGTCTGCCCGCCGACCTGGGCAGCTATCTGGGCGAGGGTCTGGACGAGTTGGTGAACGGCATCGTCCCCACCTTGAAAGGGGGCGCCCATCTGGTCGTCGCCATGAAGTATTCCAAGCCGCTCGCGGACGGGGGCGCAAGCGCTGCGGATGCCGCGGCGGCGCGCCACGACCAGAGTGCCACGCCCGCGTTCAACCTGGAGTATCTGCGCGTCCTGTTGCGCGTGGAGGCCCCGATGAGTTCGATGACCTATCCGCTGGCAACCCTCTTGGGAAAGAACGCCATCCGGACCGTGCTGATGCGTCTGGAAAACTGCTACGCCAAGGACGATGACCGGCTGCGGGGCAGACGCGACGCGCTGGCTTATCTACAGTCGCGTTCCGTGCGGCGTGACTTGCCCGCCTTGCTTGCGAACCTGGCGCGCGAAGACAGCGCGGCCACCCGCCAGGTTCGCGCATTCGTGCGCACGGCCCTGGCGCACGCCGATGACGAGTCCGCCGCGGACGATCTGCGTGCCTGTGAGGAAGCTTTTTTCCGCGTCATGCGCGTCTATGCGAAGGCCGCGGCCAGCGTCGTCCAGCCCTTCGCGTTCGAGGTGCCGGCGGGCCATCCCGTGGCCGCCGGTCCGGACCTGCGTGATCCGCGCCTGCATGCCTTGCCAGCCTATGCGGCTGCCGAGCAGGCCCTGCTGGACCTGATCAAGGCCATGATGGAACCGGCCCGGGGGTACCGGGGCAAGCACATCAGCTATGCGACGAGGTTGGGGAACGTGGGCTGACGCCGCGCGACATATCCGAGTCCAGCAGCAGGCGGCCGCGCAGCTTGCCGTTGAGCTGCTTGACGAAGCCGGATGCCTCCTGCATGTGCTCGGCCATCAGGGTGCGCACCTTCTCGGCATCGCGCGCCCGCGCGGCCGCGGTGATGCGCCGGTGGAGCGTGGCATTGGCATCGCCGAAGCGCCGCTGCGTCCGCAGCGGCGTATCGTTCTCAAACACCGTCAACTGGCGCAGCATCTCGTTGATCAGCTGGCAGGTGAAGCGCAGGAAGCTATTGGGATTGGCCTGCGCCAGGATGTCGTGGAAGTTGAGGTCTTCCTTGCGCTGCGCGATGACGTCCGCGGTGTGGCCCGATGCGGGATCGCAGCATTCGATGCTGTGCTCCAGCGCGTCGAAGTCGGCATCGGTCAGGTGCGGCACCGCGCCCGCCGCCAGTTCCGGTTCCAGCAGCTTGCGCACCGTGTAGATGTCGTCGATGCTGACCTCCTTGAAAAACAGGTAGTTCTGCAGCAGCTGGAACGTGCGGTCCAGCGTGACTTCGACGATGCGCCCGCCGCCCGTGGGGCCGGTGCTGATGGTGACCAGACCCTGCACCTCCAGCGACTTCAAGGCCTCGCGCATGGTGCTCTTGCTGACGGCGAACATCTCCTGCAATTCGCTCTCGCGCGGCAGCTTGTCGCCGGGGCTCAGGTCCCGCTCGGTGATCAGGCGCTTGATTTCCTCGGCCACCAGGTCGGCGCGTTTGGGACGGGCCGGCGTTCGGCGCGGCGCTTTCGCGACCCCGGCGGCATCGGCGGCGGCTTTGCTGCTGGCGCGGTGTTGGGCGGCTCGGGCCATGTTCTACTGCTCCCCTTTTCTTGCGCCGGTCACCGGACTGCGCAGCCCAGGGTTTAACCTGATGCGGCTTCGGTTGACGGCCAAATTGACGGTTCTATATTATCAATTCCGTCGTATTTATCATGATAAATAGCGATAAGCACCAACGGTGTGAATTTCGTCCCGTGCGCCGCCGGCTACACCCGCGGCGCGTGCGGGCATCGTCCGCGAGCGTACCGCACTGTACGGTCACGCTCGTTCTTCCATGCAGCACCGCCGCCGCCGATCGCGCTGGCGCCAGCCGAGGGGAATATCTTGAATCGCCGTGAACTGTTGAAAATGGCCGCTTTGGCGGCCGCCGCGCCGGGTGCCCTGTCCATGCGCGCGGCGCTGGCCCAGGCCGCGGGCCAGACCATCCAGTTTGGCTGTCCCGTTCCGATGTCCGGCGCCTTCGCCGCCAACGGCAAGTACGCCGACCTGGGCATGAAGCTGGCCATCGAGCAGTACGGTAAGGCCTTGGATCGCCCCTTGGCGTATACGCTGCTGGATACGGAAGCCAAGCCGGCCACCGCCGTGCGCAAGCTGCAGGAACTGGCGCAGCAGAAGGGCGCGCGCTATTTCGCCGGCGGCATTCTGTCGTCCGAAGCCCTGGCCATGGCCAAGGAGGCGCAGAAGAACAATGCCCTGTTCATCACCACGGCGGGCGCCGACGAAATCACGGGATCGGACTGCAACAGGAACACCTTCCGCTGGTCGGTGCCGACCTTCGGCGCGATCGAGCGCACCGTGCGCCCCTTGATCGAGCAGATGCCCAAGGCCAAGCGCTGGTACACCATCACGCCGCAATACGTGTTCGGCGACGGCCTGTTGAATGCCGCCAAGAACATCTTCAAGGAAAAGGGCATCGAGCACGTCGGCAACAGCTATCACTCCCTGGCCGAAAAAGAGTTCAGCGGTTACCTGACCAATGCCATGGCCGCCAAGCCGGACGTCCTGCTGCTGCTGAACTTCGGCTCGCAGTCTTCGGACGCGCTGCGCCAGGCGGTCAGCTTCGGCATGAAGCAGAACACCACCATCCTGATGGCCTGGGCGTCGGGCCTGGAACAGTTCGAATCGCTGGGCGCCGACCTGTGCGAAGGCGTTTACTTCGGCGCGCAGTATTGGCACGGCATCGATTCGCCCGGCAACAAGGATCTGGTCCAGCGCACGCAGCAGGCCTTCAAGTACAACCCCAACTACAGCCTGGCGGGTTCCTACATCTGCACCAAGATCTTCATCGACGCCATCATCAAGGCAGGTTCGGATGATCCGGCCAAGGTCATTCCCGTGCTGGAAGGCATGAAGTTCACGGGCCTGACCGGCGACGAGGAAATCCGTCCCGAAGACCACCAGGTACTGAAGAACTACTATCTGTTGAAGGGCAAGGCCAAGTCCGCCATGAAGGACAAGGACGACTACGCCGACATCCTCAGCTTCGGCAAATCCTTCCTGCCCGTGGCGCAGACCGGCTGCAAGCTGTGAACGTTTATTTGCTGCAGGTGGTCAACGGGGTCGGCATCGGCATGCTGTACTTCCTGTTGGCCGTCGGCTTGTCCATCATTTTCGGCCTGCTGCGTTTCGTCAACTTCGCGCATGGCGCCTTCTATCTGCTGGGCGCCTATTTCTGCTATCAGGCGGTGGCGTGGGGGTTGAACTTCTGGCTGGCGCTGATCCTGGTGCCGCTGGTGACGGCGGTGCTGGCCTGGGTGGCCGAGCGTACCCTGCTGCGCCGGGTGTACGACCAGCCGCATGAGTTCCACATCCTCATCACCGTGGGCCTGGCGCTGGTGTTGCAGGAAGCGGTCATCCTGATCTGGGGGCCGCTGGGCGACAATGTCGCCACGCCGGCCGCCCTGCAGGGCGTGGTGATGTGGGGCGGTTTCATCTATCCCAAGTACCGGCTGTTTGTCATCGCCTTCACCGCGGTGTTCGCGCTGCTGCTGTGGTGGCTGCTGGAAGGCACGCGGCTGGGCAGCGCGGTGCGCGCGGGCAGCGAGTCGGCCGAGATGGTGTCCCTGCTGGGCATCAACATCTTCCGCGTGTTCGGCCTGGTATTCGCGCTGGGCGCCGGTACCGCGGCGCTGGCGGGCGCGCTGGCCGCACCCATACGCGGGGTCGATCCCTTCATGGGGCTGGAAGCGCTGGGCGTCGCCTTCGTCATCGTGGTGGTGGGCGGCATGGGAAGCTTTGCCGGCGCGCTGGTGGGCGGGCTCTTGATCGGCATCGTGCAGAGCGTGATGAGTTCGCTGTGGCCGGAAGGCGCGCGCCTGATGATCTACGTGGCGATGGCGGCGGTGCTGCTGCTGCGCCCGCATGGCCTGCTGGGGAGGGGATGATGAGCGGATCCGATCGCGCGACCCTGTCCGCCGCCACGCCGCGGCGTGGTGGATTCTTCGCCTGCCTGGGTGCCCGCATTGGCGCGCACGTGGGCTGGTGGCTGTCGCTGGCAGTGGTCCTGATCCTGCCCCTGACGCTGAATTCAGGCACCCTGGCCACCGAGGTCCTGGTCTATGCGCTGGCGGTGCTGGGCTGCAATCTGCTGCTGGGCTATACCGGCCTGCTGTCCTTCGGCCAGGGCATATTCTTCGGCATCGGCAGCTATACCCTGGGCATCCTGATGACCCGCGCCGGTCTGGGCCTGCCACTGTCGGTGCTGCTGGCCCTGGTGGTGGGCGCGTTGACGGCGGCGCTGGTGGGCTGGTTCGCCATCCGGCAACGTGGCACTTATTTCGTCATGCTGACCCTGGCTTTTGCACAGCTGTTCTACTTCCTGGCCTACAGCCTGCCCGACTGGACGGGCGGCGATAACGGTCTGCTCAACATCCCGCGGCCGCCGCTGACCTTCTTCGGCAAGACCCTGGCGTCGCTGGACAATCCCTGGCATTTCTACTGCGTGGTGGCGGTCTGCTTCCTGGTGGTGTTCTGGCTGCTGCAGCGGGTGACGGCATCGGTGTTCGGCCGCACCCTGGTGGCGATCCGCGAAAACGAAACCCGGGCCCGCGCCGTCGGTTACGACACCCGCCGCTTCAAGCTGGCCGCCTTCGCGCTGTCGGGCGCGGTCACCGGCCTGGCGGGGGCGCTGCATGCCTTGATGACCGGCATCGCGCCACTGTCCAATATCGAATACCACACCAGCGAGATGATCCTGGTGATGACGGTCATCGGGGGCACCGGCAATCTGTTCGCGTCGGTGCTGGGCGCGGCGTTCTATGTGTTGATGTCCGATTGGCTGTCGACGTTGTGGCCGCGCTGGCTGTTGCTGCTGGGTCTGCTGCTGATCGCAGTCAGCCTGTTCATGCACAAAGGGCTGTGGGGGCTGCTGCTGCGCGGCTGGTCGGCGGTGCGCGGCACGCGTGCCGGGGGTTCGGCGCAGGACGACGCGGCGGAGGAGGGGCGATGAGCGTGCATGATTCCGTCACCCCGCTGCTGGACGCGCGCGGCGTGGTCAAGCGCTACGGCAAGTTCACCGCGCTGGGCGGTGTCGATTTACGCGTGCGCGCGGGCACCGTGCATTCCGTCATCGGCCCCAACGGCGCCGGCAAGACCACGCTGTTCCACACGCTGACGGGCACCGTGCCCATCACCGCCGGCACCATCCAGTTCGCCGGCCATGACGTCACGCATGAACCGGACAACGTGCGCGTGCGGCGCGGCATCGCCCGGTCTTTCCAGGTGACCAGCCTGTTCGCCAATCTCGACGTGCGGGAAAACCTGCGCCTGGCCGCGCAAGGCGCCCATGCCGCCGGGGCTTTCGACATGTGGCGCGCGCCTGGGCGGCATCGCGACATCGCCGAGCTGGCCGACTCCATCCTCGAACGCCTGGGGCTGACCGCCCGCGCGGGCACGGCAGCGGGGGCCTTGTCGCATGGCCAGCAGCGCCGCCTGGAAGTGGGCATGGCACTGGCCGCGCGGCCGCGCGCCATCTTCCTGGACGAGCCCACGTCCGGCATGGGCGTGGATGACCTGGATGGCATGAAGGCGCTGATCCGCGGCCTGGCGGCAGACCACACCGTGCTGCTGATCGAACACAATATGAACATCGTCATGGACATCTCCGATACGGTGACGGTGATGCAGCAGGGCCGCGTGCTGGTGGAAGGCACGCCGGCGGCCATCCGTGACGATGAGCGTGTGCGGGCGGCGTACCTGGGCAATATGATTACCGGCGGCCGCGCATGAGCACCCGTGCCAAACTGGAATTGCGCGACGTCCATACCTACTATGGCAAGAGCCATATCCTGCAAGGCGTGTCCTTGCGGGTGGACGAAGGCGAACTGGTCACCTTGCTGGGGCGCAACGGCGCGGGCAAGTCGACCACGCTGCGCACCATCGCGGGGGCGCTGGCGCCCGCGCGCGGCGACATCGTCTTCGATGGCACGGCGACTGGCGGCCAGCCGGCGCACAAGGTGGCGGCCCGCGGCCTGTGCCTGGTGCCGGAAAACCGGGGCATCTTCCGCTTGCTGACGGTGGAAGAGAACCTGTTGCTGGGCGCGCGCAAGCGGTCGCCGTGGCAGCTGGCCGACATCTACCGCATCTTCCCGCGCCTGAAAGAGCGGCGCCGCAACGGCGGGGCCCAGCTGTCGGGCGGCGAGCAGCAGATGCTGGCCATCGGCCGGGCCTTGATGAACCATCCCCGCCTGCTGATGCTGGACGAGCCCGTCGAGGGCCTGGCGCCGGTCATCGTCGAGGAAATCGTCGCCCAGCTCAAGCTGATCCGGCAGGAGGGCGTTCCCATCCTGCTGGTGGAACAGAACCTGGAGGTCTGCACGCAACTTGCCGACCGCCATTACATCATCGAACAGGGCGCCATCGTTTACGAGGGCGATAATGCGGCCTTCGCGGCCGATGCGAGCATCAAGGACCGTTATCTTGGGGTGGGCGTATGACGTCCACCCGCCAGGCATAGCCGTCGTTTCATTCTTTATCTGGAAGGCACACCATGGAAACCTCTATTCCCGACACCAAATCCTTGCGCGTGAATGGCTCGCGCTTGTGGGAATCGCTGATGACGCTGGCGCGCATCGGCGCCACGGACAAGGGCGGCGTGCGCCGCCTGGCCTTGACCGACCTCGATCGCCAGGGCCGCGACCTGGTCGCCGGCTGGGCCCGTGAACTGGGCTGCAGCGTGCGCGTGGACGCCATCGGCAATATGTTCATGCGCCGCGCCGGCCGCCGCGACGAGCTGCCGCCCGTGATGGCGGGCAGCCATATCGACACGCAACCCACCGGCGGCAAATTCGACGGCAACTACGGCGTGCTGGCGGGCATCGAGGTCTTGCGCACCCTGCACGATCACGGCATCCAGACCGACGCCCCTTTGGAAGTGGCGGTGTGGACCAATGAGGAAGGCTCGCGCTTCGTGCCGGTGATGATGGGCTCCGGCGTGTACGCGGGCGCGTTCACCCTGGACCACGCTTTGGACGCGGTCGACCGCGATGGCGTCAGCGTGCGTGCAGCGTTGAAGGACATCGGCTATGCCGGCGCCGACGCGGTGGGCGGTACGGCCGTGGGCGCGTATTTCGAGGCGCACATCGAACAAGGGCCGGTGCTGGAAGCCGCCGATATCGTCATCGGCCTGGTGCAGGGCGCCCTGGGCCAACGCTGGTACGACCTGACCATCACCGGCATGGAGGCGCATGCGGGCCCCACGCCCATGGCCTTGCGCCATGACGCCTTGCTGGCGGCGGCCGACGTCGTCAAGCTGGTCAACCAGATCGCCCTGGACCATGCGCCGCACGCGCGCGGCACGGTGGGCTGCCTGGACACCTATCCGAATTCCCGTAACGTCATTCCCGGCCAGGTGAAGATGACGGTGGACCTGCGCGCCGCCGACGACGCCACCCTGGATCGCATGGCCGCGGCCTTGCGTGCCGGCATCGCCGCCGTGCCCGGCGGGGTGACCATGGACCTGCGCGAGGTGGTCTATTTCCCGCCGCAGGCCTTCGCCCCCGAATTGATCGGCATGCTGGGCGAGGGCGCGCGCGCCCTGGGCCTGTCGGCCATGGACGTGGTCAGCGGCGCCGGCCACGATGCCGTGTACCTGGCCCGCGTGGCGCCCACCGCCATGATCTTCGTGCCTTGCAAGGACGGCATCAGCCACAACGAAATCGAGGATGCCAAGCCCGATCACCTGGAAGCCGGCTGCAATGTGCTGCTGCAAGCCATGCTGAGCAAGGCGGGTGTGGCGCAGGCGCAGGGAGCCCTTGCATGAAAGTCCTGATCGCGCGCATGAACCACGAGACCAATACGTTCTCGCCGGTGCCGACGCCGCTGGCGTCCTTCGGCCGCAACGGGCCCCTCTACGACGAAGACGCCCTGCGCGACAACGACGGCGGCCGTACCGCCATGTCGGCCTTCATCGACCTGGCGCGCGATCGCGGGGCGCGCATGGTCACGCCCTTGTCGGCATGGGCCAATCCCAGCGGCCCGGTGCACGCCGACGCGTATGACGCGATGTGCGAGCGCATCCTGGCGGCCGTGCCCGGCTGCGAGGCCATCTTCCTGGACCTGCATGGCGCCATGGTCGCGCAGAACAGCGACGACGGCGAAGGCGACCTGCTCGCGCGCGTGCGCAAGGCCGCGCCCGGCGTGCCGCTGGCGGTGGCGCTGGACCTGCACGGCAACGTGACGCCGTCCATCATCGACAATGCCGACGTCATCGTCAGCTTCAAGACCTATCCGCATGTGGACATGTACGAGACCGGCGAGCACGCCGGCCGGCTGCTGTGGCGCATGATAGAGGGCGATTTCCGCCCGGTGATGGCCTGGCGCCGGCTGCCGTTGATGACGCACACGCTGCGTTCGGCCACCGACACGGGCGCCATGCTGGCGGCGGTGACGGCTGCCAAGGCCGCCGAGGCGGCTTCCGACGGCGTGGTGGCAGCGTCGGTGCTGGCGGGTTTCGGCCTGGCCGATATCGCCAAGCCCTGCATCAGCGTGATCGTGGTGGCGGATGGCGATCACGCCCTGGCCGACCGTACCGCGGCGCGCCTGGCCGGGGACATCTGGAATGACCGCGACGGCTTCGTCTACCGCAGCGCGCCGATGGCCGATTCCCTGCGCGACGCCGCCGCGCTGGCGCAGGGCGCGGACAAGCCGATACTGCTGCTGGACCACGGTGACAACTGCAATTCCGGCGGTACGTGCGACACCACGGCGGTGCTGGAAGCCGCCCTGGCGGCCGGCATGGAAGGCATACTGACCGGACCGCTGTGCGATCCCGAAGCGGTGGCGGCCATGACCGCCGCCGGTGTCGGCGCGCAGGTCACGCTGTCCCTGGGCAACAAGCGGCCGCTGGACAATATCGGCATCCATGCCCAGCCCATGCAGGCCAGCGGCATCGTGCGCGCCATTACCGACGGCGAGTACATCATCACGGGCCCGGCCTATACCGGCATGCGTGTCGGCATGGGCCGTTGCGCGGTGCTCGATATGGGCGCGGCGGTGGTGGTCGTGTCCGAGCTGCCGCACGAGCCCTGGGACCTGGGCGTGTTCGAAAGCGTCGGCCAGGACCCGCGCCGCGCCCGTTTCCTGCTGCTGAAGTCGCGCATGTATTGCCGGCCGGTGTTCGTCCCCATCTCCGCGGGGCTGGTGGAAGTCGACAGCCCGGGGGTGACCACGTCGGACTATTCGATCTTCCCCTACGCGAAGCGCGCGCGGCCCCTGTTCCCGATGGAAGAGACCCAGTTCGACGCGCAGGCGCCCGCGGTGTGAGGGCGCCGCGGCCGCCATCGCGGCCGCGGCCCAGGTGGCTGTCAGGTTTGACAGGGTCGCCGTTGCGGGAGTACACCGTTACCCGCCCCTCATGCCCGGCCGTGCAACGCGGCCGGCGCCGATTGCCCTTCCACCGAGCTGCACTTTCATGCCCGCGCCGCGCCTGTCGTTTTCTTTGCAACAACCCCTACCCATAGGACAAGGTCTGCCCGCCGCGGACCGGCGCCGCGCCGCGCTGGCGGTGATGCTGGGCGTATGCATGGCCAGTCTCGACACGGCCATCGCCAACACCGCGCTGCCGGCCATGGCGCGCGACCTGGGGGTGAGCGAGGCGGACTCCATCTGGGTCATCAGCGCCTATCAGCTGGCCATGGTCGCGGCGCTGCTGCCGCTTGCGTCGCTGGGTGAGATCATCGGCTACCGGCGCGTGATGGTGGCCGGCATGGCGCTGTTCACGGTGGCTTCGCTGGCCTGCGGCCTGTCGCCTACGCTGCCCTGGCTGGTGGGGGCGCGCATCGCGCAAGGCTTGGGCGGCGCGGGGCTGATGGCCGTGAACATCGCCATGCTGCGCTATATCTATTCGGACCGCATGCTGGGGGCAGGCGTCGGCCTCAATTCCCTGGTGGTGGGCTTTTCCTTCGCCGCCGGCCCTACGGTGGCGTCCCTGATCCTGACCGTTGCCAGCTGGCATTGGCTGTTCCTGATCAACGTGCCCGTGGGCATGGTGGCCTTGCGGCTGTGCTTGCGCTCCCTGCCCGCCAGCGCCGGCAGCGGCCACCGCTTCGATGGCGTGGCGGCGGTCTTCGCCGCGGGTTTCCTGGCCTTGCTGGTCTTCGCCTTGAACGAGGGCGCGCACGTGGCGCCGCCTCGCATGATCGCGATCAGCGCGGTGGCCGCGTTGGTCTGCCTGCTGGTGTTGTTGCGCCGGCAGGCCGGCCATCCGGCACCCCTGCTGGCGGTGGATCTGCTCAAGCGCCCGATGTTCGCGCTGTCGGCCGCGACGTCGGTGTGCACCTTCGCCACGCAGTCGCTGGCCTTCGTGTCTCTGCCCTTCCTGCTGCAAAGCGCGCTGGGCTACTCGCAGGTGCAGACCGGCTTCCTGATCACGCCCTGGCCCGTGCTGGTGGCGGCCCTGGGTCCCGTGGCCGGCCGTCTGTCGGACCGCTACTCGGCCGGGATGCTGGCGGGTGTCGGCCTGGCGGTGCTGGCCCTGGGCATGGTGACGCTGGCCTTGATGCCGGCTGACGCCGGTGTCTTCGATATCTGCTGGCGCATGGCCCTGTGCGGCGCCGGTTTCGGCTTCTTCCAGTCGCCCAATGTGCGCGCGCTGATGACGTCGGCCCCGCCGGCCCGAAGCGGCGGAGCATCGGGCATGGTCGGCACCGTGCGCCTGCTGGGGCAGTCCACGGGCGCCGCGCTGGTCGCGGCCTGCTTCCATGCGTCCACCGCGCAAGGGGCTCTGCTGGCGCTGTGGCTGGGCGCGGCCTTCGCGGCACTGGCCAGCGCCGCCAGCTTCATGCGCCTGCGCTTCAACTGACCTGTGTCTTCAAGAAGGCCTGGTGCCAGCCGGTGATGTCGCGCGCCGGCAGCGGCCGGCCATAGTAGTAGCCCTGCGCGAACTGCACCCCTTGGGCGCGCAGGAAGTCGGATTGCTCCGGGGTCTCCACGCCCTCGGCGACCATGGTCAGGTCCAGCTTGCGCGCCAGGCCGATGATGGTCTCCAGCACGACCGCCGACACCGCGTCGCTGCCGACGCTGTTGACGAAAGCGCGGTCGATCTTCAGATAATCGGCCTCCAGCTGTTCGATATAGGCCAGTGAACTGTGTCCCGTGCCGAAGTCGTCGATGGCCCACTGCACACCCCGTTCGCGCAGGCGCCGCATATTGGCGCGCACCACGTCGGAGTCCGGCAGCGCCGCGCGTTCGGTGACTTCCAGCACCAGCGTGAGCGGGCCGCCGTGGGCTTCCAGCTTGCGTAGCAGGGCTTCGACATCGTCGACGAAATCGGGCTTGCTCATATGCTGCGCGCAGACGTTGATCCCCAGGTGGGCATGCGGCGGCAAACCCAGCGCGGGCAGGTCGGCGGCGGCCAGGCTGAAGATGTGGCGGGTCAGCTCGACGATCGTGCCAGTCTCTTCCGCGATGGGGATGAACAGGTCGGGGCGGATCGGCCCGACCGACGGATGGTTCCAGCGCAGCAGCGCCTCGACCCCTGAAAACGTCCCGGTGCGCAGGTCCACCAGCGGCTGGTAGACCAGATGGAATTCGCCATTGCGGATGCCCTTGCGCATGTCGGTGGCCAGGGTCATGCGGCGCTCGAAATAACGGCGCGTCAGATAGCCGCAGATCACGCAGGCCAGCACCAGGAAGGCCATGTACTTGTGCCAGATGTCGCGGCGGAAGGAGTCGATCTGATGCTTGAGGACGGTGGCGCGCACCTCCACCGAATAATGGTCCGACGTGGCGACCTGGGTTTCATCGCTGATGGGGTGAGCGGGCCGTTCGCGTTCGCCGGCATCCAGCAGGGGCATGCGGCGCTTGCCCAGCAGAATCTCGATGTCGTACAGGCCTTCGCGCGCGGCGGCCGTCTTGAGGTCGTACAGGTATTGCGCGTCGACGAAGGCGACGGCGCCTTCGCCGGGGCCGCGGCCGTAGGACACCTGGACCGCGGGCCGGTCGGGCACCAGCAGGGTGCCGGGGACCGGCGTGATGGTCAGGCCGGCGTTGATCTCGCCTTCGGGTGTGATGGCGTACAGGGGCGTGGTGACGTCCGGGTAGACCGACCAGCAATAGGTCTGGTTGTCCCGCACCAGCATCAGCGAACGGAAGTAGGGCCGCAGCGTGCCCATGCGGGTGAGCGCGCTTTTGACTTCGTTGCAAGGGCGGCCAAGGCTGGTGGTGGCGAGGGTGCGGGTAGCATCCTCGGCGTGCATCAGGATGTTCTCGATCTGGTTGCGCACGACGGTGGCCGTGATGTCGGCTTCGCCGGCGGCCTGATGGCGCGCCTCGGTGGTGATGAGGGGAAGGATGAGAAGGATGGGCGCCAGGGTGCCCAATAGCGTCAACGCCGCGCCCCATATCTTGCGCTTGAACAATCTGCTTTCAGGCACTCGGGCTTCTCGATAGAAGGGTTGGGTGAGAGGGGGCGGCGCGACCGGACCGGACCGGACCACCGGACGCCGGCGGTCCGGCGGGACGCCCGCTATGTCAACAGAATTAAATTACGGTGTAAATAAGACAAATCCTAGCCGGGGCGTCGCGGCCTTCGGCGCTATTGCCCGGCGCGTGGCGTTGAGCGGGACAGGCGCCATGCCATGACACCGAGCAGGCCGACGGCTGCGATCAGGACGATCCACAGGACATAACGGCGCTTCGAATCGCCAGCGTCGGGGTTGGCGATAACGCTGGCCGGCATCGGCGCCAGTTCCCGGCCGATCCGCATCGCGGCGGGCGCGCCGGCGTTGGCCGGCATCAACTCCGCCAGCGATACCGCGGCGGGACCCCACGCGGGATCGCCAACCGCAAGAACGAAAGGCCCCGACCCGCGCGCGACGAACGTCACTACCGTGGACCGCCAGCCAAGCGCCACCGTGGGCCGCCCACTCCCCAAACCGCCCCCGCGCGTATCCACCAACAACCGCCATTGACGGTCTGTATCGACGCGGCCGGCTGAGGTGTGGCCGGCAGAAGCGCCGGCATAGTCGTAGCCCGCTGCGGTCCCCACCGCCCACGGCGGATTGCGCTGTTCGTCGGCCGTCGCCGAAGCCGGCTGCAGCCGCAGCAACTGCCCCTCGGCCACCAGACGCCAGGGCGCCTGGGCATCGGGCCGCGAGTACAGCTGGCCGCGCGCCACCGTATTGGTCTGCGGCAGATCGAACTGCACACGGTCCACGGGATACGCGCCGCCAGTATCGAAAAGATATTCGCCCGCCGCCGCGCCGTTGCGCGTTTCAATCCCGCTCCGCCATGCCCGCGTGGGCGGCGTCGTGTCGACAGCTGCGAATTCGCCTTCGACGCCAGCCAGGATGGGAGCACCGTCAGGCCAGCGCAGGCGTACATAGCGGCTGCGCAAGCCGTCCAGCTCCACGCGCTCCTGCACCAGCGTGGCGCCGCCGTTGACGGCCTTCAGCAGCGGCGCCTGGATCACGGGTGTCCAGTCGCGCAAATCGCCGCTGGTGGAAACCTCGACGCGGCCTTGCCACGCGCTGTCCTGCAGATGGATCAACAGGGCGGACAGCGGCGCGCCGTCCGCGCCCAGGTCGATGACGTCGCCGCCGCGGGTGGCCGGTGCCGGTGGCCGGGCCGCCGCGCGCAATCCGCCATCGGGGCCTATCGTCACGTTGAGCGCCTGGTCGGCGGCCGTGTCCGCGGGGTTCGCTGCACCCGCCCCCGTGGCCGGCAGCGCGAACCAGCGCAGGGCTTTCACGGTAGCGGCCTGCGCCGGCGGGACGGCACTGTCGAAGGTATAAGGCACCGGCTCGCCGGCGCTGTTCAGGATGCGCAGATCGCTCAGGTCACCGCGGTGGCTGGCGGCGTAGACGGCGTCATTCAAGGTCACCTGGTAATACGGCGCGCTGGCCAGCTGCTCCAGCGCATAGCGTTGCACCAGTTGCGCGGCGCCGGCGGAGCTGGCCGTGGCGAGCGCGGCGCAGAGGCTTGCAGCGCCCAGCAGCGCTGCGGGCCACGCGCGTCCTGGCCCAGCCGGGCTCCTCGGCCCAGCCTGGCCGCCGGAGCACGAACTCTGCGCTAATGACGACGACATCATGATGCGGTCTCCGTCGCCTCGGCCTTGCGCGGAGGCAGCGGCGAGAAATAACCGATCAGGAGCAGCAGCAGGCCGATGCCGATGAAGGCGACGATGCGCGAGATCCCTGACAGGTAAGAGAGGTCGAAGAGGAACAGCTTGACCACGGTGATGGCCAGCAGCCCCGCGCCGGTGAACCACAAAGGCCGGCTGCCGCGGCGAGTGGCGACGATCATGGTGGCCAGCGCGCAGACCGTCCAGAACACCGACACCGCGGCCTGCACCAGGGTCGAGGCGCTGAGGGCATCCAGGTCATAGGCCACGCCGGTCCAGTGATGCAGCGTACGCAGCAGCATGGCATTGAGCCACACGAACGCCGTCAGCGCGGCCAGCGCGCGCGGCAGCGGGGCGCCCTGGCTGTAGGGCCGGCCGGCGGGCCGCAAGCCCAGGGCATCCAGCCGCCTGACCCAGACGACACCGGCCAGCGCCGCCAGCACGATAGCCACGTCCAGGGGATTCAGCAGCGGCAGGTAATACAGCGGCGCGGCGCTGCCGTCGCTGAACACGCTGAGCAGGCTCCAGGCCCACAGCAGCAAGGCCAGCGGCGTGGCGCCCCAGACCAGGTAAGCATGGGCATGCCGGCGCACCGGCCAGCTCAGGCGCGCGGCCGGACCCGCGACCAGCAATAGCATCATGCCGTAGCCATAGGCCCAGGCGCTCCATTGCCAAGTCCCTTCCGGTACCCAGTCGCCCAGGCGGACATAGCCTTCCACCGTCAACAAGGCGCAGAGGGTCCAGAACGACAAGGTATGCAACGCGCCCAGCAGGCGCGGCGCGAAGTCATCGCGTTCGCGATAGAGCAGCAGCCATGACAGCACCAGCCCGACCGGCAGCGCCACCACGTCGGACAGCGGCGCGCCCACCAGGCTTGCCACCGCGCCGATCAGGGCCAGGGCGGGCGGCAGGGCGACGCCGGGCCAGCGCGCCAGGGGCCAGTCCAGGCCGCGGCGCAGCGCGTGCGCCAGCCATGCCGTCAACAGTACGAACAGCACGTCGGCATCCAGGGCGTAGTTCCAGTGGGTGATCACGTCGGCCAGGGACGAGCGGTAGGCGAAATACCGGTAGATCTCGTAGAAGCCGCCTGCGGTCCACCACAGCATGCCCCACAGCGCCATGGCCACGCCGATGGCGGGCAGCTCGCGACGCCAGGCCGCTGCGGCGGGCCTGCCGTTCAACTGCCAGGCGCTGAACAGGGCCGCGAGGGCGATCAGGACCTTGCCGATGTAGGCGCCGTTAAGCACGGGCAATAGCGCGGCCGCGGCACTGCCTTGTAGCGATGCCGGATTCCAGAAAGGACCGTAGCCCGGCAGATACGCCTGCGCCCCGAGGAACACGAAGCCCGCGGCGATCTGCAACAGCAGCGCGAAGCCCAGGGCCAGCAGGCGGCGCTGGCGCACGCTGATCCACACGATGGCGGCCCCTTCGACGGCCCACACGGCGCTGGTCGTGGGGCCGGTGAAAGCCAGCGGCACGGCCAGCGTGGCGAAGAGGACGGCCAATGCCAGCATGGCCTGGAACAGCAGCGCCAGACGCGCATGGCCACGGCGCAGCCACGCGGCCAGCAGCAGGTAGAAAGCGGCGAGCGCCAACGCGCTGTAGGCCAGCGCGAATTCCTTGCCCTGCACCAGGGCGGCCTGCAGCAGGATGGTCACCAGCGGCGTGCCGAAGACCAGCGTGCCGTCGACGTAGTGCAGCAGGCCCAGCTCGCGGCGCAGCGCGTAGAGCAGGGCGATGCCCACGTACATCAGGAAGAACAGGATCAGGAACGGTTCGGTGCTGGCGAACAGCGCGGGCTGATACGCCGAGGCCCCCCAGGCCGCGCCGATGCCGAAGGTGAAGACGAAGCCCAGCAGGTTGAGCGAACGCCATGCCTTGAACCATGCCACCGCCAGGATGCCGGCGTTCAGCAGGGCGTAGTAGCTGAACAGCATGACATGGCTGCCGCCGCCGGTGGACAGCAGCACGGGGGCCAGGAAACCGCCGGCGCTGCCCATGAAGGCGAGCGTGGGTGCGTTTTGCTTGACGGCCAGCAGGGCACTGAGCACGCAGATGACGATCATCAGGGGCAGGGACGCGCCGGCCGGCAGCAGGGCATAGAGCCGTGTCGCGGCGAAGACCGTCAAGTACAGGACGCCGATGCCGCCGCCCTGCAACACCAGCCCATAAGCATGGCTGCGCTCGCGCAGGCGCCAGCCGATGGCCAGCAGGACGATGGCGGCGACGGCCACGCCGGCCAGGCGGAACTCGATCGGGAACAGGTCGTTGTCGGCGGCGTACTTGAGCAGGAAGGCAATGCCGAAGAACAGCACCACCATGCCGACCCGCACAACCGTATTGCCGCCCAGCAACCACCCGCGTATGCCCGCCACGGCCCGTTCGAACGGGTCGGGACCGCGGGGCGCGTGCGGGCGGGGCGCGGGTGCCGCGCCGTGCGTTGTCGTGCTCGTCGCGACGGTCGCCGGCATGGCCGCTGGCGTTGCAGTGGCCATGCCGCTGGCCGCACTGGCCGCGGCGGCGGCAGCCGCATCGATGCGCGTATCGCGCTCGGCCGCGTTGGCGCTGGCTGCCGCGGGGAAAACCTCCGCATCGACACTGGTCGGCGGCGTTGCAAAAATCTCGGCATCAGCAGCTTGCGCCTGTTCAGGCACGGCTTCCACAGCCGCCGGCGTCCGCGTCCGCAACTGCGCCAGTTCGTCCCGCAACAAGGCCACTTCACGTTCCAGACGCAGCACGCGATCGGGCAAGGGCAGGCTGGACGTGTGCTGGCCATAGCCCGCGGCGGCGGCCTGGCCGGTGACGGCTTTGCGCCGGATTGCCTGGGGCAGGAAGAAACCCACTATCGCGCCGAACAGCGCGACCTCCATGATCGGCAGGTCATAGCTCAGGCCGAAGCCCGCGCCGAAAAGAAAACCCAGTACCGCCAGCAACCACCTCATGACTCTTCTCTCAGGTGACGGCCACGGGTGCACCGTGACGGCCTAATTTGTTATCGACGATCCCGCGCCAGGTAACAGGACACACACCGCGCTCGGGTCATGCCAACGCCACTTCCCACATATGTAGCGGATGTGACAGTAGCACGCCGCCGGGTAGCGCCCGCACGGACCCCGACCGCCTCGCGAGCCGCGCCATGACTGGTTCCTCGCTATGGTTACCGAACCGCTCCGTTGGTAACTTGGCATATCAATAGCAAGCGTATTGCAAACCGGGCATGGTGATTGCATGGAGCCGCGGCAAGAGGAGAACCATCTTGCCCCCGTCCGCAGCCCCCGATTCCGCAGCCAGTTTGCGCGCCTTGATACGACAGGCCGGGGACCCGCCTTTGCCCGGCTCGGGCCGCACCCTGGAGCGCTGGCGCATCCTCGCAGACGTGGCAGCGCGCGACGTGGCCGCGATCAAACTGTACGAAGGGCACACGGATGCCCTGGCCATCTTGGCGGAACTGGATCCCGATGGACGAGTAGAACGGCTGGCCCGCGCGCAGATCGATGACACCCCGGTCTGGGGCGTGTGGGCGGCGCAACCTCCCAATGCACGCGTCGACGGCGTCGCCGGCAAGGAAGGCGTGACGCTGACTGGACGCAAGGCCTGGTGCTCCGGCGCGGCCTGGGTGACGCACGCGCTGGTGACCTATTTCAACGAAGCGGGTGATGCCGCGCTGGCCGCCGTCCATCTGGGCGGCGCCGGTGCGCGGGTGACGAACGAGGGCTGGCACGCAGTCGGCATGGCCGCCACGGGCAGCGTCGATGTGTGCTTCGACGCGACCCCGGCCTGGCCGGTCGGTGCCGCGGGCGCTTACGTCGCCCGGCCCG
Organism: Bordetella sp. N; assembly: GCF_001433395.1. Lineage (GTDB taxonomy): Bacteria > Pseudomonadota > Gammaproteobacteria > Burkholderiales > Burkholderiaceae_B > Bordetella_C. The sequence continues at coordinate 6,489,444 of NZ_CP013111.1, forward strand.
GCTTCTGGCATGGCGGCGCCGGCATCGCGGCCTGTTGGTATGGCGCCGCGCTGCCCGTATTGCACGCGCTTGCCGCCGCGCAGGCACGCCGTGGCGAACCGCATGCGCTGGCGCATCTGGGCCGCGCCGACGTCGCCATGCAACAGACGGCCGCCTTGCTGCGGGAAGCGGCGCACGCCATCGATGCCGATCCGCTAGGCGATGCGCAGGTCTTGGCCCTGCGCGTACGCGCGGCCGCGGAAGCGGCGGCCCTGGGCGTGCTCGACGCGGCCGGCAAGGCGCTGGGGCCCGCGCCCTTCTGCCGCGATGCCGCGCTGGCACGGCGCTATGCGGACCTTCCGGTATTCCTCCGTCAAAGCCACGCCGAACGCGATCTCGCGCAGTTGGGGCAGGGCGTCGCGCAGGTTTCGCTGGCGGAGGACCCATGGCGGCTGTAGACACCTCCTATTTCGAGCGGCTCTATGCCGAAGCGGACGACCCCTGGGGCGTCTCCAGGCATTGGTACGAAGCGCGCAAGCGCGCCATGTTGCTCGCCAGCCTGCCCAGCGCGCGCTTCGGCCGGGTCTTCGAACCCGGCTGCGCCAGCGGCGTGCTGACGCAAGCCCTGGCGCAGCGGGCCGACCATGTCCATGCCACCGACCTCAGCGCGCAGGCCGTGGCGGCGGCGCGGCGGCACCTGGCCGCGGCGGGCATCGACAACGTCACCGTGGCGCGCGCGGCGCTGCCGGAGGACTGGCCCGCCGTGGCGGACACGCCTTTCGACCTCATCGTGTTGAGCGAGCTTGGCTACTACTTCGATCTGGCGGCGTGGGAACGCGTGGCGGCACGCGCCGCGGCCAGCCTGGCGCCCTGCGGCGCCATCGTCGCCTGCCATTGGCTGCATCCGTTCGCGCAACGCCGCCTTGATACCTATGTCGTGCACGGCGCCATCGCAAGGCAGGCCGGGCTCTTCCCTTTGGTAGATCATGCGGAGCACGATTTCCTGCTGCAGGTGTGGAGCCGCGAGCCGCGTTCGCTGGCGAGCAGGGAGGGCCTGGCATGATAGGCATCGTGGTTCCCGCGCATGACGAAGAGGCCTGTCTGCCGGCCTGTCTGGACGCCTTGTTGCAAGCCGCCCGCCACGCTGCCTTGCAGGGCGAGGACGTGCGCATCGTGGTGGTGCTGGATGCCTGCAGTGACGGGTCGGCGGGCGTCGTCATGGCCCGGCCCGTGACAGGCTTGTGCGTCGATGCCCGCAATGTGGGTGTGGCGCGCTGCCTTGGTGCCGCGCATCTGCTGGCCGCCGGCGCGCGCTGGCTGGCGTTCACCGATGCCGATTCGGTGGTCGACGAGCGCTGGCTGGCCGATCAACTTTCCCTGCAATGCGATGCCGTGTGCGGCTGCGTGACCGTCGACGACTGGTCGGAGCACACCGACACCGTGCGCCAGCGGTATCAGGCCCATTACCAGCACCGCGATGATCATCGCCATGTGCACGGAGCCAATCTGGGTGTCAGTTCGCAGGCCTATACGGCGGCCGGCGGCTTCAGGGGACTGGCGCTGGGGGAAGATGTGGCCCTGGTGGATGCCTTGCTGGCCAACGGCGTCGCGGTGAAGTGGAGCGCCTTGCCGCGCGTGGTCACCAGCGCCCGCAAGATCGCGCGGGCCCGCGGCGGTTTCGCCGACTTCGTGGTGGGCCTGGCCGGCGAGAACGACGGCGTCGGCGCCGCCGCGTGAGCCCGACATGATGCGCGCGCTGTTCGATGCAGGCAGGCTGTTGGTGATTTCTCCTCATCTGGACGATGGCGCCCTGGGTTGCGGGTTGCTGCTGACGGCGGCTGCCAGCGCGCGGGTGGTGACGGTCTTTACGGGGATGCCCGCAAGCGGGCAGGCCGTCACGCCATGGGACCGTGATTGCGGCTTCGACGACAGCCAGGCGGCGATGCGGGCGCGGCTGGACGAGGATGAGCGGGCAATGACGCTGCTGGGCGCCGACGCGCGGCATCTGGGATTTCTGGACAGCCAGTATGGCGCCTTGCCAAGCCGTGAGCGCCTGGCCAAGGCGCTGGCGCACTCGATCGACGCCTATGCGCCCGATGCCGTGGCGCTGCCGCTGGGCCTGCACCATTGCGATCACGAGCGTGTGCGCGAAGCGGCCTTGCTGGTGATGGCGCATCGTCCGCGGACGGTGTGGCTGGGCTACGAGGACGAGCCCTATCGGTATCGGACGGGTGTGCTGCAACGCGTATTGGGCCGGCTGGCCCGCCGGCGTATCCACGCCACGCCGATCGAATGCGCCGCTTCAGGCGATGCCGACCGCAAACGCCTGGCCGTCGCCGCCTATGCCAGCCAGTTGCGCACCATCGGCATGCACGCGGCGGATGCCGCCACCGCCGCGGCCGAGCGTTATTGGTGGCTGGATTCCGGTGAACTGAAGTAGGGCTATGGGCCGCGAGGGCCCGGGCCGGCTCTGTTCGGCTCTGGCCGGCCCGCCCTGCGCATCGCGCCCGGCGCTCCCGCGCCGGCGCGCGCGGACGCGCTTTTGGCCGGCGCGTCAGCCGGCCAAAATAATCCGCCACGGTAGGGGCGAAAACACATTTACTAAGGAAAGTCCGCTAGTCGGCGGCCAACTAATGTTTTAGTATTTTAGTATACCAACGACATAGAGGAGACTCCCATGGCCCCATTCCGTCCTGCGCTCGCCGAGCCAAAGACAACTTCCCGCCGCCGCTTCGCCGCCGCCCTGGCCGTGACGCTGACCGCCCTGGCCTGCACCCCCGCACTCGCGGCCGGCACCTTCCCTGACCACCCGATCACCATCATCATCCCCGCCTCCCCGGGCGGCGCCATCGACATAGTGGCTCGCCTGATCGGCCAGAAGATGAGTATCTCGATGGGCCAGTCCGTGGTCGTGACCAACAAGCCTGGCGCCACCGGCACCATAGGCGAGGACTACGTGGCCAAGGCCGCGCCCGACGGCTACACGCTGGTGCTGGCGGCCAGTTCGCACGCCATCAACCCGTCCATGTTCAAGCTGCCTTACGACACCGTGAAGAGTTTCGCCCCGGTGGCCATGACGCATTCCGTGCCGCTGATGCTGGTGGTGACACCCAGCCTGCCCGTGCAGAACGTCAAGGAGCTGATCGCCTACGGCAAGGCCCATCCGCATGACCTGACGTTCGCGTCCAGCGGTCCTGGCGGCGCGCCGCATTTTTCCGGCGAGCTGTTCAAGAGCATGGCGGGACTGGACATGGTGCACGTGCCTTACAAGGGCAGCACGGCGGCCCATCCGGACCTGACCAGCGGCCGGGTGTCCATGATGTTCGATACGCTGGCGGCCTTGCATGCGCCGGTGTCCGGCCATTCGGTGCGGCCGTTGGCGGTGACCACCACGCACCGCGCGGCGGCCTATCCCGATGTGCCGACCATGGCCGAGGCGGGCTTGCCCGGCTATGACACCAGCACCTGGGGTGGCGTGCTGGCTCCGGCGGGCACGCCGCCCGCCGTGATCGAGAAGCTGAACGCCGAGATCAACAAGGCCTTGTCCGCGCCCGACGTGCAGAAGAACCTGGCCCAGATGGGCATCGAGCCCGTGACCAAGTCACCGCAGTACTTCGCCGACTTCATCCAGACCGAAATGGTGAAGTGGCAAAAAGTCGCCCACGACGCCAACATCCGACCCGAGTAAACCGCGCTCCGCGCGACATTAGCCTGCGACTTCGCTAGAACCCAGCCCCATCGGGGACACCGCGGAGCTGGCTTTGCCAGTCCGCCGGTGTCGCCCCCTTGAGGGGGGCGCGCGCAGCGCGTGGGGGAGGGCCATCCTTCCGGTCCGCCGGTGTCGCCCCCTGGGGGGCCGCGCTACGCGCGGTACGGGGGGGCCAATACTAGCTTGCCGACGTTCTGGTTCGCTTCCATGCGGCGATGGGCGTCGGCGGCCTGGGCCAGCGGGAACACGCTGTCGACGATGGGCTTCAGGTCCCCGCGGGCGAAGGCATCCAGCCAGCGCTCGCGGAAGCGCCGCACCATGGCCTGCTTGACCTCGGGCGGACGCGACTTCATCACCGTGCCCATGATCTGCAGGTGGCCGAACAACAAGCGGTCCATGGGCAAGGTGGCGGACTTGCCGCCCATCAACCCCACTTGCACCAGACGGCCGCCGTCGGCCAGGCTGCGGACATTGCGTTCCAGATACGGCGCGCCGACGAAGTCGACGATGACGTCCACACCTCGGCCGCCGGTGGCGCGAGCGACAGCCTCGGCATAGTCTTCATTCTTGTAGTCGATCACCAGCTCGGCGCCGAACTCGCGCACGCGCGCGGCCTTGGCGCCGTCGGCAGTGGCAAAGACCTTGGCGCCCAGCGCGCGCGCCAACTGGATGGCGGCGGACCCCACCCCGCTGGCCCCCGCATGCACCAACGCGGTCTCGCGGGGCTCAAGGCGGCCCAGGTGCAGCAGCGCTTCATGGGCGGTCACGAACACTTCGGGAATGGCGCCGGCCTGCACGTCATCCAGGCTGGCCGGAATGGGCATGGCCATGCGGTAGTCGATGCGCGCGATCTCGGCGTAGCCACCGCCGCCAACGATGCCCATGACGCGATCGCCCACCTTGTAGCCTTGCACCTGGTCGCCGACGGCGATGACGTCGCCCGCGATCTCCAGCCCCATCAGGGTGGAGTCGCCGAAATCGGCGCGGCCGTAGGCGCCGCGGCGCTGGTTCAGGTCGGCACGGTTGACGCCGGCCGCGCGGTTGCGCACCAGCAGGTCATGCGGCCGCACTTCGGGGTCGGCGACGTCTTGCAATTGCAGGACGTCGGCGTCGCCGAAGTCCTTCATATCGATGGCTTTCATGGATGGAATCAGGGGATGGCGAATCGGCCGATCATACTGATTCGCTGCCGGGAGGGGGCCCGAACGGGACCGCGCCTGTCCGGGTAGTGGACAGGGCGGGCGCGACCGATGGTCGCGACCGGCCGACTTGCGGAGTGGCCAGAACGCCCGAGGACTCGTGGCCTCAGCCGCCCAGCAGGCCGCTGACCAGGCCGCTGAGCGCGGGCCCGACGACGACCATGCCGATGCCCGCCAGGACCAGGGTCAGGCTGGCCACCACGCCTTCCTCGCTATCGCGTTCCCGCGCCCGGGCCGCGCCGAAGCCATGCGCGCCGGCCCCATAGGATGCGCCCTGGGCCAGCTTGGAGCGCAGGCGCAGGATGGCCAGCAGGCTGTCGCCGGCGATCATGCCGACCAGGCCCGTGATGATGGTGAACAGCGACACCAGTTCCGCCGAGCCGCCGGTGCGCTCGGCCAGGGCCACGGCAAAAGGCGTGGAGATCGACCGCGCCATCAGGCTGTGCGTGACTTCGGCATTGAAGCCGAACATGCGCGCCAACAGGCAGCTGCTCACCATGGCGACGATCATGCCGGTGGTCACGCCCAGGCTCAGCGACAAGGCATGGCGGCGCGCCACTTGACGGTATTCGTAGATGGGCACGGCGAACGCCACCGTGGCGGGCCCCATCAGCCAGGTCAGCCAGTGCGTTTCCTGGAAGTAGGACGCATAGGGGATGTGGGCCAGCAGCATCAGCACGATGGTCAAGGCCGGCACGACGATGGCCGGCGACAACCAGGGCTTGCGATAGCGCAGATAGAAGGGCTTGGCGAGGAAATACAGGACCAGCGTCCAGGCCAGGCAGAAGAGCGGCAGCAGGGTGTTCATGGCTTGGGTCTGGCTTGAGTCTCGGCGTGGGCGGGCGGCAGGCAGGCGGAGAGTGCGCCGCCGGACGCGCTTAAACGGTCTCGCCGTCCGGATGCTGGCGGCGGGCCAGTTGCGCCAGTTTGTCTTCCAGGCGGCGACCGGCATGTACCGCCAGCGCGGTGGCGGCCATGACCAGCAAGGTGCCCAGCGCGATGGCCAGCACCAGTTGCAGGCCTTCGCGGCGGAACAGGTCGAAGTACTTGACCACCGCCACCACGCTGGGGATGAAGAACAGCACCAGTTCGTTGAGCAGCCAGTTGGCGCCGCCCTTGATCCACTCGACCTTGACGATGCCGCTGAACAGCAGCGCCAGCACGGTCAGCAAGCCGACCACGCCGGGGGCCAGCGGCAGGCGCAGCCATTCAGTCAGCTGCGCGGCCGCGGCAAAGGCGACGACCAGAAACAGGCTTTGGGACAGGCGGGCCAGGTAGGGCCGCAGCCTTGCGGTGGAAGAAGAGGAAAGAACGGAGAACTTCATATTGCTGCTGCCAGGAATCAGTCAAGCCAGTGTAGGGAGGGCGACCTGATGTATCTAGTGAATTATTTCTATTTTTATTATTCTGATTTGGCATAATGGTGCGATGCGCGCGTATCGCACCAACGCGGTGCGCGGCGCCATCGCCGGGAGAGCCGCAGTGGAACTGCGTGCATTGAAACACTTCGCCGAAGTGGTGCGTCAAGGCAGCTTCACGGCAGCCGCCGATGCACTATTCGTGACCCAACCCACCGTCAGCAAAATGGTGCAGGCGTTGGAAGAAGAATTAGGCGCGCCGTTGCTGGCGCGCGACGAAGGGCGCCGCAAGCGGGGTGTCACGCCCACCGATGCCGGCCGTCTGGTCTATGCCCGCGCGCAGGAAATGCTGGCGACGGAGACCCTGCTGCGCGACGACCTGGAAGCGCTGGGCGACCTGACGCGCGGCAGCCTGACCATCGGCGTGCCGCCCCTGGGCGCGTCGCTGGTGGCACCTGCCATCGCCGCTTTCCACAAGCAGTGGCCGGGGGTCGAGCTGAAGTTGCTGGAGTCGGGGGCACGCGCGGTGGAGCGGGCGTTGCGGGAAGGGGAGCTGGACGTCGGGATCTGCCTGGCGCCGGTGGCCGACGACATGGAAGGCATTCCGATCTGTGACTATCCGCTGCATCTGCTGGCGCCGCGCGACGGCCGCTGGCGGGGGCGGACGGAGGTGCGCCTGGCCGAGCTGGCGGAGGAGCCTTTCCTCTTGTACGGCGAAACCTTCCAGCTCAATGAGACCATCGCGCAGGCCTGCCGCACGGTGGGATTCACGCCGCGTCTGGCCTGCCGCAGCAGCCAATGGGACCTGATCGTGACCCTGGTGGAGTGCGGCATGGGGATCGCGCTGTTGCCGGCGCATTATGGCGAGCGGCTGGACCGGCGGCGCTTCGTGTCCATCCCGCTGACGGAGCCGGAGATCCGCTGGCAACTGGTGGCGAGCTGGCGCCGCAGCGCCCAGCTCTCGCGCGCGGCGCGTGCCTGGGTCGACGCGACGCGCGGGTTCTTCGGGCGGGCCGCGAAGGGTCAGCGGCCGCCTGAGACGTCCAGGAAAGCGCCGGTGGAGTAGGTGGCTTCTTCGGAGAAGAACCACATGATGGCGCCGGCCACTTCCTCGGCGGTGCCGCCGCGCCGCAGCGGGACCATGTGTTTGACGCGGTCCACGCGGCCCGGTTCGCCGCCGCTGGCGTGGATGTCGGTGTCGATGATGCCGGGGCGTACCGCGTTAACGCGGATGTTTTCGTCGGCGACTTCCTTGGACAGGCCTATGGTCAAGGTATCGAGCGCGCCTTTCGAGGCGGCGTAATCGATGTATTCGTTGGGCGAGCCCAGGCGTGACGCGGCCGAGGAGACGTTGACGATCACGCCGCCCGCGCCGCCCAGGCTGATCGACATGCGGCGCACCGCCTCGCGGCAGCAGATGAAGGGGCCGACCACGTTGACGTCCAGAATCCGGCGCAGGCGCGCGGCGTTCATGTCGCGCACCTTGGCCTGTTGTTCGAGGATGCCGGCGTTGTTGACCAGACCGTCGAGGCGGCCGTAGCGCTGGTGCACGGCTTCGAACAGGGCAACGATTTCGTCTTCCTGGCCGACGTCGGCGCAAAAGGTTTCGGCCTGACCGCCGGCCGCTCGGATGCGCGCGACCACGCTCTTGGCGGCGTCTTCGTTGGTCTTGTAGTTGACGCAGACCGTGAAGCCGCGGCGCGCCGCGAGCAGGGCGGTAGCGGCGCCGATTCCGCGGCTGGCGCCGGTGATCAGCATGACTTTGTTCATGTTTAGCCTCGTGTCGCTGAGAATTTTTCCGAGTGTATGTCAGAGGGAGAGTTCCCAGGGGCTCCGCCCCTGGACCCCGTTGCCGGGAGGGCCCAAGGGCTTCGCCCTGGACCCCGTTGCCCGGGGAATGCCAGGGGCTCTGCCCCTGGCGCCCCTCATCCGGAGGAACCGGGGGCTCGCCCCCGGTTCCTCTCCGCCGGCGGTGCCGGCATCACCACACTCTCAGACTCTTGCTCATCCGTTCGATATATATGTCATATGAAACCGCATTGTCGATTGTTTTTTTCTAAACGCATCGATTGAAAAACAAGGCAAGCCAAGTCATCCGTAGGTATGTGCTCTGCGTAAGTGCTCATGTATTCGCATGAACCGTAAGGCTGAGCAGCACCCAGCCTATAGATGAGGACGGCAGCAATGGCATCGACGCAGCATCGCCGACACCAGGCACCTTTGAAAGTTTTATCCATCTTCGGCACCCGGCCGGAAGCCATCAAGATGGCGCCGCTCTTGAACGCCATGGAGGCAGAACAGGCCATCGATTCCCGGATCTGCGTGACCGGGCAGCACCAAAGCATGCTCCAGCAGATGCTGTCGGTATTCGACATCCAGGCAGACTACTCGCTCGACGTGATGACCCCCGGGCAGACCCTGAACGGCCTGACCGCTGCCCTGTACGCAGCCCTGGACCCCGTCCTGGAACAAACCACGCCGGACTGCGTATTGGTCCACGGCGACACGACCACCGCCCTGGTGGGGGCCATGGCCTCCTTCCACCGCCGCATCCCCGTAGGCCATGTGGAAGCCGGCCTGCGCACCGCCGACGTCGCCACGCCCTGGCCGGAAGAAATGAACCGGCGCTGCATAGACCAGGGCGCCGAATGGCTGTTCGCACCCACACCGCGCGCCCGCGACAACCTGCTTGCCGAACGGCTGCAGGGCAGCATCTACGTCACCGGCAATACCGGCATCGACGCCCTGCACATGACCGCGCGCCGCTTGCACGCCGATACCGCGCTGCGCCAAAGCATCGACAGGCAATTCGCCATGATCGACAGCAGTCGCAAGCTGCTGCTCGTGACCGGCCACCGCCGCGAGAATCTGGGCGACGGCATCATTGAGCTGTGCCAGGCCCTGCGCACCCTGTCGCAGCGGGACGACCTGCAGATCGTCTATGCGGTACATCTCAACCCCGCCGTGGCGGTGCCTGTGCGCGCTGCCCTGGGCGGCCTGCCGAACGTACACCTGATCGAGCCGCTGGATTACCTGGCCTTCATCAGGCTGATGCAGCGCGCGCACATCGTGTTGACCGACTCGGGCGGCGTGCAGGAAGAGGCGCCAGCTCTGGGCAAGCCTGTGCTCGTCATGCGTGACGTGACGGAACGGCCCGAAGCCGTGGCCGCCGGAGCGGTGCGCCTGGTCGGCGCCGCCGCCGACAGCATCGTGCACGGCGTCAGCGAACTGCTCGACGTCGAAGCGCTATGGCGCCGCAGCGCCCGCGCGCTCAGCCCCTATGGCGATGGCCATGCATGTCCCCGCATCGTGGACGCATTGCTCGCCCGTCCGGTGGACGAGTTCACCGCGGGCGACGACCTGGTCAAACCGCTCGCGGGCCGCGCGCAAAGGCGAGCGCCACATCTCGCCGCACCATCCGTGACTTTGCCCGCACACCGCGTCTGACCGGGTGCTACGAGCGCGTTACCGCAACTTTCTTCCCTTTCCTGAACACGAAGCCGAATAAACGATGCCATTGCAAGCCCGACGCTATCTGAAACGTTCCCTGTTCCTGACCCTTCTCGCATCCCTCCCGGCAATGTCCGCACTGGCGGCCAGCCCGCTCACGCAGGCCATTACCGACCTTGACGAGAACACCATCCAGCACCGCCAGATCACGCTGCGCGATGTCAACATCGCCAACGCGCTGGTCTTCAACGGCGCCGACGCGCGCCGCGAACTTTATCTGCCAGTGCCGGTGGGCGTGCCCCTGACCGACGCCACCCTGGATTTCCGCGCCAGCTATCTGAATGCCGACGGCGGCAGCAACACCATGCTGCTGTCGCTGGACGGCTACCCCGTGCAGGCACAGGCCCTGAACGACAAGAGCGGCGATGCCAGCGTCAAGATCGGCGTGGACAAGGACGCGCGCCCCCAGGGCGTGGTTCGTCTGGGCGTGCGCTGGTCGTCGTCGGTCGCGCGCACCTTGTGCGAGCGCGAAGGCGACATCGGCAATCTGCTGCGCGTGGATCCCGCGTCGCATCTGGACTACAGCTTCGACGCCCGCAGGCTGACCAGCATCGACGCCGCGTGGAACGCCTTGTCCGGCACACCCGCCATCCTCGTCGCGCCGGGCACCCTGGCGCCGGCCAGCTACGATGCCGCGTGGCGTCTGGGGCTGGTCCTGCAGCAGGCTGGCAAGGAGGTGCGCACCATCGTCTTCCCCGTGCCGGGTGACGAGGTCGACCTGAAGAACGTGCAGGTACCCGCCGCGCTTGCCTCTGTGCCCGCCTTCGCCGCGCTGTCCGGCAAGGACAAACATCGCATCAAGGACCCGGCGGAAATCGGCGCCCTGCTGATGCTGGGACAGACCGACGCCGTGCAAGCGGATCTGGCCATCGCCGACAAGCCGCTGATGGACGCCATCGCGGCGTCCCTGAACGCCTTGCAGGCGCAGATCCAGGAGCGCGATCCCGACGCCGCCAAGGCCTACGCGCAATGGCGCGGCCACCGCAGCGAGCTCGGCGCCGGCGCGCTGGGCACCGACAGCATACGTCTGACCTTGCTAGGCAACCGACCCGTGCTGATGTTCGACGCGGCCACCGCGGCGAAGTCCGCCGGCATGCTCGATGGCCATTGGCGCAAGCTGGCGCGCAGTCGGCAGTTGACCGTCGCGCGCGCGGAAGTGCCGGCCGACCCGGACGGCCGCGTGTCGCTGAACTACTTGGGCGGCATTCCGGGCACCATGGACCTGAAGACGCAGGCTGACTGGACGGCGACCTTCGCCATCGGCAGCGTGGCCTACGACGGCCGCGTCCCGACGCAAGCCGTCGTTGACGTCGCGGCCTCGCCCGGCGTCTCGTCGACCCCGCCCGTCGCGTCGCTGTACTTCAACGATTACCTGATCGGCGCCCGGCAGCTGACCGCTAATGGCGCCCGCGAACGCATCGAGGCCCGCATCCCGGCCTATGCGATCAACTCGCGCAACGTCCTGCGCGTGTCGTTCCAGCGGCAGCCCGTCAGTGATCGTTGCGCCGAGACGCCGCAAGGTTTCCCGGCGGCCGTGCTGCCTTCCAGCTACATCGCGGTGGAAAAGGCGGAACTGCGCGACGACTTTGCCGGCATGGCTGCCCGCTTCGCGTCCGGCGCGCAGGTGCTGGTGCCGCCGGCTTACCTGGAGCACGCGGGCACGACTTTGCCGCGCGTCATCCGCATCGCCGAGGCCACGGGCATCTCCGCCACGCGGGCGCGCTTCGACGTCGCCACGGATGCGGCCGCGCCCATTGCGCCGTCCGGCGCCTTCCTGGCCTTCGACCTGCCCTTGAAGGACGGTGGTGAAGCGATCAAGACCGACGCGCAAGGCCGCTTGCAGATAGACCAGAAAACGCGCGCGCTGCTCGACATCCATGCCCTGGATCGCATGGCCGTGTTGCAGGTGGCGCATACCAGTGGCGCGGCGGACGCCAAGGGTGAACAGATGGGCGTCACGTACCGCAACCTGGGCGCGCACGAGCCCGTGCTGGCCCAGCGTCTGTTGCTTGGCCGCGGCAACGCCGCCATGCTGGACGACAACGGCGCGGTCACCACCTTCGACCCCGACGATCCGCGCGGCGGCGACATGGTCACGCGCGCGGCGCCTACCGGCCTGGACGCCTGGCGCGAGCCGTCATGGCTGTGGGCCATTCCCATCGCCGTGATCCTGGTCCTGTTCCTGATCATTGCCAGCCGCCGCGCGCGCCGACGCCAGATCGAAGGCGGTAAGCAGCAGTGAATATGAACTGGTTGCCTTACCAGCTCGCGGAGTACTACACCTTCCTGGAAACGGGGATGCTGTGGGTAGGGGCGATCATCCTGGTGTCCAGCCTGGACGACCTGGTGATCGACCTCTGGTACTGGGCGCTGCGCCTGTTCGTCAAGGGCAGCGCCGAGCACCGCTACGATGACCTGACCCAGGAGCAACTGCTCGCCAAGCGCGAGCAGCACCTGGCGATCATGGTCCCCGCCTGGCTGGAATACAACGTCATCGCGTCCATGATCGAGAGCATGGTCGCGACCCTCAGCTACCGCAATTACTCGATCTTCGTCGGTACCTACGTCAACGACCAGCGCACCATCGATGAGGTCGAGCGCATGCGGCGCCGCTACAGGCAATTGCATCGCGTCGAGGTGCCGCATCCTGGTCCCACCTGCAAGGCGGATTGCCTGAACTGGATCGTCCAGGCGATTTTCCGGTTCGAGCAGACCAACGGCGTGCAGTTCTCCGGCGCCGTCCTGCACGACAGCGAAGATGTCCTGCATCCGCTGGAGTTGCGGCTGTTCAACTATCTGCTGCCCGACCGGGACATGATCCAGCTGCCCGTGGTGGCGCTGGAGCGCAACTGGTTCGAATGGTTGGCCGGCACGTACATGGATGAGTTTGCCGAGTGGCACGGCAAGGACCTGGCCGTGCGCGACAGCATGACGGACTCGGTGCCGTCCGCCGGTGTCGGCACGTGTTTTTCGCGGCGGGCGCTGCTGGCGCTGTGCGCGGAGTCGCAGAACAACCCGTTCAATACGGACAGCCTGACCGAAGATTACGACGTCGGGGCGCGGCTGGCGCGGGCGGGGATGCAGGCCAGCTTCGTGCGCTTTCCGGTGGAGTTCCGCGTGACGCGGCATTCGTGGTTCGCGCCTTCGCGGGAGACGGTGCTGCGTATGCCCCTGTGCGTGCGGGAGTATTTCCCTGACACCTTCCGCACGGCCTTCCGCCAGAAGGCGCGCTGGACCTTGGGTATCGGCCTGCAAGGGTGGGAGCAGCTGGGGTGGGCGGGCTCTCTCGCCGACCGCTACCTGCTGTTCCGCGACCGCAAGAGCATCGTCACGTCGTTCATCGCCATCCTGGCCTATCTGCTGCTGGTGCAGGTCATGGCCTTGGCCGTCATTCACTACAGCGGCTTCTGGAATCTCAGCCTGCCCACCCCCTTCGAGCAGGAAAGCCTGGTGCGGGCGCTGCTGCTGGCTAACGCCTTCATGCTGGTATGGCGCATGGTCCATCGCGTGTACTTCACGACGCGGATCTACGGCTGGCAGCACGGCGTGCTGTCCGTGCCGCGCATGGTCGTCGGCAACTTCGTCAATGCCATGGCGGCGGCGCGTGCATGGCGGCTGTACCTGACCAGCAAGCTGCTGAACCGGCGGCTGGCGTGGGACAAGACCATGCACGATTTTCCCACCGCGGGCCGCGCCGCGGGCGCGCCGCCCCGACTTGAAAGCGTGCTGCTGTCATGGCGCGCGATCAGCGAAGAAGAACTGGAGATCGCCTTGGCCGAACTCGAAACACGCGATCTTTCCCTGGGCCGCATTCTTATCAACCATGGCTGGCTCGACGACGGCACGCTGGCGGAGGCCGTCGCGTTCCAGAACGACCTGCCGCTGGTGCATGACCTGGCGGCGCAGGTGCACATCGATTCCACGCTGGACGACGAGTTCAAGACGCGCTGGCGCGTGGTGCCCCTTATCGAGGAAGTCGATGGCCGGCCCCAGGTGGCCGTGACCGAGCCGCTGCCGGACGAAGGCCTGAAGCAGGTCGCGGAGGAACTGGGCGTGGAGCCTTTGCAATGCATTGCACGCGAGCGCGAGATCAACGCGCAGCTGCGGCTTGCCCGCATGCAGGATGGCCAGGAAATGCCACGCGAACAGGCGCCCTTGCTGGGCGATGCGCTGGTCGACCTGGGCGTGGTCAGCCGTATGGCACTGACCCAGGCCATCATGAAGTACCGGCCTGGCGAGCATGGGCGCCTGGGCGATTATCTGGTGGAGATGGGCGTGGTGAAGCGCGAGGACATCGAACGCGCCGTGACGCGGCAATTGCGTTTCGATGGCGTGGAGGCGGGGCTATGAAGTATTGGCTTGATGGGCCCGCCGCGGTGGCCATGGCCTTCACCGCGGCTGTAGTGATCGCGCCCGCACCGGCCGGCGCTTCTGGGACCGCCGGTGCGTCCCGTGCTTCCAGTGCCTCTGGTGCCTCAGCCGGCGGAGACCGCCTGTTGCCGCTGGAACTCAGCGGCCCGCCTTTGCGCATCGCCGCGGAGGCCTACCGCGCTTATGACAGCAAAAGCTACGACCTGGCGATCTCGCGGGCGCGCGAAGTCTTGCGGCAGCGGCCGGATTCCCAGGAAATGCGCAAGCTGATCACCCTGGCCCAGCGCGACAAGTATCGCCGCGACCATCCGATGGAATTCATCGCGCGCAAGCCGCCTGGTTTCCAGGCCGCCGAGCGCGCGCTGGCGGCCTACAACGACGGCGATTACGACCTGGCCCTTGCCGAGTCGCGCGTGGCGGTACGGCAAGCTCCGCGCAACCTGGACTATCGCCTGATGCTGATCGAGTCGTTGCAGCGCCTGAATAATCGAGACGCGGCGGAGGCCGAAATCGACGCCGCGATCCGCGATCTGGGCCAGGTGCTCCAGTTGGTGACGCTGCGCGATGGCATGCGCGAGCAGCGCCAGAACGAGGCGCTGCAGGTCCCGTACGCGCTGATGCAGGCTGGCGACCGGCGCGGGGCCGATGCCGCCTTCGCGGACCTGGACCGCAAGCAGGGTTTGCCGCCCAGTCTCGTTCAAGACGCCGCATACAACGCCATGCAGGTGGGCAATGACCGGGACGCGGTGAAGTATTTCAAGCGCGCCATCGACGCCAAGGAGGCGGGCAATCTGCCCATGTCCGAACAGGACACGTTCCAGACACGCAGGGTGGTGGCGGACGTGGAGCGGCGTTTCGGCTTGACCAACACCACCACCTATCGCGGTGCGAACGCGGCCAGCGGGATCAGCGGCGCGCCCAGTTCACCGAACGACAGTGTGCAGAACACCACGGAAGTCTACTGGCGGCCCCTGGGCTATGGCGACGCGCGCTATCTGGAATTGTTCGCCGGCGTCACGGACACCTTGTGGAGCCGGGGTGGGGTGTATGACACCGGAGCGGACGCCCTGCAGGGGGACGTGGGCGCGCGGGTCAAGCCCTTCACCCAGGTCAACCTGGTGGCGGCGTTGGAGCGGGTGTTCCCGCTTGGCGGGGCGAACGTGCAGGCCGACTGGCTGGCGCGGCTGGGCTATGGGTCCAGCATCGGCACCGACCTGCGGGTGGACGTGCCTGCCTGGTGGACCTCGCAGCTGTATGCCGAGACGGGCCACTACTTCCGTCAGTCACGCACCTACGTGAACAGCGAGTGGCAGCTGGGCCGCAGTTACCGGCTGGATAGTGTCAGTCCGAAGCTGGTCGTCTTTCCGCACGCGGTAGCGGCCTATGACTACGATACGCAGATGAACTTCGAGTCGGGCAATCGTGGGTCGCCGGGCAGTGCCGCGGGTCTGGGCGCTGGCGTCAGTCTGCGCTACTGGTTCCGGGAGGATCGCTACCACGCGCCGCAATCGTACTGGGACCTGTCGCTGCAGTACCGCGCACGGGTGTTCGGCGATGACCGGGCGCGCGGCGTGTTCGCCCGCTTCACGTATTCCTACTAGGAGGCCAGGTGAGCAGAGGGGGATCGCGACGTTTCCTGGGCCGGCATCCGACGCTGTGCGCCGTGCTGCTGGCGGCCTTGCTGGCGGGGGCCATCGCGGCGGGCTGGTGGGTAGTGCAGCGCTATCGCGCGCCCGCGGTGACGGGCATAGCCTGGCAGGTGGATAACCGGACGGTGGGCATCGCTGGCGACTGGCAGCGCCTGGGGGCGCAAGAGCTGCTGGTCCAGTGGTCCGCCGTCGACGACCTGGCCTTCGTGCCGGGCAGCGGTTTGCCGCAGGCGCCGGTGCTGCCGGATTGGCGGCGGATCGCCCAGGAGCCGTGGGCCCGTCGCGTGATCCTGGGCCTGGGTGGGCGTTTCGACGAGAAGCGGGCGCGCGCCGGAATCGCGGAACTGGCCGCGCAATCCCGCGCCCTGGCGCGGCTGCCGACGCCGCTGAACGTGGTCGGCTGGTACTTCCCGGTCGAGGCCAGTCCGGAATGGGAGGGCGCGCGCCAGTTGCCGGCCTTGCTCAAGGATCTGCCCAGGCCATTGTGGATCAGCATCTATGACAGCGCTAACGGCGGGGCGAACGAGATGGCGGACTGGGTGGCCAGCTGGCTGCCGCCGGACGTCGGGGTGTTCTTCCAGGATGGTGTCGGCGTCTACGCGCGTACGCCCAAGGTCGCCCTGGAGTACGCGGAGGCCCTGCGCAAGAAACTGGGAAGCGAGCGGGTGAGGATCATCGTGGAGGCGTTCAGGCCGGCGGCTGGCGGTTTTCGGCCTGCCACGGCTGACGAATTGCGGCCTCAGCTGGCGGCGTATCGCGGGTACCAGACCTATTTGTTCGACGGGCCGCATTACGTGACACCCGCGCTGGTAAAGGCTTTGGCACGCTAGGCGAGGGGGCGGTGTCCGGTCCAGGTCTGGTCCGGGTTTGGTCGCCACGGCGGTCGCAATCCAGGCCCTCCACGCCGTCAGAGTTTTCTGGTTACCTTTTCATTGGCGAAGTTCAATAATTTCCCACGACTCCCGTTGTAATCTCGGGTTTACCCGATGCTGAACCGCATATCTGCGTGAAGGCCGAGACACCGTATCCAGGCATTGGGAAGAAACAAAAGGGGACACGCCACCATACCCGTGCCCCCACCAGCTACCCGAATCAATCAATTAATCAACGATAGCGCCGTAACGGCTCGGGCCTGAAGTTTGCTTAGGGGAAGGCCGCCGTGCATCAGGCGGCCACGTAGGCCCCCAGCAGGGCTCGCCGCGATTTTCACCATGTGGATAGACGCTATCGAAGGCAGAAGCAGATCATGGCAGCAAACCTGACATCCCCGGCAATTCATCCTCCCCGCAGCGCGGCCAAGAGCGGCCGCCCACGCATGTGGGAACTGGACGCCGTCCGTGGCTTGATGCTGGTGCTGATGCTGTCCACCCACCTGCCGACCAAATTCGCCATCCCCACGTCCCAGCCCTTCGGCTTCGTCTCGGCCGCCGAAGGCTTTGTGCTGCTGTCCGCCTACATGGCGGGCCTGGTCTACACCCAGCGCTACATGCGCGACGGCATCGCCGCCATGCACAAGGCCTTCCTGCGCCGCGCCCTGGTGGTCTACGCCTGCCAGGCAGCCTGCCTGCTGTTCCTCTTCACCCTCATCGCCGTGCTGGGCCTGACCATTCCGCAGCCCGACGTGCAGCACCTGATGTGGTACTACCTGCAGCAGCCGACCACCGCGTTCCTGTCTGCGCTGGCGCTGATCTACAACCCGCCGCTGCTCGACATCCTGCCCATTTACGTGATCTTCATGTTGATCAGCCCGTGGGTGCTGTCCATCGGCTTGCGGCATGGCTGGCGCACCATCCTCACCATCAGCGGCCTGCTCTGGTTCGCCACGCAGTTCGGCCTGTCCCAGTACCTCTATACCTGGCTGGTGGACCTGACCGGTCTGCCCGTGCCGTTCAGCGAAACCGGCGCGTTCGAAACCTTCGGCTGGCAGCTGTTATGGATTTTCGGCCTGTGGCTGGGGGCGACCCACGCCCGCGTGCCGGCCGAACAACGGCGCCCCTTCCCCCGCATGCTGGTGGTGGGCGCGGCGTTCATCGCGGGCACGTTCTTCATCTGGCGCCATCTGACCGGGCAGGCGCCGTTCCCCGACGGAGAGCCGATCAATTTCCTGTGGGATAAATGGCACCTGGCCCCGATGCGTCTGCTGAATGTCTTCGCGCTGGTGGTGCTGGCCATGCACTACGATGGCTGGCTCAAGCGCCACCTGCCGCGCGTGCGTTTCCTGGAAACGATGGGGCAGTCGTCGTTGTCGGTGTTCTGCGCCCACCTGGTGCTGGTGCTGCTGGCGCTGTGCATGGTCGGCCTGGCGACGCCGGCGCGTTCATCCTGGACGGACGCGGCGCTCTATATCGGCAGCGTCGTCGTGCTGTATGGCGTGGCGGTGATCATGCGTTCCGGCAAGGCGGTCGCCGCGGCGCGTCAGGAGAAAAACCTGCAGAAGCAGGCGGGGCCTTCCCACGCCCTGGCGGGCGCGGGGGCAGGCAAGTGCAATGTCAATCGAGGTGAGCGGTGATGATGCGCTTCCACAGCGCATAGCCGTCGGCGTTCAAGTGCAGCTTGTCCTCGCGGAACAGCTCCACGCGCGGTTGGCCCTTGTCGTCCAGCATGGACGAATAGACATCGATGAAGTCGGCGTTGTTGACCGTCAAGGTGTAGGCCTTGATCAAGGCATTGGTTTCCTTGATCTGCGGCATCAGGCCTTCCCGTAAGGGGCTGGGCTTGATCGAGATATAGGCGATGCGCGTCTTGGGCAGTTCGGAGCGCACGCCTTCCACGAATTTGCGGAAGCTTTGCAAGACCTGCTCGGGGGTGCGCCCTTCGGCCAGGTCGTTGTCGCCGGCATAGACGAGCACCAGATGCGGCTTGTACGGCGCGACCAGGGCGTGCAGATGCTGGGTACAGTCCATCATGCGCGAGCCGCCGAAGCCGCGCTTGACCACCACCGGCAGGGCGCTGAACTCGCTTTCCAGGTTGTTCCACAGGCGGATGGATGAGCTGCCCACGAACAGCACGCCGCCCGGCTTGGGCGGGTGTTCCTTGTCGGCCGCCGCGAAGGCCGCCAGACTGGCATCCCAACGATTGTCCACCGCGGATGCGGCATTCTGGTCCAGCGCGGCCGTCATGGCCGGCGTGGTAACCGGGGCGGCGGGCTGCAGAAGGACTTCGGGGGCGCGGGAGGACGGCGCAGTGGCGTTTTGGGCCAGGGCGGCTGAGCAGACCAGCAGGCTGCTCAACAGCAAGGCGCCGGCACTGCGGCCGTAGAAGGAAGGACGGCGCTGCGGGAAGCTGCGCGGTGCTTTGGCGGTACGCAAGACGTTCATCGAAACCCAAATAGCAGGAAAAGGCCGCGGGATGAACTTCGGCTTTGGTGCTGGGGGGCGGCCTGCGCCCAGCGCCTGGAACGGACACATCATGCGGTAAGTCCGGGGTGGCTTCAAACGAAAAAGCCGGGTGTTACTTCTTGCAGACAAAGCTGTTGTTATTCAGGAACAGATTACTCTGCCGTGACACATTTTGGACGGCTGTTCGGCCATCTGGAGGGGAGGGTTTGTCTGGATATGGCAACGGTTTTATTGCGGTCCCAAAAGGGGGGCGCAATGCTGGATCGAGGGTGTCTCGGCGGAAGAGCGTCGAGGCAACCCGACCCATGCTGGCCGGCTTCGGCACCGGCCTGCGGCGACAAGCTCTGGCGCAGCAAGTGTCAGGCCTCCCAGGCCCTGCCTTCTGCCCGTTCCAGTTCCCGGAGCAACGCTGCCCAACTGCGGTGGACGGCGCTGCGGCGGGGCTGGGCGAACAGCTCAGCCGTGCGCCGGGCCGCTTCCGGCGAAGGCAGGGCCAGCGGCGCGCCAGCCGCCAGGATGCGCCATTGCGCCTCGGCGGCGCGTTCCAGGAACACCATCAGGTCATACGCGTGGGCCACGTCGGGCCCGGCGGTGATCAGGCCGTGGTTGCGCAGCACCAGGGCATTGTGCGGGCCCAGGTCGCGGGCCAGCCGCGCGCGTTCGTCCAGGTCGACGGCGATGCCTTCGTAATCGTGATAACCGATCCGTTCATGGAACCGCATCGCATGCTGGCTCAAGGGCAGCAGGCCGTCAGCCGACGCGGCCAGCGTCATGCCGGCGACCGTATGGGTGTGCATCACGCAATGCAGATCCGGCCGCGCCTGGTGGATCGCCGAATGGATGACGAAGCCCGCGCGGTTGATACCCAGGCCCGTGGGGTCGTCCAGCAACTCGCCTTGCGCATCGACCTTGGCCAGGGTCGAAGCGGTGATCTCGGCGAAATGCAGGCCGAAGGGGTTGATCAGGAAATGGTCATCGTGGCCCGGCACGCGCAGCGAGATATGGGCATAGATGCCGTCGTCCAGGCCGGCCCGCGCGGCCAGCCGGTAGCAGGCCGCCAGCTCCGCGCGCGCGGCCGCTTCGTCCGCGAGAGGTGTTGTCATGTCGAGCGCCAGCCAATTACTGCGTGGCCAGCGCGCGCGCCTGCACCGCCTTGATGTCGAACGCCGAGAACTGCGGCACCAACTGGTTGCTGAAGATCTTGGCGACCGGGATCTGATCGGTGTTGAACTCGCCCGCCTTATGCATGGCGACGACGAAGTTCTGGATGGTCTGCAGATCGAACTGCCCGGGGACCCGCGTCTTGCCGTCCGGCGTGCGCAAGGCCTTGCCCATGCGCAGCTTGGTCAAGGTAATGGCCTGCTCCAGCGCCAGCGCGGGATTGTCCGTCTTCGGCTTGGCATCCGGCTGCAGGCGCCAGAAGGCTTCGACGCAGCGCTGCGGGTTGGCATCGCAGGCGATCAGCGACTTGGTATAGGCGCGGCCGAAGCGGGCCAGCAATTCCGGGTTGTCGCGCAAGGTGTCCTGGTGCGTGATGAATCCGTTGCTGTTCATGTTGCGGAACGTGGCCGGGTATTCCAGACGGCGGATCTTCACGCCCGTGAATTCCAGCATGGTGTGCCACAGACTGTTGTAGTTCAAGGCGTCGATGCGACCATCCTTCAAGGCCTGGAAGCCCGGGCCAAGTATCCCCACCGGCACGATCTCCACATCCTTGCCCGGCGTCAGGCCTTCCTGGCGCAGCAGCGCGCGCGTGCCGGGTATGGTGCCCCAGGTCAGCGCGCCGACGCCGATCTTTTTGCCCTTCAGGTCCTTGATGGTCTTGATGGGACCATCGGCCAGCACCGCCAGTTCGATCTCGTTGGCGGGAATGGCGTTATAGAAATACACCACCGGCAGGGGGCTCTTGCCCGTCTCGTACGAAGACAGCACGGGCTCCGGCAAGGGCAGGCCGATGGTGATGGCCTTGGTGGCCACCTGCGGCAGCAAGGCGCCCGCACCCTGGAACACCAGGGTCTTCACGTCCAGGTTTTCTTCCTTGAAGAAACCCAGCTCGTAACCGATGGCATAGACGCCGCCGCTGTCGACGGTCAGGGGGATGCCCAACCCGACGGTCACGGTATCGGCGGCCTGGGCCGCTGGAGCCACGGCCATACCCAGCGCGGCCGAAATGGCCAGGCCTTTCAGCCAACGCGCGGCACGAGTCCGTCCAGACGCGCCCCGCGCCGTCTCACCATAAATCTTGCTGCCTGCCGCCATATCCACACCTGCTCCACGAAAGGTTGCCGGCATAGCGCGCCGGCCAGAGGCCGAATGATGGGGGCTGCCCACCGTTGGGGCCACGAAGATTTACGTCGATTCTTCCAACTCACGGTTATATGTTGGGGCGTGCGTAAGTCCTTCAGTCAATAAGTACGCCTTCGCGTGACTTCATTGACCGAGGCCCGCGCCCGGCGCACCACGTCGTGCACGGCCTTGGTGCGGAGGGCGCGGACGCGGGCCGGCGGCCAGTGCCCGGCCCGTGCGTCGCGGCCATGCCGCGAGAGCGGCTGACGCCGCCAGGGCATTGAAATGTCGGAATAAATGTGCGGAAAGGACAATGCCTGGGCCCTGTCCTCCAAAGCCGTCACCAGATGGCATGCATATTGCATCGATTGACAGGATCGACCACGCAGTGGTCGAGGACTCCCGGCGACCAGGCGCTGCGCCGTGCTGCCGGAAGAACTACTCAGGAGTGTTCATCTTGGTTGCCTCTTCGACGCCGCAAGACCCGCAATCCCTGTCTTCCATCCCCGGCCTGCTGCAGGCGCTGCGCGGCTACGCCGCCGGCACCTTGACCCCCGCCGCCTATCTCGCCGCGTGCGCGGACCGGGCCGATCGCTGCGAACCCTGGCTGCGATCCTTCGTCACGCGCGTGCCGCTGGCCGACATGACGGCCGGCAGCGGTCCGCTGGGCGGCATCCCGGTAGGCGTGAAAGACATCATCGCGACCGCCGACCTGCGGACGACCAACGGTTCCGCCATGTTCCCCGATTACGTGCCCATGGAAGACGCCGCCGTGGTCGCCACCATCAAGCGCCTGGGCGGCACGGTCTTCGGCAAGACGGTCACCACCGAGTTCGCTTTCCGTCATCCTGGCCCGACGGCCAATCCTTTTAATCCGCGCCACACGCCAGGGGGCTCTTCGAGCGGATCCGCGGCGGCGGTCGGCGCCGGCATCGTGCCGCTGGCCCTGGGTACGCAGACCATGGGATCGGTGGTGCGGCCCGCTGCTTATTGCGGCATCGTCGGCTTCAAGCCCAGCTTCGGCGTGGTGCCGCGTGAAGGCGTGCACCCCTTGTCGGCGTCGCTGGACCATGTGGGCCTGATGGCGCGGCATGTCGATGACGTGGCCTATGCCTTGAAGTGGCTGGGCGATCCCGGCTTTGTGTTCGCCGATGGCGGTGACCTGGCCGCGGTGTCCTTCGATGTGGCCACGGGCTTGCCGGCGCCCGCGGCGGCGCCACGCCTGGCGCTGGTGCGCGCGCCTTACTGGGATCGCGTCGATGACGAGCAGAACGCATTGCTGGATGCCGCCGTCCGGCGTCTGCGTGATGCAGGCGCCACCATCGATGAAGTGGTCCTGCCGGCCCTGGGCCAGGAAACGGAGAGCGTCCTCACGCGCATCATGTTCCATGAAGCGCACGATATTTATGCGGATCTGGTGCGGCGCCATCCGGCGGGCGCCAGCGAGCCTTTGAAAGGACTGGTGCGTGACGGCGCGGCCGTGAGCACCGAGGACTACATCGCCGCGCGGCGCGCGCAGCGGCGCTTGCGCGTCGAGTTCACCGATCGCCTGGCGACCTACGATGCGGTGCTGACCGTGGCCGCGACGGGCGAGGCGCCGGAGGGCCTGGACTACACCGGCGATGCGGCGTTCTGCGCGCCGTGGACCATGTTGGGCTTTCCGGCGTTGTCGGTGCCGGCGGGCAAATCGTCGCGCGGCCTGCCGCTGGCGATCCAGCTGGTCGCGCCCCATGGGCATGACTTTCCCTTGCTGCGTATCGCCAAATGGGCGGAAGGATTGCTGGCGCCCACGCGCTGAAATCGCGGCGCCGGCGTAGGGTGCGACGACGCGCTACGGTGTGATCTCGCCCCTGGCGATGCACAGGGCCGGCATCAGACGGCGTCGGCACCGGTGTCGTCAATCCGCCCGGGGGAACAGCGCGATAAAGTCCAGCAGCTTTTCCCCCAGCAGGTTCACGTGGCCGCGCATGGCCGCGCCGGCGCCTTCCTCGTCGCCGGTGGCCAGCGCGCGCAACACGGCCGCGTGCTCGGTCAGCGTATCGGCACGCCGGCTGGGCTTCTGCGTGACCATCTTCCGGTACAGCGCGATGCGGTTGCGCAGCGCGCGCGTCTGCTCGGCCAGGAAAGCATTCTGTGAAGCTTCATAGATCAACTCGTGAAAGCGCCGGTTGATTTCATAGAAGGCTTCCACTTCCTCGGTGCCTGCCAGCACGACCAGCTCTTCCTGATAGCGGCTCAACTGCGCCAGCTGGGCCGCGGTGATGCGTCTTGCGGCCAGGCGCGCGCACAGGCCTTCCAGTTCCGCCATGACCTGGAACATCTCGATCAGGCGCGCGGCCGACAGGGCCACCACCAGCGCCGGCTGCCGCGTGCGTATCTGGATCAGGCCCGCCGACGCCAGATGCCGCAGGGCTTCGCGCACCGGCGTGCGTGACACCTGAAAGCGCGCCGCCAACTCGACTTCATCCAACCGTGCGCCGGGCGCCAGCGTGCCTGCCAGGATTTCGCTTTCCAGAATCTGCTGGATCTGCGCGGAGCGGCTGGCCCCTGCCGGGGCCGGCGCGGCGGGGAGGGGGGATACAGCGATAGAAGACACGGGAAGAGTCGTCATGGTGGTGAAGGTTGTCAGCGGCGAGACCAGGAGTGCGGCTATTTTAACTTTTAATGTATGCAAGATAAACAATCTTGTATGCACAGAAAAGTGGCAGGCCCGCACCATGTTGCGCCCCGCTTTGGGGCGAGCCAGATCCAGCATTCATGCGCCTCATAGGGCAGAAACTTGGCATGGATGTTGCTTTTGCTGAAGCAGTACCCCAGGCCGCCCGTCTCCATAAAGGGGCATGGCAAGTAAAACCGGGTGCCGCGGATTCAAGTCTTGCATACATGGATCCGCCCCCGAACCTCAGTCAAGGACAAGTAGCGATGGATCTCGGTTTGAAGGGCAAGTCGGCGCTGATCACCGGCGCTTCCAAAGGCATAGGCCTGGCGACGGCACACAGCTTTGCCCGCGAGGGCGTGACCAAGCTCTATCTGGCCGCGCGATCGGCCGACGGCCTGGCCGCGGCCAAGGCGGCGCTGACGGCCGAGTACGGCGTCGAGGTGCACACCCACGCGATGGACCTGTCCGTCACCGCCAACGTCATGGCCCTGGCTGGTCTGTGCGCCGACGCCGACGTCCTGGTCAACAACGCGGCCGATTCCACCCCGGGGCCGATGGACCAGCTGTCCGACCAGGCCTGGCGCGACAGCCTGGACATGAAGATTTTTTCCTACGTCACCCTGACCCGCGAGATCTACGCGCACATGAAAGCGCGCGGCCATGGCGTCATCGTCAACGACATCGGCAACTCCGGTGAGAACTGGGACGCCAACTACATCGTGGGCACCACCGGCAACGCCGCCATGATGGCGTTCACCCGCGGTGTCGGCGGGCGCAGCCTGGATGACGGCATCCGCGTGGTGGGTGTCAATCCGGGCCCCGTCGCCACCGACCGCATGGTCAAGCTGATGAAGCGGCGCGCGGTGGACTGGTACGGCGACGAGAACCGCTGGGAAGAGCTGTTCGACAAGTACCCGGCCAAGCGCCCGGCCAGCCCCGAGGAAGTCGCCGACCTCATCGTGTACCTGGCATCCGAACGGTCGGGCTACATCACCGGCACCATCGTGACCATCGACGGCGGCATCGCTTCGCGCCGCTCCATCATCTGACCGCCGGGTACGCCATGCGCAGCTTTGAACAACGCAAC
Source organism: Bordetella sp. N (assembly GCF_001433395.1). Classification (GTDB taxonomy): domain Bacteria; phylum Pseudomonadota; class Gammaproteobacteria; order Burkholderiales; family Burkholderiaceae_B; genus Bordetella_C. The sequence goes on from NZ_CP013111.1 coordinate 6,514,589, forward strand.
GCCTATTTCGACCGCCTCTGCAACACGCCGGGGCTGATGTGGCTGGGCCAGAACACCAACCACTTCGATCCGCACCCCGCCGTCATCGCCGCGGTGACCGACGCGCTGACCCGTGGCGACTACCACGCCTACGCGCCGCCGGCCGGCTTCGAGGAACTGCGCCAGCTGATCGTGCGCGATGCCGGCGTGCCGGACGCTTGCGCCTTCGTCACCGACGGCGCGGTGGAAGCGCTCTACAACGTCTGCCGCAATATCTGCGAGCCGGGCAAGGATTTCGTCACCACCGATCCCAGCTGGGCCTGGCCCATGGCCTTCGCGCGCCAGGCCGGCGCCAACGTCATCGAGCTGCCGATCTACGACGCGGCGCAAGGCTACAAGCTGACGGCCGCGCAACTGCGCGCCGCGGTGGGCCCCAACACCGGCGTGATCTATCTGGTCGACCCGAACAATCCGCTCGGCACCTGCCATACCGAAGCCGAAATACGCGAGATTGCCGACATCGCCCGTTCGGTCGGCGCGTATCTGATTCACGATGCCACGTATTCGCAGTTCGCCGACGATTTCACGCCGGCCTTGCGCTTCTATCCCGAGAAGACCGTGATGACCTACAGCTTCTCGAAGTGGCTGGGGCTGGCTGGCATGCGCCTGGGCGCGGTGATCTCCAATCCCGACATCATCGAGCGGCTGGCCAGCGCGCCGCCCAACAACCTGGGCAGCAACGTGTTGTCGCAGCGCGCGGCCATCGCGGGTCTGCAGACCAAGGCCGAATGGTTCCCCGAGATCAAGCAGCGCCTGCGCCGCAACCAGGCCGCCCTGGCCGATGCCGTGGCACGCGTCGACGGCCTGCATCTGCCGGTCTATCCGTCGCAGGCCAATCTGCTGATCGTGGAAACCGGTAACGCAGGTGTGCGCCCGGAAGCGCTGGTGGCGGCGTACCAGACCGAGGGCGTGATGATCCGCCAGGGGACGTATCACACGAAACGTTTCGGCGACCGCTTCGTCAAGATCAGCCTGACGGTGCCCGAGGCCTGGGCCGACCGTTGCTGCGAACTGCTGCCGGCCATGGTGGAACACGCGCGCAAGCATCCGGAACCGGTTGCGCTGTTCTAGGCACTACGTCGTCAACGCCAAGAGGATACGCAAGACATGCCTACCATCACTACCCGCGACGGCGTCACCCTGCACTATGAGGAATGCGGCAGCGGCACGCCCATCCTGTTCGTGCATGAGTTCGGCGGCGACTGGCGCAGCTGGGAACCGCAGATGCGCTATTTCGCGCGGCGCTATCGCTGCATCACCTACAGCGCGCGCGGCTATCTGCCTTCGCAGGTGCCGGCTGACACTGACCGTTATTCGCAGGAAATCGCCGTCAACGATATGGCCGACGTGCTCGATGGCCTGGGCATAGACCGCGCCCATGTGGTGGGCCTGTCCATGGGCGGCTTCGCCACCTTGCACTTCGGCCTGCGCTACGCCGCGCGCGCGCTGTCGCTGGTGGTGGCGGGCGCCGGCTATGGCGCGGAGAAGCAGTACGAGGATTATTTTCGCGGCGTGTCGCTGGAAGTGGCCCGCAAGTTCGAGGAGCTGGGCGCACCGGCTTTCGCCAAGGTGTACTCGACCGCGGCGTCGCGCATCGCCTTTCAGCTGAAGGACCCGCGCGGCTGGGCCGAGTTCGCCCAGCAGTTGGGCGAGCACGACGCTACCGGTTCGGCCAACACCATGCGTGGCGTGCAGGCGCGGCGCCCGTCCATCTACGACCTGGAAGACGAGCTCAAGCAGATGGCCGTGCCCACGCTGGTCATCGTCGGTGACGAAGACGACCACTGCCTGCAGCCAGGCATCTTCCTGAAACGCACCGTGCCCGCCAGTGGCCTGCTGGTGCTGCCCAAGGCGGGCCATACCTTGAACATCGAAGAGCCGGGCCTGTTCAACCAGTTCGTCGGGGATTTCCTGGCCACGGTGGATCAGGGTAAATGGCTGCCGCGCGATCCCCGGTCCGCGCCCGGCGAGATCATGAAGACCCAGTAAATGAAGGGAATCGCCCGCGCCATGAACGAATTGCCTTCCCGCCTGGTCAGCCAGGAACGCCTGCTCAACCGCCTGATGGCGATGGCCCGTATCGGCGCCACCGCGGCCGGCGGCGTGGATCGCGCGGCCCTGTCGGCGGAAGACGCGGCTGCGCAGGCCTTGATGACCGAGTGGGGCGCGGCCCTGGGCCTGACGGCCAGCCGCGACGCGGCCGGCAACTTCTTCCTGCGCTGGGACGCGGGGCAGGGCGCGCCCCTGGTGTCGGGCTCGCATCTGGACAGCCAGCCCACCGGTGGTCGCTATGACGGTGTGTACGGCGTGCTGGCGGCGCTGGAAGCCGTGCAAGCCTTGCAGGAGGCCGGCGTGGCGCCGCGCCGCCCGGTCGAGATCGTCGCCTGGATGAATGAAGAGGGATCCCGTTTCGCGCCGGGCATGATGGGCGCCGCCGTCTATGGCGGCGCGCGCACCCTGGCCGACCTGCTGCCCATCCAGGACAAGGCCGGCATCTCCGTCGAGGCCGCGCTGGCGGCCACCGCCGCCGCCTTGCCGGGCATCCCCATGCGGGACGTGGGCGGCGTGGTTCCTTACGCCTATGTCGAAGCGCATATCGAGCAGGGCCCCGAGCTGGAGCGGGCGCACTGCCCAATCGGTGTCGTGACCGGCATACAAGGCAAACATACGTATCGCGTGACCGTGCGAGGCGAGGCGGCGCATGCCGGCACTTCAACGCGCGCCGAGCGGCGCGATGCCCTGCTGGCAGCCACGGCCATGGTGCAGGACCTGGCGCGCGCGCTGCACGACGACGCGGATATCGTGAAGTTCACGGTCGGGCGTTTCGACGTCACGCCCAGCGCGCCGTCGGTGGTGGCCAGCCAGGTGGTGTTCTCCATCGACCTGCGTCATCCGGACAGCGCCACCTTGCAGCGGTTGTCGGCGCTGGTGGCACCCATCTGTGCCGCCGCGGCTGGACCCTGCGCGGTCGAGGTGACGCGTTTGTCGGCCGCCGACTCGCTGACCTTTCCGGCGGCCATGCGCGCTCGCCTGGCCGGTGCCGCCGAAACCCTGGACCTGCCGTATCGCGAGCTGATCTCCGCCGCCGGCCACGACGCGCGCTACCTGCATCCCATCTGCCCGTCGGCCATGTTGTTCGTGCCGAGCCGGGACGGCATCACCCATAACGAAGCGGAGTTCACCGAACCCGCCGATCTGTACGCCGGAGCCTGCGTGCTCGCGGATGTCCTGGCCGCGCTGGCCACCCTGGAGGGCCAGCCATGAGCCTCACACGCTTTTTTCGACCCGCATCGCAGGCGGCCAAGTCCCGCCTGGGGGCCGTCGCGCAAGGAGATACGATGATGTTCGCTTCGACCCCGACCCTGGATGCAGCCGGCGCTGCCGCGGCGGCGGCCGCGAGCCCGGCGCCCCTGGACGGCCACGAAATCGGTGAGGAAGCCGCCCACCGCGCGGGCGGCGCGCCCGTGGCCTACGGCCGCGGTCCGGGCGCCTTGCTCAGCCTGGCCGGCATCTCCAAGACCTTCGGCGCCACCCAGGCCCTGAACGGCCTGGGCGTGGACATCGCCCCTGGAGAATTCGTCACCGTGGTGGGTCCCAGCGGCTGCGGCAAGAGCACGCTGTTCAATATCGTCGCCGGCCTGGAAGAGCCTGACGCGGGCGGCCGCATCGAGTTCCTGGGCAAGTCCTGCCGCGCCGCCGACCTGCTGGGCAAGGTGTCCTTCATGCCGCAGCGCGACCTGTTGCTGCCGTGGCGCACGGTCATCGACAATGCCATCCTGGCGGTGGAGCTGGAAGGAACGCGGCGCGCCGACGCACGCCGCACGGCCCTGGAAATGCTGCCGGAGTTCGGCCTGGCCGGTTTCGAGAACCAGTATCCGCACCAGCTGTCGGGCGGCATGCGCCAGCGGGTCGCGCTGATGCGCACCTTCATGTTCAAGCGCGACCTGATGCTGCTGGACGAACCCTTCGGCGCCCTCGATGCCTTGACCCGCAGCATGATGCAGCGCTGGCTGCTCGACGTCTGGCAGAAGCATCGGCGCACCATCCTGTTCATCACGCACGATGTCGACGAGGCGCTGTTCCTGGGCGACCGCGTGCTGGTGATGACCGCGAGACCCGGCCGGGTCAAGCTGGAGCAGAAGGTCGACCTGCCGCGTCCCCGCCGCGCGGACATCGTCACGGCGCCGGAATTCATCGCGCTCAAGCGTACCCTGCTCGAAGCCATCGAGGAGGAAAGCATGAAGTCCTTCCGCATCAGCGACACGCCGGGAGCCCACGCATGATGCCCCAAGCCGAATGGGATGCCCGCGTGTCCCTGGCCGCGTGCTACCGCCTGGTCGCCAACCTGAAGCTGGACGACCTGATCTACAACCATATCTCGCTGCGTGTGCCGGGCACGCACGATCAATTCCTGATCAACCCCTACGGCATGCTGTTCGAGGAAGTCACCGCGTCCAGCCTGGTGCGCATCGACCTGCAGGGCCGCAAGCTCAGCGACAGCCCCTATGAAGTGAATGCCGCCGCCTTCGTCATCCACGGCGCCATCCACCAGGCCAAGCCCGACGCCGCGTGCGTGCTGCATACCCATTCGGACGCCAGCATCGCGGTGTCGGCGCAGCGGGAGGGCCTGCTGCCCCTGTCGCAGTTCGCCATGCGTTTCTATCGCCGCCAGGCCTTCCACGACTACGAAGGCGTGGCCATCGACCTGGACGAACAGGCGCGGCTGGTTGCCGACCTGGGCGAGCACCGCGTCATGCTGATGCGCAACCACGGCGTGCTGACCCTGGGCCGCACGCCGGGCGAAGCCTTCATGCTGCTCTATTACTTCGAGCGGGCCGCGCGCATCCAGCTGGCCATGCAGGCGGCGGCCGCGGGTGGCGCCGGCCCCATTCTGCAACCCAGCGAAGCGGTGTGCGAGAAGGCGGCACGCCAGTTCTGGGAACAGAAGGGCGACATCCTGGTGGCCGGTGAACGCGAGTGGCCCGGCTTGCTGCGTCAGCTGGACAAGGTGGACGCCTCCTATAAATCCTGAAATACCGCGGCTGAAATTTCCGCGCCTGAACTGCACGACCTGAATCACGAACATCAAACGTACGAAGGTGTAAGCATGCTCAAGACCCGCTCCCTGCATCCTGGATTCGGCATCGAAGTGCTGGACCTGGATCTGGCCGATCCCGCCAGCGACGTGGCCGTCGATCAACTGGTCCAGGACCTGGAACGACACTCGCTCATCCTGGTGCGCGGCCAGGCCTTGAACAATCAGCGCCATGTGGATATCAGCCGCCGTTTCGGTTCCTTGATGACCCACGTGCTGAAGCAGTTCCTCACCACGGGCCTGCCGGAAATCTACGTGCTGTCCAACGTCGCGGAAAACGGCAAGCCCATCGGCAATCACAAGGAAGGCTGGAACTGGCATTCCGACCTGTCCTATGTCGCCGAGCCCAGCATGGGGTCGCTGCTGTATTCGGTGGAGGTGCCGCCGGAAGGGGCCGACACCTTGTTCGCCAGCATGCACCTGGCCTACGAAGGGTTGCCGCCGGCGACGCAGGCGCGCATCCGCGATCTGACCGCCACCCATTCCTACGCCGGCTATTACGGCAAGGCCTTCGCGGATCGCACGCCGCTGAGCGATGAGCAGAAAGCCCGCACGCCGGATGTCGTGCATCCCGTCGTGCGCACCCATCCGGTGACCGGCCGCCTGTCTCTCTACGTGGGCCAGGACATCGTCAAGCAGATCGACGGATTGCCCAAGGCCGAAGGCGATGCCCTGCTGGCCGAACTGAACCAGCACGCCATCAGCGACGCCTTCGTCTACCGGCACCAATGGCGCCAGGGCGATCTCGTCATTTGGGACAACCGCTGCACCATGCACTGCGCCACGCCTTACGACGATCACAAGTATCGCCGCGTCATGCATCGCACCACAGTCGCCGGCACGCGGCCGTTCTGAACAGGTTTACACCGACTTCGCACGCACGCAATCGAAGCACGACAAGGGGAATAAAAGATGACCGCTTTCCGTAATAAACGACGCTTGCTGACCCTGATGGCCTGGGCCGCCACCTTCGGCACCGCGCTGGCCACGCTGCCGGCGCCCGCCATGGCCAAGGACCTGGTCAAGGCCTCGCTGCGGCTGAAATGGTTGCCGCAGACGCAGTTCGCCGGCTTCTACTACGCGTTGTCTCAGGGTTACTACAAGGATGAAGGCATCGACCTGACCATCAATCCGGGCGGCCCCAATCTGCTGACGGAGAACCTGGTGGCCACCGGCGCCGACACCTTCGGCCTGTCCGGCGGCACGGACAGCGTGCTGGCCGCCATCGACAAGGGCATGCCCATCGTGTCGGTGGGCGTGGCGCACCAGGTCACGCCCTTCGTGTTCGTGGCGCGCAAGGATGGCCCGATAAAGACGCTGGAAGACTTCCAGGGCAAGAAGGTAACGGCCTGGTTTACCGGCGCCAACTACGTGCTGTTCGGGATGCTGGCCAACAAAGGCATCGACCGCGCCAAGGTGGACATCCAGCCGCAGCAGGTCAGTGTCACGCCCTTCGTGAACGGCGACGTCGATGTCATCACCGCCACCTGGTACAACGAGCTCTACACCATTCGCCAGCGCGTCGGCGATGACAAGCTGCGCCTGTTCAAAGCCGAGGATTACGGCATCACCTTTCCGCGCGATACCGTCATCGTGTCGCGCAAGACCGCGCAGGAACAGCCCGAACTGGTCAAGGGCTTCCTGCGTGCGTCCATCCGCGGCTGGCGCGAGGCGATGAAGCATCCCAAGGAAGCCGTCGACGCGGTGATGAAGGTGGCGCCGACCCTGGACCGCACGCATCAGGAGTTCATGTTGACCGAGGCTTATCGCCTGATGACGGAAGGCAAGGCCAAGACCGATGGCCTGTTCTGGATCGATCCGACCGCCATCCAGGCCGCCGAGGACTTCCTGGTCAAGAACGGCGTGGTGAGCAAGCCCGTCGATGTGGCCAAGGCCTTTGATGCCAGCTTCCTCAAGGCCATCCCGGTGGCGGACCGTCTGCCATGAGCGGAGCAAGCGCAAGCGCCGGCGTGACCCCGCGCCGTGCCGCCGGTGCGGGCGCGGTGGTGTTGCGCGGCATCATCACCATCGCCGTCATCGCGGCGGTATGGGAGGGCGTGGTGGTGGCGGCCGACATCAAGCCGTACTACCTGCCGCGCCTGTCCGTCATCCTGGGCGCCATCGCGGCGTTGCCGGATGCGTATGCCGGAGGCTTTCTGCGTACGCTGTCGGAAACGCTGCTGGGCTATGCGGCCGGCGCGCTGGTGGGGGTGATGAACGGCGTGCTGTTCCATCGCTCGCGCCTGCTGCGCGAAACGGTCTTTCCCTTGTTCGTCATCTCGCAGACCATTCCCGTCATCGCCTTTGGCGCGGTGGTGGTGCTGTGGTTCGGCAACACCATCCTGGCCAAGGCCCTGATCGCCTTCTACCTGACCTTCTTCCCGGTGACAGTAAATACGCTGAATGGGCTGGAGGCTGTGGATAAGCGGCAGGTGGACCTGCTGCGCAGTTTCGGCGCCACCCGGTGGCAGTTGCTGTTCCGCCTGCAGTTGCCGGCGGCGCTGCCGCAGATCTTCGTGGCGCTGCGCCTGGCGTGCACCCTGAGTCTGCTGGGCGCCATCGCGGGCGAATGGTTCGGCGATACCTCCGGCCTGGGCGTATTGCTGCTGCAAGCGATGTACAACGAGCAGTTCGTGGCGTTGTGGGCGGCGATATTGATGGCGGGGCTGCTGGGCACGTCCTTCTATGGACTGGTGGCCTGGGCCGAACATAAGACCGTGTTCTGGAGAAGCGAGCTGTGAAAATGACCTTGTCCGCGCCTTCGTCTTCGTCTTCGGCCTCATTGCCCCTGCCGTCGCGCGCCGCGCGGCGCGCGGGGCTTGGCCTGCTGGGCGTGTTCGTGCTGTGGGAAGCCGCGGCACGCGGCCTGGACCTGCCGACCTATGTGCTGCCCAGCGTCACCCGCATCATCCAGACCATCGTCGACCAGCACGCGCTGCTGCTCAAGGCGGCCGGCATGACGGTGATGGAAGCCGTGGTCGGATTCGGTATCGGATCGCTGGCGGGGCTGCTGCTGGCGGTGGTCCTGACCATGCTGCCGGCCGTGCGGCGCAGCGTGCTGCCCGTCGCCACCGCGCTGAACTCGGTGCCCGTGGTGGCGTATGCGCCCCTGATCCTGCTGTGGTTCGGCATGGGGCCGGAAAGCAAGATCGTCATGGTGGCGCTGGCGGTCGGCTTCACCGTATTCCTGCATGCGCTCTCAGGGCTGGACCGGGTCGACCCCCGGGCCGTGGACCTGATGCGCAGCTTCGGCGCCGACCGTGCGGCCATCCTCTGGCGTCTGCGCCTGCCGGCGGCGATTCCGCTGACGGCCGCGGGCATGCGGGTATCGACGGTGCGCGCCATGATCGTGGCCATCGTCACCGAGATGCTGGGCGCCACCGGCGGCTTGGGTTGGACCATCTTCCAGGCCGTGCTGCAGATCGATTTCGTCCAGGTGTGGGCGGCCATCTTCGTGGCGTCGGGGATCAGCCTGCTGTTCTTTGGCGCGGTAAGTCTGTTGGAGAAGCGCTATGTGTTCTGGCGCTGACGAGAAAGGCGGTGAGCAGGTCGCGGGCCGCGCTGGCGGAATGGCCGCCTTGCCCGCGGGCCTTGCGGCGGCGCCGGGGAATGCGGCGGAGGCGCGGGCGCGTTATTTCAATTCCGCCAATGCCTTCAATATCCATCTGGATCCGGTGCCGGCGCATATCTTCACCGCACCGGCTGCCGCGGCACTCGGTCCCGAAGGAGCGGTCACGGGGTATTTCTTGTGCGATCAGTCGGCACGACTGGGTTGTCCCTGGCCGGCGACCACGCCTTTCATGCTGGCGCGCTATGCCCGTATCGCGCCGGGCGCGCGCCTGGCCGCGGACTTCGCGGCCAGTGGATCGATCTGGTACGTGATCGCGGGTAAGGGGCGGGTGTATGGTGCAGGCGCAGGAGCCGGAGCCGGAGCAGGCGCAGGCGCAGGTGCAGGAGCCGGTGCAGGAGCTGGTGCAGGAGCTGGTGCAGGAGCCGGTGCCGACGCCGGTGTCGCGGAGGAATCTGCTCTGGCGTGGTCCCGCGGCGATGTCTTCTACCTGCCGGCCGGCGCGTCAATGCTGCACGCAGACGGCCCGGATGCTGCGGTCTTGTGGCTGGTCACGGACGAACCCTTGCTGGCGTATCACGGCTTGCGTTCGGCCCGCCCGGATGATGCTGCGGTGCATTTCAAGGCCGGCGACATCGCGGCGGAAATCGAACGGATACATCGCAGCGTGCCCGATGCCGGAACGTCGGGGCTGGCCGTGGTGTTCTCCAGCGAGGCCATGCAGGCCCGGCGCAATCTGATGCCGGCGCTGACCTTGTCCTTGAACACCTTGCCGCCAGGCTGCGCGCAGTCGCCGCATCGGCATAACTCCGCGGCCCTGACACTGATCGTCGCCGGCGCCGATTGCCATTCGCGCGTCGATGGCGAGACGTGCGCCTGGTCCGATTGGGCAACCCTGGTCACCCCGGCCGGCGCGCCGCATTCCCATCACAACGAGGGCCCGCGCCGCGCCGATTTCCTCATCGTCCAGGACGGCGGGCTGTATTACGAAGCCCGCACCATGGGGTTTGAGTTTCTGGGCGGCTGACGCCGCCCAGATATGACGGCTTGAGCCGCATCCTCGTGCGTTACTGGTCGGGGAGCGGCTTTCGCGTCAGCGGTCCAGGTCCTTGAACGGCCAGTCGGCCGGCGGTGCCCAGCCCCATTTCTTCATGTCGAAGGGCAAGGTGTACACGACATCCTTTGCCGTCTGCTTGCCCATGCGGGACGTCACCGTGATCTTCAAGGGATAGACCCGCACGTTCGGATCGCTGTCGTCGATATCGAGCTTCGTGTCGAGGATCGCGATCTTGCAGGCGGTGTCCTGCTCGTCGCAAGCGCCATCGTTGGAATAGCCCTCGTCGACCCCATGCGCCAGGTTGCTGATGCTGTTGCCGTAGGGGGCCAGGATCAGATACTGCGACACCGTGTAGCCCTGCGCGGTATAGCCGGTGGAATTGATCCAGCCCAGATACCCGCCCGGCCCCACCGCGGCCAGCCGCCAGTTCTCCGGCGGATTGCCGAAGCTGCCCTCGGCGCTGCTCTTGAGCACGGCCAGGGGCTGCGGTGCGCCGTCCGTGACGCGCAGCACGAAAGCGCTGACGAAGCCGGGTGTCACGTGGCCGGTTTCCTCGGGCGGCGGTGACCCCGTCAACACGGCGTAATAGCGATCCTCGCCACCCGCCTGGACGCGGCGCAAGCTGTCCACCTTCATGCAGGTATCGGTATCCTCGACGCGCGTAGGCCAGCAGGCGCGCTTCGCGTCGTAGGCATGGCCGTAGACGTCGTCCAGGTAGCGGGCCAGACCTGGCGCCTGGGCCATGGGAATGGCGTTGCCCGGTTGGGCGGGCGTGTTCGCCGCCTTGCCGCCAGCCTGGCCGGCCGCGTGGGCACCCCCTTGGTGGACCGTGTTATCGGCTGCCATCGCGACGTTGCCGCCAGACGTGGCCAGCAGCAGCGTCAGGGCGCTGGTGGCAAACAGGAAACGGGCAGAGCGCGAGCCAGAAACCGGGGCATTGGGGTGAGGCATTTCCATATCCGTTGTGAGCGACGCGGTGAGTGAATTATTCGCTACGTTGGTAGCGATCGTCCGGACCCGAATGGTAATGCGTTACGGCATTGCCCTGTGCGCCCATGTAAACGTAGAAGTTCATGTGCCAGTGTTGGGCCTCGATATAGCGATAGGTCCAGACGACCTCGTTCATTTCGCCCAGTCCGGCGCGGCGCACTTTGGCCGGCGGTCCGAACACGCAGCGAACCTGGTCCGGGGTCCAGCCGGGCTGGATGCTGGCGAAGAAATCCGGCCGCAGGATCTGGCCTACGCGGACCACGCGACCGCTGCTGTCGATGTCGGCGGCCCAGGCATAGCTGCCTTCCGGCTGCTGGGACCAGATCACGCGCTGGCCGCCGTCCGGCGCCGGGCATTGGGAGCTGGGCGCGCCGTATTGCTTTTCCATTTCGGTCAGCGGCGTGCCGGGCTTGGCGCTGTCCGGATTGGCGCAGCCGGCGAGCGCGGCCAGCAGGGCCAGCGCGCCCACGCGCTGGAGGGTCAGGGGAATGGCAGAGGTGGTCATGGCGGCACTCCAAAGCGCCGCCTGTCAAGCGGCAGAGAGACGTCTAGCGTACACCGGTAAAGGGTGTCCTAGCGCGCCGCGGGCCCGGTTGGTACAGATGGTTATCCGCGGGCGCCACTGTGGCGTGGCGCCTGCCGCTTGGGCAGGCCGCCGTCGGATTGACGGGGCCTTGGCTGTCAGGGCTGGATGGACGACGCGCCGGAGGCGATCTGCAGCGCCCGGGCCAGCGACGCGCGGATCATCTCCCCGTGGCCGAACTGGGGGAAAGTTTCGTACGTGGCGTCGGCGGACGCGGCGCGCAGCTTGTCCGCCATTTCCGCCACGACGGCGCGGGGATCGGGGCCTTTCATGTCTTTGCCGTCCTTTCCGTCCTTGCCGGCGGGCGGCATATTGGGATTGGTCCGGCCGTCCGCGCGAGGCTTGGTCCCCGCGAGGATGGCGACGCGCAGTCCGCTCGCCCGCGCGGGGTCGAAGGCGCGCCATTCCCTGACCAGGGCGCCTTCATGCCACCAGGCCGAGGGATCGCCGGCGATGTAGGTGGTGAAGCTGCGCGGTTGCGTGAACAGGACATGCAGGGTGAACAGGCCGCCGTAGGAGTGGCCCCACAGCATCTCCCGCTTGGGATCGAGCGCGGCCCGGGTTCGCGCCAGCGGACGTACCTGCTGGTTGATGAAGTCCAGGAACACGTCGGCGCCGCCGCCTTCGCGGCCGCGTTCTTGCGGCGCCGGCACCAGCTTGCCCTGGGCGTCGCGCACGGGTGGCGTGTAATCGTAGGCGCGCGACACCACGTCATTGCGGGTGTTGACGTCGTAGCCGATCGCCACCAGCACCGGCGGCTGGGCGCCGCTCATGGCCTGCAGGTCGGCATCGGTCAGGGTGGCCATCGCCGCGTTGCCGTCCAGCATGTAGAGGGCGGTATAGCCGCCGGCCGGTGCGGGTGTCTTGGGAATGGCGATTTCGATACGGTAGTGACGCTTGCCGTCGGCGGAATCCAGACGGTGCTTCTCGAACCGGTAGTAGGCCGATTCCCGGTCGGCCACCGTCGGGCCGACGGGTTCCATGCCACGGCTGATGCCGTTTTGCGCCGGGGCGCCCTGGCCCTGCGCGGGCGGCGGGGCGGCTGGCGGTGCCGCCGGCGCGGCCGCCGTCGCCGCCGTAGCCGCCGTCGCGGCCCTCGAAAATGCCAGTGCGATCATCATCGCCACGCTTGCTATCCGGTTCATGCATCACTCCATTTCAGGTCGCGTGGCGCCTTCGGCGCCACGCATCTAAAGGGGGTGTGTGGCGCCAGAGGGCGCCACACATTGGTTTGCAGCGGAGCCTGCGCGAGAGGCAGGGCTGCATCGCCTGTTGCCAGTGCACACATAGCCGCTCGCCAGATCCAACATCGCCCCTGTCAGGGCAAACGTCGCCCCTTACCAGGTCCCACAGCCCCCTTCCAAGCGTGTATGGCCCCCTGGGGGCCATACACAACGCTCCCCCTTGGCAGGGGCACTTCTTCCTACCAGGCGTAATTCAAATTCGCCGTCACGGACCGGCGCGCGCCGTAGTAGCAGCTCGCCACCCCCGAGCAACTCGCCAGATATTCCTTGTCCGCCAGATTGGTGGCGTTCAAGGAAAAGCGCAGGCCCTTCAGCGACGGGCTCACTTCGCCCAGGTCGTAGCGAATCGCCGCATCCCACAAGTTCACCGCGGCCATGTGATATTGGTTGGCCGTGTCGCCAAACAAGCCGCTGGTGTGACGCACCCCCGCACCGATGCTCAGTCCAGGCGCGATCGAATTGGGCAGGCGATAGTCCAGCCACAGATTGACCGTGCGCTTGGGCACGCGCGGCAACTGGTTGCCCTTGTCCGTGCTGTTGCTCTTGGTGACTTCGCTGTTCATCAAGGTGCCCGACGCGATCAACGTCAACCGGTCCGTCAACGCCAGATTGCCTTCCAGCTCCAGCCCGCGAACGCGCGCTTCACCGGTCTGCACGCTGCACTGGCTGCCATCGCACAGATGGGTGGGATCGGGATCCGGCGTGGTGATGTTCTGCTGGCGGATCTCATAAGCCGACAAGGTCACCATGCTGCGGCTGCCGGGCGCCTGGAACTTGAGGCCGGCCTCGACCTGCTTGCCTTCGGTGGGCTTGAACGGCGTGCCGGCATAGCCGACCCCGTTGTTGGGCTCGAAGGACGTCGCATAGCTGACATAGGGCGCGAAACCGCTGTCGAACAGATAGACCAGGCCCGCGCGCCACGTGTTGGCGTCGTCGTTATAGCCGGTCTTGACCCCCGTGCTGCGCACCAGCGAGTTGTCCTCCGACCAGTCGTGGCGCATGCCGAAGGTGGCGGTCCACCGGTCCCAGCGCAATTGATCCTGCATGTACACGCCGGTCTGGTTGCTGTCGGCGCGGCGCGACGGCGTCATGCTGCCCAGGGTCACCGGGCTGCCGTAGACGGGATTGAATACGTCCAGCGAGCTGGCCTTGCCGCTGGCCGACGCCACGCGGATGGTCTGCGTCCGATAGTCCGCGCCCGTCAGCAACGTGTTGCGCACCGGGCCCAGGTCGAAGTCGTACTGGACGTTGTTGTCGACCGTGAAGCCTTCGGAGCGGATCTCGTTGGCAGACGCCGTGCGCAGCAAGGTGCGGCCGTCCGCCTGCAGGTCGCCCGAGCGGTTCACGCCGCGATTGTCGGTGTCGACCCGCATATAGCGCAGTTTCTGGTTGAACTTCACGCTGTCGTTGAAGGCGTGGCTGAACTCGTAGCCGATCGACGACTGGGTGCGGTCATAGCGATTGAAGCCGGGCTCGCCCAGGAAACGGTTGGAGCCGAAATGACCGTACTGGGTGCTGTAGTACGTGCCATGCGCGGGCAGGAATTGATAGGTGCTGCCGCCACGATCCTGCTGGTAGCTGGCCAGCAGGGTCACGGTGGTCTGCCATGACGGGCGCCACGTCAGGCTGGGAGCGATCATCACCCGGTTGACGTCGACGTGGTCGACCTGCGTATTGCTGTGATAAGCCGTGCCCACCACGCGATACAGCCATTTGCCTTCCTTATCCAGCGGACCGCTGACGTCGCCGTTGAAGCGCGCCAGGCCGTTGTTGTCGGTGGACACGCCGACTTCGCCGCGCGCGTAATCGGTGGGGTGCTTGCTGACCGAGTTGATCAGGCCGCCCGGCGCGATCTGTCCGTACAGCACGGACGACGGCCCCCGCAGCACTTCGACCCGCTCCAGGCCATAGCCGTCGAACTGGGTGGCCGACGCGGTGGCGCCGCTGCTGCTGCCCGGCGGGCGCAGGCCGTCCAGATAGTTGTTGTTGGCGAAGCTGCCGGTGCGGAAACCGCGCACGGAGATTTCATCGACGCGGCTGTCGACGCCGTACCCGCCGATGTTCACGCCCGCGCTGTAGCGCAGGGCGTCGGCGGTGTTGGTGGCGCCCAGCATGTCCATCATCTCGCGGTTCACCACCGAGATCGATTGTGGCGTTTCCAGGATGGACGTGTTGGTCTTGGTGGCGGTCTGGCTGTCCAGGGACAAGGTGCCGATATCGCGCATGCCGTCGCCCGACACGGCCACCGAGGGCAGGGTGGACACGCTGCCGGCCGAGGGCGGCAGGGGTTCCAGGCGATAGCCTTCGCCGTTGGGATTGTGACGCGCGCGCAGGCCGCTGCCGGCGAGCAGGCGGGCCAGACCTTCTTCGACCGCGTATTGCCCATCCACCGCGGAGGCCTGGCGGTTCTCGGTCAGTTCCGGCGCCGCGATGATCGTGACGCCGGCTTGCTGGCCAAAGCGCAGCAGCGCTTCCCGCAAGGGCAAGGCGGGCATCTGGATGCGCACAGCCTGGGCACCGGCACTGGCCCCTGCCCCGGCCGTATTGGCGGCCTGGCCAGGCTGCTCGTTTTGCACCGCGGTCTGGGCGGCGGCATCAGTGGCCAGCAAGGCGGCCGGCATGCCGATGACACCGCTGAGGGCCAGCGTCAGAGCAGCAGCAAGAGGACGCTGGCGCGCGGCGGGCCAGCGGGTAACGGGATTGGAGAACATGGCGGTCTTCGTTGGGGATTGAGCCTGTGATGCAGGCCTACATCCGGTCATGACGAAGGTCCGGCGGCAATCTGCCTGGATGTTGCAACTGGTTTCAAATGAAGGGGCTGAATCGGGCGTGGACCTAGGCTTCCAACATGGCCCAGTAGCGCGTCCGATAGCGCAGCCGCAGACCCAGGTGATGGGCCAGCGCTTCCAGCACCCGGTCCGTATCGTGGATGCGGAAGGTGCCCGTGACGCGGCGTGCCGCCACGGCGTCGTCGCAATCCAGGAAGCCATGGCGGTAACGCGCCAGATGCCGCAGCAGATCGTCCAGCCGCATGTCGTCGGCGATCAGCACGCCCTGGGTCCAGGCCAGGTCGCGTTCGCGCCACGCCTGCACCGGCTGGAACCCACCGGTGTCGAAGCGGCGCGCTTCGCCGGCCTGCAGGGTGGCATCGGTATGGCCGCCGGCCACCAGCAGCGCGCTGCCTTCCTGCACGGCGGCCAGGGTTTCGGGCGGGGAACATTCCGGCAACTGGCGCAGCAGCAGGCGGGCGCTGTAGGGATCGACGTAGCCGTGCCGCGTGCGCAGGCGCAGACCCGCGCCGTCGCCGCCTTGGCGGTTGTCGACGAGCATCTCGCCGGCATGCAGCATGACCTCGATGCGGGCGGCATCGGCGCCCGGGCGGCGGTTCTCTTGAATGTCGATGGCGCTGCGGGTGTTCAGCATCAGGCGCGTGCCATCGGCCAGGGTCAGGGTGCGTTGCTCGCCCACTGCCGTGCGCGTCTGCGCCAGCCAGCCCTGGTCGCCGGCATAACGCCATGCCACGCTGCCCGTGGTCGCGGCCACGGCGCCGCCGCACAGCAGCTTGAGCGCCTGGCGGCGTCCGCGCCGGCTGGCGACGGCTTTCAAGGCCTGGGCGGCGACGATGTCGCCATTGCCGCTTTCCCGTGAGCCAGCGCCGTGCATCAGGCCGGGGACCCGTTGCTGCAGCTCCGTGTAGCGTTGCCATACCGCGGCGTGCTCCGGCGCGGCGTCATGCCAGCGCTGCCAGGCGGCGCGGGTGTCCGTGTCGACGCCCGCCTGCAGGCGCACCAGCCATTCGGCGGCTTCGGCGATGACGCGGCGGCTGCCGGGGCTGGCGTTGGGGCTCGAGTTTGGGCCGCTTTTGAGGCTCGAATTGCTTGCTGCGGTCATGAGTGCTGCTTGGCCTGGCTGAGGTCCGCTGGACGGTGAGGGGGCGGCTTAGCCATCGATGGCATCGTCGAAAGCGAGATATAGCCGCTGCCAGGCCTGGACCAGATCCTTCTGCACCACGTTCACGCTGACCTTCAGTTCGCGGGCGATGTCCGTGTAGGGCAGGCCATCGATGCGCGCGAGCAGGAAGGCGCGGTTCATCCGCGTGGGCATGCGGTCGAGAATGCGGCACACGTGGCTCAGCTGTTCGATCACCTGCAGCACGGCTTCAGGCGCGGGGGCGGTGGCTTCCGGCTGCAGGGCCAGGCTTTGCAGATAGGCCTGTTCCAGTTCGCGGCGGCGATGGCGATCGATCAGCAGGCGGGTGGCGATGGCCGTCAAATAGCCGCGCGGGCGGTCCGGGCAGATCCAGCGGGGCTGGCGCAGCAGGCGCTCGAAGGTGTCCTGCACCAGGTCAAGCGCGTCGGCGTGATGGCCATGCAGTTTGCGTCGCAGCAGGCCGAGGAGCCAGCCATGGTGTTCCCGGTACAGAGACGCCACGGCCGCGGGGCCGGCGCCGGGGAGGGCGTCGGGGGTGGGGGTGGGATGGGCGGATTCCAAAACGGGCTGCTGGCTTCGATGAGAATAAGAATGATCCTCAATTATAAGCACGTTGGCGGCTGGCGCCATCGCCAGCGGCGTTACGCCATCGCCAGCGGGGCCTGGTCTATCTCACCGTCCAGCGGCAGGGTGCCGGTGAAGGCGGAAACGCAGTGGCCGCCTATGTGGGCGTGCCAGGCGCCGTCCTGGGCCCGGGCGCGGGCGTGCAGGCGGCTGGGGCGCCGCATGTCGTCGCCTTGCGCGACCAGCAGGTCCAGATCCTCCAAACCGCGCAGGCGCGCCAGCAGGCAGGCCATGGCGGCGGTGGCGCTGCCGGTGGCGGGGTCTTCCGTCATGCGGCCGGTGAACATGCGGGCATGGACATCAGGTGCGCCGCGCGCCCCGTCCAAAACATAGGCATAGACGGAATGCGCCCCATCCAGGGGCAGCAGCCGCGCATACGCCGCGCGGTCCGGCCGCACCCGCGCCAGCGCATCGCGCGACGCAAGCTGCACCACCAGAAAGGGCAGCCCCACCGACACCACCCGCGGTGCATGGCTGTCGATGCGGATGTCCGACTCTTTCAAGGAAAGGCACGCGGCCGCCTGCGCCGCGCGAATCTGCGCGCGGCACGACAGCGTTTCCGGCGCGCGCAGTTCCGCGCCCACCACGCGGCCGTCTTGCCGCCATAGCTCGATGTTCACCTTGCCGGCGATTTCCTCGAACGTGAAGACGTCCGGCACCGGGATGCCCCGCGCCGTCATGTCGTCGGCCAGCGCGTAAGCCGTGCCCAGGTTGGGATGGCCGGCAAACGGAATTTCGCGATCAGGCGTGAAGATGCGGACCTGCGCGGTGTGCGCGGGATCGGCAGGCGGCAGGACGAAAGTGGTCTCGGTATACCCGAACTCTACGGCCAGGGCCTGCATCTGTCGTGTCGACAGGCCCTGCGCATCGAGCACGACGGCCACCGGGTTGCCGGCGAAAAGCCGGTCGGTGAAGACATCGATGGTGACATAGCGGCGCAGCATGGAAGACTCCGATCCTGAGGGCGGCGGGCCGCGCTGTACCGGGCCGCTCCGCACTCAGCGAGAAACAAAACGGATCATGTTGCGCCCGGACTGAATATCGGGACAGATACAGTTCAGGGCTTCTTCTGCATAACAGATGGCCGTTCCCGCGTGCGCGGATCAGCGCCTTGCGGCAGCGCGCCCCCCCAACGCCCGCTGCTTATCACCACCCCGACCCGCCGCCACCCCCACCGCCGTCCCCAGACGAACCGCTGTCGGACGATCCCCCGCTGGACGACGAGTCGCTGCCCGACCAGCTGCTGCTGGAACCCGGCGAGCCGCTCGACGACGACACCACCACCGGCCGCGGCGCCACGTCGCCGCTGATGGCACTCAAGGCACGGTCCGGGTTGTTGTCGTAGAAGTCATAGCCGCCGTACATGCCTTGCATGGCCTGCACCGCCGCCAGGCCGGCCACCGTGGCGGACAGGCCCGCGAAGGCCGCCGCCCATTTGTCGCCGACATCCAGCGCCATGGCATAGGGCAGGTAGCGCTCGTACACGCGCAGCTTCTCGTCGACGGTGCCCAGCGCTTCCAGACGCGGCTGTTCGGCCAGGGTCAGGTACTGCTTGAAGCCGTTGAGGCTGTCCATGATCTCGTGCCCTTCCTCGGTGTAGCCGCGCAGGAAGCGGAAGGCGCGCACCACCACGGGCAGCAGCAAGGCCGGCAAGGCCACGGACAGGGCGCGCAAGGGCGTGTTTATGTTCTCGACCACCAGCACACCGATGCCGCCCAACAGAAAAGGCAGGCCGAATATGATGAAGCCGATCAGCACCGACCAACGGAAGCCCGAGTTGAGGAAACTGGCGTACACCGCGATCAGGGTGACCATGCCCACCGCCAGGAAGGGCAGCGACATGATGGTGCCGCCGACCCCGCCCCCTTGGTCGGCCAGCGCCGCGATGCACACCACGATGTAAAGCAGCCACCACCACACGCCCCGCCGCGCGCGCTTGTTGTTTTCGGCGATGTAGGGGGAATAGAGGCTGTTCAGCGAACTCTCAAGCGTCACCTTGGCATCGCGCAGGCGGGTGGAGCCGGCCTGGCTGCGGTAAAAAGTCCTGGTTTCGCCGAACATCTTGTGCAGCATCGTGCGCAGCAAGGTGCTGCGTTCCAGGCCGCGCTTGCCTTCTTCATCGGGGTCGAGCAGGAAGAAGCGCGTCTCCTTGTTCGAGCCGCGCCTGCTTTCGTCGCGCTCGATGCGCAAGGCGCGCAGGGAGATCAACTCGATGATGCCGATCACGAAGGCCTTGCTGTCATTGCCCTTGCGCGCCAGGTAACGCACTCCGGGTGCGGAGATGCCATCGGGCGGCTCATACAGCGGCACGATATTGGGCCGGCTCTTGCGGCGCGTGCGGGCATAGGCCACGACGTAGTAGGCCACCATGAGCACGAAGCCGACCACGGCCACCAGCAGCGCCAGGTTGTCGCGCAACTGGTAATACACGCCGAGCCAGAGCGGAGGAGGCTGCACGATGCCCTTGGGCCAGGACACCGCGATGGTCAGTCCTTCTTCCCGGCCCAGCGGCCGGGTGTTCTCGAAGGTGACGGAACCCGGCTTGCTTTCCACCACGCGCGCGTTCTTGTCGGTCGCGCCCTGCGGACCCGTGTAGAAGTTGGTGCGCAGGATGGCGGCATTGTCCGGCAGATGCACGCGGGCGATCGCGCTGACGATAGGCAGGGTCCAGCCCGTCCCGGTGACGTTCCAATACAGTTCGTCGTGGTCGGCGTAGAAGCCCAGCTGGCGGGTGGTGCGGTAGCGGATCTCGAAGATGTGGGCGCCCGGCGCCAGCATGCGGTCAGCGCTGCCGATGCGGATACGCACGCCGTTGGACAGCTTCTCCAGCTCATAGGGTTCGGGCCGGTTGTCGCGCTTGACGTCCAGGACCTCGAAGCCCACTTCCACGCGCAGGCCATCCTTGGCCCGGTACAGCGTGGGGAAGTCGCGCAGGATGCCGCGCCTGATCTGTTGGCCCTGCGCGTTCACCAGCAGTCGTTCGGTCACCAGCAGGTCGCCGTCGCGCTGCACGTCTATGGTCGAGTCGAACACGCCTATGAGTTCGCCGGTGTACTGGCGCGTGACCAGGTCTCCAGTCTGGCTGGACAACTGGGCGGACGCGGGCGTGGACAGCAGCAGCGCGGCCATGACGGTGGCGACCACCGTGGCGAGTATGCCGAGCACCGTGCGGATGAAGATGGGCGTGCTGCGGCGCGCGCTGTCGTGTTGCGCGTCGGGCCGACCCGATGAGCGGGAGTTGTCCACCGGGGTTTCGCGCCGCTCCAGCCAGGGCAGCAGGCGGCGCCGGCGTGGGGTCTCCACGGCGGCGGGCGTGGTCAGGGAGCGGGCGTGGCGGGTGAAACGCAGGCGGCGCGCGCCGCGGGGAGCATCAGAATGAGACATGAGGCACCGCGGCGTCGGCCGGATTTTCCAGTTCGAAGTAGGGTTCCTGCTTGAAGCCGAAGCTTTGCGCCACCAGATTGGCGGGGAAGGATTCGACGCGGATGTTCTGTTCGCGCGCGGCGCCGTTGTAGTAACGGCGCGCCATCTGCAACTGATCCTCGATACCGCTGAGGTTGTCCTGCAGATTGCGGAAATTCGCGTCCGCTTTCAGGTCGGGATAGGCCTCGGCCACCGCCATCAGGCGTCCCAGCGCGGAGCCCAGCGCCCGTTCGGCGCGGGCCTGGTCCGGCACGGTGCCGGCGGCAATGCTGGTGGCACGGTGCGTGGCGATATCCTCGAACACGCTTTTTTCGTGCGTGGCGTAGGCCTTGACCGTTTCCACCAGGTTGGGAATCAGGTCCGTGCGGCGGCGCAGTTGCACCGAGATGCCGCTCCAGGCCTCGCGGGTCATATTGCGCAGACGCACCAGCGCGTTATACGTGACGACGATGTAAAGCAGCACGACCACTACGATGACGACAGCGATGATGGTCCACATGGCGGCGGACATGGCGGTTCCTCTTCTGTTTTCCCCGGGCCGCCAGATGGTACCAATCGAAGTTACGTGAAGAAACGATAAGCGGGGCGGTAAAGTGTCCGATTGTTACTTCGGATGCCTTTGTATGTGCCGTTGCCTGTGCCCTTCAGCGCGCCGCCAGCAGCACGACCGCGTGCAGCAACAGCCCGATGATGCCGCCCACGACCATCCCGTTGAAGCGGATGTACTGCAGGTCCCGGCCCATGCTCATTTCCAGCTCGTCGACCAGGTGCCGCTCGTCCCATCCCTTCACCGTCTGCGCGATGTGGTCGGTGACACCGATGCGCAAGGTGGAGGCCAGCCGCTCGGCGCCGGACAGCACATGCTGGTTGATGGCCTTGCGCAGTTCCGGGTCCTGGCCCAGATTGCGGCCCAGCGACATCAGGGTCTGCTCCAGGTGGCGTGCCAGCACGGAGTCCTCGTTGAACAGGTCGCGCTTGAGGCTGTCATGCACCTCGCGCCAGATGCCGCGCACGTAATCCTGCAATTGCGGGTGGTCGATGATGCGCTGCTTGAGTTCGTCGACGCGGGTCTGCAGGTCGGGGTCGTCGCGCAGGCGGCGCACATAGGCGCCCACCCACGCTTCGTAGTCGCGCCGCAGCGGATGCTCGGGTTGCGCCAGCACGTCGTGCAATTCGTCGAGGACGGCGCGCGCCAGACGGTCCGCCAGGCTGTCGGCGATGTCGTCCACCGACTTCACCAGATTGATGGCCTTGGCGATGCGCGGCCATTCCTTGCGTGCGTACTTCACCATCATGGCGGCCGCGCGTTCCTGCACGCCTTCATCATGCAGATAGGCAGCCAGACGCTGCAGCGCCTCGTCCAGCAGCACATGATGGCGGCCGTCGCGGCTGAGGACGGTGAGCACTTCGCCCAGCGTGGCGGCCGCGTTCCATTCGCGCAGCTTGCGCACCACGAAGGTCTGGATGGCGCCATGCACGGCCTGTTCGTCCAGCAGGTTCAGGGCGTGCACCGCCCACGTCCGGGCCGACCCCGCTACGACGCGGGCCTGGCGCGGATCCGCCAGCCATTGGCCCAGCCGCTCGGCCGGATCGAACACGCGGATCTTCTCCAGCAGCGTGGTCGGATCGAGAAAGTGATCCCGCACGAACACCGCCAGGCTGTCGGCGATACGC
This sequence comes from Bordetella sp. N, assembly GCF_001433395.1. Lineage (GTDB taxonomy): Bacteria > Pseudomonadota > Gammaproteobacteria > Burkholderiales > Burkholderiaceae_B > Bordetella_C. The sequence continues at coordinate 6,536,816 of NZ_CP013111.1, forward strand.
GCCTTGTTGGCGGGGATGATGGCGGTGTGCGGAATGGGCAGGCCCAGGGGGCGGCGGAACAGCGCGACCACCGCGAACCAGTCGGCCAGCGCGCCGATGGTGGCGGCCTCGCAGAACGCGCGGACCCAGGACCACGCGCCTTGCGCGCCCATCGCGATACTCAATGCGAATCCGGCCAGTGTCACGGCCAGCGAGGCCAGGGCCAGGTTTTTCATACGGCGCAGGGACGCCCGGCGTGGGTCGATCGGCAATGTGGCTCCTGGGGTGGCGTGTTGCGGATGGCTGCATGGTGCCATGGGACGCGGCGATGGCGCACGCCGCGGGTTCTTCAAGCGTGGCGCATCCAGTGCAGCGGTCCATTCTAATATCGGGCGCGGTCGCCTATCATGCCGGGTGACCGAGAACGGGTCCATGCCGCGTTCGCGCGGGCGTGGATGCATACGAGACAGTCGGAGAAATCAGCATGAAGACAGCAGTGATGGGCGCGGGCGCCGTCGGGTGTTATTACGGCGGCATGCTGGCGCGCGCCGGCCACGCGGTGACCCTGATAGGCCGGGCCAGCCATGTCGATGCCATGCGGCAGGACGGCTTGTATCTGGAAGCGCAGACCTTCCAGGAGCACATCTCCGTCGACGCCACCACGGAGGCTGATGGCGCGAGCGGCGCCGAGCTGGTGCTGTTCTGCGTGAAGTCGGCCGATACGGAATCCGCGGGCCGGGCCTTGCTGCCGCATCTGGCGCCGGGCGCCGTGGTGCTGAGCCTGCAGAACGGCGTGGATAACGCCGAGCGTTTGCGCGCGGTGTTGCCGCAGACCGTGGTGCCGGCGGTGGTCTACGTTGCCACCGAGATGGCGGGACCTGGCCATGTGAAGCATCATGGACGCGGTGAACTGGTCATCGGCGAGACGCCGGCCAGCGCGGGCATCGCGACCGTGCTGGAAGCGGCCAAGGTGCCGACCCGCGTGTCCGACAACGTGATGGGGGCCTTGTGGGCCAAGCTGCTGGTGAATTGCGCCTACAACGCCATGTCGGCGATCTCGCGGCTGCCTTATGGCGAACTGGTGCGCGGCGTCGGCGTGCTGGATTCCATGCGCGCGGTAATGGAAGAGTGCCTGGCGGTGGCGCGGGCCGATGGCATCACCGTGCCCGGCGATAGCTGGGTGGCGATCGAGCAGATCGCCAAGTCCATGCCCGGGCAGTTTTCGTCGACCGCACAGGACCTGATGCGGGGCAAGCCGACCGAAATCGACTATTTGAACGGCTACGTCGCGCGCCGCGGGGAAGCCCACGGCATCGCGACGCCCGTCAATCGTGTGCTGCACACCTTGGTGAAGCTACTAGGGAAATAGCCCCCCCGTACCCGCTTACGCGGGCCCCCCAGGGGGCGACACCGGCGGACTGGCAGAGCCAGCTCCGCGGTGTCCCCGATAGGCAGGAAAGCCAGATCCGCGTGTCCTCGATGGCTGGGGTTCTTAATGTTTGGCTTCAACCAAACAGCTTGGCGGCGGTCTGCGCGACCAGCGCGCCCTGGTGGCGCGCGCCATCCAGCTCATTGGCGCTGGGCTGGCGCGAACCGTCGCCGCCGGACAGGGTGGTCGCGCCATAAGGCGAACCGCCGGTCACTTCGTCCAGGGTCAACTGGCCCTGGAAGCTGTACGGCAGGCCGACGATGGTCAGGCCGAAATGCAGCAGGTTGGTGATGATGGAGAACAGCGTCGTTTCCTGCCCGCCGTGCTGCGAGGCTGTCGACGAGAACGCCGCGCCGACCTTGCCATTGAGCGCGCCGCGCATCCACAGGCCACCCGCCTGATCCAGGAAGGAAGCCATCTGCGAAGACATGCGGCCGAAGCGCGTGCCCGTGCCGACGATGATGGCGTCGTAGTTTTCCAGTTCGGCCACGGTGGCCACCGGCGCGGCCTGGTCCAGCTTGAAGTGCGCGCCGCGGGCAATTTCTTCCGGCACGGTTTCCGGCACTCGCTTGATGTCGACCTGCGCGCCAGCGCCACGGGCACCTTCCGCAATGGCTTCCGCCATCTTTTCAATGTGTCCGTAAGACGAGTAGTACAGAACGAGGACCTTGGCCATGACGGGGAACTCCTTTCGATCGGGTGGCGCTAAGCGCCGTAAGACGGGATGAACGCCGCGCGACAGCGCGACATCCGGATGTCTGAATAAACAATACTCCCAGCGTAGGGCTATCCGTCCTACAGGAGAAGCCTATATATTTCGATGGAATCCATCGAAAGGAACGATAGATGCTGGACGGTGTCTCCCTCGATCAGTTACGGACTTTCCTGGCAGCCGCCGAGGAAGGCAGTTTTTCCGCCGCCGGACGGCGGCTGCGGCGCGCCCAATCGGTGGTCAGCCAGACGCTGGCCAATCTGGAGGGCCAGCTGGGCGTGCAGTTGTTCGACCGCTCCGGCCGCTATCCGCGCCTGACGGAAGCCGGCAGCGCCTTGCTGGGCGAAGCCTGCGGCGTGGTGCGCGGCATGGAGGGCTTCAAGTCGCGGGCGCGCGCCATCGCCGAAGGGCTGGAACCGGAGCTGTCGGTAAGCGTGGACGTGATGTATCCCATGGCCACCCTCACCGTCGCGGTCGGTTCCTTCCGCGAGGCCTTTCCCCACACCCCCTTGCGCCTGTACGTGGAGGCGCTGGGCGCGGTGGTCAAACCCGTTATCGACGGCACCTGCCGGCTGGCGGTCATGGGGACGTTTCCCCTGGTACCGGCCGGACTGGAGTCCGAATATCTGCTGGATGTGCCCCTGGTAACCGTGGTGGCGCCGGGCCATCCGCTGGCCGCCATGCCGGGCCCCATTCGCGTGAGCGATGTGGAGCCGCACGTCCAGCTGATCCTGACGGACCGCTCTTCGTTGAGCGAAGGCCAGTCCTTCGGCGTGCTGTCGCCGTCGGTGTGGCGCCTGGCCGACCTCGGCGCCAAGCATGCCTTCCTGCGCGCCGGTTTCGGCTGGGGGCATATGCCGGCGCCGATGGTGCAGGCGGACCTGGCCAGCGGCGAACTGGTGCGCCTGGATCTGCAGGGGCTGCCGCCGTCGGTGGGGCGCCTGCCCATGCATGGCGTGTACCGCAAGGAAGCGCCGCCAGGACCGGCGGGCCGCTGGTTCCTCGATCAGCTCAAGCAGCGCGACTGAGCCGCGGCGTGCATCCCACACGTGCTCATCACCGTGTGCAACAGCTCGTGCACGACTGATGACGCATCACTTCTTGACGACACACTGCTGGCGCGCCGCATCCAGATGCACGGCCGCCGCGCGGGCGCGCGCCGCCGCGTCGCCCGGCTTGTCCGGCATCTTGCCGCTGGCCAGCGCGATCAACAGCGTATCGGGCATGGCGGCGGTGTAGGTGCGCGCCACGCAATCGCAATACGTCACACGCTGGGCAGTGTCCTTGGGGGCGTAGGGATCCAGCCTGGGCGTGTCCTTGAGCAGAGCCTGGCACTGCTGCGTGTTCCTGGCGATGGATTGCGTGCGCAAGGCCGCGACGTTCTGCGCCTTGGCCACGGGCATGCCCTGAGCCAGCAACAGCAAGCTTAGAAGCGACCCCAGCAGCAGGCCTGCGCCTCGTTGTTGTGGGCGGAAGTGGGTGGGGGACGGATGCATGAGTCCGGATTCCTGAGTAACTGTTTATATAGTCGACAAAATACTCCACACAGGTGGAGAAGAGCAGCCTGGGAATTGCACGAATTAACGCAAAAAATCTCGTTTAACCCTTGACCAATTTCGATGGCGAAAGGATTATCTTACGTGTCGCGACGGATTGTTTCTTTAGGCATTCAAAGGTTTGCATTCAGGAATACTAAGCATTTCTTGCTGTCTATCCGCTCCATGACCCAACCTGCTTGGGAGGAAATTCGTGATGAGACTTTTTGCTTGGAAGCGGCCTGCCGCTGGATATAGTCGCGTAAGCAAGGCTGATCTGGCAGGTAAGGTTGCCGCCATTAACAAGACGCAGGCCGTGATCGAATTCGATCTGGACGGTTATGTGCAGATGGCAAACGACAGGTTTCTCGAAACCTTCGGCTATACGTTAGAAGAAGTCGTCGGACAGCATCACTGCATGTTCGTCGATCCGGAGGAACGCGATACGCCCGAGTACGCGCACTTCTGGCAGAAACTGGCGTCCGGCCAATACGACAGTGGCCGCTATCGGCGCATTCGCCGCGACGGCCGCGAGGTCTGGCTGCAAGCCAGCTACAACCCCATTCTGGCGCCCGACGGCACGCCCATCAAGGTGGTCAAGTACGCCACCGATGTGACGCGAGAGCAACGCCGCAGCGATGACAGCGCGGGTCAACTGGCCGCCATCAGCAAGGTCCAGGCGATCGCCGAATTCGATCTTGACGGCACCATACTGGGCGCCAACCAATTATTCCTCAACGCCATGGGTTACGAGGAAGCCGAAATCCTGGGCCGGCATCACGCCATGTTTATGCCCCCGGAGGACCGCAAGACGGTGTCTTATGCCGAGTTCTGGCGCCGTCTGGGCAGCGGCATCCATGACTCGGGCCAATACCGCCGCATGGGCAAGGGCGGCCGTGAAGTGTGGATAGAGGCCAGCTACAACCCCATTTTCGACGCCGAGGGACGGCCCTTCAAAGTGGTGAAGTACGCCACCGACATCACGCGCCGCGTGCTTGCCGCGCAGAAGTTGCGGGTGGCCGTGCAGGGCCTGTCGGAAAACGCGGGCCGCGCGGCGCAAGCCAATGAGCTGGCGCAGGCGGCCTGTCAGGTGGCCGAGGCGGGCGGCCGCACCGTCAAGGACGTGGTGTCCACCATGGGCGCGATTTCCGACAGCTCCCGCCGCATCGCGGACATCATCGGTGTCATGGACGGCATCGCGTTCCAGACCAATATCCTGGCGCTGAACGCCGCGGTGGAGGCGGCGCGCGCGGGCGGCCATGGCAAGGGCTTCGCCGTGGTGGCCGCGGAAGTGCGCAGTCTGGCGCAGAACAGCGCGGCGGCGGCCAAGGAGATCAAGAACCTGATCACGACATCGGTAGAGCAGATCGAAAAAGGTGCGTCGCTGGTGCAGTCGGCCGGCAGCACCATGGACGACATCGTGGACTCGTCGCGCCGGGTGACGGAGATCATGGCCGAAGTGGTCGACGTGTCGCTGACCCAGTCCAGCGCCCTCGGTGGCGTGACGGAGGACCTTACGCAGATGAACGGTGAGGGCGGGCAGGCACGGCTGGCGCATCGATAAGTCTTACGACGCGGGGGCCGCGCTCAAGTACCCTCCCATTGTGACCGTCATGACGGGCGACACTATGTATTTGTAGTGTCGCCCGTTGCGTTTAGACTGCGGGAAACGCGCGGCGTCGTATCGCGCATCCCAGGCGGAGCATCCAGGAGACCACCATGGCCAGTTACCTGCTACTCGTAGTCGAACCCCCCGGCCAGCGCGCCGCCCGCAGTCCGGAGCAGGGGCGTGCCGCCTATGCCCAGATGGGCGAGTTCGCCGGCGCCCTGCAGGCGCGCGGCAAGCTGCTGGCTTGCGAGTCCCTGGCCACCGATACCGAAGGCGTGCGCGTGCAGGTGCGCGAAGGCCGCAGCCGCCTGATCGACGGGCCGTTCACCGAAGCCAAGGAAATGATCGGCGGCTTCTTCCTGCTGGACTGCGAATCACAGGAGGAAGCGCAGCGCATTGCCGAGGAGTGCCCGGCCGCGCAATGGTGCACCGTGGAGGTGCGGCGAGTCGCGCCTTGTTATGAGTGATCGCGCACAGGCCGCGGCGTTGACCAAACCTGCGATGTCGAAAAAGGCGGACCTGGATCGTCGTATCGATGAACGCCTGCCGGCCGCCGCCGCCATCGAGTCGGTGTGGCGCGACGAGGCCGCCAAGGTCATTGCCTGCGTGGCGCGCGTGGTGCGCGACGTCAGCCTGGCCGAGGATCTGGCCCAGGACGCGCTGGTGGCGGCCTTGGAACATTGGCCGCGCCAGGGCGTTCCCGACAACCCGGGAGCCTGGCTGATGACCACCGCCAAGAATCGCGCGCTGGACCGCCTGAGGCAGGACGCGCTGCATGCCCGCAAGCAGGAGCAGATAGGCGCCGATCTGGATGCCCTGGGGGCCGGCGTGGAGCCGGACTTCGTGGCGGCGCTGGATGCGGCGCGCCAGGATGTCATCGGCGACGACGTGCTGCGCCTTATGTTCGTGGCCTGTCATCCGGCCTTGTCGCGCGACGTTCGCGTGACCCTGACCCTGCGCCTGGTCGGCGGCCTGAGCACGGCGGAAATCGCGCGCGCCTTTCTTGCGTCGGAGGCCACCATCGCGCAGCGCATCGTGCGCGCCAAGCGCAATCTGGCGGAAGCCAAGCTGCCTTTCGAAGTGCCGGATGCCGCGGAGCGTGCACAGCGGCTGGACGCGGTGCTGGAAGTGATCTACCTGATCTTCAACGAAGGCTATGCCGCCACCGCGGGCGAGGACTGGGCGCGGCCAGCCTTGTGCGAAGAAGCCTTGCGGGTGGGAAGGCTGCTGATGCGCCTGACGCCGGACGACAGTGAAACCGTGGGCCTGCTGGCCTTGATGGAGTTGCAGGCGTCCAGGTTGGCGGCACGCGTCGATGCGCAAGGCCGCATGGTGCTGCTGGCGGACCAGGATCGCGGCCGTTGGGACAGTGCCGCCATCGACCGCGGATTGGCGGCGCTGGAGCGCGCGCTGACGCTGGCGGCGTCAACAGCGACCGCCACGTTGCCCGCATCCCGCGCGGGGCTCGGGTGCTACGCCATCCAGGCGGCCCTGGCGGCCTGCCATGCGCGGGCGCGGCAAGCCGAGGATACGGATTGGCCGGCCATCGTTGGATGGTATGACGTGCTGGGTAGCGTGGCGCCCGGGCCGGTGTTGCGGCTGAATCGCGCGGTGGCGCTGGGCATGGTCGACGGACCGGACGTGGCCTTGCGGGAAGTGGACGCGGTGGCCGCGGCCTTGTGCGACTATCCCTGGCTGCACGCGGTGCGGGGCGACCTGCTGCAGAAGCTGAACCGGCGCGCCGAAGCGCGCCGGGCTTTCGAACAAGCTGCCGCATTGACGGATAACGCGAGGGAACGCGAGCAGCTGGTGGCCCGCGCTTGCGCTATCTAGTGCATCAATGACCGGTCGAGTCGCCGCGGCGGCTGGTTTCGAACAGGAACCAGGTGCGCTGTTCGGTTTCGTCGATCCAGTTTTCGAGCAGGCTGGCGGACGCGATGTCGCCGTGCTCGTCGCACAGGTCGTGGGCAATGCGCATGGACGCGGTCAACTGCTTGTTGTCTTCCTGCAGTTCGGCCAGCATGTCGAGCGGCTGCACGTAGTCCGCATCGTTGTCCAGGATGCGCTGGCTGCGCGCGATGTGGCCGATGGAACGCAAGGTGGTGCCGCCCAGTTTGCGGACGCGTTCCGCGATGGGATCGGTCATGGCGAAGATTTCGGCGCTTTGGTCATCCAGCAGCAGATGGTAGTCGCGGAAGTGCGGGCCGCTGACGTGCCAGTGGAAGTTTTTGGTCTTCAAGTACAGCGCGAAGACGTCGGCCAGCAGTTGGTTCAGCGCACCGCTGAGGTCGCGGGTAGCCTTCTCCGTGAGATCGGACGGCGTGGCCAAGGGCGCCAGGCGGCGCTTGACCAGGCTGGCCTTCTTGGCGGATGCGGATTTGCTCGAGCTGGCGGGTTTTTTCATAGGGTCACCTGAGTCTGACAAGGGGATGACGAAAACAAAGGGATGAAGAAGAGGCGAAGCATGGCGTGGTGCCATCCGGTACGTCGGGTTCTCGAACCGGTAGCCATGTCGCAGTCTAGCTCGTCATGCGGCCTCAGGGAATAGCACCAAGGCGTTATCCGGCGCGAGGCCGGGCCCGCGCGCCGATAGGTGCGCTTCGCAATGATCCAGATCAAACCGGCCGGTCGTCAGCGGCGCGGCGCACGCGCCACCTCGGGCACTTCGGCCGGCGCGGCGATGTCCGCATTGGCGGCATCCACTGCATCCGCTGCCTCCATTGAATCCACCGCACCGTCCGGCAGCGCGGGGGCCGCGGCATCCTGCAGCCCGTCCGTCACGTCCTGGACATTCGACAGCGTGTCCGGTGACGGCGGGTCGGCATACGAGCCTGCATGAGGGCCTGCATTTGGCCCATCCAGGTTCAGCATCTGCGGCGTCAGCAGATCGGGCTGCAGCATATCGCCGGGCATGCCCAGTAATGGCGGTCCGGGCGTGTCCGGCAGCGGCGGCAGCGTGATGCTGCGCGGGCGCGGGCCGGCATAAGGCGTCAGCCATTGCGTCGTCGTCATAGCCTTGCCATTCACGACAGCGCTGTCTTCAGCGGCATGTATGGCGGCCACCATGTCCGCGCCTTGCATGACGAACATGCCGCTGTCACGCAAGCGCGCTCGCAGAGTGGGGAAGTCGCGCAGCATGGCGCCCGGGACGTTCGCCTTCAGATCGAAGCCGCGCATCATGTCGAGCACTCCCCATAAGGGATCGACGTTCAGCGTCCGATCAGGCTTCGGCCCCATCTGCACCGATGTATCGAGCGCGGCCTTGTCGCCTCGTGGTGATTGCCAGGTCACGCCTGCCAGCGTCAGGCGGGGCTGGTGCTGCAACAACGTCACCCCGGCGCGTGACAGGTCCGCGACGATGGTCGTGATCGCCTTGGACGACGCCTGTCCGAACACGAACGCGCTGCCGAGCAGATGCAGGTCGTTCAAGGTGCGCGTCAGCGCCACGCTATCCAGATGCTCCAGTCGCACATGGCCGCTGCCCAGTCCCAGCTCGTCCGGGCCGATTCGCAGACCGCCCACGCGATAGTCGACATCCAGCGCCAGGCCGCCGTCCTCCATTGCCACCAGACTGCGCCAATGCAGGTCGCGGGCTTCCCACGGCTGCACTGTGGCGCGGTCGTCCAGGTAAGTGTTACGCCAGCGCTTGACGTCCAGGGTCACCGTGCCTGGGCGTGGCAAGATGGCGCCGCTGGCGGCCAGGTCCACCGTCAGCGCAAGATCGGTCAGCGCGGTGGAAGGCGTGGCCGTGGCTTCGCCGGCCGTGCCGTTGCCATTCAGGGTCAGGCCATCGATGTTGGCCGTCATGCGCAGTGCGCCAGCGGGCTCCAGGCGGCCCTTGCCGGTGGCGCCGTGCCAGTTGATGAATTGGCCTTGCGCGGGGCTTTGCGTGCCGGAGCGCAAGGGCGGCATGCGCCATTGGAAATCGATCCCGCCGTGATAGTCGTAGCGGCCGTCGAGCGTGACCAGCGACAAGGGCTGCGGCAGGTTCAGTACGGCGGCCAGGGCGGGCGCCCCTTTGATGTCGATGGCGATGCGGCTCGCGGCCAATGCCGCTCCGCCGCGCGCGCCGGGCTTGCCGTCCAGCGAGCCCGCCGGACGCAAAGGGTAGGGCCCGTGCTCGATGTCGACGTTGATCCAGGCCAGCGCATAAGCCCCGCTGGGCGGCTTCAGCACACCTGGCAACATTGGCGGGCGCACTTGCAGCACATAGCGTGCATGCGAAGAGAACAGTCCGCGGTCGTAGCTTTCGGTCTCGATGGCAAGCGGGACACCGGGCAGGGCCGCGTGCAGCTGTTCGTTGGCGCTGTCGATCAGGGCCACGCTGGCGCGCTGCGCGCGTTTGCCGATGTACCAGGCAACCTCCGTCCAGCCGGCGCCCAGCAGGACCACGAAGGCCAGCAGGCCGGCGGTGGTCTTCATGGTCTTGTTCATGGGCAGCCTGCTCGCCGGTGTCCTGCGCGCGCGTCCTTTTCCTTCATTCCGCCGCGTCGTCCTTGCGCGGTCGACGCGCCCGCGTCGCCGTCTTGCGCGGCGCGCGCTTGGTGGCGGCCTTGTCGGCTTGCTTATCGGCAGCGTTGTCGGTGGCGTTGTCGGCGGCCGCGGGGGCGGCGGGGGCGGCGGGAGCCGCCTTGGCAGCTGCCGCGGCGGCTGCCGCGGAAGCCGCTGCCACGCGCTCCGATATGCTCAGTGCGGGCACCTTGCGGGAAGATCCGCGCCGGCTCGCGCCGGTGGACTTGGCCGCGCGGGCCGGCGCGGCAGGCGCCGCGTCCGACGCAGCGGCAGGCGTTGCAGCAGACTTTGCGGCAGGCGCCGCGTCCGACGCAGCGTCCGACGCAGCGTCAGCGGTCGCGGCAGCTCTGTCGGCACCGCGTACGCCGTCCTCTTGCGCCGCCGGCGTGCGCCGGCCAGAAGTGCGTCGGCGCGAGGTGGACTTGGCGGCCGGCTCGGCGGCGTTATGCTCGGCGTCCGTGGCGACCACGCCGCCTTCTTGCTGGCCAGTCTCTTGTCGGGCATTCCCTTGCCGACCGCCTCGACGCCGGCCTCCGGTGGCGCGCTCCGCGCCGCCCTCTGCATGATCAGCGGCGTCATCCGCGAACGGATTGTCGGAATGGCGGGCGACGGGTGTAAACAACTCCCGCTTGACCGGAGCGGGCACGAACACGTCTTGCGCCGACGTGGCGGATTCGAACGGGTCGGCCGACGGGTTGTTGGCGCGCGCGGCTTCCTGCGCGGCCTTCTGCGCTGCGGCCTTGGCCGTGCGAGCGGGAACCGGGTGCGGCTTGCGGTTGGGCTTGGCCGTGGCGTCTTGCGCCGCCGCCGTGTCTTGTGACGCCGCAGCGTTTTGCATGGCCGGCGTGGGATCGTCCATCAGTCCGGTGTCGGCCGGCGCATCGACTGGCCAGGGTGCGTCCTGCGCGTCCGTGGCGAGCATGGCGACGACGTCGGTGTCGCTGCTGGGCGGCTGGGGCGACATCGTGTCGGCCTGCGCGGCGGGGCGACGGTCGCGATTGCCGCGACCGCGGCCGCGCGAGGAGCGCGGCGCGTCACCGCGGCTTTCCTGGCGGCCGTCTTGCCGACCTTCCTGGCGACCTTCCTGCCGGCCATCCTGGCGGACTTCTTGTCGCCCCTCTTGCCGACCGTCCTGCCGTGCATCCTGCCGGCCGATCTGGCTATCCCCTTCGCCGCCCTGCGCGTTATCGCCCGCGCCGGCATTGCGATAGACGAACGTGCCCGATTTCTCATCGCGGCCGATTTCCAGCAGGCCCCGCGCGCGCGCTTCTTCAAGCAGGTTGCCGAAGGCGCGGAAGCCGTAATAGGACTCGTTGAAGTCAGGCTTGCGGCGCTTGATGGCGTCCTTCAGCGCGGACGCCCAGATCTTGCCGCTGTCGCCGCGTTCGGTCGCCAAGGCGTCGAAGGTTTCAATGGCCAGCTCGACAGCCTTGCTGCGCCGCGCATCGCCTTCCTCTTTGCGGCGCCGTTCGTCTTCGGGCGAGCGGCGGGGAGCCGTGTTGTCACGGGCATCGCGGCGCGCCGCCGTACGCTGGGTCTCGCGGACCAGGTCGTCATAGAAAATGAATTCGTCGCAGTTGGCGATCAACAGGTCCGACGTGGACTGCTTCACACCGACGCCGATGACGTACTTGGCGTTTTCGCGCAGCTTGGAAACCAGCGGCGAAAAGTCGGAGTCGCCGCTGATGATCACGAAGGTGTCGAGGTGGGACTTGGTATAGCAGAGGTCCAGCGCATCGACCACCAGGCGGATGTCGGCGGAATTCTTGCCGGACTGGCGCACGTGGGGAATTTCGATCAACTCGAAGTTGGCCTCGTGCATGGCGGCTTTGAAGCCTTTGTAGCGGTCCCAGTCGCAATAGGCCTTCTTGATCACGATGCTGCCCTTGAGCAGCAGCTTTTCCAGCACCAGCCGGATATCGAGCTTTTCGTAATTGGCGTCGCGCACGCCCAGCGCGACGTTCTCGAAATCGCAGAACAGCGCCATGCTGACGTTTTCGTGGGATGCAGCCATTTCTTCTCCAGGGCGGTCGGCAAGCCCGGCCGGTATGGCCGGGGTCGAACGTCCGCCGATCGCCTATTGTCGCTTAAGTCTGGCGTTTTGCTCGAGCGCCGGGCCTTTTGTTCGATGCCGGCGCTATCATCGTCCAGTCAGCGCCGGTCCGCGGGCCGCGCGTGGCAACACCAGACATCGTCGCCGCAACTCGTCGCTACACCTCGTCGCCCACATGCCAGATATCTCCATCGCACCTGTCACGCAAGCTACCGCCACCTTGCCCGCCGCCCCAGGCGCCGGGGCCTTCCCCGACGCGGCGGCCCCCCTCGATGGCGCGGCGTGGCGCGCGCATTTTCCCGTTGCCGGCGACCTGGCTTATCTGGACCATGCCAGCCTGGGCCCGACGCCCCGCCTCACCGCGCAGGCCGTCGCCGCCAGCCTGGCCGAGCAGGGCCGGCGCGGCTCTCTGGCTCATCCGGGCCTGCACGAGATCGCCGACCTGGCCCGGGCGGAGTTCGCCGCCCATATCGGCGCCGCGGTGGATCAGGTGGCGCACGCGGCCAATGCGTCGGCCGCCGTCAGCCTGCTGGCGGCGGGTCTGCCGTGGCAGGCCGGCGATGAAGTCGTCGTGCCGGCCATCGACTTTCCGTCGGTCGTCCTGCCCTGGATGACCCTGCAGACGCGTGGCGTGCAGGTGCGCGCCGTGCCTTGCGTCGATGGCCGTGTCGAGGTCGATGCCTTGCTGGCCGCCTGCAATGACGCGACCCGCGTGGTCTGCGTGTCCTGGGTTCAATTCAGCAGCGGCTGCCGCCTGGACCTGGCGCGCCTGGGCACGGCCTGCCGCAAGCGCGGCATCCTGCTGGTGGTGGATGGCGTGCAGGGCGTGGGCGCTTTGCACATCGATGTGGCCGACCTGCCCATCGATGCCCTGATCGTTCATGCGTACAAGTGGCTGCTGGCGCCGCAGGGCGTGGCCTGGCTCTACGTGGGCGAGCGCCTGGCCGAGCGGCTCACCTTGTCCGCGGCGGGGCCGCGCAGCCTGACGCCGCGTGATTCCTATTTCGATCACCGCTTCGAACCGCGCGCGGGCGCGGCCCGTTTCGAAACGGGCATCCTCGGTTTTCATGGCATCGTGGGTGCCCGCGCCAGCCTGGCCTTGCTGCGGGCGGCGGGAGCCGCGCGCGTGGAGGCCGCGGTGCTGCGGCACGCCGGCCATTTGGCGCGGGGTCTGCTGGAAGCCGGTTGCGATGTGCAAGGCGGGGCGGATCGGCGCGATTTCCAATCCGGCATCGTCGTGTTCCGCCATCCCCGCCATGATGCCGCGGCGTGCCGGGCCGCGCTGCTGCGCGCCGGCGTCGTCACCGCCGCGCGCGAGGGCCACGTGCGGGTCGCGCCGCACTTCTACAATACGGACGCCGAGATCGAAACCCTGCTGCGCACGCTGCGCGACCTGTAGCCAACGGCTTAGCGGACTCAGCGAACTCGCCGCCCGAATCTGAATGCAGGCTGAAAAATCCGTCCCGTCCAGATACCAAATGTGGGCGAATTGCCGCTTCAGCAAAGTTTTCCCACCTGGAAGAAATGGACTGAAACTTCCTTCCTCAACCTTCCTTGTTTTTTCGCACTTTAGAAAGACTTATCTGGGTAAAGTAAAGACGTGCATCCCTTTGCCGGATGTCCGGAGCAGGAACATGAAGAAACTCACTCTCACGACTTTGGCCGCCGCGACCCTGATGTTCGCGTCGGCAAGCAGCCCGGCCCTGGCCGGCGGCTACTACAACCACGGCTATCACGGCGGTTACTACGGCGGCCATCACGGTGGCGGTTCGGGGGGCTGGTGGGTGGCGGGTGCCTTGGGTCTGGTTGCCGCGGGCGCGATCATCGCCGCCAATCAGCCCACGTACGCCGCGCCCGTGTACAGCGCACCTGTGTACAGCGCGCCGGTCTATGCCGCGCCGCCCGTATATGCGGCACCGCCGGTGTACGCAGCGCCCGCGCCGCAAACCGAATACGCCCCGCCGGCCGCGCCTTCGGCCAGCAATCTGATCGCGTATCCGAGCCGCGGCCAGACGCAGGCGCAGCAGACGCAGGATCGTTTTCAATGCCAGAACTGGGCCGTCAATCAAAGCGGTTTCGACCCGTCGTCGGTGACGCAGTATTCCAACAATGTGCAGGTCGATTCCTATAACCGTGCGATGGCCGCCTGCATGACCGGGCGCGGTTACTCGGTCAGCTGATCCCTGTCCTCCAGGAAATCCTGGTGCGCCGTGATGGTGGCGGCGATTTCGCGCAACAGCAGTATCGTGCGTAACTGCGCCATCCGCGCACCGGCCGCGTCCAACGCGGCCTTTTTCATTTCCACGGCTGGCGTGGCGCCGCCTTGCGGCAAAGGCGGCAAGGCTGGCAGCCGCAGGGCCAGGCGGTCGGCCAGCCGGGTCGCCACGCGAGCGACTCCGCCGAACTGGGCCCGGCGCAGACGGCGCAGCAGCGCATCGCGCTCGCGCGCGGTCAGCGTAGTTGCCCGCGCCGTACCGTGCCCGCCATGGGCCCGGTGCGCGTCATGTCCGCCTTCTGCCTGGCGCAGGCGAATCACCGCATCACCGATAGCCAGGGCCCCCAGGATGCCGTCCAGGTCACGCGCCATCGTGGCGGGCGCGACCTGAACCCCTTGTGCCATCTGCTGGCGGATACGATCGGCGGTGCGACTATGCAGCTGCGCGGCCGAGGGCACGCGGCGGGTCCGTCCCACAGCGGCCAGGTCGGCGCGGATGGCGGCATGCAGGCGCGCCAGCGTGGCCCGGCGGTCGGTGGGAAACAGCAGGGTGAAAGCCAGCACGCCGCAGCCTATGCCCACCAGCAGCGTCATCGAACCATTCAGCTGTCCAGGGACATTGCCGTAGGTGCCGTTGCCCGGCGACAGCAGGTCCCACAGGAAGATCGAAAACGATGCGCCGATGGCCGCCGTCGCGGGCTTGCGCATCGCCAGGCCGGCCCCGACCAACACGATGGACAGGGGCAGGGCGAAGCTGGCATAGCCGTGCGCCACGGGCATCACCAGCAAGACCCACAGGATCGCCACCACGGCCGCCAGGGCCGTGCCGCGCAGGAAACCGATGCCCCCGGCGACCGGATTGGGCCGGGTCGAGAACAGGGCGCAGACCACGCCGGTGATGGTGACGAAGCCCGGCCCCGACGGCCACGCCGACGCGATCCAGAAAGCGGCGGCGAGCATCAACGCCGCTGCCGCGCGGATGCCGTTGCGCACGGCGGCAACGCTGTCCAGGTGCGTGGCATAGCGTTCGCGCGGTGGGGCGGGTCGGGCCTGCCAGACGGCCTCGCGCTGCTCGGTGGCCAGCGCCACCGCGCGCAGCAAGGCCAGGCGCTTGTCGGCGGCCAGCGCGCCGCGCCAGTCCTTGCCGCCGTTCCACGCCACCATCTTCTCCGCCAGCGTGGCGCTGGCCAGGCGCGCCTGCTCGCGCGCCGCCGCCGCGTGCCCCGCCGGTTGCGCGGCGATATCGCCGACCAGTGTCCGCAATGCCGGCGGCACGGTGTCCTGGCTGGCGCCGCGCTCGTCCTCGGCCAGTGCATGGGCGGCGACCAGCTGCGCCATGGTCGCCACCGTGGCCGCACGCACGTGGCCCAGGCGCCGCCGCACTTCCAGGGAGCCGGCCGCGGCGAACTGCACCGCCGTATCCATGTCCAGCCCCGCCACGAACAGTCGATGCGGCGCGTTGCCCGGCGCTTCGCCATTCATCATGCGGCGGGTCAGCTCCGCGGCCTTGCGCAGATAGTCATCGAGCCGGCGGCGGATGTCGGCCAGGCCGCGATCCGGCTCCCACACCGCGGCCAGCACGGCCTCCACCACCACTCCCAACAGGATGTAGCAGACGCGCGCGACGGCGATATCGAAGACCTCTTCGGGATGCGCCACGCTGTCCATGGCGATGATCACCGCGGTGTAGCCGGCCAGCACGGCGCCATAAGAACTGAAATTGCGCAGTCCCGTGGCCAGTGCCGTGCAGATGCCCAGCCAGATCGCCAGCAAGCCGAGGAACAGCCATGGCGCTTGCGCCAGCGTGCCCACCAGCGCCACCGCCACCAGCGCGCCGGCCAGGGTGCCGATGGCCCGATAGCGCCCCTTGGAAATACTCATGCCGCGCGAGCCCTGGGCCACGATCCAGACGGTCATGGCAGCCCATTTGGGGTTGTCCATCTGCATCTGCAGCGCCAGATAGAACGCCAGCAAGGACGCCACCGTGGTGCGGATGGCAAAGCCCAGCGCCGGACCGTCGATGAAGGCGGGCAGGGCAAAGAGACGGCGCGGGGCGGGCGGCGAGCTGGAGCTGTTACTGGCCATGAAGCAGGCGGTCTGGTGTGAGCGGGTGGGCGTGGGAGGTCAAGGCGGGAAGTGCATGGTCAGCGCCGCGGGCCAAGGGGCAGGGGCCGGGATGCCGTGCTGGTCACCCGTTCGGCGCTGTCCCCCGCCAGCGTGACATCGCCGCGGGCTTGCGCCACGCAGGGCAGGATCCAGCCTTCGTCGATTTCATCGCGGCTCAAGCCGGGGCGCTCCACGATGTAGGCGATTTCGCCGGCGTCCAGATGGCATATGCACGCGCGGCACGTGCCGTTGCGGCAGGAGCTGGCCAGACGGATGCCGGCGCGCAAGCCTGCCTGCAACAGCGTTTCGTCCGCCCGTGCCGGATAGGACCAGCCGCTGGTCAGCAACACGACCGCATGGCTGCCGTCTTCCGGCGGAGCGGGGGGCGGGTGGTCCTGAGTCGTGAACGCGGGAGAAGCCATGCCGGCATTCTAGGCGGATGCCGCCGTGCTTGCATCGCATGGAGGGCGTAGCCGAATTGCTTCATCTCGTGGGTGATTAACGTTTCGTAACACAGGGATACTTTGTCTCCATGCACTGGGTGCGAGCATTGCCGCTTGTGCTCCAGTTATCCTCACCCGAAGTCCGTCCATGTCTGATCGTCCCGAAGAAAATGCGCTGGTACCGGGGCCACCCCCGATCTCTTTCGAAGCCCAGGAGCTCGATGACGAGACGCGCACCGAGGATCGTCGCGGAGAACTCGGGCGGCTGCCCCAGGACATCCTGTTCCAGCAACGCAAGCTGGACGCGCTGAGCCATCTTACCGGCGGCCTGGCCCACGACTTCAACAACATCCTGCAAGGCCTGCTCGGCTCCTTGCAGCTCGCGCAACGGCGGCTGGCGATAGGCGAGGCGGACAAGGCCGGCCGCCTGATCGACGCCAGCATGGCCGCCGGCCGGCGCGCGGCGGGACTGACGCACCGCCTGCTGGCCTTTGCCCAGCGCCAATCGCTCGACCCCAAGCCTGTCGATGTCGCGGCCCTGCTGCGCTCGAAGGAGACCGCCTTGCGCGAAGCGCTGGGCGGGAATATCGCCTTGCACATGGAGGTGGCGCCCGACCTGGCGCCCACCCTGTGCGATCCGCGCCAGCTGGAAAGCGCCTTGCTGGGCCTGGCCGCCAATGCGCGCGATGCCATGAGTGAAGGCGGCGCGCTGTCCTTGTCCCTGACGGGCGTGGTCCTGGCCGGCGAGGCTGCCGCCGCGGAAAACGTGCCGCCCGGCACCTACACCTGTCTGACGGTCACCGACAACGGCAGCGGCATGACGCCGGATGTGTGCGAACGCGCCTTCGATCCCTTTTTCACGACCAAGCCCATGGGCCAGGGCACGGGCCTGGGATTGTCCATGATCTATGGCTACGTCAAGCAGTCCGACGGCAGTATCTCCCTGCAGAGCCGCGCGGGCGAGGGCACCCGCTTGCGCATCCTGCTGCCCGAGGTGGTGGATCTGCCCCAGCCCATCCAGACGGAAGGGCATCTCGTCACCGCGGGCGCCAATCCGCTGGTGCTGGTGGTCGACGATGACGACATGGTGCGGGACCTGGTCACCCAGGTGCTGTCCGATGCCGGCTACCGCACCATCGCGGTGGGCGACGCGGCGGCCGCGATGACCGTGCTGCGGGGCGGTGTCATGCCCGATCTGCTGCTGACCGACGTCGGCTTGCCGGGCCTGAACGGCCGCCAGCTGGCCGACGCCGCGCGGGAATTACAGCCCAGCCAGAAGGTTCTGTTCGTCACCGGCTACGCGGCCAATGCCGTGGTGGGCGGCGGCGAATTCCTGGAACCGGGCATGTCCATATTGATGAAGCCTTTCGAGGTGGGTGAACTGACGGCCAAGGTGGCGGAGATGCTGGAGAGCCGTCACTGAAAAAGGGCGCGGGCCCGAGCTGTGCCGATGAAGAGTATTGAAGAGCGGTGAATGGGGATTTGATGGGTAGGGATACCCTGGGAGATGACCATGGCTTACTTCAGCAGGCTCGAATGCACGTTCACCCGCACGCCCGAATCCGCGCTCATCCGCAGGCCCGGGCGCACGCTCAAATGGAAGGTCTTCGGCAATGCGCTGCTATGCGCCACCCTGCTGCTGGCGGCGGGGGCCAGCCACGCCGCCAATCTGGCGCGGGGCGACCAGCGCTTCCTGTTGCAGGCGGCGCAGGCGGGGTTGTTCGAGGTCGCTGCCGGCAAACTGGCGCTGGCGCAGTCGACCAACGATGATGTGAAGGCCTATGCCCAGATGATGGTCGACGATCATACGGACGTCGGCAAGGCGCTGGAGGCCCTGGCTGCCAGCAAGGGCGCCACCTTGCCCACCGAGCCGTCGCGGGCCCAGCAGTCCGTGCTCAGGCAGTTGCAGAATTCCCAGCGCAATCGCTTCGACCGCGCTTTCGTGGAAAAAGTGGCCGTCACGGCGCACAACGACGCCGTCAAGCTGTTCACCAACGCGGCGAGGAATGCCAGGGATGGCGACATCAAGGCCTTTGCCGAGAAGAACCTGCCCATCCTCCAGGCGCATCTGGAAAAAGGGCGGGCCTTGCGGACTACCGTGCTGAACAGTCATCCCGCTGGCTGGCTGGGCGACCATCAGCCGGCGCCCGGCTCGACACCGACCCCGGCGCCCATGCCCACCACGCCGTCGCAGAAATCCCCGGCGGCGCCGGTGTCCCCGGTCTCCCCCGCCTCGCCCACCGCGCCCGCGAGCGTCGTCCCGGGCAAGTAGCGCAAGGCAGGATCTGCCCTGCCATAGGCGAAAAAAAACGCACCGCGTGGCGGTGCGTTTTCCTTAGCTCATCTTCCGTCAGTGGGATCGGGTGGATATCTCCATCGACTCCATCGCCTTGATGCCATCCAGCGCGGCATCGGTTGGCGTACGAAAAACGTGCTCGGACTGGATGACATGGGGCACGGTCGTCTTACCCGTGTCGACGACCTCAACTTCCCACCGGAATCCACCCTGCGTCAGAGGCGCCAGCCACAAGGTGGCGCGCGAACGCTGGGTTTCCTTAGTCAGGATTTTCATCGTGCCCCAGTCCCATGCGTCTTAAGCGATGTGCGCTTCGACGGTAATTTCTTCCTTGCGCTGGTGCATCTTTGCACCGATTTCGCGCAAGTCTTCGTTCATGACGATCAGCTTCGGGAACAGCTCGCCCTCTTCGCCGTTGACGTGGTGGCTGGTCAATTCACCCAGCACGGCCACCTTGGCGTAAAACAGGCTGTCTTCCGACGTCATGCCCTGGATCTGCGCGATCAGGCTGCGGATGCACGAATGCTCCACCATGGCCTTGTCGATCAGCGGACCAAAAGCCGCCTCGTTCTGGGCACGGACGTAGGGGTAGAAGAGCTCTTCCTCGATTTGCGCGATGACCGTCAGGGTCAGGCACGCTTCGTGGGCAATGGCCTCGCGGGTCTCGGCATCCTTTTCACGGCCGAAAGCCTTGAAAAGGTGTTTGATCTTGAGGTGGTCGTCCAGCATCAGACCTAGAGCGTCGCGCTGGGCGAGAGGAATATCAGCCTTGTCCATAAACATTCTCCTAATCCGCGGGGTTGCCGCAATGGCGCGGCGCAGCACATTAGCAAGTGCCGTGCCTGGTCATGCGGGAGGGGGAATCGGGGACGCGAAGCTGCGACCATCTGCGCCGCCGGGCGTTCCGGTGATGAGTAGCCTTGCGCAAGGCTGCTGTCAGATTGAGCTTATTCAAAACGACCCCGCCCGCGCCACCATCCTAATTACCGAGGAAGCGCCGCCACGGATTGCCCCCTTTAAGGATGAGGATCCACCAGTCGTCTAGTCGGGCTCCGCCATAGGCAGCGGTTGTAAGGGCCGCGCGGCGTGGCTATGGTGATCCACGTTAGTGGTTTTCGCTGCGGCGCGGCAGAGCATGCTCGATCGGCCCCGGACCAGGCTCCGATCAGGCCCCGGTCCGGCTCGTTCAAGCCTTGCAAAGCGCGCCGTGGCGGCGGCCATGCCCGTTTCAATGCCCGCCATGCCCACATCCTCTTCCGCCGCGCCGTCCGCGTCGGCGGCGCCCGCCGCCGCCGACCGTCCCACGCCGGGCCAGGCTTCGCGCTTCCTGGCGCAAGCCACTTTCGGTCCCACCCGAGCCGAGATCGAGCGCGTCGTGGCCATCGGTTATGGCCGCTGGATCGACGAGCAGCGGGCCGCGCCGCCGTCGCAGACGCACTTCGACTGGCTGGTGGCCACGGGCAGGAATACCGAAGCCTTCAAGGGCAACGGCATCAATGCCCCGCTGGAAGCCACGCTGTGGCGCAAATTCATCGCGGCGCCCGACCAGTTGCGCACACGCGCCGCGTTCGCGTTCTCGGAAATCTTCGTCATCAACACCCTGTCCATTTCCGCCTCCTGGCCCATGTTTGGCGGGGCGGCCTTCATGGACACCCTGGCCGCGCACAGCCTGGGCAATTTTCGCGACATGCTGGAAGCCGTCACCCGCAGCCTGCAGATGGGCTGCATGCTGACCTATCGCGGCAGCCGCAAGGAAGATGTGAAGACCGGCCGCTCACCCGACGAAAACTACGCACGCGAGGTGATGCAGCTGTTCACGATAGGCCTGTACGAACTGAATCCCGACGGCACGCTCAAGCTGCGCGACGGCAAGGCCGTGGAAACCTATACCAACGACGACGTGCGCGGCCTGGCCAAAGTGTTCACCGGCTGGGACCTGGCTGGCCCGGAAACCGATCCGGAGTGCCAGCGCCGCCCCATGGCCCTGAATCCCGCCAACCATTCGATGTCGGAAAAGCGCTTTCTGGGAAAGGTCGTCGCGCCGGGCACCGGCGGGGTCGAATCCCTGCGTATCGCCCTGGACACCTTGTGCGCCCATCCCAACGTCGGTCCTTTCATCGGCACCCAACTCATCCAGCGGCTGGTCACCAGCAATCCGAGCCCGGCCTATGTGGGGCGCGTGGCGGCGGTGTTCGCCGACAACGGCAAGGGCCAGCGGGGGGACCTGGGGGCGGTGTTGCGGGCCGTGCTGCTGGATCGCGACGCACGCCAGCCCGATCTCGAGTCGCCGACCTGGGGCAAGGTGCGTGAACCCATCGTGCGCTTCGCGGCCTGGGCGCGGGCCTTCGGCGCCACGTCCCGCAACGGCAAGTGGGAGATGCCCGATACCACCGACAGCACGGTGCGCCTGGGGCAGAGCCCTTTGAAGGCGCCGTCCGTGTTCAATTTCTTTCGCCCCCGCTTTACACCGCCCAACACGGTCATTGCACAAATGGGCCTGGTGGCGCCGGAGTTCCAGATCACCGACGAAACCAGCGTGGCGGGCTACCTCAACTTCCTGGCGATCTATGTCGATCGGGGCTGGGAGGATCTGCAGACCGATTACGCCGCGGAAGTCGCTCTGGCCGACGATACGCAAGCGCTGTTGCGGCATATCGTGCTGCTGCTGGCGGGCGACGCGTTCAGCACCGCCACAACCCAAGTCATCGCGAACGCGGTGGCGGAGATCCCCGCGCAGCGCAAACTGGATCGCGTGCGGGCGGCCATCACGCTGGTCGCCGCCACGCCTGAATACCTGGTGCAGAAATGACAGATGCGACTCGGCGTGAATTCCTGCGGCGTGCTTCCTTGCTGGGTGTGAGCGGCAGCGCCGCGCCGCTGGCCTTGCAACTGGCCGCGCTGGGCGCGGCGGCGGCCGTCGCCGCGCCCGCGCAGGCGGCAGGCGGCAACCCGGCGGCAGGCGCGGCGCCCGTCAACGATTACAAGGCCCTGGTCTGCGTTTTTCTCTACGGCGGTAACGATCCCTACAACACCATCGTGCCTTACGATCCCGCGAGTCACGCCCGTTATTTCCAGGCGCGCGCGGATATCGCCCTGGCCCGCGACAAGCTGAGCGCCACGGCGCTCAAGCCCAGGGACGCGCTGCCGGGCGACCAGGCCTTTGCTCTCGCGCCCGGCCTGGCGCCGCTGCTGCCGTGGTTCGAACGGGGCCAGTTGGCCGTGCAGTTGAACGTGGGGCCCTTGTCCGTGCCGACCAGCAAGCGCGACTACGTCGGCGCGCGCGTGCCGCTGCCGCCCAAGCTGTTCTCGCACAACGACCAGCAGTCCTATTGGCAGGCACTGGCGCCGGAAGGCGCGACGTCCGGCTGGGGCGGGCGGCTGGCGGACCTGTTCCTGGCGGCCAATGGCAATGCCACGTTCACGGGGGTCACCGCCGGCGGCAGCGCGCTGTTGCTCGCGGGCCATCACGTCAATGCTTACCGGGTCAGCCCCGCGGGTTCCACGCCTATCGAACTGCTGCAGCGGGACACCTATGGGTCGAGCACCTGCACCGCCTTGTTGCGGCAATTGATCACGCAATCCAACGAGCATCTGTTCGAGCGTCAGCATGCGGCCACCGTGGCGCGTTCCATCAGCGCCGATGCGCGCCTGCGGACCGCGCTGGCGCGCACGACGGTGGCGGGCGCCTTCGCCACGCCATTGGCCGCGCAGCTGAAGATCGTGGCGCGCATGATCGCCGCGCGCGACACCCTGGGCATGCGGCGCCAGGTGTTCTTCGTCACGCAGAACGGCTATGACAACCATGATGGCCTGAACGACATCCACCCCGGCCTGCTGCGCGAACTGGGCGGCGCCATGGCCGAGTTCCAGCAGGCGCTGGACGGCCTGGGCGTGGCGCGCCAGGTCACCACGTTCACGGCATCGGAGTTCGGCCGAACGCTGGTGTCCAACGGCAATGGCTCCGATCACGGCTGGGGCGGCCACCACCTGGTCATGGGCGGCGCGGTGCGCGGTGGGCGCTTCTACGGCAAGCATCCCGAGCTGGCCCTGGATGGTCCCGGTTTCGTCGATCATGGCCGCATGTTGCCTGACGTGGCGGTGGACCAGTTCGGCGCCACGTTGGCGAGCTGGTTCGGGGCGGGGGCTGCGTCGCTCAATGACGTTTTTCCGAACCTGCGCCGCTTCGACGGCCACGATCTGGGGTTCATGGAGGATCCCGCCAAGGCTTAGGACCAGGGTCGAAAGGTCCGGGCTGCCATCGCCTGGAGGGATGGTTTTCTTCCTCCATCGGCCTGAGAGACAAGCGCGGCGCCGCTGCTGCATGATGCGTTTTCCGGGGGCGGACACAGGCGGCGCGACGCGCTGACAAGGAACGCGTGTATGCGTCGGGTCACGGAATGCGACGACGATGATGACACTGTGGCCATCCCCGGCAAGGCCGGGTTTTGCAAGTCGGGCAGCACTGGTGGGCCTGTTGAGCGTGACGGCGTTGGCCATGGGGCCGCAAGCCGCCCAGGCCGGCGAGATCTACCGTTACCGGGACCCGTTCGGTATTCCACGCGCCATGGTGGTGCCCAAGGGATACGCCAAGTATTACCAGCGAGCCCAGTCACGCGCGAAGGCACGGGCGCCCGTGTCCTTGTTGGCGCAGAGCCGGCCGCTGACGTTGACGGACATCGCCGCACTGGGCGCGGTGGATCTGGATGGCAACGACGACGGTCAGCGCGTGCGCGATCTGTTCGGGCATCCGGGCATGGAAAGCTACCGCGGCATCATCACCAAGGCCGCGGCCGCGGCAGGCGTGGACAGTGCCTTGCTGGGCGCCATCATCGCGGTGGAGTCGGGCTTCCGCAAGGACGCCCGCTCGCCCAAGGGCGCGCTAGGCCTGATGCAGCTGATGCCCGGCACGGCGGCCAGCCTGGTGAAGCAGGAAGATATCGAAGCGGCGCTGGTGGACCCGGCCACCAACGTCAATGCGGGCTCGCGCCATCTGCGCAGCCTGCTGGATCGTTACCCCGGGCGTCTGGACCTGGCCCTGGCCGCCTACAATGCGGGGCCCGGTGCCGTGGCCAAGTACGATGACGTGCCGCCTTATGCGGAAACCCGGCAATATGTGCGCGACGTCATCGCTTTGTACGCTCGGTATAAAAACGGGCATTGACGGGCATTAACGGGGACGCCGGCCCTGGATGAACTTCGCGACCCCCGCGCGGTCAGACGGCTGAATCTTTTCTACAGGGCAGGTCAGGGCATGCATGCGTTTTGGGTATTTCTGTCGGACATCGGCGAGTCTCGTCTGCTGGTGCCGGCTGCCGTGGTGGCCACGCTGTTTTTGGTGTCCTCGGAGCGCGCCACGGTTTTCAAGTGGGCCTGCGCGTGCGCGCTGGCCGCGTCGGTCGTGCTCGTTTCCAAGCTTGCGTTCCTGGGCTGGGGCTACGGCTGGGAAGCCCTCGATTTCACGGGTTTCAGCGGCCACTCGATGGTCAGCGCGGCCATCTATCCCGTGCTGGGCTTTGCCCTGGGCAATGTGCATTCGGCGCGCGGCGCGCGTTGGGGTGCCGCGGCGGGCGCGCTGCTGGCCATCCTGATCGGCATCTCGCGCCTGTACCTGAACGCCCATTCGCCGTCGGAGGTGATCTCGGGCCTGCTGATCGGCGGCCTGGCTTCCGGCGTGGTGCTGGTGAAGTGGCCCGACCATCGCTCGGGCTTGCGCGTGGGCGCGGTGGCGCTGGGTTTCCTGCTGTCCGCCGCGGTCAGCTATGGCGTCGCGCCGAAAGCCCGCACGCACGATCTGGTGGTGATCATGGCGCTCAAATTGTCGGGCGCCGAACAGCCTTATACGCGCCAGGCCCTGAACTGGAAACGCTGAACGGCAAGGGTAATCTGAACGCTGGCTGTCGCCGTGTTGACAGTGGCCTGAAACGAAAGGCGCGCGGCGCGTCGGTGTCATAATCACGCCTCGACTTCGTCTCACCCCTGCCGTCTTTCACGCCAGCCATGCCACTTGCCCTGGGCGCTTTTATCGTTCCCCTGATCGTCGCTTGCGCGCTTTTCATGGAGAACGTCGACGCCACGGTGCTGGTCACGTCCCTGCCGGAACTGGCGCGTGATCTGGGCCAGGATCCCATCACTTTGAAGCTGGCGGTCACGAGCTACGTGGTGGGCCTGGGTGTGTTCATCCCCATCTGCGGCTGGGTGGCGGACCGCTTCGGTTCGCGCACGGTGTTTCGCGCGGCCATCGGCGTGTTCATCGCGGGCTCGCTGCTGTGCGCGGCCTCGACGTCACTGTTCACCTTCGTGCTGGCGCGCTTCGTGCAAGGCGTGGGCGGCGCCATGATGGTGCCGGTCGGCCGCATCATTATTTTCCGTTCGGTGGCGCGCGCCGACTTCGTGCGCGCGGTCAATTACCTGACCATCCCGTCCTTGCTGGGCCCGGTGGTCGGCCCCTTGCTGGGCGGCTTCATCACCACCTACCTGCACTGGCGCCTGATGTTCTTCATCAACGTGCCGATCGGCATCCTCGGCATCTGGCTGACCAATCGCCACATCGAGAACACGCGCATGCCGCATCCGGGCCGGCTGGACTGGCTGGGCTTCCTGTTGTCGGGCGGAGGTGCCGCGCTGTTCATGCTGGCAATGTCCTTGCTGGGCAGCGACATCCTCGATACGCGCGACAACATCATCATGCTGGCGGTGGGCGTCATCCTGGTCTTGCTGTACGTGGTCTACGCGCGCCGCGCCGAGAAGCCTTTGCTGGACCTGAGCTTCCTGCGCGTGCCCACGTTTCACACGGCCGTCATCGGCGGCTCGCTGTTTCGCATCGGGCTGGGTGCGATACCTTTTCTGCTGCCCCTGGCCTTGCAGGAAGGCCTGGGCATGACCCCATTCGAGGCCGGCACCATCACCTGCGCGTCGGCCTTCGGCGCGCTGTTCATGAAGCTGGTGGCGCAACCGGTGCTGCGGCGCTTCGGCTTCGGTCCGGTGCTGATGGCCAATGCGATTCTGGCGGGCCTGGCGATCGCGGTCTACGGCGTCTTCCATCCGGGCATGTCGCGGCTGGTGATCTGGTGCATCGTGCTGTTCGGCGGCGTGTTTCCGTCGTTGCAATTCACTGCGCTGAACGCGCTTGCCTACGCCGAGATCGAGAGCGCGGACGTCGGCCGCGCCACCAGCCTGGCGTCCGTGATCCAGCAGATGTCGCTGGGCCTGGGCGTGGTGGTGGCGGGCATCGTGCTGCAGCTGTCGCACATCGTCCAGGGCCACCCGCAGATCGTCTGGACCGACTTCTGGCCCGCCTTCGTGGTGCTGGGATTGTTCTCGGTGGCATCGGTGCCGGTCACCGCGCGCATGCCGCGCGGCGCCGGCCGCGAGCTGGCTGGCGGGCGCTGAAGGGCGCTGAAGGGCGCGAGCCTTAGAGGAAGCCTTTCGCCTGCGCCAGCACGGCGTCGCACGCCTTCTTCGTGACTTGTGACTTCAGGCCGTCGCTGCTGAGATCGAGGCTCTTGCCTTCGCCGGTCTTCAGCATTCCTTTGGCGCCCGACAGATAGTCGTCGTTCTTCTCCGCCGGCTGCCCGCTGCTGCCGCTGATGCGGCTGGTCAGCTTGTCCTTCAGCGACGTCACGCCATTGCCGCTCAGGTAATTGTTCTTGATGCAGTACTGCAGCACGCCCGTGGCATTGCCCAGGCTGCCCGATTTCAGGTTGCCGGAAGCCAGGTCGCCCAGTGCCGCCGCGGCGCCGCCGCTGCTGGAGCCCGAGCTTGCATTGTGTCCGCTGCCGCCCAGCACGCCTTCGAGCTTGTTGAGGGACTGGGCGCTGGCCGTCCCGACGGCCGCTGTCGTGGCGGCCGCGGCCGTCACCGCGGCAAGCGCAAGCATGCGTGCCAGTCTGGCCGTGCCGCGGGAAAGTTGGGGATGTCGTGTCATATCGGACTCCTGGGTCGTTCGGGCGAGCGCGCGGCAACCATGCGGTTGTTGCGCGCGGCGCCATGGCGGCGGCGGTGCAATGCGCCATTCAGGTGGCGATGAAGGGATCGCGCGATAATGTGCGGCGTCCGGCGCCAGGTCCGGGCGCCCGCAATGCAACGCCGCCGGGTTCATCGAGAGGGCCGGGCGCCATTAACGCGAATACATACTCCGAGGGGACTCCGCATGTCGAACCAGCAACCGCTACGTATCCTGCTTTCCCGCGCCACGGCGGACCGCTTGCGCGAGCGGGTGGAAAAAGTGCTGGATGGCCGTCCCCATGAGTTGCTTATCGCTGAAGCGACGCGAGGCCATGCCCATGGTAACGCCGACATCGCCTACATCTCGCGTGAAGTTACCGGAAGTTCCACCAAACACGTTCTGACGGAATCGCTGGAAGCGTTCTACGAGTCGCTGCGCGCCTCGCCCTCCCTGCAATGGGTGCACGTCCACTCGGCGGGACTGGATCGCCCCATCTTTCCGGAACTGATCGCGCGCGGCGTGAAAGTTACGCCTTCGTCCGGCGCCAACGCCGAGCCGGTCATGCAGAATGCCTTGGCCGGCCTGCTGGCGCTGGCGCGCCATTTCCCCGAGCTGATGCGGGCGCAACGCGAAAACCGCTGGCTCAAGGCCGGCGAGCTGACCATGCCGCGCGACCTGCGGGGCCAGAAAGCCGTGATCGTCGGTTGGGGTGTCATCGGCCAGGGCCTTGGCAAACTGCTGCGCGCGCTGGGCCTGCGCGTGTCGGTGGTGCGCAGCAGCGCGCAGGCCGTCGAGGGCGCGGACGAATGCGTGGCATTCGAGGACATGGCGTCCATCCTGGGCGATGCCGACTGGCTGGTGCTGGCCTGCCCCCTGACCGAGCGCACCCGATTCCTGGTCGATGGCGCCATGCTGGCCGCGCTGCCGGCGCGCGCCTGCCTGATCAACGTCGCGCGGGGTGAAGTGGTGCGCGAAGCTGAATTGATCGCCGCGCTGCGCGAAGGCCGCCTGGCCGGGGCCTACCTGGACGTCTACGAACACGAGCCGCTGGCGGCGGAATCGCCCCTGTGGCAACTGCCCAATGTCATCGCCACGCCACATTCCGCCGGGCACTCCGACGGCAATGCCGGCCGGGTGGATGGCATTTTCCTGGATTTCCTGGGCCGCTGGGCGGCGGATCATCCCTGAATTTCCGCAAAACTGTATCAGCCGCAAAAATGGGGCTGATACAGATAAGGCATTGAAAAACGTGCATAATTCGTTCGCCTGGGCCGGTTTCGGCGGCCCGGGCTTGCACTGCGGTATCATCCGGGCCGAGTTTCAAGCTTCGCTTAGTAATGAAAGGGCAACCTCTACGATTCGCTCCAGACCTCATCGCGCCCATCCTTGATGGGCGCAAAGTGCAGACACGCCGCATTCTGAAGCCGCAGCCGCCGCAGAGTACGTCCGGCTGGTTGCGCGAAATGGGTCCGAACGCCAAGTGGGTTGCCGTCGAGGAACCGGTGCCTGGCCGGCCGCCGCGCCGGCGCGTGCGCAGCGCCACCTGTCCTTATGGCGAACCCGGGCAGACCATTCCCCTGTATGACGAAGAAGGTAATGCCTTCGCCCTGGCCCTGCTGGTCGGCCTGCGGCTGCAACGCCTGCAGGACATCAGCGACGCCGACGTGGCCGCGGAAGGCTGCGTCAACCAGACCACGGCGCGCGGCGGGTTCCTGCCGGGCATGCCGATCAAGTCCATCTTCGCCTTGAGCTGGTGCGAGACCTACGGCGCGCGCGCCTGGGCCGTCAATCCCTGGGTCTGGGTACTCGAATTCCGCATGCGCGAAGCCATCGTCGCGCCCGAGGTCGACCCCCGCCAGCAGGACCTGCTGGCATCCGCGCAGTTCCTGCGCGGCCGTCCCCGCCTATCCATCTGACCCGCTGCCCCGGGGCGCGCGCTTGGGCGGCGTCTCGAAATGGGCGGTCAGGAAATCGATGAAGCCGCGCACCCGCGCGGACATGTGCTGGCGGCTGGGGTAATAGACGAACAGATCCGCCGGTTCCAGCGTGTACGCCGGCAGCAGGCGCCGCAGGCGGCCCGTTTCCAGGTACTTGGCCAGGTCCCATTCCGAACGCACCAATATCCCGTGTCCATCCAGGGCCCAGCCCAGCACGATGTCGCCGTCGTTGCTGGATAGCGCGCCGCCGACCTTGACCACCTCGGTCTGGCGCTCGCGGGTGAAGCGCCAGGCGCCATAGGCCTCGTCGTTCTGCCGGTGGATGATGCAGCGGTGTTCCTGCAGCGCCGCCGGCGTCTGCGGCACGCCGTGGCGGCTCAGGTAGCTGGGCGACGCGCACAGGAAGCGCCGGTTGCTCAGCAGGCGCCGCGCGCTCAGGCGGCTGTCGGCCGGTTGGCCGAAGCGCACGGCCACGTCATAGCCTTGCTGCACCAGATCCACGGGGCGATCCGTGACCTCCAGCTGGACCTGTACGTCCGGGTGCAGACGCGCGTAATCCGAGACCAGCGGGGCAATCACGGTGCGGCCGAAGCCCAGGGTGGCGTTGACCCGTAGCAGCCCGCGCGGTTCGGCCCGGCTGCCCGCCAGCTGGTCTTCCATGGCGCGGATGTCGGCCAGGATGCGGGTGGCGTGTTCCAGATAGGTCTCGCCGTCGCTGGTCAGGCTGATTCGCCGGGTCGTGCGGTTGACCAAGCGCACGCCCAGCCGCTGTTCCATCTGGGCCAGGCGCTTGGTGGCCGCGGGCGGGGTGATGTCCAGCGCGCGGGCGGCGGCGGACAGGCTCCCCAGCCGGGCCAGCAGGGCAAAGAAAACCAGTTCCGAGGAGGGATCGTTTTTCATCGTCTATTTATAACTCAAGGTGAATATTCTTTTTCCTTATAGTGAATATTTTCTTGCGTGCGATTCGTTAATCTTGCTCCCACGACATGGCCGCCGGCAGGCAGGCGTGGCGCGGCGGGATGCCGCGCCATCGCTCAGGCACGCAAGCCCGTGGCCTGGTACCCATCGGCGCCCTCAGCCCTAATCCGCGTCTAGCAGGAGACATCATGAGAATCGTAGAAATCCGGGAAAAGACCGTTCCCATCAGCTCGCCCATCCGCAACGCCTACATCGACTTCAGCAAGATGAACCTGAGCCTGGTGGCCGTCATCACCGATGTCATCCGCGACGGCAAGCCGGTGGTGGGCTACGGTTTCAATTCCAATGGCCGCTATGGCCAGGGCATGTTGATGCGCGAGCGCTTCATCCCCCGCATCCTGGAAGCCGACCCGGATTCCCTGATCGATGAAAGCGGCGAGAACCTGGATCCGCACAAGATCTGGCAGACCATGTTCCTCAACGAGAAACCTGGTGGCCATGGCGAGCGCTCGGTGGCCATCGGCACCATGGATATGGCGATCTGGGACGCGGTCGCCAAGATTGCCAACAAGCCGCTGTTCCAGCTGCTGGCCGATCGCTACGGCAACGGCACGCCCAATCGCAAGGTCTTCGTCTACGCCGCCGGCGGTTACTACTACCCGGGCCAGGACCATGGCAAGCTGAAGGACGAGATGCGCAGCTATCTCGATCGCGGCTACACCGTGGTCAAGAAGAAGATCGGTGGCGCCTCGCTGGACGAGGATCTGCGCCGCATCGACTCGATCCTTAGCGTGCTGCAGGATGGCCAGCGCCTGTGCGTGGACGCCAACGGCCGCTTCGACCTGGATACGGCCATTGCCTATGCCAAGGCGCTGTCGCAGTACGACCTGTTCTGGTACGAAGAAGCCGGCGATCCGCTGGACTTCGAACTGCAGGCGACCCTGCGCAACTATTACGACAAGCCCATGGCCACCGGCGAGAACCTGTTCTCCATGCAGGACGCCCGCAACCTGGTCCGTTATGGCGGCATGCGTCCCGACCGCGACTGGCTGCAATTCGATTGCGCCCTGAGCTACGGCCTGGTGGAGTACCTGCGCACCCTGGACATGCTGCACCAGCACGGCTGGTCGCCCAGCCGCTGCGTGCCGCATGGCGGCCATCAGATGTCCTTGAACATCGCCGCCGGCCTGGGGCTGGGCGGGAACGAATCCTATCCGGACCTGTTCCAGCCTTACGGCGGCTTCCCCGACGGCGTGAAGGTCGAGAACAGCTACATCACCATGCCGGACCTGCCTGGTATCGGCTTCGAGGGCAAGGCGGACCTGATCAAGGAAATGCGCGCGCTGTCGGATTGAGGCGGGCGGCTAGCCAGGGGCGCTTAGCTGCGGGCGGCTAGCCAGGGGCGCCTAGCCGGGAGCGCCTAGCCAGGGGCGCTTCCTTCCCTTCAACCGTGCCCCGCCGCTCCACCTGTCCCGGCCTGGCCCAGGATGATCTGATCGATCGCCTGGGCCAGGCCATCCTGATCGTTGGGCCCCGTGACGCGGCGCGCCTGCGCCCGCACGGCGGCGTTCGCCTGCCCCATGGCTATAGACAGTCCGGCGCGCTTGAACATGGGCACGTCGTTATCGCCGTCGCCGATGACGGCAACGGCTGTCAGCGGCACGCCGACCTGGCGCGCCAGGGCCGACACCGCGTCGCCTTTGTTGGCGCGCGCATGCGTGATGTCCAGGTAATAAGTCTGTGATTGCATGGCCAAGGCATGCGGCGCGATGCGTGCGTTCAAGGTCTGTCCCAGCCGGGCCAGCAAAGCGGGGTCCGAGCTGGCGGCGACGATCTTGTCGATGCGGTCCACGTAAGGCGAGAAATCATCGACCACCACGCCGTCATAGCCCAGGGTCTTTCTTTCCAGCGGGACGTACTCGCCGTCAGGGTCGCGCAGCAGCCACTGGTCGTCCGCGAAGACCCATGTTTCCACTGGCTCCGGCAGCAGCAGGTCCAGCGTGGTACGGGCATCGCGACTCGTCAGTCGGGTGGATTCCAGGACTTCGCCGCGCGCGCCGACGATGGCGCCGCCGTTGAAAGCCGCCGTCGGCACTTTGATGTTCAGGGCCTGGATCAGCGGCAACATCCCGCGCGGCGGTCGCGCGCTGACCAGCGTGAAACGCACGCCGGCCGCGCGCAGGCGGTTGACGGCTTCCACCGTGGCCGGCGCCAGGCTCTTGTCGGGGCGCAGCAGCGTGCCGTCCACATCGGACACCAAGAGGGCGATGCCCGATGTGTTCACCGGCTTGTCGGTCGCCACGCCCGCCCGCACGCGCACGCGCGCGGCGGCGTCGGGTTCGTGTCCGCCGGCGATCTTGCGCGGCGCCCCGCTCCCCGTGACCGCGAAGCCGGCCTTTCCGCCGCCGGTGGCCAGTCCGCCTCCATCTACTTCAGGCTGTGCCATGACCGTCCATCCCGCGCCAGCAGATCGTCGGCCGCCTTGGGGCCGACGGAGCCGGCGGCATAGGGTTCGACGTGGGGATAATCGCGGAAGGCTTCCTGGAAGGGTTGCACCGCGCGCCAGCCGTTCTCGATGTTGTCGGCACGCTGGAACAGCGTCTGGTCGCCCGTCATGCAGTCGTACAGCAGGGTTTCGTACCCGGTCGACGGCCGCATGGTGAAGAAGTCGGCATACGCGAAACCCATCTCCACGTTGTCGATGGTCAGCGACGTGCCGGGCCGCTTGGCCTGGAAGTCGAACCACATGCCTTCGTCAGGCTGGATGTTGATCATCAGGTAGTTGGGCCGCAGCTCATCCACCTGCGTATCGCGGAACGGCGACATCGGCGCCGGCTTGAAGCAGATGGCGATCTGCGTATTACGGACGCCCATGCGCTTGCCGGTGCGCAGATAGAACGGCACGCCGGCCCAGCGCCAGTTGTCCACCCAAAGCTTGAGCGCCACATACGTTTCGGTGGTGCTGTCGGGCGCCACGCGGTTTTCCTCGCGGTAGCCGTTCAGGTGCTTGCCGTCGGCCTCGGACGCGGTGTACTGCCCGCGCACGGAATTGCGCAAGGCCTCGTCCGGCGTCGACGGCCGGATGGCGGCCACCACCTTGGCTTTTTCACTACGCACCGAATCCGCGTCGAAGGCGGCCGGCGGCTCCATCGCCACCATGGCCAGCAACTGGAACAGGTGGTTGGGCACCATGTCGCGCAGGGCTCCCGTGATCTCGTAGAAATTGCCGCGCGTTTCCACACCGACGGTTTCCGCCGCCGTGATCTGCACGTGGTCGACGTAGTGGTTGTTCCAGAACGCCTCGAACAGGCCGTTGGCGAAACGGCTGACCAGGATGTTCTGCACCGTTTCCTTGCCCAGGTAATGGTCGATGCGATAGATCTGCTTTTCGTCCATCACGGAAAGGATGCGCGCGTTCAGTTCCTGCGCGGTCTGCAGGTCCGAGCCGAACGGCTTCTCGATGATGACGCGGCGGAACTCGCCTTCGCCTTCCTTCAGCAGGCCCGCATTGGCCAGGCGCTGCACCACGTCGCAGAAGAAACGGGGCGCCGTGGCCAGGTAGAAAATGGCGTTCTTGGTGCCGGACTCCTCGATGCGCTTGGCGATCTGCTGGTAGGTGCCGTCGTCAAGGAAGTCGCCTTCCAGATACGAAATGCGGGGCGCCAGGCTGTCCCACAGTTTTTCGTCGAAGCCATCGCCATCCGGGCCGCCTTCCTTGGCCTTGGGACGGCTTTCGCGCATGAATTCAAGCAGGCGGTTGCGGTAGTCCTCGTCGCTGACCGTGTTGTGGTCGACGCCCACCACCCGCAGGGCATCGTCCAGCAGGCCATCGCGGGTCAGGTTGTAGAGCGACGGCACCAGCAGGCGCTTGACCAGATCGCCGTGCGCGCCGAACAGGAACAGCGCGACGGGGGGCGCTTTCTCGGTACGCGAGGGCTTGGGTTTCTTTGCTGCCATTATTTCTTTTCCTCTACGTGGCCGCCGAAGCCGAAGCGCATGGCGGACAGAATCTTGTCACCGAAGGTGGCGTCCTGGCGCGAACGGAAGCGCGCGAACAGGGACGTGGCCAGCACGGGCGCCGGCACGGCCTGCTCGACCGCCGCGTCCACCGTCCAGCGGCCTTCGCCGCTGTCGGCGACGTCGCCGGAAAACCCGGCCAGCTTGCCGTCCTTGGCCAGCGCGATCGCGGTCAGGTCCAGCAGCCAGGACGACACCACGCTGCCGCGGCGCCAGACTTCGGCCACATCGGCGACGTTGATGTCCAGGCGCTGGTCCTCGGGCAATTGATCGGAGTTCTTGGTCTTCAGAATGTCGAAGCCTTCGGCATAGGCCTGCATCAGGCCGTACTCGATGCCGTTATGCACCATCTTCACGAAGTGGCCGGCGCCGGCCGGGCCGGCGTGGATGTAGCCACGCTCGGGGCGGTCGTCGTGGCCGTCGCGGCCCGGCGTGCGGTCGATGGTGCCCAGGCCCGGCGCCAGGCAGGAAAACAGGGGGTCCAGATGGCGCACCACCTTGTCCTCGCCGCCTATCATCATGCAGTAGCCGCGCTCCAGGCCCCAGATGCCGCCGGACGTGCCGACGTCGACGTACTCCAGCTTCTTTTCGCGCAAGGCCTTGGCGCGGCGCATGTCGTCCTTGTACATGGTGTTGCCGCCGTCGATGATGATGTCGCCGGGTTCCAGCAGGCCCGCCAGCGTATCGATCATGTGCTCGGTCACGCTGCCGGCCGGCAACATGACCCAGATGGCGCGCGGCTTGGCCAATTGCGCCACCAGCTTTTCCACGCTGTCCACGCCCACCGCGCCTTCGTCCTGCAAGGACTTCACCTTGTCCAGGCTGCGGTTGTAGACCACCACATCATGTTTGTCGCGCATGAGGCGACGCGCGATGTTCGCGCCCATGCGGCCGAGGCCGATCAGTCCGAGTTGCATTGCCATTCTCCTGTCTGGACGATGGGAGCAGCGACGGCCATGAGGGCATCCGCTGCGCGGCGTCGGTGCCGGTGCAACGGCGCCGTTGATCGAGGGTCCCGGGCCCCCCGGCGCTGCCCGCGAAGGCAGTCGCCCGGTGGTCCAGGAACTCAGCGTTTCTGCAAGATGCGCGTGGTGGCCTCCACCAGGCGCGCCAGGCCGGCGTCGACCCGCCCGCCCGCGATGTGGACGCGCAGGTAGCGGCGGCCGCGTTCGGCCAGCACCTGCAGGTCACCGATGGCCTGCGCCGCCTGTACCGTGCCGAAGCTGATCTTGCGGTCCGGGATGGGCAGGTCGTGCTCGGGGTCGGCGGTGATCTGCAGGAACACGCCGCTGTTGGGGCCGCCCTTGTAGGCCTGGCCGGTGGAGTGCAGGAAGCGCGGGCCGAAGCCGCCTACCGTGGCCACGCGGCGCTGGTCGCGCAACAGCGTGCGCAACGTGGTGATGGCTTCTTCATGCGCCGGATTGCGGGAGATGTAGGCCAGCACGGCGGCGTAGTCACCCGTACGCAGGCGCGCCAGATGGGCGCCCAGCACACCATCGAGCGTGCCGTCGGCGCGCAGCGCGTCATCGCCGTAGAAGGTCAGGTCGCCGTCGGTCAGCAGCGGGGTTTCTTGCGCCAGCTTGCCGGTCTTTTCGTACGCATCCGTCAATGCGCGGGTCTTGATCTTGCTGGCTTCGACGTCGGGCTGGTCGAAGGGATCGATGCCGATCACCGCGCCGGCGACGGCGGTGGCCACTTCCCAGCGGAAGAATTCCTGGCCCAGCGCGTCGGCGCGCGGCAAGGTGACGCGCACCACCGGATGGCCGGCATCGGCCAGGGCCTGTATGGGGGCGTCCAGCTTGTCGTCATCGCCCGCGCAATACAGGTAGGCGAACACGCGGTCCTGGCCGTAATCGTCGGGCTTGCCGACCGGTTCCAGGTCCACGGGGACGATGCCCTTGCCATGTTTGCCGGTGGATTCAGCCACCAGCTGTTCCAGCCACGAACCCACGCTGGCCAGGGTCGGCGATGCGAACACGGTCAGCTTGTCGCGGCCGGACACGGCGGCCGCGCCCAGCACGGCGCCCAGGCGCACGCCAGGATTGGCGGCGGGCGGCGCCGACGGACCGCAGGCGCGCACCATGGGCTGGGTCGCGTCCATGAAGGCCGCGACATCGTGGCCCAGCACGCCCAGGGGCACCAGGCCGAATACCGACAGCACCGAGTAGCGGCCGCCGATGGTCGGGTCGCCATGGAAGATGGCCCGATAGCGCGCTGCCTTGGCGGCCGCTTCCAGCTTGGAGCCGGGGTCGGTGACGGCCACGAAGTGGTCGCCGGCCTTGTCCGCGCCCACCGCCTTCACGGTGGCGGCATGGAAATAGGCGTTGAGGATTTCGGGTTCCAAGGTCGAGCCGGATTTGCTGGACACGATGAACAGCGTGCGCGCGATGTCGATGGCGCGTTCCACCGCGCCGATCTCATCGGGGCTGGTGGAGTCCAGGGCATGCAGCTTCAGGCCCTTGCCCGCGGTGCCCAAGGTTTGCGCCAGCACTTCCGGGCCCAGGCTGGACCCGCCCATGCCCAGCAGCACGGCATGCGTGTAGCCGGCGGCCTGCACGGCCTGCGCCACTTTGGCGATGGCGGCCCGGTCGGCCTGCTTGCCCTGGCCGGCGGCGAGCCAGCCCACCCATTTATTTTCCGGGCCGCCCGTCC
Source organism: Bordetella sp. N (assembly GCF_001433395.1). Lineage (GTDB taxonomy): Bacteria > Pseudomonadota > Gammaproteobacteria > Burkholderiales > Burkholderiaceae_B > Bordetella_C. The sequence continues at coordinate 6,573,174 of NZ_CP013111.1, forward strand.
ACATGCTGGCATCGCCTTGCCACAGACGGCGCGACCAGCCTTCGGCGCGAGCCCGTTCGAGCGCTTTGCCGGCGGCATCTTCAAGGGCCTCCGGCAGTTGATAGGCAACCCCGTTCAGGCGCTCGCCCAAAAAGGTGTTGCGCTTGTTCGCCACCGAGCCCAGCAGGGCATCGAAGGCGTCCGAGAACTGGCGTGCGCCGTCGTCCACCAGGTCGGTGGTGACGTCGTCCAGGTGCAGCCCAAGCCGTTGGGTTTCGTCCAGGATGTGCTGCGCGCCGGCCACGTCCTGCGTCAGCGCGGGGGACACCGTGCCGCCGTGGCGGAAGGCATCCATGGTGGCCGAGGGCATGGTGTTGACGGTATTCGGGCCGATCAGCGTGTCCACGTAAAGCGTGGCGGGATAGGCCGGATTCTTGGTGCCGGTGGACGCCCACAGCAGCCGCTGCGGCTGGGCGCCGTGCTCGGCCAGGGCCTTCCAGCGATGGCTGGCGATGAGTTGCTGGTAGTCCTGGTAAGCCAGCTTGGCATTGGCGATGGCCACCTTGCCTTGCAGCGCCTTCAGCGCGCCGGCCTCGGGCGCGCCGCCGGCCACGCGGTCCGCGATGGCCTTGTCGATGCGCGCGTCGATGCGGCTGACGAAGAAGCTGGCGACGCTGGCCACGCGGGAGATGTCGCCGCCGGCCTTGACGCGTTGCTCCAGTCCCTGGACATAGGCATCGGCCACCTGGGCGTAGGCGTCACGCGAGAACAGCAAGGTAACGTTGACGTTGATGCCTTCGGAAATCAGCTGGCGGATGGCGGGTACGCCCTGCACCGTGCCGGGCACCTTGATCATCACATTGGGCCGCTTGACGGCCTGCCACAGGCGGCGCGCCTCGACCAGGGTGGCTTCGGTGTCGTAGGCCAGATAGGGCGAGACTTCCAGGCTGACGTAGCCGTCCCTGCCTTCGAGCTTGTCGTAGACCGGGCGCAGCACATCGGCGGCGGCCTGGATGTCCTGGACCGCCAGGTGTTCGTACACCGCGCCCGCGTCGTTGTCCGCCTTGGCCAGGAAGTCGTTCATGGCGCTGTCGTAGGCGCTGCCGTGGCCGATGGCTTTTTCGAAAATGGACGGATTGGACGTGACGCCGGTCAGGCTGTCCTCGGCCACGAGCTTGGCCAGCCCGCCGTTGGCGATGAATTCGCGGCTCAGGAAATCGAGCCAGATGGCCTGGCCGGCCTGGGCCAGTTGGCGCAGTTTGTTGTTGCTGTCAGTGCTCATTGAATACTCCCGTGCTTCTTGGCCTGGTCGCGCGCGGCGCGCACCACATTTTCTATCGTGAATCCGAATTTCGCTTGTAATTTCGAGATCGGCGCCGATGCGCCAAAGCTGTGCATCACGATCTTATCGCCTGTCGCGCCCACATAGCGGTCCCAGCCCAGCGGGCCGGCCTGCTCCACCGCGACCCGGCCGGCCACGGACGGGGGCAGCACGCTGTCGCGGTAGGCAGCGTCCTGCTCCTCGAACAGATCCCAGCTGGGCATGGAGACGACCCGGGCCGCGATGCCCTCGTCCTTCAATTGTTCATAGGCCTGCAGGCACAGCGCCACCTCGCTGCCGGTGGCCATCAGGATGACCTGCGGGGTCTTGGGGGCGCAGTCGGCCAGTACGTAGGCGCCTCGCGCGGTATTGCTGGCGGCGGCGTACCTGGTCCGGTCCAGGGTGGGCAGCGGCTGGCGCGACAGCACCAGCGCGGTGGGGCGATGCTGCTGTTGCAGGGCGATGCGCCAGGCCTCGGCCGTTTCGTTGGCGTCGCAGGGCCGCAGCACGCGCATGCTGGGGATGCCGCGCAGCTGCGCCATTTGTTCGATCGGTTGGTGGGTCGGCCCGTCTTCACCCAGCCCGATCGAATCGTGAGTGAACACGAAGACCACCGGCAGCTCCATCAGCGCGGCCAGCCGCATGGGCGGCTTCATGTAGTCGCTGAAGATAAGGAACGTGGCGGTATAGGGGCGCAGGCCGCACAACGCCATGCCGTTGGCGATGGCGCCCATGGCATGTTCGCGCACGCCGAAGTGCATATTGCGTCCGCTGGGCGTGTCGGCCTGCAGGCTGCCCGCGCCGTCGAAGGTCAGCAGAGTCTTGGTGGACGGGGCCAGATCGGCTGCGCCGCCCAGTATCCACGGGATGTCCCTGGCGCAGGCATTGAGGACCTGGCCACCGGTTTCACGGGTGGCCTTGCCCTTGGCGTCGGCCGGGAAGACCGGAATGTCCTTGTCCCAGCCTTCGGGCAGGGTGATGTCCAGCTGATGCCGCAGTTCGGCGGCCAGGGCCGGGTCGAGCGCCTTCCAATTGTCCTGCCATTGCTGCCAGCCCTTGTCGACGCGCTGCTTCATGGCATCGCGCAGGCGGTCGCGCACCTCGTCCGGAACGCGGAACTGGGCGTCTTCGGACCAGCCGAAAGCCTTCTTGGCCAGGCGCACTTCGTCCTCGCCCAAGGCTTCGCCGTGCGCGGCCGCGGTGTTCTGCTTATGCGGGGCGCCGTAGCCGATGATGCTGTCGACCACGATCAGCGTGGGACGGTCATGGGTGGCTTGAAATTGTTCGATGGCGCGCGCCAGCGCCTCGGTGTCGTTGGCGTCGCGCACGTGGATCGTGTTCCAGCCGTAGGCGGCGAAGCGGGCCGCGACGTCTTCGGTGAAGGCCAGCTCGGTGTGGCCTTCGATGCTGATGGTGTTGTTGTCGTAGATCCAGCAGAGATTGCCCAGCTTCTGGTGGGCCGCCAGCGACGCGGCCTCGCCGGATACGCCTTCCATCATGTCGCCGTCGCCGCAGATGACGTAGACGTTGTAATCGAACAGGGTCTTGCCGGCCTGGTTGTAGCGGCTGGCCAGGTGACGCTGGGCCAGCGCCATGCCGACGCTGTTGGCGCAGCCCTGGCCCAGGGGGCCGGTGGTGGTTTCCACGCCGGTGGTCAGGCCGTATTCAGGATGGCCGGGGGTCTTGGAGTCGAGCTGACGGAATTGCTTGATGTCGTCCAGGCTGACGGCCGGCTTGCCGGTGGGCTTGTCATGGCGGTCCAGTTCAACCACGCCGGCCAGGTGCAGCAGGCCATACAGCAGCATGGACGCATGGCCGGCGGACAGCACGAAGCGGTCGCGATTGGGCCAGTCGGGATGCGCGGGGTCATAGCGCAGGAAACGGCTCCACAGCGTATAGCCCACGGGGGCCAGGGCCATGGGCGTGCCAGGATGGCCGGAGTTGGCCTTCTGCACGGCGTCCATCGCCAGGGTGCGCAGGGTGTTGATCGCCAGTTGATCGAGCGGGTCGGATGCGGGGGTGGGGGAGGGGGTCATCGAAGCTCTCACGGAATGCCAGGGGGGCGCCATTGCGGCGACGTGAACCGCGCGAACGCGCAAGCCGCATGCCGGACGGCGCCGCCTGGGTGTACCCAACTCCCTGCCAGGCGGCTCGTCGGGACGCGGCTAGGCGGCCGCCTTCTTGACTGCCTTCTTCGCGGCCTTTTTTGCCGCTTTGCTTGCCACTTTGCTCGCCGTTTTTCCGGCGACCGTCTTAACGGCCTTCTTCGCCGCTTTCTTCGCGGCGGACTTGCCTGCCGCGCCGCCTTCCGGCACCGGCACGCCGGTATCGCTCTGCGGCACGGGCTTGCCGGCCGCGCTGCGCAGCGCCGTGTTCCAGACGAACGCGCCGCCTTCCAGGCCGGCGTCGTTGGAGCCCAGGCGCACATGCTTGGGCAACTTCAGGTCGACGCGCGCGGAATTGCCGCCGCCCAGGTAGATGCGGTCCGGACGCAGCAGGATGGTCATCAGGTCGAGCGCGCGCGCCAGCCGCTTGTTCCAGCGCTTGCGACCGATTTTCTTGCGTTCCGCTTCGCCCAGGTATTCGTCATAAGTGCGGTTCTTATGGATGGGATGATGGGCGATTTCCATGTGCGGCATCAGTTCGCCGTCACGGTACAGCCCCGTGCCGATGCCGGTGCCCAGCGTCATCACCAGTTCCAGTCCCTTGCCCGAGATCAGCGCCAGGCCCTGCAGGTCGGCATCGTTGAGCAGCTGGACGGGCGTGCCGCTGGCGGCTTTGGAAATGGCCCCCGCCAGGTCGTAGCCTATCCATTCCGGACTTTCCAGATGGGCAGCCGTGTAGACATGCCCTTTGCGCACCACGCCTGGGAAGCCGACCGCGATGCGGTCGTAGGCGGGTAGCGTCTTGACCATCTCGCCAAGCTTTTCCAGCAATAACGCCGGCGGGCAAGGGTGGGGCGTGGCCACTCGCACGCGTTCCACTTGCATATGGCCTCGATCGTCGATGACCGTGGCCTTCAGGCCGGTTCCACCAATATCGATCGCAAGAATGCCGGGCTTCATCTGCAAGGTCCTCCTGGTGTGCCGCGCGCCCCGCGAGATGCGGGGAGCTCTGCGGTACGGTACACCAAGCGGCGGTTACATGGGTATCCGCCGGGTATCAGCCAGCAACCTTGCAGAAGGCTGAGTGCGCCGTGGGCGCCGGTATCAAGCCTGCGGCGTCGTCACGCGCACGGTCAGCTTGCCGCCCAGATACAGCGCGGTGACGTCGGCGCTGCCGGGGCCCACGTCGAAGGGCTTGGCGACGGCGCCCGTTGTCACGACATCGTCACGCTTGAGGGTGATGCCATGGTTGGTCGCATGTTCGAAGAGAAAGCGCAGGGCCTGCACGGGATCGATGGCGTCGTCGCCGGTCAGCCCGCGGCCCACGGCGAGTCCGTCCACCTGTTCTTCCACCGTCTTCACCACGCGGCTGATGTGCGCCGGGTCGATGCGTTCGCCCAGGATGTGGGCGCCGAAGCCGACGTTGTCGCCGACGAAGCTGGGCCAGCCCACCGTGCGGCGATCGACGAAGCGCGACTGCACGAGTTCGAAGGCCACGTGGGTCGAGGCCACCGCGCGCATCGCGTCGGCGGGCGCGGTGCCCGGCGCGACGTCGCGGCTCAGCACGAAGGCGATTTCGAATTCCACGGTGACCGGCGCCGCACACGGCAGTTGCACCGTCGAGCCCGGGGGATGGAAGCGTTCGGCGAACAGCCGGCCCACCAGCGGGCGTTCCAGGTTGCCGGCGGCCATGGCGGACACGCTGCCCACACCCAGCTTCCAGCCCTTGGGCGTTTCGCCCAGCGCCTGCGCATGGGCTTCCTGGATGGCGTAGCCTTGCGCGAGCGTGCCGGGCCGCAGCTCGGCGGGCAATTCAGTCAGTTGGCGGCCGCTGCGGCCGGCTTGCACCAGCAGGTCGGCGGGGGCTTTGGGGTCAAACGGTTGTGCCACGGTAGGTTCTCCTGGATCTGGATCAAAGACTTAGGTCAATAACTTCGGAACGGATGCGACCAGCATCGCGATGCCGGATGCCGTCAGGGTGGTAAGCACGATGCGCCGGAAGGTGAGATCGCTGACGCCGACGTAGACGCGTCCGCCGATCAGTGACGTGACCAGCACGATGGGCGCGACGATGGCGAAATTGGGCAGCATGTCGCGCGTGATCATGCCGGTGGCGCAATAGGTGACCAGGGTGACGGTCAGCATGGTCAGGTTGAAGTTCTGGATGACGCCGCGCTGAGTGTCGCGGTCGAAGCCGCGCAAGGTGCACCAGAGCGTGGGGATGACGCCGGAAAAGCCGCCCATGGCGCCCATGGCGCCGCCGACGATGCCGATGGCGCCATCGGCGCCGCGGCCGCCCATGGTCAGGCGCGGTATGCGCGGCGCGATCAGCATGATGGGACACCACACCGCCAACAGGATGCCAAGGAAGGCCTTGAACAGCAGCGGGTCCAGCAGCGGCAGCACTTTCAGTCCCAGGGGCAGGCCCGCCAGGCCACCCAGCACGAAAGGCAGGACATTGCGCCAGTTCACTTTGCGGCGGACGGTGAAGGCGGCCAGCACCTGGCCCACCCAGCCGCCGAACACGGCCAGGGTCGCCGCCAAAAGGGGATCGAGCACCCAGGCCCAGAACGACAGGGACACCAGGCTGAAGCCGAAGCCGGTCAGACCTTGCAGAAACCCGGCACAGGCCGCGCCGGCGATCACGATGGGGAAGGTGTTCATGCTGCCCTGGGAGGAAACATCGGATTCTGACAAATTTCCGTCGCCCTGGCTTGTTGCACTGCGGCGACAGGGATTACCAGGACTTTGTTCTCGCGGCGGTCATAGTCATGAGGAATGAGGTTGATATGCAATATCATTGGGGCGCTTACTCAAACTCCCCCCCTTGTTCATGAAAGATTCCAATACCGCGCTGCTGGCTGCCGAGCCCATGCTGCGCAAGCCCGCTGTCGCCAATACCAATGGCCGCCGCGGCAGCTTCCTCAAATGGTTGCGCAAGACGCATAGCTGGATCGGGCTGTGGGGCGCGCTGCTGGGCCTGATGTTCGGTCTTACCGGGTTTTTTCAGAATCACCGGGCGGTGATGAAGATAGAGGCGGGCAGCCAGCAGGTGTCCACCTTGCGTTTGAACCTGCCTTCGCCGGCGCCGAGCGATCCTGATGCCATGAACAAGTGGCTGCAACAGGAGCTGAAACTGCCGCGGCCGGCGGAGCGCGTGCAACGCGAAAAGGCGCATCCGGTGGCCTGGGGTGACCAGAGCGCGATCCAGCCCGAGCGCTGGCAGCTGAACTTCCGCGCGCCGAATTACACCGCGCAGGCGGAATACTGGGTGGGGGCCAACCAGGTCAACGTGCGGCGTGTGGAGCCGGGCATCATGGGTGTGCTGGAGAACCTGCACCGCGCCAACGGCGTCGGCGTGGCGTGGGTATTGATTGCCGACACCATCGCCGGGGCCATGATCCTGCTGTCCCTGACGGGGGTGCTGCTGTGGACCGGCCTGAACAAACGCCGCACCGTCGGCGCCGCCATCTTCGGCGTGTCCATCGTGGCGACCTTGTTCGTCGTCAACGCGACGCTGGGATAAGCGGTTCAAGCAAAAGGGCGAATCCCTTTAGGGATTCGCCCTTGATCATTTCTCCCCAGTTGCGCGCAGCCGCCATAGCGAAGTCACTTCCCGTGACCGCGCCGCGTGCAGCGCATCGTCCACATCCTGCACCTTGCCATGGCGCGGCCTGGCATCGAGCCGGCCGACCACCTCCAGCCCCGCGTCGGCGATCCATTCCAGCAAAGTCTCGCGGCTGCGCAGGCGCAGATGCTCGGCCAGGTCGGAAATGATCAGCCAACCTTCGCCGTCCTTCGTCAGATGCGCGGCCAGGCCGGCCAGGAATCCCCGCAGCATGCGGCTGTCAGGATCGTAGACCGCGTATTCGACAGGCGCGCTGGGCTTGGCCGGCACCCAGGGCGGATTGCAGACCACCAGGGGCGCCCGGCCGGCCGGGAACAGATCCGCCTGCTCGACCTGAACCTGCTTCGCGTAGCCCAGGCGGGCCAGGTTTTCCTTGGCGCAGGCCAGGGCCCGCGGATCCTGATCCGTCGCTACGACTCGGGGCACGCCCCGCCGTGCCAGCAGCGCGGCGATCACGCCGGTGCCGGTGCCGATGTCATAGGCCAGGCCCTGCTCCGCGGTGGCCGCGGGCGGCAGCGGGGCCTGCGCGATCAGATCCAGGTATTCCCCGCGCACGGGGGAGTACACGCCATACCAGGGGTGGATATGGGCCCCGCCCAGGGCCGGCACGGGCACGCCCTGTTGGCGCCACTGCCAGGCGCCGACCAGGCCCAGCAGTTCACGCAGCGACGCCACGTAGGGCTGGGTGGCGGGCCCGTGCGCTTGCTCGCAGGCCTCCCGCACGTCAGGCGCGCGCCGCAGGGGCAGCACGTGGCCTGCGTCGAAAGGCAACAGCAGCAGGTTCAACGCCCGCGCCCGCTGGGCCCGGGCCTGACGGTGCAAGTGGAATGCGTGAGGGAAGTCTTCCAGGGCGTTTTTCTTGCCGGTGGGAGCGGCAGCGGCCATATCCTGGGCGGTTTTCGCGCCGGCGGGAGCGGCAGCGGCAATATTCAGCGAGGCTTTTGCGTCAGTGGGGCGAGCCGCGGCTTTTGCCTGCTTGGCTTTTTTGCCCGTGGGAGCGGCGGTGGCCTTTTTCCGGTTATCCATCCGCCGGGTCAGCGCCTGGAGCAACTGCCGCGCGTTCTGGAAGTCGCCGCGCCAGAGCAGGGCGGTGCCTTCGTTGACCATCCGGAAGGCCGTATCGGCCGTCATCGTGTCATCGGCGACCACCACCCGGCGGGGCGGCGGCGCCGCGCTTTCCGAATGCCAGGCCGCCTGGCGTTCTTCGTCCCTCTCGGTCCAATGCAGGATGGCAGGGCTGGCGGTCATGGAAACTCCGGAATAGGTCAGTCAAAAAACAACCCACCATGATAGCGCCCCACCCGACCTTCCCCGCAGCACCCGAACGCACCGCACCCGGCGCGACGACCGCGGCGCCCCCCGCCCTCAACGCCTGGGGGCATGGCACCCGGCGCGACGAAGGCCGCTTGCCAAGCCGCCGCCTTCGCGCTCAGCGGCCGAGCGTGTCGCGCACGCGCGACGGGCCTGCGGGCCCCCCGGCCGCCGCCTCCGCCCTCAGCGCCTGGGCGCACCGCGCCCGGCGCCCAGGCGCAATCAACGCGGCGGGCGCCAGCCCGCCGCGGCCCACCCGCGGCGCGGGCGACGGCTGTCGCCCAGTGTCCCCACCCTCTACCTCACGCAACGCATCAAACCCTTGACCTATATCAATGATTTGTAAAGGTTTTGTTCCCCCCTGACAGAACCTGAAAGAGTTTCGTAGAATCTCACCGCTTATTGCCCCGCCGCGGCAACCTCATCACCTGTTGCTGCGCCGCAACTCCTTGCCCGGCCAGCAAATTACCGCTGGCCCCCCTGCAAGGGCATGTCAAAATTTGCGTTGCTTACTTCCCGCTTATAACGAGCTTATTTCCGAGACACACCGCTTTGAAGCTCCTGCCTTCCGCCCGTACGCTTGCCGGCACCTTCCTGGCCGTCACCCTGGCCTTCGCCGCCTCCGCGCGCGCTGCCCAGCCCGCCGCTGCCCAGAACCCCATCTTCGTTCTGAACTCGCTCGACGCCTCCGTCAGCGTGCTTGAGCCGGGCACCTACAAGGAACTGCGCCGCATCCCCACGGGGAAAGAGCCGCATCACCTGTACTTCTCCCCGGACCAGAAGTCCCTGATCGTCGCCAACGCCACCAGCGATTCGCTGACCCTGATCGACCCGCGCACGGCCCAGGTGCAACGCACCCTCACCGGCATCGTCGACCCCTATCAGCTGCGTTTCTCGCCGGACATGAAGTACTTCGTGACGGCCGCCAATCGCCTCAACCACGTCGACATCTATCAGTACGTGCCGCAGGCGTCGGGCTTCGACCTGAAGCTGCTCAAGCGCGTCAACACCGGCAAGACCCCCAGCCACATCGGCATCGACAGCAAGAGCACCACCTCCTATGTGTCGATGCAGGACAGCGACGAGGTCTACGCCATCGACCTGGCCACGCAGAAAGTGAAGTGGGTCCTGCCCGTCGGCAAGATCCCCGCCGACGTCTACGTCGTCCCCGGCGACAAGGTCATGCTGGTGGCGCTGACCGGCGATTCCTACGTCGAGGCCTATGACCTGACGCAGTCGCCCGCCAAGCTCATCACCCGCATCAAGACCGACAAGGGCGCCCACGCTTTCCGCACCCAGGGCGACGGCCGCCATATCTTCGTCAGCAATCGTGCCGCCAACACCATCAGCCGCATCGACATGCAGACGCTGACCGTGACCGACAACTACCCCGCGCCCGGCGGCCCGGATTGCATGGACGTGCTGGCCGGCGGCAAGACGCTGCTGGTGACGTCGCGCTGGATCCGCAAATTGACGGTGATCGATCTGGTCAAGAAGGATGTCGCCCAACAGACGACGGTAGGACGCTCGCCCCATGGCGTGTGGACGCTGGACCATGTCTCGATGCAATAAGGCCGTCGCCGCCGTCCTCCTGGGGGCAGCCGCCTGCCAGGCGGCGGTGGCCGCGCCGGCGCCCGCCACCTGCGCCAAGCCCGTCTATATGACCTTCGATACCGGACATATGGGTGTGGCGCCGCTGGTGGCGCAGGTGCTGCAAAAGCACCACGTGCCGGCCAGTTTTTTCCTGGCCAACGAACGCACCCAGACCAACGGTTCGTCGCTGGACGACCAGTGGGCCCCCTGGTGGAAGGCTCGCGTGGCCGACGGCGCCGTATTCGGCTCGCATACCTACGATCACGTGTATTGGCTCAAGGACCTGCCGGACGGCAAGTTCCTGGTGCGGCCCAGTGCCGGCCCCAATCAGGGCAAGAAGGAAGTGTTCACCGCCGCGCAGTATTGCGACGCCTTGAACGCGTCGGCCCGGCGCTTCCAGCAGATGACCGGGGCACGGATGGCGCCGCTGTTTCGCGCGCCGGGCGGCCATACCTCGCCCGCGCTGCTGAAGGCCGCGCTGGCTTGCGGGTATCACCACGTCGGCTGGGCGCCCAATGGGTTCCTGGGCGATGAACTGCCCAGCGACAAGTATCCCAACCAGCGCCTGCTGGAGCGCGCGCTGGAAAACATAAGGCCCGGCGACATCCTGATGGCGCACCTGGGTATCTGGTCACGCCAGGATCCCTGGGCGCCGGCGGTGCTGGAGCCGCTGATCACCGGATTGCAGGCCAAGGGCTACTGTTTCCAGACCCTGGCCCGGCATCCGGAATACGGCAAGTGGGCCACCGCCGCGACCGTGGCGAGCAACACAAGCAAGTAGCAACACAAGCAAGCAGCAACACAAGCAAGCAGCAACACAAGCAAGCAGCAACACAAGCAAGCAGCACAGGTAAGCCCGAGAGACTCATCGCATGGACACCATCAATCACTACATCGGCCTGGCGCAGGACTGGCTGTTCGAGTTCCTGATCCAGCCGGTGCTTTACCACCTCGGCTTCGCCGGGGCGTTGGAAGACGCCTACGACGCCACCTTGTGGCTGCTGGCCGGTATCGCACAGATCATCGTCCTGCTCTGCGTGATCGGGCCGCTGCAACGCTGGCGGCCGGTGGAAAAAGTGCTGAACCGCAAGGAGATCCGGCTTGACGTGCTGTACACGGTGATCCACCGCCTGGGCCTGTTCCGCGTGGCCTTGTTCTTCTCGGTCGATCCCCTGTTCGACAGCTTTTTCGGCCAGATGAAGGTCTGGGGTTTCTCCACTTTCCAGCTGGACAACCTGTGGCCCGGCATCACGGATCACGCTCTGGTCAGCCTGGCCATCTATCTGGTGATCTTCGACCTGGTCGAGTACCTGTACCACCGCGCCCAGCACAACATCGAATGGATGTGGCAGCTGCACGCCGTGCATCACAGCACCCGCCAGATGACGATGTGGAGCGACAACCGCAATCACCTGCTCGACGACCTGCTGCACGACGCCGTGATCGTGGTCATCTCGCAATTGATCGGCGTGCCGCCGGCCCAGTTCGTGGCCATCGTCGCCATCACCCAGCTGATCGAAAGCCTGTCGCACGCCAACCTGCGCATGAGCTTCGGCAGTATCGGCCAGCGCCTGCTGGTCGGCCCCAAATTCCATCGAGAGCACCACGCCATCGCCTATCAGACGACGGCCACCGGCAAGGTCATCGGCAATAACTACGCCGTGCTGTTCCCCATCTGGGACATCCTGTTCCGCACCGCCCATTTCAAGGGCAATTACGGCGCCACGGGTATCGCCGACCAGCTGCCGGAAGCCGGCGGCCGCGATTACGGCCGCGGCTTCTTCGCGCAGCAGTGGCTGGGCTTCAAGCGCCTGGCCGGAGCGTTCCGGCGCCGGCCGCGCGGGGCATCGTGATCTCGAACACGGTGCCGGCGCCCGTGGAGGACGTGGCTTGCACCGTCCCGCCGTGCGCATCGACGAACTTCTTCACGATGTAGAGGCCCAGGCCCAAGCCGTTGCGTGATGTGCGGCTTTCCGGGCTGGCCTGGAAGGCATTGAAGAGATCCGGCAGTTGGGCAGGCGGAATCAGGCCCCCATTGCGGACCCGCACACGAATGCGGTCAGCCTGCTGGCCGTCGATGTCGATGGCAACCGGCGCCTCGGCCGTGCCATGCTGCAAGGCATTGCCGATCAGGTTGGACAGCACCTGCGAGAACCGGTCGACGTCGACCTTGCCCACGGTGTCGCCATGGGCCGTCAGCTCGACGCGCGCGCGCTGTTGCGGCTCGGCGATCTCCTCGATGATGGCCTGGCACATGTCGCGATAGTCGATTTGCGCCGGCTCCAGCACCAGGCCATTGGAACGGATGCGCGCCACGTCCAGCAACTGGTCGACCATCTTGGCCATGCGGCCGGCGCTGAACTTGATGCGCCGCGCATTGGTGCAGACCTGGGGATCGTCGTTGGTACGCAGCAGCAGCTCCGAACCATGCAGGATGGCCGACAGCGGATTGCGCAGATCGTGACCCAGCACCGCCGTGAACATCTCGTTCAAGGTCAGCGCCTGGCGCAATTCTTCAAGCTGGCGGGCCAGCTGCTTGCGCTGCGTGTACAGCTCGACGAAGACGTTGACCTTGCTGAGCAGCACGTCGTTGTCGATGGGCTTGTACATGAAGTCGACGGCGCCCGCTTCGTAGCCGCGGAAATGCGCGTCGCGCTCGTGCGTGGCGGCGGTCAGGAAGATCAGCGGCACGGTGCGCGTGCGGTCGCTGCCGCGCACCAGCTCGGCCAGCTCGAAACCGTTCATCTGCGGCATCTGCACATCGACCAGCGCCAGCGCGACCTCATTGGTCAGCAGCAGCTCCAGCGCTTCCACGCCGGAATTGGCCTTCAGCACGTTAATGCCCGGCCGGCTCAGCAGCGCCTCGAAAGCGACGAGGTTCTGCTTGATGTCATCGACGACCAATATATTGATGTTTTCGGTCACGGCTAACGGTCCCTTGATACAGGCGGAATAGTGTGGGCCAGCGCGGCCAGGCTGCGCGCGAGCGCGGCCGGGCCGGTTACCAGGTCGGCGCCGGCGCGCTCGATGGCAAAGCCCGGCATGGCGGGGGCGTCGGCGCTGGCGGGGTCTTGCACCCAGGCGCGTCCGCCCATTTCTCTTACGGTTTTCAAACCACTCGCGCCGTCGGCACTGCCGCCGGTCAGCACGATGGCGAGCAGGCGCTCGCGATAGGCGACGGCGGCGGATTCGAACAGCAGATCGATGGAGGGCCGGGAATAATTCACGGCCTCGTCCTGCGACAGCGCGAAGCTGCCGTCGGGCTCGACCAGCATATGGTAATCGGGCGCGGCGAAATACACCGTGCCGGCTTCAATGGGCGCCTTGTCTTCCACTTCCTTGACGGGCAGGGCGCAGCGCGGCGCGAACAGCGCCGGCAGCAGGCTGTCGCGGTCAGGCGGAATGTGCAGCACGATGGCCACGGCCGCCGGAAAATCGGCCGGCAGCGCGGTCAGCAAGGTACTCAGCACTTCCACGCCGCCGGCGGACGCGCCGATGGTGACCAGCTCGACGGCGCCGTGCGTAGGGGCGGCAGCCGGCGTGGCAGTCCTGGAAGAGGCCAATGACGTGCCCCCCGAGGCAAAGGACGATCGTGGGCTCATAGGCGCTGGTAGATCCTTTCCTGGCGGTCCAGCTCCAGGAACTGCGCGGCCTGGCTGGTGTAGCGCAGGCTTTCCTTGGAGCCCAGGCCCAGGAATCCGCGCCGTACCAGCGCCTCATGGAACAGAGCGGTGGCGCGGTCCTGCAGCTCGCGGTTGAAGTAGATCAGGACGTTGCGGCAGGAGATGAAGTGCACCTCCGAGAACACGCTGTCCGTCGCCAGGCTGTGGTCGGCGAAGACCACATGCTCACGCAGCCGCCGGTCGAAGCGGGCATCGTGCAGGTTCGATGTGTAATAGTCGGACAGCGACCCCTTGCCGCCCGCGGCGCGGTAGTTCTTGCTGAATTGGGCGATGCGGTCCAGGGAGTAGATCCCGCTTTCCGCGGCGCGCAGTGCGTCCGGGTTGATGTCGGTAGCGTAGATCAGCGAGCGCGCCAGCAGGTCTTCTTCTTCCAGCAGGATGGCCAGCGACCAGACTTCCTCGCCGCTGCTGCAGCCGGCCACCCACAGCTTGACGGACGGATACGTCTTGAGCACCGGCACCACCACGTCGCGCAGGGCGCGGAAGTAGGTCGGGTCGCGGAACATCTCGCTGACCTGGACGGTGAAGAACTGCAGCATCTGCGCGAATATCGCCGGTTGATGCAGCACCTTCTCCTGCAACTGGGAAACCGACGTGCACTCGAAGTGCTCCATGGCCTGCTGCACGCGCCGCCGCATCGACGACACGGCATAGCCGCGGAAATCGTGCTGGTAGCGCAGGTACACGCCCTCCAGCAGCAGTTTCAGTTCGATGTCGAAAATGGCGTCCATGGTCGGGCTTACTTGGGCATCCAGACGCGGCACAGCGACACCAGCTTGTCGATGTCGATGGGCTTGGCGATGTAGTCGTTGGCGCCCGCGTCCAGGCAGTTCTTGCGGTCATCGACCATGGCCTTGGCCGTCAGGGCGATGATGGGCAGGTCGCGCAGCAGCGCCTGCTTGCGGATTTCGCGGGTGGCCGTCAGACCGTCCATTTCCGGCATCATCAAGTCCATCAGCACCACGTCCACCGCGCTGTCGCGTGCCAGGAAATCGAGCGCTTCGCGGCCGTTGCGGGTGACGATGATCTCCGCGCCCAGCGGCTCCAGCACGCTGGACAGGGCGAAGATGTTGCGCACGTCGTCTTCCACCAGCAGGATGCGGCGGCCTTCGAACACGGCGTCGCGCTGGCGGGCCTGCAGCAGCAGCTTCTGTTGATCGGGCGGCAGCGAGGCCTCGACCCGGTGCAGGAACAGGGTGACTTCATCGACCAGGCGTTCCGGCGATTTGGCGCCCTTGATGATGATGGAACGGGAATAGCGGCGCAGCCGGGTCTCCTCGTCCCGCGTCAGCGCGCGGCCGGTGTAGACGATGACGGGCGGAAACGCGTACTTGCCGCCGCTGGCCATCTGCTCCAGCAGATCGTAGCCGGACGCATCGGGCAGCATCAGGTCCATCACCATGCAGTCGAAGGTGTGCGTGGCAACCTGCTCCAGGGCATCGGCCACCGTGCCGCACATGGTGATTTCCACGTCGTCGGCGCCCAGCAGCAAGGCAATGCTTTCGCGCAGCGTGGCGTCGTCCTCGACGACCAGGATGCGGCGCGCGCGCGTCTCCAGCTTTTCTTCCACCTTGGCGAACGCGGCGATCAGTTCTTCCCGGTCCACCGGCTTGACGGCGTAACCGACGGCGCCCAGCTCCAGCGCGGTCTGTACGTGGTCAGCCACGGAGATCATGTGGATGGGGATGTGGCGCGTTTGCGGGTCCCGCTTGATCTGGTCCAGCACGCTCAGGCCCGACTGGTCGGGCAAGCCGACGTCCAGCAGGATGCCGGACGGGCGCAGCTCG
Source organism: Bordetella sp. N (assembly GCF_001433395.1). Lineage (GTDB taxonomy): Bacteria > Pseudomonadota > Gammaproteobacteria > Burkholderiales > Burkholderiaceae_B > Bordetella_C. The sequence continues at coordinate 6,588,581 of NZ_CP013111.1, forward strand.
CGCGCCAGGCGCAGCGCGTCGCCGCCGTTGGCGGTCAGCACGCAGTCGAAGCCCTGTTCGTGCGCCACTTCATAGAGGATGTCGGCAAAGCGTTGATCGTCTTCGATCACCAGCACCAGGCGGTCGAAGCGGCGATCGTGGACGTCGCCGCGCGGCAAGGCCGCGGGCACCGTAGCGCCGGTATCGTCCAGCGCCGCCGCCGCGCCGGGCGCGGCCGGCCTGGCCGCGGGCAAGCTGGCAGGGATGGGATCCCCGTAGGAGAACCCGCTGCTGGCGGTTTCGGATTCGTTGCGGCTCTGCGCGGTAGACGCTTCCGGCGCGTCCTTGGGGGCCGCGCCGGCGCCCTTGGGCACCAGGCTGGACGGCGCGATGGTGGCCTGGTCCAGTTGCGTGCTGACTTCCGCCGTGAAGGTGCTGCCCTTGCCGGGGGTGCTGCACACACGCAGCGCGCCGCCCAGCAGACGGGTCAGTTCCCGCGAGATCGACAGCCCCAGCCCGGTGCCGCCGTACTTGCGGCTGGTGGTGCCGTCGGCCTGGCGGAAGGCTTCGAAAATCACGTCCTGCTGCTGTTCGGGAATGCCGATGCCGGTATCGGTGACCGCGAAAGACACGCGCGCGTCCGCTGCGCCCGCCACGGTCAGGGTCACCTCGCCCTGTTCGGTGAACTTGAAGGCATTCGCCAGCAGGTTCTTCAACACCTGCTGCAGCTTGCTGCGGTCGGTGATCAGGTTGTGCGGGGCGCTGTCTTCGACGACCACGCGGAAACCCAGGCCCTTGCTGGCGGCGATGGGCTCGAACATCTGGCGCAGGGCTTCCAGCAGGCCGTTGAGCGACGCCACGCTGGTCTCCATGTCGACGTGACCCGCTTCGATCTTGGACAGGTCCAGGATATCGTTGATCAGCGACAGCAGATCGCTATTGGACGCGTGGATGGTGCGTGCATAACGCTGGATTTCCGCGGTGGCCAAGGTGCTGGACTTGGGACCGGCCAGCATCTGCGACAGGATCAGCGAGCTGTTCAGCGGCGTGCGCAGCTCGTGCGACATATTGGCCAGGAATTCCGACTTGTAGCGGTTGGCGCGGTGCAGTTCCTGGGCGTTGATTTCCAGGGCGTGCTGGGCCTTGAGCAAGTCGCGCTTCTGCCGTTCCAGACGTGAAGTATGTTCTTCCAGCTGGGTATTGCTCTGGATCAGGTCGCTTTGCTGCTGCTCCAGCCGCTGTTGCGACTCGCGCAAGGCACGGCCCTGTTCTTCCAGCTCCTCGTTGGAGACCCGCAGTTCTTCCTGCTGGGTCTGCAGTTCCTCGCTCTGGCGCTGGGTTTCTTCCAGCAGGTCGCGCAGGTGTTCGCGGTACAGGGCCGAGCGCAAGGCCACGCCGATGTCTTCACCGGCGCTGTCCAGCAGCGTCAGCACCTGCGAAAAATCGCCATTGCGCAAAAAGGCCAGTTCGATGACGCCCTGGATGCGTCCCTCGGCGCGCACCGGCGCCAGGATCAGCGTGCGCGGCTGCCCCTGGCCCACCGAGGACCGTACCGCGGCATAGTTATCGGGCAGGTCGCGCACCACCAGCGCTTCGCCGTGAGTGGCGACTTCCTGCGCCAGGCCGGCGCTGGCCGGCGTGTCGCTGCGTTCGCAGGCAAAACCACCGATCCAGGTGAGGGCCCCGCGGTCCAGCCGGTGGATGGCGCCGATCTGCGCGTCCAGGTAGCGGGCCAAGGCGTACAAGGCATTGCGGCCGACGTCTTCCACTGTCTGTTCGCCCAGCAGGTCCTTCGACACCGTGGCATTGCCCTCCTGCAACCAGGCCAGGGCTTGCGACTTGATGCGGGCGCCGATCACCTGCATCACCAGCGTGGCCGTGGCGAAGATCGTGATCACGCCGAAGGTGCGGTTGATCACGTTGCGTAGCTGGATGTCGTTGCCCAAGGGCAGGAAGGTGCCCGCCACGATCAGGACCATCTCGATGATGGCGACCACGACAGGCAGGTATTTATTACGCTGGAATACGCTGAGCGCGACCGGGATGATGTAGAAAACCCAGACTGCGACTCCCAGCTGTGTGACGACATCCGTCCCGAAAATCAATGCGCTGAGCGCGGCGATGCCGACGAATACCGGCATATCGTCTTTGTTTTGAGTGTGCATGGGACGCGATTAAGGGGCTGATCCTGAGGGTACTATGGATAGTACCGCACGTTACTTAGTGTATCGGCAAAAAGCGTGCCGTCAGCAAGTAGCGTGCCTGAAGGTGGAGTCATGCCAGGATCTTGCGTGGGGGCGCGCTTCAGGCCGCGCGACTTGGGTCGTGCGCCCAGCGGGCGGGGCCGCTATTCCTCGTGGGACGCCAGCTCGCGCGGTGCGCTCCCTGCCGGCGCAGTGTGCGCGTTGCGATGCTTGGCCGACCTGGCGATCCACTTGTCCAGCTTGTGCAGGGCGCCCAGGATGATGAGCGCCAGCACGGTGGCGAACACTGCCGTGGCCTCCCGTCCAAGGCCGGCGGCCACGCCGATGGCGGCGGTCAGCCAGATGCTGGCCGCGGTGGTGAGGCCCTTGATCTGGCCTTCCTCGCTCATCTTGATGATGGCGCCGGCGCCCAGGAAGCCGATGCCGGCGATCACGCCCTGCAGGACGCGGCTGACGTCGTTGACGGGCATGCCCGATTGCAGCGGTACCAGGACGAACAACGCGGCCCCCAGCGAAACCAGCATGTGCGTGCGCAGCCCCGCGGGCTTGCCCGTGAGTTGGCGTTCGTAGCCGAGGATGCCGCCCAGGATGACGGCCAGCATCAGGCGCACGAACACGCGCGTGAAGGCGGCCAGGTCCTGCAGGTCTGAAAATTCTTCCCGGACCGTGTTCCAGATGACATCGATGCTACCGGCCATGCCACTCCTTCGGCGCTTTGGGGATGCCCCCAAAAAAATAAAGACTCACTAACCGCCGCTGGCGGGCCTGCTCACGCGCAGGCAGGCACGTGCTCACAGGCCGCCAAGAAATCCAGCACGGCGTGATTGAACGCCCGCGGATTCCCCAGGTTCATGCCATGCGACGAGCCGGGGATATCCACCCGGCGCACATTGGGCAGCAGATTTTGCAAAATATCCAGGATGGCGGGGTAGGGCGCCGGGCTCAGCGCGCCACCGATCAACAGCACGGGCTTGTCCATGGCCCGCGCGGTGTTTTCGCTCAGCCGATAGCCCGCCTCCCGGCCCTGTCCCAGCAGGGTGTTGGCGTTGTCGATCACCATGTCCTTGAACCAGGGCACCATGCGGCGCCAGGTGTCGGGCCCGGTCACGGTGTCGATGAACAACGCCAGGCCACCTTCGACGTCGCCCGCGCGTATCGCTTCCATGGCGTGCTTGCGGAAATCGCCGCGCCGGTCTTCCTCGTCGTTGACCGACAAACCGGGGTCGGCCAGCACCAGGCTGCGCACCAGGGCGGGATGCTGGCGCGCCAGTTCGTAAGCGACTCGGCCGCCGCGGGAGTGGCCCACCACGTGGGCCGCCTTGCCGGCCACCGCCTGCTCCAGGAAGACAGCCATGTCATCGACATGCTGCTGCAGGGAGAAGTCGTCGCTGTCGCCGTCCCAGCGTTCCGGCCAGTGATGGCGCAGGCTGACGCTCAGGGTCTGGTAGCAGCGCGCCAGCGGCGGCATCTGGTATTTCCAGTAGCGCAGGTCGCAGAGCGACCCATGCAGGAACAGCAAGGGCGTGCCCTGGCCGGCCGTGGCATAGGCCAGGGCGTGACTGCCGAGATCGGCGTGAAGAATTTCAGGTGTGTATTCGGATCGCATGGGGCGCGGCTGGACGACGGGCGGCAAGGACAACGTAACTTCGATTCTAGCGCTCCAGTGCTACCCCTTACATCGGATGGACATCAGGCAGGGGGGCAGGTAGCTTTGACGTTCGAAGCGCGGCGCTCAAAAACCACATCCAAGAGAGCTCTTATGACGACAAGCGATCCCCAGGAGGAGGGGGATGTGGGGGCATACACCCTTGCCTATCGCAGGCTCGGCCCGCTGGCGTTGCGGGTCCCGGTCGATTGGGCCATGGATCCCTTCAATGTCCTCAACTGGCGTCATCACCTGCTCAGCCTCAGATGGATGGACGTGCTCGCACCCGCCACCTTGCGGGCCTTCCTGGCCGATTTTCACGACTTTCATTTTGTCCGCAAGCAGGCCAACAGCATGGTCGGCACCGCCAACGGCGATCACACCACGACCATACGGTTGGAATACCTGGGCACGTTCCGCGCCGTGTTCCAGGGTCAGGGAGACCGCAAGGGGGTGATACTTTGTGAACGCCTGATGCGGGAGGACATGGTCGCCTTGTTGTCGCCGGCGGTGTACCGGCCGGGCCACAACCACGGCGTGATGGCGGATACCGCCTTGCTGGAGGCGCTCGATGCCATGGGGTCCGACGACATGGACCTGCGCGAGTCGGTCGTGCGCCGGGGTATGGCTTCACAGGCGGCGCTGTATGACGAAGCCGGCGTGACGCGGGAACACTCGGTTTCGTACCAGGAGCACAACTATCCCGTGGTGTTGCGTTTCCTGCGCGCGGCGGCAGCAGGGCTGACCGAGGTCCAGCGTGCGCAGCAGGGGCGTCTGGCCAATGCGTCGCGCGAGTTATGCGCGTACTTCACGCGGTCGAACGGCCAGTTCTTTCCCATAGGCGATTCCTTTCGGCTGCCGAATGCGGCGATCCTGGCGGCGCATCCGGAGATCGATCCTGCCGTGGCCCGGCCGGACGATCCCGTGGATGCGGCCGAGCGGCTTTACTGCAAGAGCGGGTTTTTTTCGTATATCAGGGAGCTGCCCGGGCCCAGGGTGCATTTCGTCGCCACGGCCACCTGGAACTCCGCGCATCACAAGCAGGACGATGAGCTGTCGTTCTGTCTGGAGCTGGATGGGCGGATGGTGTTCGACGATCCCGGCTACAGCGACGCGGCGAATCCCGGCGTGACGAAGGCACTGGGCACGGCGGACGTGCATAGCGCCGTGACGGTGGCGGACGCGCCCTTCGGCGGCAGAAGCCGCAGGCCCACGGGTTCCGGCTTGCGTAGCTGGTCGCGCCATGAGGGGGGATTCGAGCTGAGGGGCAGCCATTCCCGCATTCCGGGCATCGTCGTCAGCCGCTGCTGGACCTTGACGGGCAACAAGCTGACGCTCACGGACTGGATCAAGGTTTCGGGGGGTGAGGGGGAGGGTGTGGCGGCCGACGGCAACTTACGTCTGGGCATGCACGGTTTTGTCCTGGCCCCTGACGTCGCGTTCGTGGAAATCGATGGTTGCATCCACCTGTCGCGAGGTGGAGATCCGGTCGGTATGGTGAGAGCCTCCGACAGCAGCGGCACCTGGAGCGCCGCGCCCGTGCCTTACGTGGGCACCGACCGGCGCCAGATAGACCAGACCACGCGCCTGGTCTATACCGCCCCGGCCCACACCGCCCACGTTTTTGAATTCACCTTCGCCTGACGGCGATTATTACTGCAGCAACTGCAGCCGGCTCTTGGCCGTCGTCGCGGCCGGCGCAGTCGGGTAATCCTTCACAATGCGTTGCAGTGTCGACTTCGCCCCAGCCCGGTTATTCAACTCGATCTGGCTACCGGCAACCACCAGCAGCGCATCCGGCGCGCGGGCATTGTCGGGCGATGACTGCACCATCTTGTTGAGCTGCTCGATGGCGCCCTTGAAGTCCTTCTGCGCATACCGGCTGCTGCCCAGGTAGAACAGCGCCGAAGGCACCATTTCGCTATTGGGATACAAGGCCGTGAACGCGGTCAGGGACTCGGCGGCATCCTTGTACTGCCCCTTGCGGTACAGATCGATGGCGCCGTCATAAGCGGATTGTTCTTGCGGGTCACCCGCCGTCGCGCTACCCGTATCGCCGGGATTGCCACCGCCCGCGGGGCGATTGCCGCCAGCGGGTTGGCGCGTCGCCAGCTCCAGCTGGTTCTGCAACTGCTGGATCTGCGTCTGCAGGGCCTGGATCTGGTCAGCCAGTTGCAGGCGCGCGCGCACGTTCTGGTCGTTCTGTTGCTGGACTTGCTGGCGCAGATCAAGAATGGCCTTGCGCGCATCATCGTCGGCAAATGCGTTGGCGGGTGAAGACAGGGCGGCAAACGCCAGGCCGGCAGTCAATACCAGGCTACGCAAAGGGAATACTCGATCGCTCATAAAAATTCCTGGAAAAGAAGGGGGCCCCACAAAAAACAAGCGTCGGGCGGCCTAGACCGTCCCGACGCATTGTGGGGCTATCAAATATCAGGCGTCGTTGAGATTAACGCAGATAGTTGATGTCCGCGCGGCGGTTTTCGGCGAAATCAGCTTCCGACGAACCCGACGACTTCGGCTTTTCCTTACCGAAGCTGATGGTTTCGATCTGCTGATCGCTGACGCCCAGCAGCGTCATCGTGCGGCGAACGGCATCCGCACGGCGCTGGCCGAGGGCCAGGTTGTACTCGGCACCGCCGCGTTCGTCGGTGTTGCCTTCGACCTTCACGCGCTGTTGCGGATGCGAAGCCAGGTAGCGGGCGTGGGTTTCCACGAGACCGCGGTACTGGTCCGACACCGTGTAGCTGTCGAAGTCAAAGTACACCGAGCGTTGTTGCGCCAGGATGCTTTGCGGGTTGAAAGGATCAAGGATCTCGCCCGAGTTGGCGGACGAGCCTTGGCCAGCGCCAGCGCCCTGACCCGCTTTATCGTCGAGAGGGACGGAGCTGCAAGCTGCCAGAGTGGCGGCCAGAGCGGCAATGGTCAAGCTTTTGGCAATGCGCGACTTCATGATAGTTCCTTTGAAGAGAGAGTCACACGTGTTATCGGGTAAATGGGCCCCAAGTTGGTTCACGTATTTCCCCATTCAGTACCGAAAGCGTCTGCCGTACGCGGCCGTCACTCGATACCCCCGCAAGGACGCTACGCCCGCCTTGTGTAGCGGCGTAGAGTACCTGCATGCCATTCGGGGCGAAGCTTGGAGACTGATCGTCACGACCATCAGTCAACAAGTTTTCGCTGCCGGACGACAGGTTTAACGAAGCGATGCGAAACGCACCGTCTCGTCTAGCAACGTACAGGAGCGTCGAACCGTCTGGGGAAATTCGGGGTGAGATGTTGTAACCGCCGTTAAATGTCAGGCGGCGCGGTTCGCCACCGTCCAGACCTACCTGGTAGATCTGCGGGCCGCCGCTACGGTCACTCGTGAAAACTAGGGAACGGCCGTCAGGCGTGAACGCGGGTTCCGTATCGATGCCCGGCGAGCGGGTGATACGGCGCAGGTTCGAGCCGTCGGCATTCAAAACATAAATTTGGGACAAGCCATCGCGGGTCAGGGCCACGGCCAGCGAGCTGCCGTCCGGCGACCAGGCGGGGGCCGAGTTGTTGCCCTTGTAGTTGGCGATAGGCACGCGCGCGGTCGAGGACAGCGTGCGGATGTAGACCACCGGCTTGCCGGATTCGAAGCTGACGTAAGCCAGGCGGCTGCCATCGGGCGACCAGGCGGGCGAAATGATGGGCTCGCGCGAGCGCAGGGCGACCTGCGGATTCTGGCCGTCAGCGTCGGCGACCTGCAGTTCGTAGGTGGCGCCCAGCTTCAGCACATAAGCGATGCGGGTGGAGAACACACCACGCACGCCCGTGATTTTCTCGTAAATCCGGTCGGCGATCTGGTGGGCCACGCGGCGCAGTTCCTGCTCGGTGCCGGAGAAGGCGACGCCGTCGAGCTGACCCTTCTTGACCGTGTCGGCCAGGCGATAGCGCACGTCATAGCGGCCGTCGGCGCCACGCTGGATGCTGCCGTAGGCGAGGAAGTCGGCACCCTTGCCGCGCCAGTCGTCATAGGCCACGGGGCTGTCGACATTCAGACCGGCGCCGGCGGCGTTGATCAGGCGGAACTGGCCAGTGCGATTCAGGTCGGCACGGATGATTTCGGCCAGGGCACGGCCGTGGGCATCGTCCACCGCGAAGTCAGCGATGGCGACGGGATATTGTGTTGCGCCGGTGCCGGAAATATCCACACGCAGTTGTGCGTGGGCCGGGCGCCCGACGAACAGGGCCGCCAGTAACAGCAGCAGGCCCAAGGCATACATCCGCATTGCGGCGTAATGCGCAGGTCGGCTAGAGACGGGGGTCATGAGTGGCAATCTCCTGTCAGTCGTACATTCGATAATTGATTTCGATCAGCGGCTCGTACCGTCCCGTCGAAGGCTTCGGGAACGGGTTGCAGCGGCGGATCCCGGTTTCAACAGCACGGTCGAAACCTGTGTTGCCCGAGGAGCGGGACAGGGTGACCCCCGCGACGCTGCCATCCGAACGTAACTGTACCCGGTATTCGGCCGTCGGATTTTGCGATCCGGCTCGCGGCGGTGACGGATACGACACGCCAGGCTGGATGCAGGCACGCACCTTGGCGCCGTAGCCGTCGTCGCGTCCACCACCTGCCTGATTGCGGTCGGCGGTTCCGTTCGGTATACCCGCGGCGCCCATGGCGTCATTACGGAAAGCGTCGCGCAGCGCCTTGTCGGCCGCGGCCTTCTTGGCGGCGGCGGCTTTGTCGGCGGCGGCCTTTTCAGCGGCCGCCTTGTCAGCAGCGGCCTTCTCGGCGGCAGCCTTGTCAGCAGCGGCTTTGTCGGCAGCCGCCTTCTTGGCGGCGTCATCCTTGGCTTTCTTCTCGGCGGCGGCCTTGTCAGCGGCCGCCTTGTCGGCAGCAGCCTTGTCGGCGGCGGCTTTTTCAGCAGCGGCTTTCTCAGCGGCAGCCTTATCCGCCGCGGCCTTGTCGGCGGCGGCTTTCTCCGCGGCAGCCTTCGCTGCGGCGGCTTTCTCGGCGTCCTTGCGTTGTTGTTCCAGCTTGGCCTTTTCCTTCTCGGCCGCTTCCTTGCGTTCCTGCTCCAGACGCGCCTTTTCCTTGGCGGCTTCAGCCGCCTGGCGGTCCTTCTCTTCCTGTTCTTTCTTCTTGCGAGCCTCTTCCAGCGCGATCTCGGGGTCCGGCTCGTCCTTGGGCTGCACCTGCGGGGTCGGCGTGGGCGGCGGCGGCGCGGGCGCGGGTTGGGGCGGCGGAGGCGGCGGCGTTTGCGGCTGCGGTTCCGGCTGGGGCTGCGGCTTGGGCTGGGGTTGCGGAGGCGGCGGCGCGGCGTCGGGCGTATCGCCCTTGGCCCACAACTGCACTTGCACCGGGCCCGGGTTCTCCGTATGCCAGCTGACCCCGAAAATCAAAATCAGGAACAACAGCAAGTGAGCCAGCAAAGCCAGCCCCAGCGCCTTCCAGTTGTCCTGGGCAGGCGGGCGCTCGGGCGGACCGCTGTGATGTTTGATGATCGGAGGAGGCGTCATGAATATTGCAGTGGTGGTTTCGGCCTGGGCGGCTCGGCGTGCGTGGTGGCTCAGCGGCGCTTGGGTTGCGCGGCCGGCTGGCCAGCGGCGCTGGCCGCGGCACCCGTCGAAGACTGCTGGTCGACCAGCAGGCCCAGCCGGGTCACGCCATTCACGCGCAACTCGTCCATGACCTTCATCACCGATTCGTAAGGCACCTTGCCGTCGGCCGCGATCACCACGGGCGTTTCCGCCGTGATGCGCTGGCGCACCTGGTTGACCAGCTCGGCGCGGGCGATGGTTTCCGGATTCGCGCCCGGTTCACGCATGCGCAGGGCAATCTCGCCATTCGACGAAATCTGCACTTCGAGCGGCTTGACCGGCACATCCGATGCCGCGCCCACCGAAGGCAGGTTGATCAGCCCGGGCGTGATCAGCGGCGCGGTGACCATGAAGATCACCAGCAGCACCAGCATCACGTCGATATAGGGCACCACATTGATATCGGACTTCATGCGGCGGCCGGCGCGGCCGCCCGAACGCATCGATCCCATCAGCGCACCTGCCGTTGCAGAATGTTCAAGAATTCATCGACAAAGCTGTCGAAGCGGATCGAGATGCGGTCGATATCGTTGGTATAGCGGTTGTAGGCCACCACCGCGGGGATGGCGGCGAACAGGCCGATGGCCGTGGCGATCAGCGCTTCGGCAATCCCCGGCGCTACCGATGCCAGGGTGGCCTGCTGCATGTTCGACAGGCCGATGAAGGCGTGCATGATGCCCCACACCGTGCCGAGCAGGCCGATATAGGGACTGACCGATCCCGCCGAGGCGAGGAAGTTCAGGTGCGACTCCAGGGCGTCCATCTCGCGCTGATAGGCGGCGCGCATGGCGCGGCGCGGGCCGTCCAGCAGGGCTTCGGCGTTGGCGCTGCCACGGCGGGCCTTGAGGAACTCGGTCATGCCGGCGTCGAAAATACGGGCCAGCGCGCCTTGTTCGGCGCGGCGGCTGGCGACGGCCTGCTGCAGCATGGACAGATCACCGCCCGACCAGAAGTCGTCTTCGAAGCGGCGGGTTTGCTGATGCGCCCGCTTGATGGCGATCAGTTTGCCGAAGATATACGTCCAGGACATGATGGAGATGCCCAGGAGCATCAGCATGATGAGCTGGACCGGCACGCTTGCGTGGCCGATCAGCGTAAACAACGACATGTCGTTGGAGACTTGCATTTTTATCCCTGAATAGATTCCAGTGTTACGCGGAGGTCCTTGGGTAATTCCGCGGGTCGCAGGCTGCTTGCATCCACACAGCCCACTTGGATGCTTCCTTCGGCCAGCAGTTCCCCCTCGCGAAGCACCCGCTGCGCGAAGTGTATCGAAGCTCGCCCCAGCCGTGTAACGGAGGTTTCAACACTAAGGAGGTCGTCGAGTCGCGCAGGCTTACGGTAGGACATGTCCAGACTGACCACCACGAAGAGGCGTCCGGTCTCGGCGGCCATGCGGTTTTGGCCGTACCCGAGGGTACGAAGCCATTCCGTGCGTCCGCGCTCCATGAATTTTAGGTAATTAGCGTAAAAAACGATTCCGCCGGCATCCGTATCTTCGTAGTAGACACGGATGGCCAGCGTCGAAACCTTGGCGGGGGAAGAATTCAAAGGGTGTCCAGCTTGGCCAATATCTGATCCAGCGCTTCGTCCAAGCCTATCTTGGCCGCTTCGGACTCACGTCGGGCTTGCAATTCCAGCACGCCGTCCTTGAGCCCGCGCTCTCCAACTGTTACGCGCAGGGGCACGCCGATCAACTCCCACTCGGCGAACATGACACCCGGTCGCGCATCGCGGTCATCGAGCAGAACATCGATGCCACGCTCGCGCAGCGCTTCATAGAGATCATTAGCGGTGTTACGAACTGTTTCACTTTTCCCCCATCCCACAGGGCAAATCACCACTTCGAAGGGGGCAATGGGGCGGGGCCAGATAATACCCTTACCGTCGTGATTTTGCTCGATCGCCGCGGCGGCGATGCGCGTGACGCCGATGCCGTAGCAACCCATCTGGATCACGGCGGGTTTGCCGGTCTCGTCCAGGAAGGTGGCTTTCAGGGCTTCCGAGTACTTGGTGCCCAGGAAGAACACATGGCCCACCTCGATACCGCGCTGGATGGCCAGGGTGCCCTTGCCGTCCGGGGCGGGGTCGCCCGCCACCACGTTACGCAGGTCGGCCACCGCTTCGGGTTCCGGCAGGTCGCGGCCCCAGTTCATGCCGACGTAGTGGAAGTCTTCGCGGTTGGCGCCGCAGACCATGTCGTGCATCTTGGCGACGGTCGAGTCGGCCACCACGCGCACGGGCTTTGCCGTCTTGATCGGGCCAAGATAGCCAGGTTTGCAGTCGAAATGCTCGACGATCTCGGCTTCGGTGGCAAAGCGGAAGCCCTTGTCCAGGCCCTTTACCTTGCTGACCTTGATTTCGTTCAGGGTGTGGTCGCCGCGCAGCAGCAGCAGCCAGATCTCGACCGGGCCTTTTTCCGGCTCGGTGGCCAGCACCAGCGACTTCAGGGTGGTTTCGAGCGGAATCTTGAGGAAAGCCGCGACGTCCTCGCACTTGGCGGCGCCCGGCGTGGGCACCGCTTCCAGCGCGCGCGACGGCGCGCCGCGCTCGGCGATCAGCGGACCCGATTCGGCCAATTCGATATTGGCGGCGTATTGGCTGTCGGGGTTGTAGACGATCAGATCTTCGCCGGTATCGGCGATCACCTGGAATTCATGGCTGCGCGTGCCGCCGATGGAGCCGGTGTCCGCCGCCACGGCGCGGAATTCCAGGCCCAGGCGGGTGAAGATCTTCATGTACGCGGCGTACATGACGTCGTAGCTGGCCAGGGCGCTGGTCTCGTCACGGTCGAAGGAGTAGGCGTCCTTCATGGTGAATTCGCGGCCGCGCATCAGGCCGAAGCGGGGGCGGCGTTCGTCCCGGAACTTGGTCTGGATGTGATAGAAATTCACCGGCAGCTGGCGCCAGCTGTGGATTTCATTGCGGGCAATGTCCGTGATCACTTCCTCGGAAGTGGGCTGCAGGACGAAATCGCGGTCGTGGCGGTCCTTGATGCGCAGCAGTTCAGGACCGTACTGCACCCAGCGGCCCGATTCCTGCCACAGCTCGGCCGGCTGCACCACCGGCATCAGCAGCTCGATCGCCCCGGCGGCGTTCATTTCCTGCCGGACGATGTTCTCGATTTTGCGGATGACGCGCAGGCCCAAGGGCATGTACGTATAGATGCCACCCGCAAGCTTGCGGATCATGCCCGCACGTGTCATGAGCTGATGGCTGACCACTTCGGCTTCGGCCGGGGCCTCTTTGAGGGTATTGATGTGATAGTTGGAGGCTCGCATGGTTTCCAGGTGGCGGCAGGTACGTATAATCAGGCGTAATTGTATTGAATTTGCTGGGGGTGGCCCATGCTTGACCGCGAAGGCTACCGTCCCAATGTCGGCATCATTCTCGTAAATAGCAAAAACGAGGTCTTTTGGGGTAAGCGGATAAGGGAGCATGCATGGCAATTCCCGCAGGGCGGGATCAAGTACGGGGAGAGTCCCGTACAAGCCATGTACCGCGAACTCCATGAAGAGGTAGGGTTGAATCCCGAGCATGTCCGCATATTGGGACGTACACGCGATTGGCTGCGCTACACCGTGCCGGACCACTTCGTCCGGCGCGAATGGCGTGGCCATTACAAAGGACAGAAGCAGATCTGGTTTTTGCTACGTCTCGTCGGGCGCGACAGCGATGTCTGCCTGCGCGCGACGCAGCATCCGGAATTCGACGCCTGGCGCTGGAGCCAGTACTGGGTGCCGCTGGACGCCGTCATCGAGTTCAAGCGCGAGGTCTATACCAACGCCTTGAACGAGTTGTCGACGATTCTGTTCCGGCGCCACCATGAAACCCGCTATCTGCGCCAACGTGTGCACGGACAGCGGGCCAGCGAAAACTCGGGCGGAGGAGCCGACGGGCATGCGCATATTGCTGGTTGAAGATGAAAGAGATATGGCATCGTGGTTGGTGCGTGCCTTGGCTCAGAGTGGATTCGTGCCCGATCACGCGGCGGACGCACGCACGGCCGAAGCCTTCATGGCCGGGACCGAATACGACGCCATCGTGATGGACCTGCGCCTGCCCGACAAGCACGGGCTGGTGGTGCTGCGTGAAATGCGCAATCGCGACGACCGTACCCCGGTGCTGGTGCTGACGGCGCAGGGCGCGTTGCAAGACCGCGTGCGCGGCCTGAACCTGGGTGCGGACGATTTCCTGACCAAGCCTTTCGCCCTGGAAGAGCTGGAAGCACGGCTGACCGCCCTGGTGCGGCGCAGCCGTGGCCGGCAACATCCGCGGCTGCAGTGCGGTTCCCTGGCTTACGACAGTGAAAGCCGTGCCTTCACCCTGGACGGTTCCCTGCTGTTCCTGACGCCGCGTGAACACGCGGCTCTGGCGGCGCTGTTGACCCGCAGCGGCTATCCCGTGGACAAGTCGCAGTTGTTCGGCAAGGTCTTCAACCACGACAGCGAAGCCAATCCGGACGCCATCGAGGTGGTGCTGCATCGGCTGCGCAAGAAACTGGCGGGCAGCGACATCCGCATCGTCACGGTGCGCGGGCTGGGCTACATGCTGGAAAGCGTGACCAGCAGCACCAGCGAATCGGCCGAGGCATAAGGACCAGCCCTTCCATGATCGTCTTCGAGCGGCGGTGCCATGGCCCGGCCGCCTAGCGCCCGCGCGGCCCGCTTGCGGCTGCTGCGCCCACGCCTGGGCATACGCACGCTGCTGTTCATGCTCCTGCTGCCGGGGGTGGTCGCGTTATTGGTCATCGACAGCTGGAACGACTACCAGACCCTTTCGGAAATCACCAACGACGCGTATGACAGCGCCTTGCTGGAGCCGGCGCGCGTCCTGGAAAGCAGCATCGAATTCACCAGCGACGGCCGCCTGCAGGTCGCCACGCCTCTCTATGCGCAGGTCATGCTGGAATCCCGCGCCGGCCTGCGCAAGTACTACCGCATCGAGGAAATCAATCCGCCCCTGGCGGATGGCCAGCCGGCGCCCGAGGCGGCCGGCCACACCTTATTGGGCATGCCCGACCTGCCGCGGCCGCAGCCCTGGCCGCGCAGCAACGGCGCGCCGGTCTTCTACGACGGCGTCTACCGCGACGACCCGGTGCGCCTGGTGGGCATCCTGCGCGATCTCTATTACCACGGCGTTCATCGCCAGGTGCTGGTCCTGGTCGGCGAAAGCACCAGCAAGCGGATCGAGGCCGAGCGGGCGGCCCAGCGCCAGGAGTTCCTGCGCGACGCCCGCATGCTGGCGCTGGTCGTGCTGATGGTCTGGTGGGGCGTGGCGTGGGCGCTGCGGCCCCTGCATCGCCTGCGCAGCGACATCCGCGCCCGGTCGCCGGACGACCAGACGCCGTTGGACGCCAGCGGCGTGCCGTCCGAAGTCGCGCCCCTGGTCGAGGCCGTCAACCACCATATAGAAAGGCATCGGCGCATGCTGGCCGAGCAGACCCAGTTCCTGGACGACGCTTCGCATCAATTGCGCACGCCCCTGGCCATCATGTTGACGCAGGCCCAGTACGCGCTGCGTGAACGCGATCCCGACGGCATGCGGGAAGGGCTGCGCGGCATCATCGGGCAGCTGGGGCGCAGCCGGCGGCTGACCGAACAGCTGCTGCAGCTGGC
Source organism: Bordetella sp. N (assembly GCF_001433395.1). Lineage (GTDB taxonomy): Bacteria > Pseudomonadota > Gammaproteobacteria > Burkholderiales > Burkholderiaceae_B > Bordetella_C. The sequence continues at coordinate 6,603,601 of NZ_CP013111.1, forward strand.
CCACGCCAGCCAGGGCGAGCTGACGGCACGCAAGGTCCTGGATATCAATGACCTGGCGCGTGACGTCGTCCTGCAGTACCTCCCTCTGGCGCACGAGAAGCAACAGGACCTGGGTTGGGATGGCGCGGCGGAAAGTCATGGCGACGCCGTAGGCCATCAGATTGAGAGCGAAAGCAGTCTGACAGCCGTGGCCCCCGTCGCGGGCAGCGAGGTGGAGCTGCACGAAGCCCTGTCCAATCTGGTTCACAACGCCGTCAACTATGCACCATCCGGTGCACGCATCACGGTTTCCGTGGTGGTCCAGGATGACCGCGTGGAGGTGCGCGTGGCCGACAACGGCGCCGGCATCGAACCTGCCTTGCGCGCCCGTGCCTTCGAGCGCTTCAACCGCGCGGGCGCCGAAGGCGGGCAGGGCGCCGCCAGCGGATCCGGCCTGGGCCTGGCCATTGCCCGTGCCTACGCGCGGCGCAACGGCGGCGACATTCTGCTGCAAGATGGTGAATCCAATGCCAGCGGCGGGGTGGGCCTCAGCGCCGTATTATGGATTCCCCTGCTAAGGGATAACCCTCTGATTCAGGGTCTAGACAGCGTAAAGAAAGCGGATTAGCAGCTTCCCTCCTTATTCTGCGTTCCAGGCTCACATCGGTTGTGAGGGGGCGGTGCTCAACCGAGCATTACCCGCGGGCAGTTTAGAGCCCTGGTTTTCGGAGGATTGCGGTGGAAACATCCAAAAGAACAATTAACAAGGACTATTACGGCGGTGCCCTGATGGTCCTGACTGGCCTGGGGGCGATATATGGCGCAATTAGCTATAACATCGGCACCCTGAGCCACATGGGACCGGGATTCTTCCCGGCGTCCATTGGCGGCTTGCTGGTTCTGACCGGCATCCTGATCGCCATAGGTGCGCGCTCGGACAAGCCGGCGGAACAAGTGCCGGGCGGTCATGCCCACGGCATGCCGGACATCCGCGGCGGTGTCTGCATCCTGCTCAGTATCGTGGCGTTCATCGGTTTGGGTGAATACGGCGGCCTGCTGCCGGCGACGTTCGCCATCACTTTCATTTCAGCCCTCGGTGATCGCAAAAACACGATCCTGCAAGCCGTGTTGCTGTCCCTGGCCATGGTAGTCATCGCCATCGTCGTGTTCTGGTGGGCCCTGCAGTTGCAGCTCCCGCTGTTTCGTTGGGGTTGATCGCCATGCATCAAGCACTTATTGATCTCTGGTACGGTTTTGGCGTCGCGTTCGAACCCCATAACCTGATGTGGTCCTTCTTCGGCGTGCTGGTGGGTAACCTCATCGGCGTGTTGCCCGGCATGGGCGCGCTGTCGGCGATTTCCATTCTGCTGCCGCTCACGTACGTGATGCATCCGGTGCCCGCCATCTTGATGCTGGCCGGTATCTTCTACGGCTCGCAATACGGTGGCGCCATCGGCGCGATCCTGCTGAACCTGCCCTCGCACCCGCCGCATGCGGTGACGTGTCTGGACGGTTACCCGATGACCAAGGCCGGCAAGGGCGGCACGGCATTGGGTATCACGATGATTTCGTCGTTCTTTGCCGCTTCGGTCGGCATCATCGTGATGATTTTCGCCTCGCCGCTGCTGGTGGAAATCGCCTTCAAGTTCGGTCCGACGGAAATCTTCTCGATCATGCTGCTGGGTCTGCTGGCCGGTGCGACGATGTCGCGCGGTTCGCCCCTCAAGGGCGTGGCGATGACCCTGTTCGGCCTGCTGTGCGGCGTGGTCGGCACCGATGTCAACACCGGTACCATCCGCTTCTCCTTCGGCCTGCTGGATCTGTCCGACGGCCTGGAACTGGTGGCGATCTCCATGGGTCTGTTCGGCGCCGCCGACTTCCTGGTCAGCGTCAACAAGATGTCCGCGATCACCACGTCGACCAAGCTGAAGCTGCGCGACATGCGGCCTTCGATGGCGGAAATGAAGGAAGCCTTCCTGCCGATGGTGCGCGGTACGCTGGTGGGCACGCTGTTCGGTGCCATGCCCGGTACCGGCCCGACCATCACCACCTTCATTGCCTACGCGCTGGAGCGCAAGGTCTCGAAGACGCCTGAGCGTTTCGGCACCGGCATGCTGGCTGGCGTGGCGGCTCCTGAAGCTTCGTCGCACTCGAAGACGCAGGTCGACTTCATCCCGACGATGAGCCTGGGTATCCCTGGCGACGCCGTGATGGCACTGATCCTGGGCGCGTTGTTGATTCAAGGCATCCAGCCCGGCCCGCAGCTGATCACCGAGCATCCGGACATTTTCTGGGGCCTGATCGCCAGCTTCTGGGTGGGTAACGTCCTGCTGATCGTCTTGAACGTGCCGCTGATCGGTGTCTGGGTCAAGCTGCTCAAGGTGCCGTACAAGTACCTGTTCCCGTCCGCGCTGTTCTTTATCGCGGTGGGTGTGTTCTCGACGCAGAACAGTCTGTTCCAGATCTGGGAAGTGCTGGCCTTCGGTATCATCGGCGCCTTGCTGATGGCACTGGATTTCTCGGTCGCCCCGATCCTGCTGGGCTTCGTGCTCGGACCCATGGTTGAAGAAAACTTCCGTCGCGCACTGCTGCTGTCGCGCGGCGACATGATGATCTTCATCCAGCGTCCGATCAGCGCCTGGTTCGTCGCTGCCAGCGCCTTGCTGATCATCGTGCAAATCTGGGCCCGCCTGCGTAAGGGCAAGGGCAAGAAAGACTTGCTGCCCAAGACTGCATAAAGAAGACCCCCCCGTACCGCGCTACGCGCGGCCCCCAGGGGGCGGCACTGGCGGACCGGAAGGAAAGATCCACCCCAGCGCGCTGCGCGCGCACCCCTCAAGGGGCGGCACTGGCGAACCGGCAAAGTCGGCTCCGCTGTGCCCCGGATGGCAAAAGACCTGTGCGACGCACAGGTCTTTTTTTTTGCCGGGGTGCCGCGCGGCGGCGCAGGCCGCCCAGCGCCCGGCGTGCTATGGTTTTGCACTTCCATAGCCCCTGCTCGAACTGGATTCCCATGCACGTACTCTTCGCGCTTCCTCACCGCAATCCCGACGAATGGCTGCCCGGCCTGCAAGCCGAGCTACCCGATTTCAAGATATCGGTGTGGGACCCGGCCGGTCCGCCTTCCAACGCCGACGTGGCGCTGGTGTGGAAGCCGCCCGCGGAGCTGTTCAAGCACGAGACCAATCTGAAGGCGGTGTTCAACCTGGGCGCCGGCGTGGACGCGCTGCTCAAGATGAAGGAAATTCCCGAGCACGTGCAGATCGTGCGCCTGGAAGACGCCGGCATGTCGGTGCAGATGGCGGAATATGTGCTGTACGCGCTCTGGCGTGAGTCGCGCACCTTCGCCCGTTACGAAGCCGATCAAGCCGCGGGCCGCTGGGAGCCGCTCGAAGGCCTGCGCCGCAGCCAATGGCCCGTGGGCGTGCTGGGCCTGGGCGTGGTGGGCGCGCGCGTGGCCGAGGCGCTGGCCGCCTTCGACTATCCCGTGGCTGGCTGGTCGCGCACGCCGCGCGAGATCGCGGGGGTGCAGACCTATTCCGGAGCGGATCAATTGCCCGCCTTCCTGGCGCGCACCCGCGTGCTGGTCAACGTGCTGCCGCTGACGCCGGAAACGGAAAGCATCCTGGATCGGGCCACGCTCACCCAGCTGCTGCCGCACGCGCACCTGATCAACGTGGGGCGCGGCGAACACCAGAACGAAGACGACATCCTGGCCCTGCTCAACGAGGGCCGGCTGGACAGCGCGTCGCTGGACGTCTTCCGCACCGAACCCCTGCCTGCCGACAGCGGCCTGTGGACGCATCCCCGCGTGCACGTCACGCCGCACATCGCGGCGAGCACCCTGCGCGAGGAAACCATCGTGCAGATCGCCGGCAAGATCCGCCAGCTGGCGCGCGGCGAGCAACTGACCGGTGTCGTTGCCCGCGCGCGCGGCTACTAAGACATCAATCCTTCAGGCGGCGCAGCAGGCTGCTGGTATCCCAGCGGCCGCCGCCCATCTTCTGCACGTCACCGTAGAACTGGTCGACCAGCGCCGTCAGGGGCACGCGCGCGCCGTTGTGGCGCGCTTCGTTCAGCACCAGGCTCAGGTCCTTGCGCATCCAGTCGACGGCAAAGCCGAATTCGAACTTGTCGTCGACCATGGTGCCGCCGCGGTTCTCCATCTGCCAGCTTTGCGCGGCGCCCTTGCTGATCACGTCCAGCACCAGCTTCATGTCCAGGCCGGCGGTCTTGCCAAAGGCGACGGCTTCCGCCAGGCCCTGCACGACACCGGCGATGCAGATCTGATTGACCATTTTCGCCAGCTGGCCCGCGCCGGGCTCGCCCACCAGGGTGACCGCGCGGCCGAAGGCCTGCGCCACCGGCTTGATGGCATCGAACACGGCCGTTTCGCCGCCGCACATGACGGTCAGCACACCGTTCACCGCGCCGGCCTGGCCGCCCGATACCGGGCCGTCGACGAATTGCAGGCCCAGGGTGCGTGCCTGCGCGTAGAGCTCGCGCGCGACGTCGGCCGATGCGGTGGTGTGATCGACGAAGACCGCGCCCTTGGCCATGCCCGCGAACGCGCCGTCACCGCCCAGCACCACGCTGCGCAGGTCGTCGTCGTTGCCGACGCAGGCGAACACGATGTCGGCGCCCGCCGCCGCTTCGCGCGGCGTCGCGGCCGACTGGCCGCCGAATTCCTTGACCCATTCCTGCGCCTTGGCGGCCGTGCGGTTATAGACCGTTACTGCATGGCCCGCGCGCGCCAGGTGCCCGGCCATGGGGAAGCCCATGACGCCAAGGCCCAGAAAGGCCACTTTCTTGGGCGCGACGGTGTCGTAGGTCTTGGTGCCGATGGATGCCATGCAGAATCTCCGAGGAAAGGGGTGAGTAGCCGTAGTTTAATAGCCGGCCGCCAGGCCGTCGCGCCGGCTGTCGCTGGCGGCCACGTAGCCGTCCACGGCCGGATCGCCCAGCCGCCAGATGAACTGCCCCGAGCCGAAGTCCATATACGGATCATCCAGGCCTTCCAGCACATGGCCCCGCGCGCGCAGCGCTTCCTGTACGGCATGCGGCAACGCCGGTTCCACGTCGACGGACCGGCCATGGTTCCATTTCCAGCGCGGCGCGTCGCAGGCGGCCTGCGGCTGCTGGCCGTAGTCCAGCATGCGCACCAGCGTCTGCAGATGCCCCTGCGGCTGCATATTGCCGCCCATCACGCCGAAGCTCATCACCGGTGCGCCGTCGCGCATCAGGAAGCCGGGGATGATGGTGTGGAAAGGGCGCTTGCCGCCCGCCACCA